>NZ_AP022606.1:0-639420 GCF_010728725.1 Mycobacterium branderi
GGTACTTCGTTCCGGTTACGTATTGCTAAGGTTAAGAGAGGACAAAGGTTTCAACGCTTCAGCACCTGTCGCTGCGACCACCCCCGCCCTCGATTTTTTTGCCGGGGTGGTATCTGCGCTGGTACGCGCCTTGTTGGCGTTCGCTAGCCGGTTACCATGGCCACTGCAGTGCTCGCGGCCCGATGTCGACCAGCTCCCGGTTTGCTCGTTTGCCGGTCAGCGCTGGTCGCAGGTGAGTCGCGCTGCCGTCTTCCGCGCTTCGCTGTTGCAGCCGGACCATGGCCAGCATGGCCAGGGTTCGGCCGGTCAGCGCTGGTCGCCGCGGCGCCGTTGCGCGCTGGTACGCTGGTGCCGTTGCGCCGGTAGACCTTGCGATAGGTACATGGGTTCGCCGCACCACCAGCAGGGTGTGCCGTCGATGTGCTGGCGTTTGAGGTGGGCGACTTGCTGTTTATGTCGGTGGCCCAGGCCGCGCTGGGTGGTGGTCTTGGTGTGGCGGCCGGGCATTGGCGCGCTAGGCGTCTGCGGCCAGCGGGGCCGCTGCGGCGGTGTCTGGTGTGACGTGGATGGTGAGGCTGCCGTCGTCGTTGTGGGTGACTGTGGTGCTGACCGGCAACCGTTCTGTGCGGTCGAGTGCGTCGGCGATGCGTTCTGCGAATTGCATGCCTTCGGCGACGGTGTAGATCTTGGATGCTGCTGCGCGTGTGGGCAGGAAGTCTTTGGGCAGGAACGCTCGTAGCTGTTCGGCCAGCGGGTTCGGTGCGGTCATTGGTGTGGGCACTCCGGGTTGATCTGCGTGAGGGTGCGGATTGCCAGGCGGCTGAGGTGGGCTTTCATGTCGTGGTCGACGGTGAGCGAGTAGAGGCGTTCGCCGCAGCGTTCGCAGTAGACGTTGGCGATTTTGTAGCCTTCGGCGTCTGCGGCGTGTTTGTCGTCGCGGTGGCCGATGGTGTAGCCGCGGCGTTCGAGTAGGTGGACGATGGATTCGCCGACGCCGGCCGCGAGTTGGTTGATGCGGTCGCGGGTTTCGGTGGTCTGGTTGAACTGGCTGAAGTGCATCAGTCGGCGTGGGCGGCCGTCTGGGTGTGGGAGGCTGTGGAGGCTTTCGGCGATGAGTTTGGCGGCGTCTGGGCGTGGCATGGCGTGGCTAGGCTCCCTATAGGAAAAGGGCCGATCAATAGGTGTTTAACCGCTTGACACTTGCGGTGTTTAGCGACTAAACTTTAGGCTTATGCGTGCTCGGGAAGTCAACCGGAAAATCGAAAAGCTCGGCGGCGTGCACATCCGCACCGTCGGATCGCACAAGCGTTACCGCGTCACCCGCGGCGAAATCACCGCGAGCACTGCGGTCCCGCAACACCCCGGCGACATTCCCACCGGAACACTGCACAAGATCGAACGCGACCTAGAACCGGCGCTTGGGAAAGGATGGCTGCTGAAATGACCTACAGCGTTCACGTCACCCGCGAGGGCGACGCGTGGCTGGCCGACGTGCCCGCCGTCGCTGGCGCGCACACCTTCGCCCACTCACTGGCTGGACTCGCCAAATCGGTACGCGAGGTCATCATCCTGATGGACGATCTTCCGGATGACGCCGATGTGGAGCTCGATTTTCATTACGACGTCGACGATGAGTCGGTGCTCGATGCCGAGCGTCTGCGCCGAATGCGCGAAGAGATCGAGCGCCAAGAGGCCGAATTGGTCTCGGAAACGGGACGCGTAGCATCCGCGCTGTCGCGCAAGTATTCGGTGAGAGACACGGCCGCGATGCTCGGTGTTACCGCTGGGCGAGTGTCCCAGCTGGCGAACGCTGGGAAGTGAAACGGCAGAGCGCCTTGGTGCGGGCATAGGTCGTCCGCCTGCAATCTGGTTCCAAAGGTAAGTCACACGCGTGTGATTTCGCAACTTTCATGCTGGTTTGTTCTCGCGTGTCGCCTCGATGAGCGCGTAGACGTCGGCCAGCCAGTACATCGGCTCGTCGCTGTCGTTTTGGCGCTGCGGTAGCCGCACACCGGCGCGGGTTTGGTAGCTGCGCGGTTTGAGCCAGCCGCGTTTGCACCAGGAGTAGAACGTGGATCGCGACAGTTTGTCGCCGAGCTGCTCGAGCGCGCCCGGGAGGTCGCTGACGCGGCTGCCGACGATCTGCACCGCCGATAGCGGCTCGTAGAGCAGGTGGTTGCGCAGCAGCTCAATCAGATGGTCGACCTGGTGCAGCGTGCCGCAGGTTGGGCATCGGACTTCGGTTGCGTCGCGTGGCGCGACGAGTTGCATTGCGCAGGCTTGGCGCCTGGTGACCAGGTGTGGGCATGGGCCGAGGAAGCGTGGGGGTTTGGGCCGGTTGATGCGGTATTCGATGTCGTCGATGAGTTTCTGGATTTCGCGGTAGCACCGGCCGGCGTCTTGGTGTGCTGCGATCGCGGTGACGTTGTCGGCGAGTGTGCGGGCCATCTGGACGGCGGTGGTCACGGCTGGTCCTTTCCTAGGATGGCGAGTGTTTCGGCGTTGCGGTTCACGATTTCGACCCAGCGGGCGAGCATTGCGTGCGCTTCGTTGAGCAGGTCGGATGCGGTCTTGTTGAACGGCAGCGGTGTCGTGTAGTCGGTGGAGTGGCGTACTGAGACGCCGAGCCGGGTTTGGCCGAGTGCGGCGTCGGTGAGGTATTGCAGCCAGCTTGCGCCGCGGTGACCGGATGGGAGCTCTTGGCCTTCGACGAGGCCGCGGAGCATGTCGCGCAGGTCGCTGGTGCAGCTCTGGCAGAGGAAAAGCTGTGCGCGGCAGCCGCAGTGCTGGCATTCGCTCATCGAAACCCTCCTCGGTGTAGCCGAGGAAACTCGCCGGGCGCGAACTCAGGGAAGCGGGTAAGCGTCATATCGGTGACGCCGGTTTCCTCGTCGGTTTCGACGTTGGCCACGGTTCCTGTGATGATGCGGCCGCGGACGTCCACGAAGCTGACACGTGAACCCCGCTGCGGAATCTGCGCAATTGCGCGGCGCTGGTTTTGCGGCACCACGGGATGGGTTACCACGCCGGGCGCTGTCAGCGGCTCCCATGTGCCGCCGATGCTGGGCGCAAAGTCGGCCAGGACGTCGACGACGTTGCCGTTGCGGCGGAGGTGTTCGGCTTTGAACGTCTGCGATGCGTCGCCGACCACCACCGTGAACTCGAATCGCTCCATGTCTTCGGTGATTTCGGCGTTGTCGGGGAGCGTGGTTCGCCACCAGCGGCGGTTCACGTTGAGCTGGAGTTCGGGCGTCAGCGCCAGACGGTAGCCGCTGAGCAGGTCGTGGATGGCTCGTCGGTGCGCGAGGGCGATGTCCCGCTGGATCCACTGCTCGAGCCACTCGAGGCCCGGTGGTATTTCGGCCGGCATGGGTCCGATGAAGTCTGAGCCTTGGCAGAGCACGCGGCTGGTGTCGGTGTCGGCGCGGTAGTCCTCGTCGTAGATCCCATTGGCGTACATCGCGGCGATGCGTTCGGTGATGGGCAGGCCGTGCCAGTGGCGGTCGCAGTGCGGGCAGCGCGGGTAGGTCGGGTCGCCGAAGTCGTAGCCGACGCGTGGTTCGCCATCGGCCATCTGCTCGTCGACGAGCCGGTCAATCTCGTCGAGGATCCGGTCAGCGTCGCGGATCGTCATCGCTGCGGCCGCTTTCCGATGGCGGCTTTGTGCTTGAGCTGGCGTTGGGCGTCGGCGTATCGCCGGGCGCGTTTGCGTTCGGGCACGTAGACGCCTGCGCAGACGACGGTTTCGAGTTGCTCGGACAGCGTGTACCAGGCGCATTGGGCGATGACCGGGCAGCCGTCGCAGATGGCTTGCATTGCCGCCATTTCGGCCGCGTGTGGCTCGCTGGCGGGCGTCCAGGCGGGGTGTGGCCGGCAGGCGGCGTGCTCGGTCCAGGCCAGCAGTGTGGCGCTCATCTGGCCTCCAGTTTGTCGAGCATGGCTTTGAGGCTGGCGATGGCTTTGTCCCAATCGAATTGGGGCTGGTCGCGTTGGTGGCGTTCGCGGGTGGCTTTGGCCGAGTTTCGGCGGGCGTTGGCGATCTGCTGAGCGGAGTGTCGAAAAGTCACTTGGCGCTGCCTTTCGCGAGTGCTGCCCGGACTGCGGCGATGCCGGCTTTGGTGGTTTCGGTTCGGTCGATGTGGTCGCAGACGTGGGCGCCGCGGTAGCCGTTGTCGTCGCAGAGATCGCAGTCGGTGATGGCGAGTTGTCGGTCGACGGCGAGTTGTGCTCGGCGGCTGGCTTCTTCGCGGGCTGCGGCTTGCTGGGCGCGTTTTTGCTCGATGTCGGCGTTGGCTAGCCAGCGGTCGTGTCGCTGCCGGTGCTCCTTGCAGGCGCCGCACGGGTCGAGGGTGCCGCCGGGCATGTGCTTTGGGCAGTGTCGGGGTGGGGGGTCGTTCGAGTCGGGTGGCGGTTCGTTGTCGGCGTTGGGTTCGCGCTCGCGCGCCCCCCCAACTTGAGAACTACCCAAGGTAACTGATCCATATCCAGATCCATATCCCTGGGGTTCCGTTGGGGTTTCGGAACCGTTCAACCGTTCAGGAACCGTTGCCGGAACCGTTTGCGGGAGGGTTTCGGAAGGGTTCGGCAGGGTTTCGGAACCGTTCAGTTGAGGTTCATCAAAATCGGGCTCAAAACCGGGTGGATCGATCGCGTCTGCAACCTGGTCAGCGTCAGCCTTATGCAGCCGGCGCAGCTCCTTGGCGAGCTCGTGACGCAGCTTCTCCGACGCCACCATGCGGGCGCAGCGCAACGCGTTCTTGAGAATGTTCGGATACCGCGCAACGTCGCAGTGCCGCATATACGAGCGAACGAACAACTCGTCGGTGTCCTCGTCGACGAACACAAACCTGTGCTGCTCGAGCACCTTCAGATCCGCGCACAGATCCTCAGCGGTTAGGTCGTTGCAGCCCTTCGCCCACTTCGCGACCTGCAGCGGCTGTATGCCGGCGCGGTCGAGCTCCTTCTGACTGATCAACTGCACATAGGTGGCCTGCGCGGTGCGCGGCAGCAGGCGCCAATCCTTGTCGCGCCAGATCGACTCCTTCAGCATCCCAGCCGAGTTAGCCACAGACTCCTCCATCTCTTCGTCGTCGCCAGGCTCGTATCCCGGGCAGTCGCAATCGACATGCCCGAATTTGGTCGCGTATTCGCGAGCTCGGCAGCGCCGGCCGGGGTCGATGTCGGCCGGTGTGTGCTCGCTCTCGTAGTGCAGGCACAGCGCGCATTCAGGCATCAGGCACTACCTACCTCGAACAGCGCGTCCATCTGGGCTTCGAGCGCAGCGGTGCGCGTGCGCTGGGCGGTCTGTGCGTGATGCTCGCGGTGGGCGCTCAGGATTTCGGGCAGTAGTTGGTCGAATGGCACGCGATACGGAGAGAATCGGGAGCGGCTATCGCCTACTGCGCGGTCCGGGTTGTTCAGCGTGCAGGCGTCCGTATCACCGATCACCGCGGTTGGGATGACCCAGGCGTGGATGAGGTCGCGTCGGTCGAGGCCGATCAGGACTACGACGGTCGACGCATTGCTGCGGGAGCTCCCGCGCAGTGAGACGAACCGGAACACCTGGCGAGCGCCTTGGCCGAATCGCATTATGCATTCGGCGGCGAATTTAACCTCGACGCGGATGCTGCCGAGCTGCACGTCCCAGCCGTGTCCTGTTGGCGTGAGCCGGCCGCCAGTGTGTCGTGCGACGACACCTTCCCACAGTCCATAGAACCGTGCTGGGTCTCCAAGCTGGCCGGCGCGGAGCGTCTCCACCGATCGGTATTCCGATGGCGAGAGCACATCGCGAAGCGGAACGCTTAAGCCGCCGCGGTTCTCGGGGCGGATCGGCATCAGCGGCCCTCCCTGATCATCCGCTGCAGCGCGTAGGCGCAGTCGACGTAGGAGTCGCGTTCGGCGATTTCTTCGGCCGTCAGTGGTGGCGCGTTGGGGTTTTGGCGCAGTATCGGCCCGAACGCGCGTAGGCATTCGCCGCATGGCTCACCAACCTGGCCGACAGGGTTCCGGCAGCCGGGCAGTACGCAGCTTGGGAGGGCGAGTTGAGCGGTCATGATGCGCCATCCATGAGGCTTGTTTGTTGCGGTGTGTCGATGTGGTTGCGGCACCAGGCGGCGAAATGCCCGTCGCGCCAGGAGATGTAGCCGATGGCGGGCGCGCCGCATGTGGAGCATGGCGGGGTTGGTGGGAGGCCGGCGCGGGTGCGGGCATCGAGCACGCGGTCGAGTGTCATGCGGTGGATCTCCCGTAGTGGACTATGCGGCCGTGTAGGGGGTGTCCGTTGATGGGCAGGTTTGTGCAGTCGTCGCCTGGCAGGGCGCCGCATTGTTCGCATTTGCGGGTGAGCGCAGCTTGGACGATGTCGCTGTTGCGGTCGCCGAGCTGGTCGAACAGGGTCGGCTCATGGCGTCTCGCTGGTCGGGTTGTCGAGCCAGTCACGCAGGTACCAGCAGGCTTTTTCGATGTCTTCGCGGTCGTTTGCTTTGCCGCCGAAAGCGACGCGCCAGATGTATTTCATGGCTGTTGCGAGCCGAAAGTCGCTGATGTGGCGGATGACTTCGATGCACTCGACGACTCTGGCGCCGCCAGTCGTCGCCGCTTTGATCCGCGGCCCGCGTGTGTAGTGCGGCGGGTGGTTCACCATGTCAGGCGCCGTGGCGGCGTGTTTCTGGCAGTAGCAGACGTCGCCGCGTTGCACAGGTGCGGCCGTCGGCCGGCCGCACTCTGCGCACTTGCGAAGTTTGACGGTTGGGTTTGTCACGGCTGCGCGTAGACAGGCTTGCCAGTCTGCTCGATGACCTTCGCGGCCAGGTCGAACCAGGCTTTGCGCAGGATCTGCCGGGTGGGCTTGAGCTTGATCGCCAGGAACAGGTCGCCGTCGGAGACACGGACCCGGAAATAGCCGTCTACGGGGTAGGTTTCGTGGTGGCCTTCCCACGGGCGCAGCTCGAGGCCGATGATTTGCGGTACTTCGAGTTGTCCTGTGCGGCCGGCTTTGACGGTGTGTTCTTGCTTGTAGACGAGTCGTTGACCGCCGTTGGCGCGTTCGATGCCTGACTCGAATTCGCCTTTGCTCGAGGCGCGGACGCTGTCGATGACTTCGAGTAGTTCAGCTTGGTCGGGGCTGGTGACAGTGTGCAGCAGTTCCTCGACCTTGTCGCCGAATTCCTCCTGCCGGAAGTACTTGCCCGACAAGGCGTGCCAGGCCGTCCAGTCCTCGTCGGCGGCGAGTTGGAGTTCGAGGCGGTCGTCACGCCAGCCCGCGGTGTCGCCGCGGTGGTCGTTGTAGATGGCGGTGAGTCGGCCGCGCTGCGCGTTACCCCACAGGGTGCCTTCGCTGGCAAGTGGCCGGCGTTCCAGCTCGTCGAGGAACGAGTCGAGCTCGGCGACGGTGCGGGTTCCGCTGACGCGGTACGGGTTCGGCAGCAGGTCTTCACGGGCGACGATTTCGTAGACCTGCATGCCATGCTCGGCCGTGGTCCCGACAGCCCATGAGACGCGGGGTTCATCCGGCTTGCGAACAATGACGATCTGCTGCTGGTCACGCGAGTGCTGAATAATGGTGGGGCCGTTGTCGGTCATGGCGGTCCTTTCAGTTATCTGCGGCGGCGGTCTTGTTGTCGGCGGGTTCCCACAGGGAGCCTTGGTTGGGGTCGTTGCGGTGCAGGCCGCCCTGTTCGTCGGCGAACCACATCGACGTGCGCGGGTCATCGGGGATCTTCGCGGTCACCTTGTCCTCGATGCGGAATGCGTTGGGAATCTTGGGAACCGGCTTGATTGCGAGCTCGACGATCACCTTGGCGTCCTTGCCGGTGCGCTTCACCGCTTCGACGGCCTCGCGCATCTTCTCCGACGCCTCATCGTGGGCGCGGCCTTTCGCGTGCTGGAGCAGCACGGCGGCGAATTCATCTGGGGTGTTGGGTGTTTCAGGCATCGGCGTTCCCTTCGGTGGTGGTGTCCTCTTCCGCGGCGAGTGTTGCGGCGTTGAGGATTTCGGTGATCTGCTGGCCGAGGACGCCTGCCTTGTTCCAGGCGTTCATCTGGTTGACGACGGCGCGCAGCTCGTCGTCGCTGATGGCGTCTCGGTGCTCGATCTCCCCGACCGGCAGGCCGGCCAGCGCGGCGATGACGATGAGCTGGTCCTGGCGGTCGTTGCAGTCGCCTTCGGACAGCAGAGCGAACATGCGGTTCAACCACTTGCGGCGCGCAACGTCTGACATGCCGGTTTGGTCCTGGTCACGCGAGTCGGGGGGAAGAGTGGCGCCCGACGACGGCTCAGCGTCCTGACTCGCGTCGTTACCGCCGTCCTGACCAGGAGCGGCATCATCGGCGCCCAGCGCGGCGCGTAGGCCGTCGACGCCGCGGCGCTGGCTGGGTACGCGGACCGGCGCGCCGTCGCTGTCGATGACCTGTCCTTGGTCGGTGCCTTCGAGGATGATGTCGGAGAAGTCGGCCGGGAAAGCCTTCTTCCATGCCTGCGCCTCAGCGCATTTGGCGAGCTGGTTGGCCGACATCTTGTTCCACATCGAGTTGAGCTCGCCGTTCTTGGTGTACTGGGCGAATTCCTCGAACATGACCGTCGCGGTGTTGGGCGCGCCGTCGACGCGGATGGTGTACTTCGCGGCGACTGGCTTGCCTTCTGACTTCGGCCAAAAGTCGCGCCACACACCGTCTTTGCCGCACCACAGCGGGTCGTCGTTGGAAACCACGACGCCTTCGCGGCGGGCGGCGCGCTTGCCGATGACGCGATAGCCCTCAATTCCGGTCTGGATCGTGTACTTCATCACCCGCTGCTTCTCGATACGGGTGTTGCCGTTGTCGAGTTGCACTCGGACGTTGACGTCGGTTTCGCGGCCGATCATGTAGATCTGGCGGGCGAACGGGTCCAGGCCGGTGCGCCGGCAGTGGTGGAAGAACACCTGCAGGTCGGCGTCGGTGGCGTCCTCGATTCCGATCTGCCGCAGCGCGGCGACCTGGGTTTCGGTGAAACCGGTTTGGCCGCCGGCGATGGCGAGTTCGGTGCTGGCCTGGTCGGCCAGGGCGGGGGGCGTGAGCTGTGGTCATGCGATCAGTTCCTCCAGTTCGGGCAGGTTTTTTGACGGAAAGGTTGAGCGCCACACTGCCTTTGGCGTGTTGGCGGCGGTCGGCGATGCGGAGCTCGCCGACGCAGGCGTATTGTGCGTTGCCCATCTGGTCCAGCAGCCGGGTCTTCATTCCCCGAAGCCGGGTTTCCATGCTCTTGCCAAGGGCCGATGCTCTGAGCAGAGCCAGCGCATCGTCGGGGTCGACTTGGACCGTCTCGCCGGGGTTGATTTCGGGGTGGAGCTTGCGCACGCACTCGTAAGTTGGCACGGAGTCGTCGAGATCCGGCGGCTCACTGCCCTTCAGGGAATGCCAGAACTCGCTGCAGCGCTTGTGCATCATCGCCACGACCTGCTCGTCGTATTCGATGACGTAGGTGTGCGCCTCGAAATACGGGCCCAACACCATCAGGTGCGCCGGGTGCTTGGTGTAGCCGGTGAACGCCATCAGCGCGAGCACCTGCGCGACATAGTCGGCCGGCGCCTGATCGGTGCCGAAATCTCCCCAATCCTCCAGGCGGCGCGCGGTTTTGAACTCCACGACCCTGCGGGCCCGACCGCGCCGACCGCGGCGGTCCAACGTCGCCGCGGCCGGATAGCCGAACTTGGCGTCAGCGACTATCTGAACCTCGCCGGGCGAGAGCTGCCAACCCGGGTTGCGGCGCTTCCACATCGCCGCCATCGCCGGCTCGAAGTCGTGGCCCACGTCGAAGATATCCTTTGGCGGCTCGGGGTCAACGAGTCCCTTCATGCGATGCCACAGCCTGTATGGCGACTCCCAGCGCGAAACACCAAGGATGGCCGCCACCTTCGACGACGTGATGATCCGATGCCACTCCGGCGAACCTGGTTCGATCACGACCCCGCTCACTCTGGTTCACCCGTTTCGAAGTCGCAGACGGCCCCCAGGCCCCGGCTGTCGAAACCGGCGACAGGCTCTCCGTGCTCGTCGTAGACGATCGTGGTCTTGACGTGTCGGCGTTCACGCTCATCCCAGAGCCGTTGCCGCATCGCGACTACGTCGTCGAGCGTGTACCCCGGAGCTGGGAGGCCGGCCCGGCGTGGGCGCCATCGACGCCGCAACGCGATCACATTCGCCACGAGCACCACCACCGCAGCGGCGCAGACGAGCACAGTCTCCGCAATCATGCGACAGCCTCGACGTCGCCGCGCAGACCCTCGACCCAGGCCAGCAGTTCGCTCATCGGTCGGTCGACGTCAACCGCGGCCAAGGCGATGACGAGCCATTCGCGCAGCTGCGCGTTGGTGGCGTCGGCCAGCACGTTGTGGAAGGCGTCGAGGTCGTCGCGCAGCTCGGCGGCAAGCCGCATCACATGCGCCGCTGATTCCTCCAGCTCGGCCTGGCGTAGCGAACTCGGCGGCACGGGACGGCGCGACATCGGGCATGGCATAAACGCCGTGTCCACATGAGCTTTCACTATGCCATCAGAGGCCCCGACAACGCGCCAGCAAACCGGGCAATTCAGCTGAATCATGAGGCAGCCTTCAGCTTCCGACGGCCGATGCGTTTACGCTCAGCGTGTTCGGCTTGCTGACGCTCATAACAGATTCGGCAACGCCGCGCCTTCGGGGCGTGTCGCAGCCTGAGTGTGTTCTCGTCGTCGTAGGGATGGCCAGCGGGGCAATGCGTCTTGTTTGCATTCGCATGTGTGCCATGTCGAACCAGGTCGAAGTTGTTCGTAGAGGGGCTGTCCCATCGCAGATTGTCTGCACGGTTGTTCGACGTGTCGCCGTCGTTATGGCAGCCAACAAACCCTGGTGGACAAGGGCCCACGAACGCCTCAAGGACGAGTCTGTGCACCTTGTGTGTGCGGTGATGGCCGTTCTTAGCCAAGGTGACCTGTCGATAACCACCCCTAGGATGGACAGCCTGCTTCAAAATCCGGAAGCGCCGCTTCAAACTGCGAACGCGGCCATCGCTACTAACTTCGTAGAAGCCTTCATAGCCGACAACGGGTAGCCAACGGTCCGTCACGCTGGCACCGCCCAGCGCGCGTCGTCGCGCACGTAGTCGAGTGCTGCGTCGAGCATCTGCGACCACGACGGGTTCAAATCCCTTGGTGTGGCGTCTGTTTCGTGCCAGACGATTTCGGTGAAGTCGAGCAGCACGGCCAGGTGGTCGTCCTGTGCGGGCGGTCTTGCTAAGCTGCTGTCTGACATTGGGAATCATCCCTTCCTGTTGTCGGCGCCCTCGGCCGTGGACCCGGCCGGGGGCGATTTACTTGTGGTGGACGATCTGTTCTGCCGCGTCCTCGAGCTGCTTGGACAGCGACCGGCAGTAGTGCGGCGCACCGCATCCGGCGTCGGCGGCCCAATCGCGCAACTGGTGCGCTGCGGCGCGCAGGAGGTTTGGATGCCCCGCCGGAGCAGCGCCGGGAGTGTCAGCGCTGGCGATCTCTCCGGCGGGGCGTTCCGCTGCAGCATCGGGAGGCGTCACCGGCGCAGCGGAAGAATCGGCAAGGTCTCGGATTTCGGCGACGAGGGCGTCGAGTCGATCGAGCGCGCTCTGCACAGCCAGCAGTTCGTCGTAGCTGGGCAGCGTTTCGCGCGGGCAGCAAACGTCCAATCCCATGCCGACACCGCGTAACAACTCGCGGCCGAGAGCGAACGGGAACGTCAACAGGGCTTTCACGCCGCCTCCTTGGTGCGCGCCAACGTGATTCGCATCCCCCGCTTGCAGCGCGGGCATTTGCCGCGTTCGGCCAGCCGGCATTTGTCGCCGCCGCAGCGGCGCCACTGCGCAATCAAGCTGTCGAGAAGAGCGCTCATGGCGCCATCCGATCCGCGTCCCGAAGCGCCCGGGCGGTCGCGAGCTGGTTTTCCAGCCGTGCGTTGTCTGCCGCGAGCTGGTCGGCGCAGGCGCCGTAGTGGCGGCCGAGCCAGCGGTTGAGCGCCGCATACTCCTCCAGCGTCGAATCCTCAGCGAACTCGAACTGGGCCCCACACGGGCAGCTGTAGTAGCCGACCGCAGCGGCGAACGCCTCACGCACCGAGTCGTTTTCGGCGCGCAGCTCATCGACCTGCGCCACCACGCTAGCGATAGAATGCTCCAGCACAACGGTGCGTTGCGTAGTCACCTCATCCTCCTCACTAGTTGGCGTCGCGCATGCTTGCCTTGCTGGCGGCGCGCAAACACCTGGAACTCAGCCGTGTCACGAAACCCGAACACCGCCGCCAGGATTCGACATTCGTCAGCCGTCAACGCCAACGCATCTAAACCAGCCAGGCGCTCACCGGTCACGATGTTCTCCGCAGCCACTCGAACCCGATCAACGACGCCAACGCGGCCAGCAGCGCGGCAACAGCAGTCAAAACATCAATCACGACGCGCTCCTTAGCTTCCGGCGCGACGTCGGAGTAAAAGACAACTGTCTCGACGGCCGCTCAGCCCGAACAGTGGTGTTGCGGTGCTTAGCGATCAGGTCATCGACGTCGTCTTGAGTCATCCGCCACGTGTGGCCGACCTTGTAGCCGCCGATCAACCCGCGCCGCAAACGCCGCTGCAACCAGCGCTCGGAGTCCTTCCACTCCGGCGGCAGCACCATCGCCGCCACCTCAGCCAGCGAATACGTTTTCACCGCGAAACCCCCAGCAAGAAAACAATCAACAGCCCGTACGGCGCCACCGCGGCCAACGTCCACCAGAAATCGCCGCTCATGCGTCGAATCCCTCCGCGGCCAGCTCCCACACCCACTTGCGCAGGAACTCCAACCCGGGCGGCCGAACATAGGTTGTGGCCGTGGGTATCTGCTCCCCGGTTTTGGGGTGCGTGTAGGTTCCTGGCACGACTTTGAAGTGGTGCGCGTAGCGCTGGTAGGGCAGGTTGTTGCCCTGCAGCACGCCGGCTCTGCGCAGTTCGCGCATCATGACGTTGCGGCCCCAGCCGAGGATCTTCGACGCCGCGAGCATGGAGTAGGTGCCGTCGGCTTCCATCAGCGCGTCGTAGAACTCGGCCTTGGGCTCGAGCTCGGCGATCCGTTCGTCCTTGGCGGCGAGCATCTTCTGGGCCTCGATGACGGCGTGGGCCAGCAGTTCGGGGCCGGAAAGTGCGGGCGTGACCGTCTCGGCCTCGCGGGTTCGGATCGCGAAATACGCCTGTGCGGCGGCGACTTCGGGCTTGTTCGGGTCGCCGTTCATCGCCACGAGGTAGGCGGCGAAGCGGGACAGCTCGCAATCTTCGGCATCAGGCCCCGACGCTGCGACTTTGCGGGATCGCGCAAAGTGGCGCTGCACGTCGTGTCCTTGGTTCTGCGCGGTCATCATGGCGCGCTGAAGCGGTACGCCGAAGTTGCGCCACGCGCTGTAGCCCATGAGTGGCATCAAGTCGCGAGCCGACCAGTACTCGGAGCCGTCTAGGCGGACGCGGCGGATGCGGTCGAACGGCGATGCGCCAGGCTGCGTCTTTTCCAGCGCGGCGAAGTAGCCGGTCGGCGGCGTGGACTCAGGCATGCGGATGCTCATCTGGCACCGCCTTCGGGGTGGGCCGCGCCAGAGGTGTGAGCCCGAATCTCTGCCCCTGGCGCGGCCCCGTCTCCTACGCCCAGCGGGTCGCCGTAGTAGTCGGCGCTCATCACGCAACCTCTTCGGCTGTGAAGCTGGTCGTGATGGCGGCGAGCGGGACGCCGAGGGTATCGGCGATCTTGCGGGCCATCTCCGGGGTGCACCGCTTACGGCCGGCCTCAATGTTGGACAGGTGCGGGTGTGTTGTTCCGATGGCGACGGCGAACTTGCCTAGTTTCCAGCCGTATGCCTCTCGGAGTGCCTTGATTGTGGCCCCGGTCCTCACCGGATCGTCGTTCCGCTCCATGCCGACCAACGGTAGGAACCGATTGGAACTATGTCAAGAACTCGGTGGAAACGATTCCGTGTCGCTCCTATTCATGCTGGTCAGAGCGGAAGTGCAATCCTGTAGTTTCCGGCGTGTGTTTCCGGTCTTGAGTGGTATCTCGCGTAGATCAGCTACTAGATGTTTCTCAATGTTTCCCTCACGATGGGGGGTATGACCGGCGCGGAATGGAAACGGGTGGGTGCGCACATCGTTCAGCGACGCATCGAACTCGGGATGAAGACGACGAAGTCCCTGGCCGAGAGGACGGGCTTGACGCCGCGGATGCTCGGAGACATCGAGAACGCGCGACGAACCAACTACTCAGCGGGAACGATCGCGCAGATTGAACTCGCTCTGAAGTGGCGCCCCGGCAGCATCACCGACATCCTCGCCGGCGGCGAGCCGTCTCCTGTCGAGGAACTGGAGGCAGCTCCGGGGCGTCGTTATGGTTTTCGTGCACGTTCTGAACTTGCGGGTGGGCCCGACCTCGCCACTGTGGAGCAGCTGCTGAGAACGGCTGTGGCGTTCGCTGATTTGGTGGAGAGACTTCATGATGCCGAGTTGTCCGCGCGGTGGAAACAGCTCGACCAAGCCATCACAAAGACCGCTGTCGAACAATTGAGCGACACAGGCAAGCAAACTCAATGGCTGCTGGACCAGCTAGCTCAGCGAATGGCTGATTTACCGCCTGATTGTGACCGTCCGGGTGGCGCGGCGTCGCCGGCGGGATCATCGGACGATGTGGAGTCTGGGCTTGCCGACCGGTTCCGGCGGTGGCGCGCTGGCATACCACACATCGAAGACCGCGATGAGGGCACGTAGCAGTGGTTCCGGCCACGACATGAACGGATGCTGGTCGAGACGGTCCAGCAGTTCGCGGCGCAACACATTGATGTCGGTGTAGTCCACGTGTTGAATAAGCGGCACGGGGGAAGCTGACGACCGAAGCGGCCCCCGGGGGCGCACCTTTGTCGGCGAACATGCGGAGTTTTGTCGGCCAGTGCCGGTAGATAGCTGATCACGCGGTTGGGCCCAGCAGTCTCCCGATCGCATCCGCTGCGGCTTGGGCGCTGCTGCGGTCCAGGTGCCCGTACAGGTCGATGGTTGTTTTGATCGACTCGTGGCCTAGGTGGCGCTGGATCACCGGCAGCGGAACCCCGGCGGTGATCATCCATGACGCGCACGTGTGCCGCAGGTCGTGGATGCGCGGCCGTGGCGGTGCGAGCTGAGCCCGCTCGACGGCCGGCCACCACACGTTGGCGCGGAAGTTCGGCGCCCGGACCGGGCCGCCTGCGGCGCGCCGGCCGCGGCCGGGGTTGGTGAACAGCCACTCGCCGCTGTAGTCGAGGTCGTCGAGCACGGAGGCCGGGACGTCGATGGTGCGCACCGACCGCTTGGTTTTCGGCGCCCCGAGGTGGTAGCCGCCGCCTCCGCGTTTCCATGCCCGGCTGATGCGGACGGTGTGCTCTGTGCGGTTGACGTCGTATGGTCGCAGCGCGGTGACTTCGGAGAGCCGGGCGCCGGAGGCGACGAGGAACCGCACCATCGGCCGCCACGGCTCGGTCACTTCCGCTAGGAGGGCGGCGAACTCGTCGCGGCTCAGGAATCGCATCTCGTCGCGTTCGGTGCGCGGCAGCCTCACGCCAACAGCGGGGTTGGCGGCGATGTGGCCGGCTTCGACGGCCGCGTTGAGTGCCGACGACAGGAAGCCGTGGCGGTTGGCGACGGACTTGCCCGACGCGCCGTCGTCGCGCATCTTCTCTACCCATCGGGCGACGTCGTCGCGCGTCAGCGACGTGAGCGGGATGTGGCCAAGCGTCGGCGCGATGTGGTTGCGCAGGTAGCTGCGATAGTCCTCCGGTGTGCGGCGCTCGACGCCTGAGAGGTGCTCGATGTGGTGCTCAAGCCATTTCGTCACGGTCGGGCCGCCGCGGATCGGGCGATCGATGCCGTGAACCTGCCGCGCCCGGGCACCGCCGACCGCTTCGACGAGGCGGCGGAACTCCTCGGCGTCGTTCGGGTCGTCGAGGGAGGTTGAGGTTTCTTGGCCGTCTACGCGGTAGCGGACTTGCCAGTAGGTGCTGCCGTCGATGCGTTGGCGGCGCCTGATTGTGGCCACGAATATGGACCGTATCACGCCCGAAATGTGGACTGCGGTGTGGACGGCTGCTATTCTCCATTTTTATAGGGTTTGACCTGCGGTTTTGGTGGAGCTGCCGGGAATCGAACCCGACGGGAATAGCCCCGAAACCGGCTCTGAGCTGCGGAAACACAATGATGTAAGGAGTGTGGACGGCATGCGGCGACCTGCGGAAACCCTCGAAGATGTGGACCGCGTCCACATCGACCTCCGGCGACCTAGAGACGCGTTAGATTCCCTCGCCGAGTTTGATTACGACGGATACGGCGAGGCGCTAAGAGCGCTCCACGACGCAGCCTACGAGTACGCCACCTGGGCGCTGTGGGATAGGCTGCCAGCAGGCGCACAGGGAGACATGAGCCAGAAGGCGAGGCAGGCACGTCGCGATATGGCACAGGCCGCAGCAGCGCGTTGGGTCGAGCTGTACCTACGGGTTCAGTCGATGAACGCACAGTACGAAGCGGGCGCGAAATGACCAGCCCAACCCAATCCGGCGCTTCCACGCCCGAGCCGGAAACCGCGGCCATCAGAACCACCGCGACTCCCGACCTTCCGCTGGCCTACAGCGACCTCGACGAGGACGATGAGGATCTGTGGAGCGACGCCGACGACCGGGCCTACGCGTGGGGAACCGTGAAGATCTTCGTGGGGCTGATGGCCGTCGCGGTTGCCGCAGCAGCGTGGATGGCAGGTGTCTGGTTGACGCGCCGCGACAACGCGCCGCGCTCGGCGCCCTCAACCCCGGCCGTTGCTGCTGCAGCTCCCTCGTATTCTCTCGCAGCTCCGGTGCCGACTTCCGCGCCCACACCAACTGTCGCGGCGCCCCGCCTGTTGCCGAGCCGCCGCCGACGGTGACGGTCACCGAAACCCCAGCGGTGGCGCCCTCAGCTCCCACCCAACGGTTCGCGCCACCGCCGACCATCGGCAACGGCTGGACCGAAGGCCAACTCGCAACCTCAACATGCAACGTCCTCTGGGACGGCGGCACCAAAACCGACGCCATCCAATTCGTCCAACGCATCAGCGGATGGGGGCTCGACCAAGCCACCCGTTGGACGACTGAGGCGCTTGCCGCCCGCTGCCCGACCGCCGCCACGTGAAAAAAGAGGCCCGGTATGAAATTCGTTCTCGCTATCCTCGCCACGCTGACCCTGGTCTTCACCGCTCCGGCGCGGGCCGACGACCATCCCCCGATGGATTGCTCCCGCCGCGCCGGGCGGTAGTTTGCCGTCCAGGCCAACCACGTAAAAGCCTGGCCTCCATCGAGGAAGAATCCGTCGACCCATATGTCGCGGCTAGCCTCCTGCCGGGTGTCGCGGTGGCAGCACTTTTGACACGTGCCCGTACTCGGGGTCTTCGCGGACGCGCCGCTGTGCGCTTCTGCCGGCGCTGGTAACTGGGACGGCCGGCGGCACAGGGATTCCCGCCTGGTATCTCTGCGCGGCCGGTGTCGCTACCGACACGTTCGGCGCGCGTCCCTCGAGGTTCCAGGGCTGCGTCGTCCAGCTCGGCGACGAGAACCTGCCGAGCGTCGACGCGCCACCCATGTTGGCCGTTACTTGGGTCGACACGAACGGTGTCGCACTGCTGACGCTGACAGGCTGCGGTGTCGCGACAGCGGGCCTGGTCGTCGCGGAGCTGACGGCCGCCCCCATCGCCGTGTAGGCGATGAAGTTTCCGAAGAGCTGGGCGATGTTGATCGGGTAGCCGCCGCTCACGGACTGCTCGAGGTACTGGCCGAGGAGGGTGCTGCTGTCGAGCCCGAGGATCGGAACGCCGTTCGGGTTGAGGATGCCGTCGATCTGGCTGATGATCGACCCGACACCGCCATTGGTGGTCGCTGGTTGGGCTGCCGCCTGGATGGCCGGGGCTGCCGGGTTGGCGGTTTGCGGTGCGGGCGTGAACGGCGTAATCGCCGACGTCGCAGCCGATGACGTCGCCTGGTACTGAACCATCGCGGCGGCGTCCTGCGCCCACATTTCGGCGTACTGCGCCTCGGTGGCCATGATCGCCGGGGTGTTCTGGCCGAGCAGGTTGGTCGCAACCAGTGCGGCGAGCTGTGCACGGTTCTCGGCGATCACGGGAGGCGGCACGGTCGCGGCGAACGCCGCCTCGTAGGCTTCCACAGCGGCAAGTGCCTGTGCGCCGATCTGCCGCGTCTGCTGCGCGGTCGCTTCCATCCATGCGATATATGGCTGTACCGCTGCGGCCATGTCCTGACTCGACGGGCCCAGCCACGCGCCGCTGACGAGTCCGGTGACGGCGGCGCGGTAACCGTTGGCCGCCGCTTCCAGCTCAGCACCCAGCGTCTCCCACGCCTGTGCCGCAGCGATTAGCGAGCCCGGGCCCGGGCCGGCGTACATGCGGGCCGAGTTGATCTCAGGTGGAAGCGCAGCGAAGTCCATCGAAACCCCTCCCCGACCAGATGTATCGGGTCGACGGCGTGGGGCAGCCGGCCGATCAGGTGCAGCACCACCGTGCCGATCACCCAATAGGTGAGCAGCGGATGCGTTTTGGCGTAGCGGCGGCTGGCGTCCGACAACATCTCATCGGGCGGGCACAGCGCATCCCACACACCGACAGCCGCCGCCAGCGCAGCACCCAGCACGATCCACGCCTTATCGGACGGTCTCACCTGAATCCTTGGCTGTAACGGTCGAGCAGCCTGTCAAGCATCGACTGCCATGTCCATTCGCGCTCGATCTCGCCTTGATCCCGCGCGGCGCGTAGTTGCGCCAGCGCGGTGGTGATCTGCTCAGTCAGCGGCGACCGCGCCTGCATGAGGTCACGTCACATCTGTTCGGGGTGGCGGCGTTTCGCCGTTTCGATGCGCCGCTCGAGGTCGAGCCGTGCTTCGCGCTCGTCACGCAGCTCGCCGCGGACACCGCCGATGTCCTGGCGGATGCCGCGCATATCGCGGCGCACGTCATCGAAACCGGCGCGGACCTCGGCCCGGAACTCGTCCAGATCTTCCCGCAGGTTCGAGTCGTGACCGTTGACGAGCTGGTCGCGGATGCCGCCGACTGCGCGTGCATGGTTGCGACTGTCGATCCATGCTTTTCCCCAGCCGCCGACCGTGATGACGACGAGCCCGGCCAGCCCGATCAGGGTGGTCGGCTCGCCCATCAGGAGGCGAACTGGTCGAGGTCGTCGATCAGCGGCTCTGCGGTCTTGATGAAGCCCGCCACAGCGGCAATCACCGCCAAGCCGCTGCTGATCGCGCCGGCCCACGTCTCGGGAAGGATGCCGGCGAACTCATGCAGCGCGTAGGTACCGACAGAGCCAGTGGCGGCCAGGACCGCGACCGCGGCCTGCGCTGCCTTGGACGGCTTAAACGGGAGTTTGATACTCATCTTCGATGACCTTTCGGGGTTTAGGCCGCCGCGCGGGCGGCTGTGAGTGTTGCGATGTTGTGCAGGAAACCCACGGCGTTGGCGACAAGGTTTGAGTAGCCGCCGATCTCGCCGACGTAGCTGATGTGCGGTGCGGTTGGGCCGCCGGGCGCAGCCAGGAAGTCGATGCCCTGCAGCGCGGCCTCGACGGCGGCCTGGGTGCCGGTGGCGTTGGCCTGCGGCCCGCTGATCAACCCGATCAGCAGTCCCTCGAGCGCGCCCAGTCCGGCGGCCGCCAGCCCGGCGATGCCGCCGGTGAACGCCGGGATCAGACCGAGATCTTTGACGGCCATGACCAGTGCGTTGACAATGTCGGTGGTCAGTGCGCCGAGGTCGTTGAACTGCAGGCCGGTGGCCACGGTGTAGACGTCGGTCATGTCCTGCCCGACTTGGCCGTTGGGGACGCTCGCGTACATGTCGAGGCCGGCGTCGCCATTGGCCGGGCTATGCACGTAGTCGGCCCACACGACCTGCCCGTCGCGCATCGGCAGCTCGGTCATGTTCAGCGACGAGATGCCGTGCCCCTGGGTCGGCGATACCTGGGGCGTAGAAACCGGCTCCGCGGCACGGGTTTCCGAACGTGTAGCCGCCCACGAAATTCGGGGCGTACTGCGCGAGAGGGCCGTCCATGATGTCGATCGCGACGCGTGACACCACCTCGGCGCCTTGGCTGTAGCCTCCGAGGACGAACGTCTGCAACGGGTTGGCGGCGAGCCATTCCGCGATCCAGTTGTAGCCGTCAGCGACCGACTGCTGGTAGCTCGGCGACGAGGCCGAACCGCCCACCGGGCCGAACGACGCCGGGTAGGGCACCGCAACCTCGTAGCACAACCCGTCATCGACGTAGGTGTTTAGCCCGGCGACCACCATCGACGGGTACTGGGTGCCCGGCGCCGACTCCCACGTGCCGCCCACGGTGAGCACAGCGTGCCGGACCTTCACAACACCGGAGATGCCGGCCTGCAGGTCCGCCCACCCGGTCATTTCGCGCTCGTCGGAAGACCGTTGGCTTTGCGCCACTGGATCGCGAATTCCATCAACTCGATCAGCACGTCCCCGGAGTCGCGTTCGATGCCGTCGGAGAAGACGTGCGTCCACGCGATCTGCTCGGCGACGGTGACCTGCTGCTCGAACGCGTCATAGGTGCCCTGATAGCTCTGACCGTTGTGGGTAGAGTTCCAGGGGCCGCGCGCCGGGTCGTTGACGATATCGCCGATGTTGCGAGGATGCCGCGCCAGCACGTTGCGCCACGGCATCGGTGTCCCATCGACTTTCACCCCAGAGACGTCGGCCTGCAAGCTGTTGGCGTCACTCATCATTGCTTCCCTTCGATAGAGTTCTTGACCGACGCGAGCGCGTCGACCGGCGTGAGGTTTTGGCCTTGCGCGTTTTGGCCGAGCTGAGGCCAGCCTTGACCGTTGGGTCCGCGCAGCTGGTCCCAGATCTCGCGGGTTTTCTGTAGCAATTCGGTTTGTTCGTCGTCGGTTAGTGCCATGAACAGCCCTCCTCCTAGTAGTGTTTGCAGGTCGCTGATCGACCCTCGGAATGCGTTGGCGTCCACGGACATTCCCGCAACCAGCGCGGCGTCGGTGAATTGCCAAATGACGGGGGTGGCGCCGCCGTAGCCGGTCCAGCCTTGGCCGTTGTCGCCGCCCGCGTCGGCGTATTCGGTGCTGGCGTAGTTGCCCTCTTCGTAGTAGGCCGACGACACCAGCCCGACCACACCGGACAGGTCGGGGGAGCCGATCTGTTGCCAATACCAGTGCGGTATATAGGACAGCCGCATGTTGACACCCGCCGCGACGAACGCGTTCCACACGGCCCAAAAGTTGGTGATGTCACCGGAGTTGGCTTCGAAGTCGAGCATGCACGGCGCCGCCCCGTTACTCGGGTCGTTCGAGAGGTATTTCTGCGCCTGCTGGGCCGGGTCGTCGGTGGTGACGTAGTGGTAGGCGACGACGATGTTGCCGGTCTGCTGCGCCCACTGCCACACGGTGGGCCAGTAGGGGTCCGCGTAGTAGTTGCCTTCGGAGCATTTGTGTTCGATCCACGAAAAGCCCTCGGCGATGATCTCGTTGAGGGTCGGCACGATCGACGCGGGCGGCGCACCGCCCCAGTTGTTGTTGGACAGGTCAACACCGAACAGAGTCATGGTTTCCCTCGTCAGGTATCTGCGTGCGTTGTGGAATGGGCCGGCCTGCTCGAGCGGTACTTCTTGCACTGGCCTGCCGTAGGTGGATGCTTGGATGACGTTGCCGCCGCCGGTGTAGAGGGCGGCGTGGCTGGCGTCGGGGTAGAAGGTGACGACGTCGCCGGGCTGCAGATCGTTGCGGTCGACGGGCTGGCCGCCGATGGCTTGCTGCTGGCTGGTGCGCGGCACGGTGATGCCGATCTGGGCGTAGGCCCAGAAGATCAGCCCGGAGCAGTCGAACGCGTCTGGGCCGGCCGCGCCCCACGCATAGGGTTTTCCGAGCGCGGTGCGGGCGACGTCGACGACCTGGGTCGCTGCGTCAGCTGCGGCCGTCGGCGCCATCAGCAACAGGGATGCGGCGGCGATGAGCGTGGCAAGCCATCGGCTCACGCCGCCGGTTCGGGTGCCGGATCGTCGGCGTCCTTGCGGGAGCGCCGCCGCGGCGCCGGTGTCAGCACGGGCCCGGTGTTCAGTTGCGCGAGATCGCGTGCGAGCTTGTTGAAGTCGACGCCCGCGGGGCTCTTGCCGCCGGTGAACATTTCCTCGGTGAGCGCGACCACGGCAACCGTGTTGAGAGTGGAATAGAACGGGGACGTGATGCCGCCCTCGGCGCCCCATGTGGGCAGCTGCGCAGTGTGGCGGTCGGAGGCGCCCCAGATCGGAATGTAGTGGCCGCCTTCGATGCTGTGGCGCCCGGCGATCAGGTGCCACGGCAGCCCGGCCTCGAACTGCGCCTCGGCGTAGTCGGGAACCTGGACACCGATACCGACCATCTCGAACAGGCTCAAAGCGATCAGCATCTCGTCCCAATCACCCGGTGTCAGGCCGGCGTAGGCGACGATCTTGTGCCGGTTGCCGTCCGCGTCCACGATGCCAGTGTTCTGCCGGAACTCGTAGAGTTCGTGGACGTCGGTGCCTTGGTCGCTGCCGGGATCGGCGGGGCTGTATCCGGTGATCTCCGAGTAGTTCTGCACCGCGGTGTCGTCGGTGAAGTTGACGGTGACACCGCGCAGCGCGTTCGCCAGCCGGATCTCCTCGATGCTTCCTGCGATAGCGCAGTCGCCGAGCTGGTCGTTCATGAACATGTGCGGCTCAATCAAACCGGCGTGGCCGAGCGGGAACTTCAGCGAATCAACGCTTGGCAGGTCGCTGGTGTAGTAGTCGCACAGCCGGACTCGCGGATGGGTGTGGACGGGCTTCAATCCGAGCTTGTATTTCACGGCGGTCTCCTATGCTTGCTCGAGTGCTTCGCCGAGCTCGGCGAGCGCTTTGTTGTGGCGGTTGTGGGCCAGGACGTGCCCGGCGGCGACGATGGCGGCGATCGGCCACTCGATCAGCTCGAGCGCTGCCAGCGCAGCCACACCGCCGTAGTAGGCCAGCTGGTCGAGCTCCGGCACCGGCACCGTGCCGAACAGCGGAAGCGCAATAGTGGGGCGGTGTTTGGCGGCCACCTGTTTGACCGCGGTTGCTTTCTTGGGTGCGGGCATCAGTAACCTTTCTGTTTGCCGAGCATGTTGGCGTGGATGGCGTCGATGCGGCCCCGGGCCTCGGCGGCGACGTAGGGGTCGGCGGTGACGCTCATTTCGTTGTCCTGCAAGCGTTCGCCCGCGTCGCTCCAGTTGGTTGAGCCCTGAACCACCCAAAGGTTGTCGACCACAACCATTTTCATGTGCATGATGCGGCCGTGTTCGCTTCGTCCGATAGCGATCGACGACGCCGGATAGTCCTGCTCGGCGAGCAGCTGGCGTTCGTGGACGCCGCCGGCCTGCGAGCTGTCCAGGGTGAGCTGCACGTAGCAGTGCTCTTGAACGAGCTTGCTGCGCAGTATTTCTGCGAGCTGCGGGTCGTCAAATCCGTACATGGCGACAACCAGGGAGTGCTGGGCGCTGTTGAGCAGATAGCACAATGCGCCGTGCACGTCGTCGACCGGGGCGTAGAGGGTGCGCCGGTGCTCGGGATAGCCGGGCGGCAGCGGTTGGGTGCGGTATTTGTCGAGCACCGACAGGCTGTAGAGAGGGTGAGCGCGGGTGCTCATTTGTTGTCCTTGTGGCCGTGATGGATGGCGCGGCCGACGTATTCGAGGATGGCGCCGATGGCAGCTGAGGCGAGGCCGCCGGTCGCGAAGGCGGTCAGCCAGCCGGTTGCGCTCATGTCAGGCGGGTGTGATGACGCCGATGCCGGCTGCCGACCAGTTCACCGCGAACACGCCGTTGGACGGGGACTGCACCCCGCCGAAGTCGACCCAGCCGATCAGCGGATC
The DNA here is from genome assembly GCF_010728725.1 of Mycobacterium branderi. Lineage (NCBI taxonomy): Bacteria > Bacillati > Actinomycetota > Actinomycetes > Mycobacteriales > Mycobacteriaceae > Mycobacterium > Mycobacterium branderi. Next base: position 23,913 of record NZ_AP022606.1, read on the forward strand.
GGTTGCGGCTGAGCCGGTTTGGGCGTCGTAGAGCACTGCCTTGTACGCGGAGAATGTGGCGTTGGACCATTGCGCGTTGGCGCCGGTGAAATCCCAACCTGCTGTGGTGATTGCGATCGACCCGATCACCACACCCCCGGCGGTGTAGCCGGGGCCGCTGATCTCATACGCCTGCGGCGTCGACCAGAACTGGTCGGCGGCTTGGTTGGGTGTGTAGCCGGAGCCGACGAGCGCCAGCTTGAGTGTGTCCGATGTCAGGTTGATCTTTCCCTGCGCCAGCGCAGTGAAGAAGCTGTTGTAGAAGTGAGCGGTTACGGCCATGCTGATGAAGCCGCCTTTCTGCGGACGTGTTGTGCGGGAGGGGTTTTCGTTTGAGAGCCGCTGTCAGCGGGCTAGTTCCATTCGATGAGCGTGTAGCCGCCGCCGCCGGAGCCACCGGCGTACCAATTGGCGCCGACGCCGCCACCGCCGCCGCCACCGCCGCCGCCGTACAGGCCGCCGTTACCGCCGGTGCCGTTGCAGCCGCCGCCGCCGCCTGCGCCTCCGTTACCGGCGGCCGCGTTGGCTGGTGTCGCGCCGCTGCTACTGCTGCCCGAACCGCCGGTCACGGTCTTCGAGCTGCCGCCATTGCCGCCAGAGCCGAAGGCGCCCTCGCCGCCACCGCCACCACCGCAGCCGACGTTGTTGGTGGTGTCGCTGGTTCCGGCGCCTCCGTAAGTGGTGCTGCCCGAGCCGCCGGCGGTTCCGGTGTGTGTGGTCGCAGAAACCCCGGTCGCCGACGATGTGCCGCCAGCGCCGGCAGTGCCGCCGGTTGAGCCGCCGTGGCCGCCCCCGGCCGACAGCGCGACGCCGCCCGAGGTGAACGTCGACGCGGTGCCGTTGCCACCTGACGACGCCCCTCCGGCACCCACTCCGACCGAGTACGTGGAGCCCAGGGCAGCGACAGGGATCCATACCCGATCGATACGGCCGCCGCCACCACCGCCACCGCCGCCGCCGGACAGGCCGCCGTTACCGCCTGCACCGCCGCCGCCGATCAGCGTCACGTAGCAGCCTTTGGTGCCGGCCGGGACGGGCTGGTTGGTGCGCGCAGTGTTGGTCTCGTTGAACGGCGTGAACGACGAGACGGTCGCGGTGGGCGCCGGCATGGAGGCGGCCGCGGCCATCGCTGGGGCGGCGAGGTTGACGCCGCTCGATACCGCCGGTGCGGGCATGGAGGCGGCCGCCGACATCGCGGGTGGTGTGATCGTGCCGCTCGTTGAGAGGGCCGGCGCAGGCATGGTTGCGGTGGCGGCCATCGCCGGGGCCGGCACGATGACCCCCACCGTGGGTGCGGGCATCGTTGCGACGGCCTGCATTCCGGGAACCACCATCATGATGGAGTCCTGAATGCTGGGCGCGGGCATCTTCGCGATCGCCGACATGGCCGGGACGGTGACTGCTGCGTCGATCACCGGCCACCAGCCCGTCGACGAGGGCGGTGCAGACCAAACACTGTCCCCGAACGGCAGCGTCATGACTGGTACGCCCTAATCCATGCTTGGCCATCAGCGCCCGCGCCGCCGAACGAATACGGCGCCGCACCGCCGCCACCACCCCCGGGCGCGCTGCCGGCGAAGCTTTCGTTCGCCGTGCCCCCGCCGTAATAGATGACGCCGTTGTAGGTTTCGTTTCCGGGTGAGGCGCCGTATTGACTGGTTGGGATGCCCGATCCCCCTGCGCCGCCGGGACAGGTCAGTGTGTGCTGGGTGCCGCCAGGGTCGGTCCACTGGAATGTGGTCGCGGTGCCTGGAAGTCCGGCGGTGAAGTATTGAATCTGCTGCGGCCCACCGGCACCCACGGTGACGGTGATCGTGCCGCCGGGCGCAATATCGGTTCCGACAACCAGGGTTCCCACGTTCCAGCTGCCGGCCGAACCGCCCTGCCCTCCGCTGTAGCCTTGCTCGCCCTGGCCGGCGCCGCCGCCGCCGACGCCGGCAAGGTCGAGCTTGTTGCCCGCAACCATCCAAGGCGGCAGCGTGAAGGTGTATTGGCCGGCCGCGGTGTAGGTGCTCGTTACGGGTGGCTGGTAGTTCGGCGGTATGTTGCTCACCCCGAGCCCGACGTATGGGGTGTTGCCGGTGTAGGTGATGCCGCTCGATAGCGCGGTGGGCCCGCTGGATCCGGTGTTGCGGGTGAAGCCGGTCTGTTTCGTGTTCGCGCTCGGGTGGTTGGTTTGCCAAGATTGGCCCAGCCCGGCGATGTACACGGTGCCGGAGCCGACGACCTGGTATTCGACCAGGATGACATCGCCTGGGTTGACCGGGATTTCGTCTGCGTAGGGGAAGGTGTAGACGTTCCACTGCCCGGTCGTCGACAGGTTGGTGTGCAGGTCGCCGGAGCTGAACAGCGGCGTGATGTTGCCGGAGCTGTCCATCTTGGCGAAGTTCAGGTAGAACGCTGTGACGGTGCCGGAGTAGTAGCCCCACCACTGGTGAAAGCCGAGGGTTTTCGCCTGGCTGGCGCGCAGAAAGCCGCCGGCCGACGCGGATTGGGTCGCCGTCACCGTCGAGGGAGCCGAACCGGAGCCCAGCGATTGCAGGCTCATGTTGGACTCGACGGTTTCCTCAAGGCCGGCCGAGACCGCCCGGTTGTCCTGAATGCCGAGCGTGTTGGTGGCGTTCTGCGCCAACGTCATCGCGTTGACGGTGACGTGCGCGGTGCTCTGCACCGCCTGCGTCACCGTCGACAGCGGGTTGCCGCTGCTCGACACCCCCGACAGATTGAGCGCGTTCGCCAGTGTGGTGGCGAGGTTGTCCCACGTGTTTTGGATCGTCGAGCCGATGTCTTCGATGCCCTGAATCCCGTTGATGGCGGACGCGGGAACGCCGGACAGCAGATTCGAGGGGATCGTGTTGACCTTCTTCACCGAGCCGTCGTCGAACCACACCTGCCCCGCAGTCGCAATCGCGTCCACCAGGGGGCGCAGAAAGACCGTGTCAACGCTGCCGTCAATCGGGACGGTGAAGGTTTGCGAAAGCTGCTGCCACACCGACTGGCTCGCTGGCGGGTTGGTGAACTCGGCCAGCACGACCGATGACACGCGTTGCGGCACCTGCATACCGGCGAACTTGTACTGCAGCACCTCCAGCCGGATTGGGTTGGTTCCGGTGTAGACGAGACCGGCCCACTTCGCCCAGATCGACATGGCGAGCTGCTCGCCGGGCGTGACCGGGATCGGGTTGCCGACATCGGAGTAGAGGTATGCGCCGTCGGGTTGGATCAGCAGCGAACCGGGGTTGGTGCGCCCGGTGGTGCCGTCCCAGGTGATCTGCGGGGCGCGCGCCGACACCGACGCCGCGGTGTCGAAGCCGGGCGCCCACAGCAGTTCGGGGTTGATGTCGACGATGTGCGCGCCCGCGAGCACAACACCGGTTGCGGGGCGCAGCTGGCCGGCGATGTTCAATCCGGGGATGGCCTGCAGCGCGTTAGCGAAGTCCCCGAACGGGTTTCCGGTCGACAAGCCTTGCAGCGAGTTGACCAGCTGGTTGATCGCGTCTTTGCCTTGCGACAGGATCTGCGACACCGGGTTGTTGGTGCCGGAGCCGCCGAACAACTGGACCACGTTGTCGATGGCCTGCTGCACATCGGTTGCGGCGCCGTTGATGTCGGACTGCAAGGTGTTCGACCACGACGACAGCTGCGCGAGCACACCGCTGAGGTTTTGGCCGGTGACCACGCCGATCAACGCTTGGACAACCCAGCGCAGGAATCCCAGGACGAGCTGTTGGCCGATGGCCTCGATCTGCTGCGGCGTGAACGCCGGTGTGTTGAGGCTCGAGCCGGGCGCGTAGTGGACGCTTGGGTTGGGTGTCGTCCATGAGGGGGCCGGGTTGGTCATGACGCGACGGGTATAGCCCAGACGGTGAAGCGGCAGCGGCCGGTCGAATACTCGTCGTTGGTCGACGCCTGATCCTCGGCGTTGAGGAAGATCGTCGCCTCAGTGTTGGCTGGCACCTTCCCGTAACCGCTGGCGAACAGGCCGGTGCCCTCGGGGCCGATCACCGGCGGCGGCGGCGTCGCGCCCAACGTGCCGAAGCCGCGGCCGATCTCGGTGCCCGTCTGGGTGTTGTTGCCCGTGGCGTTCAGCCGCGCAACCAAATCAACCTGCGTGTTAGCGGTGCCGGAGACTTCGCAGGACGCGAACACGATCGGCACATATGCGGTCGGGCGCCCCTGGATCGTCAGTGTCTCGAGCGTGCGGATCTCCCCGGCGGACGGCCCGGTTGTCGGGATGCCGGTCACGTTGTACACGGCCGCGAAGGGGATCGGCTGCCATTGCGCCTTGGTGTTGGTGGCGTCGTAGCCGATCATGTAGCCCGCCAGCGGTGTGCCCTCAAGGTCGACGGGCTGCGGGTTGATCAGCGTGTTGGGCGCGGGCGCGCCCGGCTGGCCTTGCGGGATACCGAAAGCCAGCGCGTAGTGCGACGATTGGCCCGGGCCACCAGGCGACAGCGGAGTAATCTCCACCGTCGCCGGGGAGCCGGGCGAGAGCGTGGCAGCCGACGCTGAATCGAACAGCGCGGGCTCGCCCGGGGGCCCGTCGAACACCGGCGGCACGTTCACCACAGCCCCGTTGGGCCCGAACACGCACACCGCGGTTTGTGTTTCACCGGGGTTGAGGCCGCCCGGGAACAGGGTTGGCCCGTTGTAGAGCGCCGCACCGGCCGGGTATCCCTCCGGGTTGAATGTCCACTCCCCCACCGGGTAGCTCACGCCGCTGGCGGTAATGTCATAGTCAACCAGCAGCACCGCGCCGCTCGCGGGCGCGTTGGTGAACGTCAGCGTCGACGCGGCCGACTCGGTGTAATCGACGCCGAGGTGCAGCCGCTCGCCGTTCTCGTAAACCCGCGTGCTGCCAGTCACATACGGCTGGCTTGTCGCGAACACCTTGTTGGTGCCATTCACCGCACCAGAGGGTGTCTCACCGTAGATGCTCAACGTATTTCAGCTCCTTAGCTGTTCGGGGGGGCCAGCAGCGCGAGCATGGCGTCTTCTTCGAGGCCGACGATCTTGCGCTGAATGATCGTCATCGGGGCCTCTTCACGCCTGCCGTCGCCGACCTGGACGTCGATGCGGCCGCGCACCTGCACGTTGTCGGTGACCTTGATCTCGTCGAGATAATCCGTGTAGAGGGTGTTGCGGCGGATGATCGACGCCAGCGTGGCCGGGAAAACGTCTTTCCCTAAGCGCCAGGGCATTCCGTTGTAGAACGTGAACTGCGCGGCCGGGTAACCGGCCGTGTCCCACGACGCGGATATGGCGGCAAAGAGGGTGTCGATGTCGTAGGTCGACTGCGTCGGGAAGAACCGCTCCGGAAACCCATACGGACCGAGTTGCACACGGCGGTCGAAGAATTCGAACAGTTCGAACGCCAGGAAGGCGTTGTCCAGGATGCCATCCAGCAGCGTGTTCGAGATGCCGGTAATGCCGATCGTCATCATCAGCAGATCGACCAGCCACTCCAAGGTGGCGTTCATAGCGTCGTTGAGTCAGGTTTGCCCTCGGGCTTGTCCCCCCTCGGTTTCCCAAGGGGGGACAAGCCCACTGGGGCGATCGTCCCCCGAGGATGATTTGCCAGCACACCGGGTGGTGGTGGGCGATGTCCATCGACACGATGCCCGAGTCGTCGACGTCGGCGTTGAACACCACCCACGGCGGGTTGAAGTTCACACCCAACGTCGGTGCGATCTCAATGTTGGAGCCGGGCGGCACGTACTCGTTGTTCGGATTCAGGAACGGCGCCAGCGCGTTACCGAGCAGGCCGCCCTCCAGGTCCACCAGGTCTCGCACCGCGCCGTCTACGATCGTGCCCGTGGGGCCCGTAACCCCTTGGTAGTCCTTGAGATTGAAGCACATCGTGGCGACCTGCAGATCCCACAACAAGCCTTCGGGTTGCGGGTCGCCAGGCAGCCACAAATCCATCGACGCGTACAGGCCGTTGTCGGCGAGCTGCTGGCGCATCAGTTTCCAGCAGGTGTCCATGCGGCCGTGAATCGCGATCCACGGCGACGTGTCGGTGAGCGGGTCGGTTGGCACCACACACACCGGGGTGGTGACCATCTGCATCAAATCCGTCAGCGACAAGTCCTGCTGCATCAGCAGCGTGCCGAACCAGGTGCGCCAATCGAGATCAAGTGAGCCGAGGGTGTTGAACAGCTCCCACAACCCCAGCTGCAGGCGCATGCAGTTTTCGGCCACAAGGGTTTTGAATACCGTGATGGCGGGGCCGATCAGGATCGCCTCGGACGGCTGAATTTCGATGGGCAGAAAAGGCTCTGGCCATGCGGTTATCCGGTCGAGCATGGTCAGGTCGCCGACCAGCTCGCACTCCACCGTCTCGGTGCCGTCTTCGTAGAGTTTGTCGTGGGCGACGTCGACGCGGCCCGACCAGCGCAGCGCACCGTCGGCGATTTCGATCACCACCGGCACTACGGTGGTGTCGCAGGTCAACGCCAGCTGCGCGAACGGGTCGGCGCCTTTGAGTTTCAGCGTGCCGTCCGGCAGCTTCAACCTGGGGAAGGTGCAGGTCATTTCGATGTAGTCGCCGCACTGGCCTTGCGACACGTAGTAGTCGCTGTAGAGGCTGACCGTGATGTCGGTCGGTATCGCCTCATCCGGACGCGCCAGCTGGTAGGCAGCCTGCATCGCCGCAACCGGATCGGAGCCTGTGAGCGCCGCCAGCTGCTCGTTGGGGGCGCTCATTCAGGCCAGACCCTCATCGGTGTCACCGACGCCACCATTTTGCTCGCAGGGGTGCCCCCGGTGATGGAGCAGGCGATGCTGGCCACCTGCGCGTACTCCGGTTGCGTCACACCGGGAATCGGGTTCGTGTAGTTGCCGGTGACCAAAGAATTCAGCGGGCCCTGCGGCGGCAGGATCCCGAACAGCGACTCAAACTGCTGCAGCAGCGGCGGCACATTGTTGCCCGACACGAAGTTCACCAGCGCCTCGATCAACTTCTGCGTCGGCGTGAGGCTGGGCTGCTGCACCGCCCCCGGCGGCGTCAGGTCGACCACCCGCGGCAGCCGGGGAAGCGTGTTGAACTGCACGATCTGGCCGGCTTCGAGCGGCCCGAACGTGATCATGGTCGTCGAGCCGGGCCCGTTGGAGAACGCGAATGTGCCCGGCCCGTAACACAGAATGCTCGGGTAGCCGCCTTCGTCCTGGTCGCCGATGTTGAGCAGCTGCAGCCAGCCCGACCCGGAGCCGGTCCAGCCGTTCTTGCTGCGCGGGAACTGGTCGGTCGATGGCATCCCGAGCCAGAAAGCCAGATCGTTGCGGATCTTGTGCGTGAACTCTTGGTAGAGCACCAGCCGCGGCAGCTTCTGCAGCTGGTCGCTCCACGGCTCACCCCAGCGGGCCGGGAACCACCAATAGCCGCGGTCCAGCGTCCAGTACTCCAGCTTGCCCTGCAGGGTGGGTTTCCACGCGCCGATCCACTCCGAGACGAGCTTCGACATGCCCTGCGGTGTGTTGGCGTGCGCTTCGAGCTGCATCGTCAGGTTGCAGGTGTCGTAGACGGTGCCCGTCCAGGTGACGCCGGGCTGGCGGGCGCCTTTGAGGTCGATGTGCTTGAAACCCGGTGTCAGCCCGGACAATCCGCCCGACAGAATGATGCCGTCCTGGATTCCCGGCCACGGCGCCATCGCGCCGGACAGATAGAACTGCGAGTTGCTGTCCGGGCTGGTGAACCAGATGTTTTGAATGTCGCCGGACAGCAGATCGTCCGCGCCCTGCGGCAACACGATGCTGCTTCCGGTCGCGGCGATGACCGGGTAGGTGGTCATCGCGGCACCCGCATCGGCGCCGGATTCTGCCGCTGCGCGCTGCTCAAGCCGGCGGCCAGGGATTGGTGGAATTCGTCGGCGTTGTTGGCCTGCACCGTCACCGGGCCGTGCAGGTTGAGCTGCGAGCCGATCCGGTCACCGTTGTGGACGTCGTCGCCCCCGGTCGGTGCCAGCGGTGGCTGGGTTTGGCCGGCGCTGTTGGGTTGGGCTGGGCGCACACCGGAGATGCCTTTAAGGATTTTCCCGGGAAGCGTGTTTCCCCAATCGGATAGCGGGCTGTCGGCCGGGATGAGGGTGCCGAGGACGCCTTCGGCGGCGATGCCGCCCAACTGGCCGAGGTAGCCGGCGGTGCGGTTCAAGTCCTGGAAGCCGATGTTCATCGCTGAGGAGACGGCGCCGCCGGCGCCGCCGAAGGTGCCCATGTCGGCGCCCATCGCGGCGGCCTGGGTGGCCGCGCCTTCGAGGCCGCCGATGATGCCGCCGGAGAAACCGAGCCCCGGCGAGGGGGGCAGGTCTTGGCCGGGAAGCCGCTGGGATGCGCCGGGTTTGGCGACACCTTCCGGGGTGTGCGCGGAGCGGTCCTCGGCCGACACTTCGCTGGCCTGGGTGCCTTTGTTGCCCGGGCCCGGCGATTTCGGCGCGCCGACCGGCAAATGAGGCTGCCCGCCTGACTTCTGTTGCGGCGCGGCCGGTGGTTTCGGCGTCGGCGGCGGCGGCTGCGTCGGGTCACCGCCGCCGACCAAATAGACCGCACCACCGTGATTGCGATGCAGGGCATTACGGAACGCATAGACCGCGTCCTGGCCGCCCATCGCGCGCACGTCGTCGGCGTCGAATACGTGCTCGCCGGGGGTGAGCCATGCGGGAATGGTGTCGGTGCCGACCGGGCCGCCCGTAGCGAAACCGGGAGCGCCCAGCAACGAACCTAAGCCCGGGTCCGGTGGCCGGCCCTGGGGTGGCGCGATCGGGGGGGTGAAGATCGGCTGGCCGGGAAGCGTGTTGTACGTCGGGCGCCGGTTCGCCAGCTCGGGGTGCTGGCGCACGAAATCGGCGAAGCCTCCGTCTTGCGGGCCGTTCAAGCCGCGGAAGTGGACCGGCGGCGGGTTGTGGCCGATGTCTGGGCTGCCCGGGTACCAGTCTTTGTAGCTGAATGGGGGCGGCGGGTTGGCGCCGGAGCGGCCCTGGATTCCGGGCCGGCCACCGACGGGGGGGAGCAGCCAATCGCCGGCCGGTGGTGGCGCCGTGTTGGGGTACCAGTCCTTGTAGTTCACCGATTCGTGCGGTGCAGCCGAAGGCGTGCTCGCTGGTGCGGTGGATTGGTCGGCGCTGCTGGCCGCCGTGGGCGCGCTCGAGCCGCTGAAATCACCGCCGGTATACGCGGCTGGTGTGGCCGGCGCTGCGCCGCCGCCGGCCGCGGCGGCTGTCGGCAGTGGTGTGCCGTAGTCGCCGAGGTCGGCGTAACCGCCCGGCGCGCCGAAACCGCTGTCGCCGCTGCGTAGTGCGTTGCCGAGCATCGCGCCCTCGATCGGGCCGATCGCCAGGTCGGCCAGGAAGGTGACGATCCACTCCCCCAGCCCCTTGATGCCGCCGGACAGGCCGAAGCCTTCAGCGAGCGGGGCGCCGAACTGCAGACCGCCTAAACCACCCGCGCCGCCGCTGCGGCTGCTCATGCGGTGGAAGGTGCCCTGTTGTGCTTTGGCGAGGTTGCGTTGCGCGGCAGCCAGTTCGCGTTCGGCGTCGGTGACCTGGTTGTGGGCGCGGTCGCGTTCGGACTGCTTGGCGTTGGTTTTCTGGCTGACCTCGGCCTCGCGCTCTTTGGCTTCGGTGAGCCGCTCCTGGGCCTTCAGGTAGCGGTTGTTGGCGGCGTCGACCTTGGCGGGGCTGGGCGTGTAGTAGCCGGGTTCTCCGCTGGGCCCGACGCCGGGTGTGGATCCGGCCGGGACACCGCCGCTGCCGCCGAAACCGCCGATGCCGCCGCCGAATCCACCGCCGCCGTAGCCTCCGAAGCCGCCGCCGCCGTATCCGGCTGGGCCTTGCAGGTTGCCGATCGGCAGGAACATGTGATGGTCGAACTGTGAGCTCGTCGCGCCCGCGGCGCCGCCGCCGACGAGGAAATTGCCGTGGCTGCCGCCGGATTCGGCGTTCTCTCCATCGGAGAGGGTCATGGCGGCGTGGCCGGCGTTGCCGCCGCCGTGGTCGTACCAGCCCACGCTGATGGCGCCGGGTCCGCCGATTCCGGGCCGGAAACCCAGCGACGCCAGCCACTGACCCATGTTCACCGTCGACGGCAGACTGGATTCGGGCAGTCCGAGGGTGCGGCAGATGACCCGCGCGACCATTCCGGAGCAGTCGTGCCGACTGGCTTGGCTGTAGGGGGTGCCGACCATCGACGCCGCAGCGGCCACGTCGGGACCGATGGCCCCCCCGTATTGGCGGTGCAGCGCGTCACGGAAGGCGTAGACGGCACTGTGGCCGCCCATCGCGTCCACGTCGTCGGCGGTGAGCACGTGTTCGCCGTCGGCGCCCCAAAACAGCGCCGAGTCTTTGCCTTTCGGCCCGGACGCCCGCAGCGGGCCGCCACCGGCGTGGCCGGCGAGCTGGTGGTAGAGCCCTATGCCGCCGCCGACCAGGCCGCCGACGACGCCGCCCACGCCCGTTCCGATGCCGGGCACCACTGAGGCGATCATCGCGCCGGTAGCTGCCCCGGTTGCGGCGTCTGTGCCGACGACTGCGGCTCCATGCAGGAAGCTGTTGCCTTCGGTGGCGTGTTGGAGCGCGTTGCCGCCCAACTGTGCCCCGATACCGAGGGCGCCGAACTTGCCCAGATTCGACAGCGCACCGCCGAGCCGCCCGGCGGCAGCGGTCGCGGCGTCTTCCTCGGCCACCATCGTGCCGAGCGCTCCGACGATCGGCTGCAGGATGCTGCTGACGATGTTGGCCGCCTTGATCGCCAACCATGCACCGCCGAGCGCGCCGAGCGCGTCAATGACTGCGTGCATGATGGCGGGGTGCTGGGCCATCGTGTCGCCGATCGTCTTGGCGATGTTGGCGACATCGGTTGCGACCGGGACGAACACGTTGCCCATCTCGATCGCGGCAGCACTGAACGCGGCCTTCGCGTCACGCATTTTCGCGTTGAGAGTTTCCTGGGATTCGTGGAATCCCTTGACCGTTCCGTCCGCCTCCTGGGTGGTCTCGGCGATCGCTTTGATCTTGCCGTTGACCTCGTCGGTGTGCGCTCCGGTGGTTTGCAGCGCGACCGCGGCGCCGGACATTGTTCCGGTCACTTCGTTGAGTGCCTGGTTCAGCGTCTCCAGGGTCTGCCGGCCGCCGGTTAGCCGCTTGCTGAAGCCTTCGACCTTGTCGTCGAGCGCCTGGTATTGCTTGAGCTGCGTCGCGTCCTGCTCGTTCGACTTACGAACAACCATCTGGTATTCGCGGTGCGCAATTGTGTGGTTGTGCAACGCCTCAGCGGCCTGCCTCGCGGCCGGCGACATCTTGGTCAGCATCTCGTTCATGTCGTTGACCGCTTGCGCGCTCTTGAGCACATCGCCGGTGTTGAGCAGCTTTGTCGACGGGTCTACCTTCTGGGCGAGCGTGTTGTAGAGGTATTGCATCGTGCCCGCCAGGCCGCGCCCGTTCGGTCCGCCGAGCTTCTGCGACACGTCGTCTGCGTCAATCCCCCACTGCTGCATCGCCTGCCGCGCCGGAGCTTGCGCCCCGGACAGGGCGCGCATCGCGTTGTTGATTTGATCCGCGGCCTGATCCGCCGACGTACCAGACTGGGTGATCTGCGCCAGCGTCCCCCACACATCAGCCAATGAGAGGTGCAGTTGGGCGGCGGTCGGCTCAATCGTGTGTAGCGCGCCCGCGAATTCCTGCAAGGGAACCTTGGATTCGCCGACCGCGGTCACCATCTGCGACATGACTTTCGCCGCCTGGTCGGCCGGGACGTGGAAGTCCTGCAGCGACGTCGTCAGCGCGTTGACGACCTCGGGCAGCGGCGCCTGCTCCGCGTTGGCGCCCTGCGCCGCGGCCTGCAACACCTTGAGCCCGTCGGCGGCCGAGTATCCGGCCTTGGTGATGGTGTACATGCCCTCGGACAGCTCACCGGCGCTGTAGCCGACTTGGCCGGCCAGCTTCAGAATGCCGTCGGAGGCGGTTTTCAAGTCCTGTGCTGGAAGGCCGGCCGAGGCATGCAGTTTCGTCATCGCCTGCTGAAAATCGGCCGCCTTCTTCGTGGTGTCGACCATCGCGAAACCAAGCCCGGCCACCGAGGCGACCCCGACCGCGTTGAAAACCTGCCCGGCACGGCTGACCGTGTCGCTGGCCGCGCGGCTCGTGGTCGACAGCTTGGCGGCTGCGCCTTCGGTAGCCACCATCGCGTCGGCGTGGTCGCGCTGGGCTTTCGCTGCGCGGGCGTGCGAGTCGGCGAGCGCGACGTTGGCCGCCGCAGCCTTGCTGCTGTCGGCGCCGTATTTCGCGGTGATCTCACTGAGGCGCTTTTGGGCCACTTCCACTTGGCCCATCGAGCGCATCATCTTCGCCGCGGCCGCTTCTTCGGCCGCCGCGGTGGCGCGGTATTCGTCCTGCAAACCGCGCAGGGAGGCGCGGGCTGCGCTGCCGTCGATGACCGACAGCGCCTTGGACAGCGATCCGCCGAGTCCTCGGCCGATGTCGTCACCGGCTTTGGTGAATATCGCTTTGGCTTCGCGGGCGGCCAACTGGGCGGCGGCTACGTCGAGCCGCGACTTGACGTCGAGGAAAACTGGCACGGCTCACCGCCTTTCATACCCGTAGAGGCCAGAGTGGATATGGCTCTTAGCGCGCTCGCGCAACTGTTCTTCGGCTTTGGCTTTGCGCTCCAGCAGGATCGCGTCCAGCGGCTCGAGCAGCTCGGCGATGTTCGGTTGCGGGCCGCCGCGGTCGGCGCGCAGCGACGCCAGCTCGCGGGTGTTGCGCGCCAACAGCTTCCGGTCGAACGTCCAGTCGACGTAGGTCGCGACCACCTTCACGTCCTTCGGTGGCCGGCCAGCGGCCGGGATCAGCAGCAGACGCTGCTTGCCGCTGATTTCCTCAACGAGCCGGAAGGTTCGCTCGGACGCTTCTTTGAACTTCGACGTCTCGGGGAGCTCGTCAAGCAGCGCCAGCAGCTCGCGGCTGCTCATCTGGCCGTGATGCCACTCCCCGATGCTGCGATGATGGTAGAGGCTTAGTCCCGACTCAATCTGCGTCGGGAACAGCCTCCACAGCTTGATCGCCTCGGTTACTTTTCGGGTCGGCTTTGCGCCGCTCCGCAAGCTCGCGACCCATCTTCTGCCACACCAGATTCACGTCCACAGCGCGACCGCCGGCGGCCTTGAACGCCTCGTAGCGGTCCCCGAAGATCGCCTTCGCCAACTGGATGTTGTAGTTCTCAACCAGCACACCGTTTTTGCGGTTCGGCTCCTTGAGCGCACCGCGGCGGATGAGCTTGCCGTCGTCGTCGAGCTCGTCGTCCTCGCGGTCCCACGACTCGACTTCCAGCTGAAGTTGGTCGTAGCGGGCCAGCTGATCGTCGTCGAGCAGGGACGGGTTCGGGATCTCGAACGCGTCCCCTTTCGGGGTGACGATGCGCTCGCTGGCGGTGAAACCGAGGTAGTCGGCGGCCTGGGCGCGGGCCGCCTCGAACGAGTCGTGCGTGTTGGAGACGTGCTCCTGCATGGCTGAACTTCCTTGCCCTGCGTGGCGTCTGCGCGGCTCACCGCGGCGGCCGGCCACGCAGAAGCGGCCGCCGCGGTGATGTCGTGCGTTAGGAGTCAGTCGACGTGAACGGCGCCGACACCGGGCCGGTCACCGTCGCGTTGCTGCCCGTCGCGGTCACCTGCACCGCGTTGTACTGTGTCGATGCGGTGAGGCTGTCGATCGTCACCGTGGTGAAACCACCGGACACCGAAGGCGTATCGGACACCGTCGCCGGAGCGAAAGCACCGCCCGCGGCCTGCTGGATCGCCACCGAGTACTGCGGCGCCGTGACGTCGATCGGCGTGGGGAACACGATGTTGGCCTTCAGCCCGGTCACCGGAGTGACTGCGGGTACGGCGGTCTCGAAGTTCAGGTTGCCCGCACCCAACCAGGCTGAGCCGGCGCGGCACACCCACATCGTCTGCCGGGTGAACGGGTCGGGCAGCACCTCGTAGGTGAGCTCCGAGGAATCCGGGTTCTTGCGGGCAAGCTCGTTCTTGCCCTTCTTGTCGGTGATGATGCGCGGGAACACGCGCGCCACCAGGTTCGCGTCGGTGTCGATGCCGATCAGCACCAGCGTGCGCTCCCGGGGCGCATCGGTGTTGCCGCGAGCCACACCGTAGCCAGGTGTGCCGAGCGCCGGGATTCCCGTCAGCGGGAGCTCGAACTTCAGGTAGTCGATCAGCGGGTTCGACTCGATCGGCGTGAAGTTCACCTTGTCGTCGAGCTTGGTCAGCACGTTACGCACGGTGCGCACGAACTGCGCCGACGGCGTCTGCTGCAGCGTCTGGTCCGGGGTCCAGTCGGTGGCGTCCTCTTTCAGCAGGCCGAGGTCGTAGAGGTTCACAGCACTGTTCGGTGACGTGACCAACAGATCCTCGCGGATCGAGACGTTGTCGGCCGCGAACGGTGTGAACAGCTGCGCGGGTCCGCTGGCGGTTTGGACGGTGCCGAGCCCGACAGCCGGCGACGCCAGGTTGAACACGCCGGTCGGGTCGTAGTCGCGGATCAACCCGTGGGTGATCTGCCAGTACCGAACATTCAGCGGGTTCAGATCCTGTTCGAGAACTTGCGCCCACGTGCCGCCGGTCGCCGGTAGTCCTGCCATGATGATGTTTCCTCTCGGGTGCGAGAAACAGCGCCGAGCCGGAAATTGGCAAGGCGCACAGTGGGTTTGCGTGGCTATGCGGTGAAACGCAGCGGAATCACATACCGCGCGTAGTAGCGCATGATGAAAGGGTCGCGATAGGGCTGAAACACCGGCATCTGGTCGGTTTTCGGCCAGCCGGGTTGCGCGGTGGTGCCGTTGGGCAGCGTCACGTGGTCGCCGGGGGTGAGGCCGATGATCCGGTAGTGCGCTTTCCACGCCCACTCATCAGCTATCGCAACGCCTTCGGCCGGGGTGTTGCCTTTGGCGAAGGTGTGCAGGCTGATGATGGCGTTGAGAATGTACTTGTCGTCCGGTCCGGCGATTCCGTTGACGACGTAGGACGGCAGCGGGGTTTCCTCGTCGCGCATCGGCGCCACCGGAAGCCCGAGCGGCAGCAGCACGCCGATGCCGAATTGTGTTGGCGGCGGGGCGGTGCCGTAGTTGAGGCTCACCGGCCGCGCCTGCCTCTGCGTGGCCGGGCGGCTTTGAACGCCGCTGACCGTGCTGTGCGGGCTTGCTCGACACTGCGCCGCGCAGCGGCGATGTGATGCGCTGCAGCGCCGGTGGCGGTCAGCTTCGCTAGGTTCTCGAGCTCGCCGCGCAGTCGTTCATGCTCACGCGCCACGCCTTCGTCGGCCATCGAATCCCGACCACTCGACGAGAATGATGGTCCGCCTTCAGCGCCGAACATGGCCGCCGCCTTGGTGAACGGCGCATACTCCGGCATGTGGCGGGTGCCGATCTCGATCCACACCGCTTTCTTGTCGCGGGAGATGACGCGGCGGCCGCCGTCGGGCAGCGGCTCGACATGCACGGCGTTGCGGGCATCGCCGGGTTCGCCTTCGGCCGGCGCGTCACGATGCGGCGGCAGATCACCAAACACCGGGGTTTCAGACTTGACCTGCTCGCACACCTCGTGCGCGAGATGGTCGAGCGCTGCCTCGACCTCCGCTTCGTGCAGCCCGGCCGCCAGTTCGGCCATGATGGCGTCCTCGATGCTCATCCGGCCCGCCATTCGCACACGATCCACACGTGGTCGGCTGCGCCGTCCATGTCGTACTCCAGCTCAGGTAGTCCCATCACTTTGTAGTCGCGCTGCGCCAACGCGTCCGGGCGTTTCGGCCGAATCCAGTTGGCGTTGTTGATCGTCGCGACGACTTGGTTACCGTTCTCGTCGACGGCTGGGATACCGACCCCGGGCACGTAGGGCAGGAACGCCCACGCCCGCTCCTCGGAGGTGACGGTGTCGGACTGCTCTTCGATCGGGCCGCGCGAGTAGATGTCGAACACGCACCCGTACACCCACACCACCGAATCGGCGGTGATGTTCTCCCCCATCGAATCCGTTTGGCCCGTTGGGGTTTTGGTGACGATGCCGAGCGTGTCACCGCCGGGGTAGCTAGTCATTGTCGTACTGCCACCAGTCCCAGCCCAAATTGCCGAACTGGTCCGACCAGCATGTGGGCCAGCCCTGCGCCGCGTCGTCGGCGTCGAAATCGTTGGGCTGACAACTGGTCATCGGAACCGAGCGAAGCGGAATCCCCAACAGCATCTTGTGGTTGTCGGTGAACTCCAGCGCCTTCATCGGGTCGTCGAAGCTGCCGCCCTCCATGCGATGCCCGGTCGTGCGGGAAAACGTGGAGAGCTTGCTGTACTTCTGGTAGCGCACCGCGTTCGACACAACGTCCCACACCACGAACTGCGCCGTCGGATCAGTTACCGGCAGCGCGCTGCCTTGCGGCCCGTTGTTGTAGATCCACTGCGACGCCACCTGCAGCAGCAGGCCCACGATCGCCTGCTGCTGCGCGGTCAGCGGCGGCCCGTCCCACAGCGCCGTGAACCCGGCCAGGTTGAGGAACGGCGCCGGGGACGGCGCGGTCATTTCACCCGAGCAGCTCGACGAGATCCTGCTTGTTGAGCGCTTCCAGCTCGGCGCGGTCATGCCCCTTGGAGACGCCGTAATCCACCCACGCCTCCTTGGAGGCGACCTTCGCCGGCTTGGCCGGTTCGCCGTCGTCGGGCTGTTCGGCCTTCGCGGGCTGCGGCTTGTCGTCGATCTCCTCGACCAGGCCGAGACGCAGGAAGTGTTCGCGCTGTTGGTCGTTGAGGTAGGGGATGACGCCAGTGTTGTGCTGGTAGCAGTGATGGTTGCGGCCGACTTCGTCTTTGACGACCAGCAGCGGCACGTGCGGCGCAAGTCGGTACGGCATCACACACCCACAATCTGCACGATGGCCTTGGGCTCGATGACGATCGGCGTGGTGACGCGCCGGCAGCGGATCCGCCAGCGGTCCTGCTTGTCCTCACGCATCGTCTTGACCTGGATCATCGACCGGCCGTCGTCGTTGGCCGAACCGTCGGACTGCGAGCCGACGTAGCCGGGGGCGGGCAGTTCCTCGTCGACCATCGCGCCGAACACGGTGGTGTCGATCACCGCGGCGAACGGGGTGAACGGCCCGGTCGGCAGGTTCGGCGTGGCCAGCCACGTCTTGCCCAGCAGCCGCACCGCCAGGCCGGTGTTGATGCCCTCGAACACAGGCATCTTCGTCACACCGTTGGCGCCCATGTCCTCACGCGGCAGCGCCGGAGCGATGTTCGGGTCACCCATCACCGACGCGAAGGTCTGCAGGTCACAGACGACCGTGTTGGCGTTGTAGCCCTGCTTGAGCGAGCGCATCAGTTCTTCGGCGAACATGACGTCACGCAGAATGGTCGGCTTGTTACTGCCGGAGCCGTTCCAGTTCGCGCCGCCGCTCGGCCCGGATCCGCCGATCGAGCTAGCGCCCGCATTCACGGTCTCGGTGATAGAGCCGACCATCGCCGACATGACCACCGAGTCGATCTGGGCGACCATGCTGTTGACGATCTTGATGAACGCCCGGGACACGACGTCGAAGTTCTGCCGGGAGATCGACTCGTCGGTGATCAGCGTGTCCAGACCCCACTTGACCACGTTGGCCATCTGCGCGGGCCCCGTCGGCACAGGGGTCAGCGGGTACTCGTCGCCCGGCTGCACCGCTTGCGGCGTGTTCGCGGCGAAGATCGACTCGATCTGTTCGTAGATGATCGAGCCGTCTTTGGTGTAGAACTGGCCGGTCAGCACCTTGTTGCCGATGAAGATCTGGTCGGCGATCGTCCTCAGCGCACGCAACACCATCGTCGGGTCGTTGAGGTACCGGGAGATGCTGTAAACATCTTGTGTTGCAAGGTTTCCGGTGGGAAAACCAGGCGGTTCGAGGATTGGCATCTGAACCTATCCCTTTCTGTGAACAGCTGCGGCGCAGCGGGTTTCGGGGTTGAAAAAACCCCGGCCCACTGCGGGATCCGGGGTGCGCGTGGCTTGCTGGAGTGTGCGGTTAGATCTCGGCGAGCCGGACGACGACCTGGCCGCCAGCCGGGGCGCTCCAGGCGTGGCCGACGACCTGGTCGTAGGTGGTGCCGTCGCCGAGGTCGGCGACACCGCCATTGGCGGCCGCCACCACGGGGTCACCGGCGCTGATCGCGCCGCTGGCCGCCAGCAGGTGCACGCCACCGAAGTACACACTCACCGGCTGCCCCGAGGCGACGGTCTGCGCGGCGACACCGACAGCGGCCGAGGTCGCGGCCGACGTCGGCGACACGGTCGGAGTCACCCCACCGCCGCTGAGCGTGCCGCCTGTGATGGCCACCAGTTGGCCCGCGGTGATGTTGGCGCCGGCAACGCAGGAAACCTGGTTGCCGCCGGTGTAGAGCGGGACGTAATCCTGTCCAGCCATGTCAGTTCACGCTGCCTTTCTTGGTGGGG
Organism: Mycobacterium branderi; assembly: GCF_010728725.1. Lineage (NCBI taxonomy): Bacteria > Bacillati > Actinomycetota > Actinomycetes > Mycobacteriales > Mycobacteriaceae > Mycobacterium > Mycobacterium branderi. Next base: position 42,400 of record NZ_AP022606.1, read on the forward strand.
ATGCCCAGCGACGCCATGATCCGGTCGTGCACATAGTCTTTGGCCTGCTGCTCGGGGTCGGGGGCTCCTTCGGAGCCGACATGGCCCTGCACGCCGGTGTGCCCGATCTCGCTGGTGGGAATCAGCCCGGCCGCCAGCGACGCGAGTACCTGCTTGGTGCCCTCACGGTCGGCCTTGAGCGCGGCCAGCCAGTGGTCCTTGCGGGCCGGCGCGATCTTGCCCTGGCCGATGGCGGCCATGACGGTGCGCTCGTCGTCCTCCGCAATCTGGCGTGCGCGCGCTTCGACGCCCTGCTGCGCGGCTGCTTTCAGCTCGTCGAGCTGCGCCTGCTCGATCTGCACCAGCCCGTTGACGACACCACCGGAAGCGGCGACCTGCTCAGGCTGTGTGCCTTCTTCGGGCGGCTCCTGTTGCGGCTCGGGCTCTTTCAGCTCCGCGATCTTGGCCAGGATGGTTTCCTCGTCGGCCGACGCGTCGACACCGAGCGCCTCCGCGAGCTTTTCAGGAAGTGCCACGATGGGGCCCCTTTCTGTGTCGGAAGCCTCCGAGGCTTCGATCTTGATGCCAAACTTCTTCGCCGCAGTCTTGATGCGGTCCTTGATTTGCGCCAATTCCTCTGGGCTGTAGCCCTTTTGGTTCTTGGGCATGTTGATGTACGACCATGCGGCCCGAACGTGTTCTTCGGTGTCGATCGGGTATTTGCCGTTCTTGGGGTCCGCGTACTTGACGTCGCCGTACGGCTTCGGGTTGTCGGCGGCTTCGACGCTTCCTGTCGGGGTGAACGTCTGCGGGTCGGAATGCGGTCCTTCGCCGACGATCAGCTCGATCGCTTTGCCGCCGACCTGTCCGGCCGCGGCGATGTCGTACAGCCGGGCCACGTCTTGGAGGCTTTGCAGCGATTCCACGCCTGGCCGCGTGGCGCCGAGCAGCGCCAGCCCGGTCAGCACGAACTCGTGGGAGCTGCCGTCGGGGGCGGTGTAGTCGTAGAGGCCCTCGATCGACCGGGATGGGTACGCGGACGGCAGGATCTCGGCCAGCCACTCCGGGACGCCGACCATGTCGCCGATCAGCGCCTGCCCATCCGCAGAGGCCCGCAGGTTGTCGAGCCAACCCACGGCCGGGTCGCCGGAGAAGCGGGGATCGTTGTGTCCCAGCCGGATTACCGGCTTACGCAGAATGCCCTTGGCGTGGGCGTCGATCGCGGCCGCGATCTCGGCCGGGGTGCATTCCCACTCCCCTGTCGACAGATTCCACTTGCCCGTCCGCATCAGCTCAACACCGGGGACGGTGACCAGGTTCACCACAGTGTGAGTTCTCCTTCGGGATGAATCGTCAACCGCCGCGTCCGGCCGGCCGATGCGTTGGCAGCGCCCTTGTAGGGCAGCGCGGGCAGCGCTGTCTGCACAGGCTCGGTGTCGGCGGGCGGTTCGGGCTCGTCGACCGTTTTCGGGAACTGCGCGTTGTTCTGCTCTTGCAGTTCGGGATCCGCGGCGGGCAGCCCCATCTGCTGGCGTTCGAACGCCTCTAACGCCGGATCCGGCGTCAGCAGGCCGGAGTTGACGAGCATCTGCAGCGCGGCCGCGGTGGCGTCCTGGCGCGAGCCGATCTCGTCGACGACCAGCATCGGGCACGCTTCGTCTTCGCCGAAGTTCGCGTCGACCAGGTCTTCGACGACGTGCGCCTGGGCGGTGTCGCGGATCGTCTCTGCGACCTGCTGCACACCCTGGGTGAACGTCGACTCCTGCACGCTGGCCAGGGCATACGAGCCGCCGCGGTCCAAGTTCAGGAAGTGCGCCAGCGCGGCGAGCGCCATCTGCTTGTCGTGATACTCGATCGCCTGCCGGACGTAGCCGGACGGCAGGGTGCCGTTGACGCCCTTCAGCTCGAACTCGGTGCCGAACGGCAAAGCGACACCGGCGCTGTTGCCGCCCCGGTACTGGCGCGCGATGTCGAGGTAGGGCTGCAGGTCGGCGCTGCCGACGCTGGCCTCCGACACCGACTCGGGCGCGGTCACCACCGGCACACCGACACCGTTGCGGCGCGCCGCGGTGGCTTCGATGCGGATCAACTCGTCTTTGAGCAGCCAGTGCTTGTACGCCGGGCGTAGCAGGCTGTTGCCGATCCACTGGCCGGGGTCTGGGTCACGCACGTATACGACGAGCCGCGACACCGGGATCTGTAGCTGCAGACCGGACATGCCGCCCTGCGTGGTGCCGTACGGGGCGCCGAACGACGTGCCGGGCGGGAACTGCGTGATACCGACCAGACCGCCGTCCAACGCGACGTCCCAATAGGCGATAGTCGACGACGGTCGGGGCGCGAGCTTACGCAGGTACGCGTGGCCGTCGTCGCCAATCCGGTACACCTGCTCGAACACCTGGTGCCCGAACAGCAGGTGGCGAAGCGCCAACTGCAGGTGCTTGTGCCACGAGAAGCGGTCGCGGGTGCGCGGTTTCGGCTTCGAGTCGTCGCCGCCGATGACCGGCAGCCCGAGATTGGTGGCGACGAACTCGGTTACCTCATCGGATGCGCCGTTGGGGTCGACGCGCCACGGCGTGCGCATGATGGGCAGCGCGATCGCGTAGTAGACGCTGGCGATGCGGGAGTCCTCGCGCCACATTCGCGTGTAGGTGCGCACACTGTTGGGCCACAACAGCTCCGGCACCTGCTCGAACTGGTCCCACTGGCTGAACGCCGACAGCATCCCCGGAAACGGGTTCGCAAACCCCGTCTCGGCGACCGGGACCGGCGTTTTCGTCTTGTGGCCGGCCGACCGCCGCGGCAGACGCTTGGCAGCGACACCTAAATGCGCGCCGGCTGCGCGGACGGCGGGGACATTGCGCGTTTGCGGCGCCAAAATCCCCTCCTCGGGTCGATTTTCGGGTCAGAAAGCCGCTGTCATCGCGTCAAATTCGCGCTCAAACACGCCTTCCGACGACGTTTCAGGCTTGTCCAACAGCGGCGGCGCGGAGCGTTTCGGCGGCTTGGCGAAGGCCAGCAGCCCCCAATGGGCGAGGGTGACGGCCATCAGCTGCACGATCGAGCCGCCTGGAGGCTTGTCCCAGGCGAAACGGCCACCTGGAAGGTCGCGTTTCACCGCTGAAACCACCGACGAATCGAGTGCCTCCTGGCCCGGATGGCTGACTTGGGCCGCAAGCGCCGCCTCGAGGAAGCCCTCGCAGCCCATCGCCAGCTCCGACGCGTTGGTCAGATGCGGGTCAATACCCGCCTCGGCGAGGTACGGCTTGAGCACGGCCGCCGGCGAACGCTGGTCGATCACCAGCGCCACTGGGTCGGCTTCGGTGACGACGTCGACCAGGCGCTCGGCGACGTCGGTCGGCGAGCCGAGCCCGGTCCATCCGAGCTCGACGTGCACGCCGCCGCCGCGAAGGTGCTGCGCGCCAGCTATCGCCCACGTCTTGCTCACGGGGTCGCGATCGACTCCGATGGTCTGGGGGAACGGATTCGCAACCGCCGGCGCGCGGTCGGTCAGTCTGTGCCACAGGTCCGCTCCGATGGGCGGCTGCAGCGTGTCTGCCAGCGTCGGCCAGTCGCCGATGCCCAGGCGTTCGACGAGGAAGATTTTCGGGGTGTGGATGAGCGCCTGGTACTCGTCCTCGATGTACTCGGGCGTGATCCGGTAGCCCATGCCGGGATTCGCCTGCGCCCGGTTGCGGGGGTCAGCCGGGTCGGCGCCGTCCTCGCACGAAAACTCCGCGTAGCACAGGCGCGGGCTGCTGCGCGCCAGCGCCCGTTTGCGCACGCTGGCGAACACGTAGCCCTTGTCGTGGATCTCCTGATCCACCGCGCTGCCCATGTACCACAGCTGCGGGTTCGGCCTGGCGGCCAGTGTCGGCATCAGCGCACCGATCGATGCCGACTCAAGGATCATCGCCTCGTCGAGAATGACGCAATCACCGGACAGGCCGCGGCCGCCGCCCTTGGTGCGCGTCTTGAACTTCACACGCTGACCGGTGGCGAGCTCGAAGCCCTCCTTGCCGTTCGACCGACTGGTGGTGAACTTCTCACCCGAGGCGTCCAGCCACTGCTCAAGGCGGCGCATCGTTTCCATCGCCGTGTCGAACAGGTGCGCCGAGTAGACGATCAGTTCCTCGTCCAATACGAACAGCCCGGCCAGCATCCGCGCCTCCGCGACGGCCGATTTGCCGTTCTGCCGCGGTACGCACAGGCCGACCTCGAACGCCGACCAGCTGCCCCCCGGCAGCTCGCCAAGGCTGTGCTCGAGGATGAGCTGTTGCCACGGATCGAGGATCAGGCCGACTGAGGCGGCGAACTCGATAGCCTCAGCTGCGGCGCTTGTCACCGCCGGCGGCGTCACCAGAATCCGCGGGGTCTGGTCGCCCAGCAGCGGCTTTTCTCTGACGCTCAGCGCGTTTCCGGGCAAGTTCGTCTCGCTTTGAGGTCTGCGGCTTCTTGATGGCCTCGATCTGCGCCAGAACATCGCTCAAACGGGCCGCCAGCGCCGCGACGTCGCGTGGTTGCTCGCAGACGTCGATTTCACGGGCCAAGCGGTTACGCAGAGCGCGTAAAGTCGCAGCGTGATCGCCTTTTCCGGCCACACCAGCCAGTGTTTGCTGGCACTTTGCTAGGGATGGCCGTTTCTCCCCACTGGCCACGGTCACCCTCCTGTTTTCGCATGTCGGGGAGAGAAATTCGTGACGGGATGGCGGTCGCTGCGACCACCCCCGCCCTCGATTTTTTTGCCGGGGTGGTATCTGCGCTGGTACGCGCCTTGTTGGCGTTCGCTAGCCGGTTACCATGGCCACTGCAGTGCTCGCGGCCCGATGTCGACCAGCTCCCGGTTTGCTCGTTTGCCGGTCAGCGCTGGTCGCAGGTGGTCGCGGCTGCCGTCTCCGCGTTCGCTGTTGCAGGGACCATGGAGTAGGCGGTCGGCCAGCTTGCCGCCGGTTGCGCGTGGGACGCTGTGGTCGCCGGCGAGACCTTGCGATAGGTACATGGGTTCGCCGCACCACCAGCAGGGTGTGCCGTCGATGTGCTGGCGTTTGAGGTGGGCGACTTGCTGTTTATGTCGGTGGCCCAGGCCGCGCTGGGTGGTGGTCTTGGTGTGGCGGCCGGGCATTGGCGCGCTAGGCGTCTGCGGCCAGCGGGGCCGCTGCGGCGGTGTCTGGTGTGACGTGGATGGTGAGGCTGCCGTCGTCGTTGTGGGTGACTGTGGTGCTGACCGGCAACCGTTCTGTGCGGTCGAGTGCGTCGGCGATGCGTTCTGCGAATTGCATGCCTTCGGCGACGGTGTAGATCTTGGATGCTGCTGCGCGTGTGGGCAGGAAGTCTTTGGGCAGGAACGCTCGTAGCTGTTCGGCCAGCGGGTTCGGTGCGGTCATTGGTGTGGGCACTCCGGGTTGATCTGCGTGAGGGTGCGGATTGCCAGGCGGCTGAGGTGGGCTTTCATGTCGTGGTCGACGGTGAGCGAGTAGAGGCGTTCGCCGCAGCGTTCGCAGTAGACGTTGGCGATTTTGTAGCCTTCGGCGTCTGCGGCGTGTTTGTCGTCGCGGTGGCCGATGGTGTAGCCGCGGCGTTCGAGTAGGTGGACGATGGATTCGCCGACGCCGGCCGCGAGTTGGTTGATGCGGTCGCGGGTTTCGGTGGTCTGGTTGAACTGGCTGAAGTGCATCAGTCGGCGTGGGCGGCCGTCTGGGTGTGGGAGGCTGTGGAGGCTTTCGGCGATGAGTTTGGCGGCGTCTGGGCGTGGCATGGCGTGGCTAGGCTCCCTATAGGAAAAGGGCCGATCAATAGGTGTTTAACCGCTTGACACTTGCGGTGTTTAGCGACTAAACTTTAGGCTTATGCGTGCTCGGGAAGTCAACCGGAAAATCGAAAAGCTCGGCGGCGTGCACATCCGCACCGTCGGATCGCACAAGCGTTACCGCGTCACCCGCGGCGAAATCACCGCGAGCACTGCGGTCCCGCAACACCCCGGCGACATTCCCACCGGAACACTGCACAAGATCGAACGCGACCTAGAACCGGCGCTTGGGAAAGGATGGCTGCTGAAATGACCTACAGCGTTCACGTCACCCGCGAGGGCGACGCGTGGCTGGCCGACGTGCCCGCCGTCGCTGGCGCGCACACCTTCGCCCACTCACTGGCTGGACTCGCCAAATCGGTACGCGAGGTCATCATCCTGATGGACGATCTTCCGGATGACGCCGATGTGGAGCTCGATTTTCATTACGACGTCGACGATGAGTCGGTGCTCGATGCCGAGCGTCTGCGCCGAATGCGCGAAGAGATCGAGCGCCAAGAGGCCGAATTGGTCTCGGAAACGGGACGCGTAGCATCCGCGCTGTCGCGCAAGTATTCGGTGAGAGACACGGCCGCGATGCTCGGTGTTACCGCTGGGCGAGTGTCCCAGCTGGCGAACGCTGGGAAGTGAAACGGCAGAGCGCCTTGGTGCGGGCATAGGTCGTCCGCCTGCAATCTGGTTCCAAAGGTAAGTCACACGCGTGTGATTTCGCAACTTTCATGCTGGTTTGTTCTCGCGTGTCGCCTCGATGAGCGCGTAGACGTCGGCCAGCCAGTACATCGGCTCGTCGCTGTCGTTTTGGCGCTGCGGTAGCCGCACACCGGCGCGGGTTTGGTAGCTGCGCGGTTTGAGCCAGCCGCGTTTGCACCAGGAGTAGAACGTGGATCGCGACAGTTTGTCGCCGAGCTGCTCGAGCGCGCCCGGGAGGTCGCTGACGCGGCTGCCGACGATCTGCACCGCCGATAGCGGCTCGTAGAGCAGGTGGTTGCGCAGCAGCTCAATCAGATGGTCGACCTGGTGCAGCGTGCCGCAGGTTGGGCATCGGACTTCGGTTGCGTCGCGTGGCGCGACGAGTTGCATGCGCAGGCTTGGCGCCTGGTGACCAGGTGTGGGCATGGGCCGAGGAAGCGTGGGGGTTTGGGCCGGTTGATGCGGTATTCGATGTCGTCGATGAGTTTCTGGATTTCGCGGTAGCACCGGCCGGCGTCTTGGTGTGCTGCGATCGCGGTGACGTTGTCGGCGAGTGTGCGGGCCATCTGGACGGCGGTGGTCACGGCTGGTCCTTTCCTAGGATGGCGAGTGTTTCGGCGTTGCGGTTCACGATTTCGACCCAGCGGGCGAGCATTGCGTGCGCTTCGTTGAGCAGGTCGGATGCGGTCTTGTTGAACGGCAGCGGTGTCGTGTAGTCGGTGGAGTGGCGTACTGAGACGCCGAGCCGGGTTTGGCCGAGTGCGGCGTCGGTGAGGTATTGCAGCCAGCTTGCGCCGCGGTGACCGGATGGGAGCTCTTGGCCTTCGACGAGGCCGCGGAGCATGTCGCGCAGGTCGCTGGTGCAGCTCTGGCAGAGGAAAAGCTGTGCGCGGCAGCCGCAGTGCTGGCATTCGCTCATCGAAACCCCTCCTCGGTGTAGCCGAGGAAACTCAAGCCGGGCGCGAACTCAGGGAAGCGGGTAAGCGTCATATCGGTGACGCCGGTTTCCTCGTCGGTTTCGACGTTGGCCACGGTTCCTGTGATGATGCGGCCGCGGACGTCCACGAAGCTGACACGTGAACCCCGCTGCGGAATCTGCGCAATTGCGCGGCGCTGGTTTTGCGGCACCACGGGATGGGTTACCACGCCGGGCGCTGTCAGCGGCTCCCATGTGCCGCCGATGCTGGGCGCAAAGTCGGCCAGGACGTCGACGACGTTGCCGTTGCGGCGGAGGTGTTCGGCTTTGAACGTCTGCGATGCGTCGCCGACCACCACCGTGAACTCGAATCGCTCCATGTCTTCGGTGATTTCGGCGTTGTCGGGGAGCGTGGTTCGCCACCAGCGGCGGTTCACGTTGAGCTGGAGTTCGGGCGTCAGCGCCAGACGGTAGCCGCTGAGCAGGTCGTGGATGGCTCGTCGGTGCGCGAGGGCGATGTCCCGCTGGATCCACTGCTCGAGCCACTCGAGGCCCGGTGGTATTTCGGCCGGCATGGGTCCGATGAAGTCTGAGCCTTGGCAGAGCACGCGGCTGGTGTCGGTGTCGGCGCGGTAGTCCTCGTCGTAGATCCCATTGGCGTACATCGCGGCGATGCGTTCGGTGATGGGCAGGCCGTGCCAGTGGCGGTCGCAGTGCGGGCAGCGCGGGTAGGTCGGGTCGCCGAAGTCGTAGCCGACGCGTGGTTCGCCATCGGCCATCTGCTCGTCGACGAGCCGGTCAATCTCGTCGAGGATCCGGTCAGCGTCGCGGATCGTCATCGCTGCGGCCGCTTTCCGATGGCGGCTTTGTGCTTGAGCTGGCGTTGGGCGTCGGCGTATCGCCGGGCGCGTTTGCGTTCGGGCACGTAGACGCCTGCGCAGACGACGGTTTCGAGTTGCTCGGACAGCGTGTACCAGGCGCATTGGGCGATGACCGGGCAGCCGTCGCAGATGGCTTGCATTGCCGCCATTTCGGCCGCGTGTGGCTCGCTGGCGGGCGTCCAGGCGGGGTGTGGCCGGCAGGCGGCGTGCTCGGTCCAGGCCAGCAGTGTGGCGCTCATCTGGCCTCCAGTTTGTCGAGCATGGCTTTGAGGCTGGCGATGGCTTTGTCCCAATCGAATTGGGGCTGGTCGCGTTGGTGGCGTTCGCGGGTGGCTTTGGCCGAGTTTCGGCGGGCGTTGGCGATCTGCTGAGCGGAGTGTCGAAAAGTCACTTGGCGCTGCCTTTCGCGAGTGCTGCCCGGACTGCGGCGATGCCGGCTTTGGTGGTTTCGGTTCGGTCGATGTGGTCGCAGACGTGGGCGCCGCGGTAGCCGTTGTCGTCGCAGAGATCGCAGTCGGTGATGGCGAGTTGTCGGTCGACGGCGAGTTGTGCTCGGCGGCTGGCTTCTTCGCGGGCTGCGGCTTGCTGGGCGCGTTTTTGCTCGATGTCGGCGTTGGCTAGCCAGCGGTCGTGTCGCTGCCGGTGCTCCTTGCAGGCGCCGCACGGGTCGAGGTGCCGCCGGGCATGTGCTTTGGGCAGTGTCGGGGTGGGGGGTCGTTCGAGTCGGGTGGCGGTTCGTTGTCGGCGTTGGGTTCGCGCTCGCGCAACGAGAACTACCCAAGGTAACTGATCCATATCCAGATCCATATCCCTGGGGTTCCGTTGGGGTTTCGGAACCGTTCAACCGTTCAGGAACCGTTGCCGGAACCGTTTGCGGGAGGGTTTCGGAAGGGTTCGGCAGGGTTTCGGAACCGTTCAGTTGAGGTTCATCAAAATCGGGCTCAAAACCGGGTGGATCGATCGCGTCTGCAACCTGGTCAGCGTCAGCCTTATGCAGCCGGCGCAGCTCGCCAGCGAGCTCGTGACGCAGCTTCTCCGACGCCACCATGCGGGCGCAGCGCAACGCGTTCTTGAGAATGTTCGGATACCGCGCAACGTCGCAGTGCCGCATATACGAGCGAACGAACAACTCGTCGGTGTCCTCGTCGACGAACACAAACCTGTGCTGCTCGAGCACCTTCAGATCCGCGCACAGATCCTCAGCGGTTAGGTCGTTGCAGCCCTTCGCCCACTTCGCGACCTGCAGCGGCTGTATGCCGGCGCGGTCGAGCTCCTTCTGACTGATCAACTGCACATAGGTGGCCTGCGCGGTGCGCGGCAGCAGGCGCCAATCCTTGTCGCGCCAGATCGACTCCTTCAGCATCCCAGCCGAGTTAGCCACAGACTCCCTCCATCTCTTCGTCGTCGCCAGGCTCGTATCCCGGGCAGTCGCAATCGACATGCCCGAATTTGGTCGCGTATTCGCGAGCTCGGCAGCGCCGGCCGGGGTCGATGTCGGCCGGTGTGTGCTCGCTCTCGTAGTGCAGGCACAGCGCGCATTCAGGCATCAGGCACTACCTACCTCGAACAGCGCGTCCATCTGGGCTTCGAGCGCAGCGGTGCGCGTGCGCTGGGCGGTCTGTGCGTGATGCTCGCGGTGGGCGCTCAGGATTTCGGGCAGTAGTTGGTCGAATGGCACGCGATACGGAGAGAATCGGGAGCGGCTATCGCCTACTGCGCGGTCCGGGTTGTTCAGCGTGCAGGCGTCCGTATCACCGATCACCGCGGTTGGGATGACCCAGGCGTGGATGAGGTCGCGTCGGTCGAGGCCGATCAGGACTACGACGGTCGACGCATTGCTGCGGGAGCTCCCGCGCAGTGAGACGAACCGGAACACCTGGCGAGCGCCTTGGCCGAATCGCATTATGCATTCGGCGGCGAATTTAACCTCGACGCGGATGCTGCCGAGCTGCACGTCCCAGCCGTGTCCTGTTGGCGTGAGCCGGCCGCCAGTGTGTCGTGCGACGACACCTTCCCACAGTCCATAGAACCGTGCTGGGTCTCCAAGCTGGCCGGCGCGGAGCGTCTCCACCGATCGGTATTCCGATGGCGAGAGCACATCGCGAAGCGGAACGCTTAAGCCGCCGCGGTTCTCGGGGCGGATCGGCATCAGCGGCCCTCCCTGATCATCCGCTGCAGCGCGTAGGCGCAGTCGACGTAGGAGTCGCGTTCGGCGATTTCTTCGGCCGTCAGTGGTGGCGCGTTGGGGTTTTGGCGCAGTATCGGCCCGAACGCGCGTAGGCATTCGCCGCATGGCTCACCAACCTGGCCGACAGGGTTCCGGCAGCCGGGCAGTACGCAGCTTGGGAGGGCGAGTTGAGCGGTCATGATGCGCCATCCATGAGGCTTGTTTGTTGCGGTGTGTCGATGTGGTTGCGGCACCAGGCGGCGAAATGCCCGTCGCGCCAGGAGATGTAGCCGATGGCGGGCGCGCCGCATGTGGAGCATGGCGGGGTTGGTGGGAGGCCGGCGCGGGTGCGGGCATCGAGCACGCGGTCGAGTGTCATGCGGTGGATCTCCCGTAGTGGACTATGCGGCCGTGTAGGGGGTGTCCGTTGATGGGCAGGTTTGTGCAGTCGTCGCCTGGCAGGGCGCCGCATTGTTCGCATTTGCGGGTGAGCGCAGCTTGGACGATGTCGCTGTTGCGGTCGCCGAGCTGGTCGAACAGGGGTCGGCTCATGGCGTCTCGCTGGTCGGGTTGTCGAGCCAGTCACGCAGGTACCAGCAGGCTTTTTCGATGTCTTCGCGGTCGTTTGCTTTGCCGCCGAAAGCGACGCGCCAGATGTATTTCATGGCTGTTGCGAGCCGAAAGTCGCTGATGTGGCGGATGACTTCGATGCACTCGACGACTCTGGCGCCGCCAGTCGTCGCCGCTTTGATCCGCGGCCCGCGTGTGTAGTGCGGCGGGTGGTTCACCATGTCAGGCGCCGTGGCGGCGTGTTTCTGGCAGTAGCAGACGTCGCCGCGTTGCACAGGTGCGGCCGTCGGCCGGCCGCACTCTGCGCACTTGCGAAGTTTGACGGTTGGGTTTGTCACGGCTGCGCGTAGACAGGCTTGCCAGTCTGCTCGATGACCTTCGCGGCCAGGTCGAACCAGGCTTTGCGCAGGATCTGCCGGGTGGGCTTGAGCTTGATCGCCAGGAACAGGTCGCCGTCGGAGACACGGACCCGGAAATAGCCGTCTACGGGGTAGGTTTCGTGGTGGCCTTCCCACGGGCGCAGCTCGAGGCCGATGATTTGCGGTACTTCGAGTTGTCCTGTGCGGCCGGCTTTGACGGTGTGTTCTTGCTTGTAGACGAGTCGTTGACCGCCGTTGGCGCGTTCGATGCCTGACTCGAATTCGCCTTTGCTCGAGGCGCGGACGCTGTCGATGACTTCGAGTAGTTCAGCTTGGTCGGGGCTGGTGACAGTGTGCAGCAGTTCCTCGACCTTGTCGCCGAATTCCTCCTGCCGGAAGTACTTGCCCGACAAGGCGTGCCAGGCCGTCCAGTCCTCGTCGGCGGCGAGTTGGAGTTCGAGGCGGTCGTCACGCCAGCCCGCGGTGTCGCCGCGGTGGTCGTTGTAGATGGCGGTGAGTCGGCCGCGCTGCGCGTTACCCCACAGGGTGCCTTCGCTGGCAAGTGGCCGGCGTTCCAGCTCGTCGAGGAACGAGTCGAGCTCGGCGACGGTGCGGGTTCCGCTGACGCGGTACGGGTTCGGCAGCAGGTCTTCACGGGCGACGATTTCGTAGACCTGCATGCCATGCTCGGCCGTGGTCCCGACAGCCCATGAGACGCGGGGTTCATCCGGCTTGCGAACAATGACGATCTGCTGCTGGTCACGCGAGTGCTGAATAATGGTGGGGCCGTTGTCGGTCATGGCGGTCCTTTCAGTTATCTGCGGCGGCGGTCTTGTTGTCGGCGGGTTCCCACAGGGAGCCTTGGTTGGGGTCGTTGCGGTGCAGGCCGCCCTGTTCGTCGGCGAACCACATCGACGTGCGCGGGTCATCGGGGATCTTCGCGGTCACCTTGTCCTCGATGCGGAATGCGTTGGGAATCTTGGGAACCGGCTTGATTGCGAGCTCGACGATCACCTTGGCGTCCTTGCCGGTGCGCTTCACCGCTTCGACGGCCTCGCGCATCTTCTCCGACGCCTCATCGTGGGCGCGGCCTTTCGCGTGCTGGAGCAGCACGGCGGCGAATTCATCTGGGGTGTTGGGTGTTTCAGGCATCGGCGTTCCCTTCGGTGGTGGTGTCCTCTTCCGCGGCGAGTGTTGCGGCGTTGAGGATTTCGGTGATCTGCTGGCCGAGGACGCCTGCCTTGTTCCAGGCGTTCATCTGGTTGACGACGGCGCGCAGCTCGTCGTCGCTGATGGCGTCTCGGTGCTCGATCTCCCCGACCGGCAGGCCGGCCAGCGCGGCGATGACGATGAGCTGGTCCTGGCGGTCGTTGCAGTCGCCTTCGGACAGCAGAGCGAACATGCGGTTCAACCACTTGCGGCGCGCAACGTCTGACATGCCGGTTTGGTCCTGGTCACGCGAGTCGGGGGGAAGAGTGGCGCCCGACGACGGCTCAGCGTCCTGACTCGCGTCGTTACCGCCGTCCTGACCAGGAGCGGCATCATCGGCGCCCAGCGCGGCGCGTAGGCCGTCGACGCCGCGGCGCTGGCTGGGTACGCGGACCGGCGCGCCGTCGCTGTCGATGACCTGTCCTTGGTCGGTGCCTTCGAGGATGATGTCGGAGAAGTCGGCCGGGAAAGCCTTCTTCCATGCCTGCGCCTCAGCGCATTTGGCGAGCTGGTTGGCCGACATCTTGTTCCACATCGAGTTGAGCTCGCCGTTCTTGGTGTACTGGGCGAATTCCTCGAACATGACCGTCGCGGTGTTGGGCGCGCCGTCGACGCGGATGGTGTACTTCGCGGCGACTGGCTTGCCTTCTGACTTCGGCCAAAAGTCGCGCCACACACCGTCTTTGCCGCACCACAGCGGGTCGTCGTTGGAAACCACGACGCCTTCGCGGCGGGCGGCGCGCTTGCCGATGACGCGATAGCCCTCAATTCCGGTCTGGATCGTGTACTTCATCACCCGCTGCTTCTCGATACGGGTGTTGCCGTTGTCGAGTTGCACTCGGACGTTGACGTCGGTTTCGCGGCCGATCATGTAGATCTGGCGGGCGAACGGGTCCAGGCCGGTGCGCCGGCAGTGGTGGAAGAACACCTGCAGGTCGGCGTCGGTGGCGTCCTCGATTCCGATCTGCCGCAGCGCGGCGACCTGGGTTTCGGTGAAACCGGTTTGGCCGCCGGCGATGGCGAGTTCGGTGCTGGCCTGGTCGGCCAGGGCGGGGGCGTGAGCTGTGGTCATGCGATCAGTTCCTCCAGTTCGGGCAGGTTTTTGACGGAAAGGTTGAGCGCCACACTGCCTTTGGCGTGTTGGCGGCGGTCGGCGATGCGGAGCTCGCCGACGCAGGCGTATTGTGCGTTGCCCATCTGGTCCAGCAGCCGGGTCTTCATTCCCCGAAGCCGGGTTTCCATGCTCTTGCCAAGGGCCGATGCTCTGAGCAGAGCCAGCGCATCGTCGGGGTCGACTTGGACCGTCTCGCCGGGGTTGATTTCGGGGTGGAGCTTGCGCACGCACTCGTAAGTTGGCACGGAGTCGTCGAGATCCGGCGGCTCACTGCCCTTCAGGGAATGCCAGAACTCGCTGCAGCGCTTGTGCATCATCGCCACGACCTGCTCGTCGTATTCGATGACGTAGGTGTGCGCCTCGAAATACGGGCCCAACACCATCAGGTGCGCCGGGTGCTTGGTGTAGCCGGTGAACGCCATCAGCGCGAGCACCTGCGCGACATAGTCGGCCGGCGCCTGATCGGTGCCGAAATCTCCCCAATCCTCCAGGCGGCGCGCGGTTTTGAACTCCACGACCCTGCGGGCCCGACCGCGCCGACCGCGGCGGTCCAACGTCGCCGCGGCCGGATAGCCGAACTTGGCGTCAGCGACTATCTGAACCTCGCCGGGCGAGCTGCCAACCCGGGTTGCGGCGCTTCCACATCGCCGCCATCGCCGGCTCGAAGTCGTGGCCCACGTCGAAGATATCCTTTGGCGGCTCGGGGTCAACGAGTCCCTTCATGCGATGCCACAGCCTGTATGGCGACTCCCAGCGCGAAACACCAAGGATGGCCGCCACCTTCGACGACGTGATGATCCGATGCCACTCCGGCGAACCTGGTTCGATCACGACCCCGCTCACTCTGGTTCACCCGTTTCGAAGTCGCAGACGGCCCCCAGGCCCCGGCTGTCGAAACCGGCGACAGGCTCTCCGTGCTCGTCGTAGACGATCGTGGTCTTGACGTGTCGGCGTTCACGCTCATCCCAGAGCCGTTGCCGCATCGCGACTACGTCGTCGAGCGTGTACCCCGGAGCTGGGAGGCCGGCCCGGCGTGGGCGCCATCGACGCCGCAACGCGATCACATTCGCCACGAGCACCACCACCGCAGCGGCGCAGACGAGCACAGTCTCCGCAATCATGCGACAGCCTCGACGTCGCCGCGCAGACCCTCGACCCAGGCCAGCAGTTCGCTCATCGGTCGGTCGACGTCAACCGCGGCCAAGGCGATGACGAGCCATTCGCGCAGCTGCGCGTTGGTGGCGTCGGCCAGCACGTTGTGGAAGGCGTCGAGGTCGTCGCGCAGCTCGGCGGCAAGCCGCATCACATGCGCCGCTGATTCCTCCAGCTCGGCCTGGCGTAGCGAACTCGGCGGCACGGGACGGCGCGACATCGGGCATGGCATAAACGCCGTGTCCACATGAGCTTTCACTATGCCATCAGAGGCCCCGACAACGCGCCAGCAAACCGGGCAATTCAGCTGAATCATGAGGCAGCCTTCAGCTTCCGACGGCCGATGCGTTTACGCTCAGCGTGTTCGGCTTGCTGACGCTCATAACAGATTCGGCAACGCCGCGCCTTCGGGGCGTGTCGCAGCCTGAGTGTGTTCTCGTCGTCGTAGGGATGGCCAGCGGGGCAATGCGTCTTGTTTGCATTCGCATGTGTGCCATGTCGAACCAGGTCGAAGTTGTTCGTAGAGGGGCTGTCCCATCGCAGATTGTCTGCACGGTTGTTCGACGTGTCGCCGTCGTTATGGCAGCCAACAAACCCTGGTGGACAAGGGCCCACGAACGCCTCAAGGACGAGTCTGTGCACCTTGTGTGTGCGGTGATGGCCGTTCTTAGCCAAGGTGACCTGTCGATAACCACCCCTAGGATGGACAGCCTGCTTCAAAATCCGGAAGCGCCGCTTCAAACTGCGAACGCGGCCATCGCTACTAACTTCGTAGAAGCCTTCATAGCCGACAACGGGTAGCCAACGGTCCGTCACGCTGGCACCGCCCAGCGCGCGTCGTCGCGCACGTAGTCGAGTGCTGCGTCGAGCATCTGCGACCACGACGGGTTCAAATCCCTTGGTGTGGCGTCTGTTTCGTGCCAGACGATTTCGGTGAAGTCGAGCAGCACGGCCAGGTGGTCGTCCTGTGCGGGCGGTCTTGCTAAGCTGCTGTCTGACATTGGGAATCATCCCTTCCTGTTGTCGGCGCCCTCGGCCGTGGACCCGGCCGGGGGCGATTTACTGTGGTGGACGATCTGTTCTGCCGCGTCCTCGAGCTGCTTGGACAGCGACCGGCAGTAGTGCGGCGCACCGCATCCGGCGTCGGCGGCCCAATCGCGCAACTGGTGCGCTGCGGCGCGCAGGAGGTTTGGATGCCCCGCCGGAGCAGCGCCGGGAGTGTCAGCGCTGGCGATCTCTCCGGCGGGGCGTTCCGCTGCAGCATCGGGAGGCGTCACCGGCGCAGCGGAAGAATCGGCAAGGTCTCGGATTTCGGCGACGAGGGCGTCGAGTCGATCGAGCGCGCTCTGCACAGCCAGCAGTTCGTCGTAGCTGGGCAGCGTTTCGCGCGGGCAGCAAACGTCCAATCCCATGCCGACACCGCGTAACAACTCGCGGCCGAGAGCGAACGGGAACGTCAACAGGGCTTTCACGCCGCCTCCTTGGTGCGCGCCAACGTGATTCGCATCCCCCGCTTGCAGCGCGGGCATTTGCCGCGTTCGGCCAGCCGGCATTTGTCGCCGCCGCAGCGGCGCCACTGCGCAATCAAGCTGTCGAGAAGAGCGCTCATGGCGCCATCCGATCCGCGTCCCGAAGCGCCCGGGCGGTCGCGAGCTGGTTTTCCAGCCGTGCGTTGTCTGCCGCGAGCTGGTCGGCGCAGGCGCCGTAGTGGCGGCCGAGCCAGCGGTTGAGCGCCGCATACTCCTCCAGCGTCGAATCCTCAGCGAACTCGAACTGGGCCCCACACGGGCAGCTGTAGTAGCCGACCGCAGCGGCGAACGCCTCACGCACCGAGTCGTTTTCGGCGCGCAGCTCATCGACCTGCGCCACCACGCTAGCGATAGAATGCTCCAGCACAACGGTGCGTTGCGTAGTCACCTCATCCTCCTCACTAGTTGGCGTCGCGCATGCTTGCCTTGCTGGCGGCGCGCAAACACCTGGAACTCAGCCGT
Organism: Mycobacterium branderi; assembly: GCF_010728725.1. Taxonomy (NCBI): domain Bacteria; kingdom Bacillati; phylum Actinomycetota; class Actinomycetes; order Mycobacteriales; family Mycobacteriaceae; genus Mycobacterium; species Mycobacterium branderi. The sequence goes on from NZ_AP022606.1 coordinate 59,234, forward strand.
GTCACGAAACCCGAACACCGCCGCCAGGATTCGACATTCGTCAGCCGTCAACGCCAACGCATCTAAACCAGCCAGGCGCTCACCGGTCACGATGTTCTCCGCAGCCACTCGAACCCGATCAACGACGCCAACGCGGCCAGCAGCGCGGCAACAGCAGTCAAAACATCAATCACGACGCGCTCCTTAGCTTCCGGCGCGACGTCGGAGTAAAAGACAACTGTCTCGACGGCCGCTCAGCCCGAACAGTGGTGTTGCGGTGCTTAGCGATCAGGTCATCGACGTCGTCTTGAGTCATCCGCCACGTGTGGCCGACCTTGTAGCCGCCGATCAACCCGCGCCGCAAACGCCGCTGCAACCAGCGCTCGGAGTCCTTCCACTCCGGCGGCAGCACCATCGCCGCCACCTCAGCCAGCGAATACGTTTTCACCGCGAAACCCCCAGCAAGAAAACAATCAACAGCCCGTACGGCGCCACCGCGGCCAACGTCCACCAGAAATCGCCGCTCATGCGTCGAATCCCTCCGCGGCCAGCTCCCACACCCACTTGCGCAGGAACTCCAACCCGGGCGGCCGAACATAGGTTGTGGCCGTGGGTATCTGCTCCCCGGTTTTGGGGTGCGTGTAGGTTCCTGGCACGACTTTGAAGTGGTGCGCGTAGCGCTGGTAGGGCAGGTTGTTGCCCTGCAGCACGCCGGCTCTGCGCAGTTCGCGCATCATGACGTTGCGGCCCCAGCCGAGGATCTTCGACGCCGCGAGCATGGGTAGGTGCCGTCGGCTTCCATCAGCGCGTCGTAGAACTCGGCCTTGGGCTCGAGCTCGGCGATCCGTTCGTCCTTGGCGGCGAGCATCTTCTGGGCCTCGATGACGGCGTGGGCCAGCAGTTCGGGGCCGGAAAGTGCGGGCGTGACCGTCTCGGCCTCGCGGGTTCGGATCGCGAAATACGCCTGTGCGGCGGCGACTTCGGGCTTGTTCGGGTCGCCGTTCATCGCCACGAGGTAGGCGGCGAAGCGGGACAGCTCGCAATCTTCGGCATCAGGCCCCGACGCTGCGACTTTGCGGGATCGCGCAAAGTGGCGCTGCACGTCGTGTCCTTGGTTCTGCGCGGTCATCATGGCGCGCTGAAGCGGTACGCCGAAGTTGCGCCACGCGCTGTAGCCCATGAGTGGCATCAAGTCGCGAGCCGACCAGTACTCGGAGCCGTCTAGGCGGACGCGGCGGATGCGGTCGAACGGCGATGCGCCAGGCTGCGTCTTTTCCAGCGCGGCGAAGTAGCCGGTCGGCGGCGTGGACTCAGGCATGCGGATGCTCATCTGGCACCGCCTTCGGGGTGGGCCGCGCCAGAGGTGTGAGCCCGAATCTCTGCCCCTGGCGCGGCCCGTCTCCTACGCCCAGCGGGTCGCCGTAGTAGTCGGCGCTCATCACGCAACCTCTTCGGCTGTGAAGCTGGTCGTGATGGCGGCGAGCGGGACGCCGAGGGTATCGGCGATCTTGCGGGCCATCTCCGGGGTGCACCGCTTACGGCCGGCCTCAATGTTGGACAGGTGCGGGTGTGTTGTTCCGATGGCGACGGCGAACTTGCCTAGTTTCCAGCCGTATGCCTCTCGGAGTGCCTTGATTGTGGCCCCGGTCCTCACCGGATCGTCGTTCCGCTCCATGCCGACCAACGGTAGGAACCGATTGGAACTATGTCAAGAACTCGGTGGAAACGATTCCGTGTCGCTCCTATTCATGCTGGTCAGAGCGGAAGTGCAATCCTGTAGTTTCCGGCGTGTGTTTCCGGTCTTGAGTGGTATCTCGCGTAGATCAGCTACTAGATGTTTCTCAATGTTTCCCTCACGATGGGGGGTATGACCGGCGCGGAATGGAAACGGGTGGGTGCGCACATCGTTCAGCGACGCATCGAACTCGGGATGAAGACGACGAAGTCCCTGGCCGAGAGGACGGGCTTGACGCCGCGGATGCTCGGAGACATCGAGAACGCGCGACGAACCAACTACTCAGCGGGAACGATCGCGCAGATTGAACTCGCTCTGAAGTGGCGCCCCGGCAGCATCACCGACATCCTCGCCGGCGGCGAGCCGTCTCCTGTCGAGGAACTGGAGGCAGCTCCGGGGCGTCGTTATGGTTTTCGTGCACGTTCTGAACTTGCGGGTGGGCCCGACCTCGCCACTGTGGAGCAGCTGCTGAGAACGGCTGTGGCGTTCGCTGATTTGGTGGAGAGACTTCATGATGCCGAGTTGTCCGCGCGGTGGAAACAGCTCGACCAAGCCATCACAAAGACCGCTGTCGAACAATTGAGCGACACAGGCAAGCAAACTCAATGGCTGCTGGACCAGCTAGCTCAGCGAATGGCTGATTTACCGCCTGATTGTGACCGTCCGGGTGGCGCGGCGTCGCCGGCGGGATCATCGGACGATGTGGAGTCTGGGCTTGCCGACCGGTTCCGGCGGTGGCGCGCTGGCATACCACACATCGAAGACCGCGATGAGGGCACGTAGCAGTGGTTCCGGCCACGACATGAACGGATGCTGGTCGAGACGGTCCAGCAGTTCGCGGCGCAACACATTGATGTCGGTGTAGTCCACGTGTTGAATAAGCGGCACGGGGGGAAGCTGACGACCGAAGCGGCCCCCGCGGGGGCGCACCTTTGTCGGCGAACATGCGGAGTTTTGTCGGCCAGTGCCGGTAGATAGCTGATCACGCGGTTGGGCCCAGCAGTCTCCCGATCGCATCCGCTGCGGCTTGGGGCGCTGCTGCGGTCCAGGTGCCCGTACAGGTCGATGGTTGTTTTGATCGACTCGTGGCCTAGGTGGCGCTGGATCACCGGCAGCGGAACCCCGGCGGTGATCATCCATGACGCGCACGTGTGCCGCAGGTCGTGGATGCGCGGCCGTGGCGGTGCGAGCTGAGCCCGCTCGACGGCCGGCCACCACACGTTGGCGCGGAAGTTCGGCGCCCGGACCGGGCCGCCTGCGGCGCGCGCCGGCCGCGGCCGGGGTTGGTGAACAGCCACTCGCCGCTGTAGTCGAGGTCGTCGAGCACGGAGGCCGGGACGTCGATGGTGCGCACCGACCGCTTGGTTTTCGGCGCCCCGAGGTGGTAGCCGCCGCCTCCGCGTTTCCATGCCCGGCTGATGCGGACGGTGTGCTCTGTGCGGTTGACGTCGTATGGTCGCAGCGCGGTGACTTCGGAGAGCCGGGCGCCGGAGGCGACGAGGAACCGCACCATCGGCCGCCACGGCTCGGTCACTTCCGCTAGGAGGGCGGCGAACTCGTCGCGGCTCAGGAATCGCATCTCGTCGCGTTCGGTGCGCGGCAGCCTCACGCCAACAGCGGGGTTGGCGGCGATGTGGCCGGCTTCGACGGCCGCGTTGAGTGCCGACGACAGGAAGCCGTGGCGGTTGGCGACGGACTTGCCCGACGCGCCGTCGTCGCGCATCTTCTCTACCCATCGGGCGACGTCGTCGCGCGTCAGCGACGTGAGCGGGATGTGGCCAAGCGTCGGCGCGATGTGGTTGCGCAGGTAGCTGCGATAGTCCTCCGGTGTGCGGCGCTCGACGCCTGAGAGGTGCTCGATGTGGTGCTCAAGCCATTTCGTCACGGTCGGGCCGCCGCGGATCGGGCGATCGATGCCGTGAACCTGCCGCGCCCGGGCACCGCCGACCGCTTCGACGAGGCGGCGGAACTCCTCGGCGTCGTTCGGGTCGTCGAGGGAGGTTGAGGTTTCTTGGCCGTCTACGCGGTAGCGGACTTGCCAGTAGGTGCTGCCGTCGATGCGTTGGCGGCGCCTGATTGTGGCCACGAATATGGACCGTATCACGCCCGAAATGTGGACTGCGGTGTGGACGGCTGCTATTCTCCATTTTTATAGGGTTTGACCTGCGGTTTTGGTGGAGCTGCCGGGAATCGAACCCGGGTCCTACGGCATTCCCTCAAGGCTTCTCCGTGCGCAGTTCGCCTTGCCCTTACTCGGATCTCCCGGTCTCGCGAACTAGCCGGGACGGCGATCCCAGTCGCTGTTTGGTGTCCCGATAGGTCCCGCGACCGAACCTATCGGTTGATCCCTCTAGCTGACGCCAGGCTCCGGGTCGAGGGAGTTCCCGGTCTGACGGACTAGCTGTCGCTTAGGCAGCGAGAGCGTAGTCGCGCTGATGTGAATCGGCGCTTATCTAGTTGCAACGACGCTTACGGTGGTCTCTTGCCTGCACCGGCACGCTTCCCTTGATTCGATGCGCGAAGTCGAAACCGTTCAGCCCCATGTCTTCGAGCATCCCCACCGACTTTCGGCAGGACAATCAATGGTACGCGGTCTACAACACGAAGCCAGCGAATATTCATCCCTCATCGCGGCCGACACTGCGGTTTCGTACGCGACACGCGGCTCAGGCGTACGAAACCGCAGTCTCGACGCGTCGGTGGCTCAGATCACGTAGTTCAGGTGCTCGACGATCCGCGCGCCGACCTCGCGGTCGCCGTCCAGCTCGACCGGAGCGCCGACCACCCGCCCGCCGGCCAGCCGGGTGAACAGCAGCCCGTCCATCCGAAGAGTCGCCGTCGGCTCCAACCCACCGAAGTCCTCGACCACTCGCCCGCGCCCGTCGACAACTACCCGGATAACCCGCGCCAGCGGCCCTGTCAGCTGAATGACAACCCGCGACCCGTCAGGCGCTCCGCCGAGTTTGCCGACCACGTAGCCCATGCTCGCCGCCATCTCGTCCAGCGCCAGCCGCGCCGCCGGCGAAGCCAGCTTCGCCTTGGACGCCGGCAGGCCCAGCGCCTCGCGGATGTCGTGCTCGTGCATCCAGCAGTCGAAGGTCCGGATCCGCATGAACCTGCCGTAGCTGTCCGCCCCCGCCGGCGTCGGCGTCACCGCGTTCCAGTCCTCGTCGGACATGTCCGTCAAACGTTTGCGCCGATCCCGCGTCACCGCCAGGAACCGCTGGTGCAGATCGGCGCCCGGCTCGCCGCTGAAAAACCGCACCCAGCACTCGTTCGTCGCACCAAAGTCGTTGCGAATATGCGCAAGATCCGACACGTCGACGTCGGGCGTGGGCACCCCCGACAGTGCCGACTCGGTACCGATGATGTGCGCGATCACCGCGTGCACGTCCCAGCCGGGCAGCGGCGTCGGGCTTCGCCACTGCTCCTCCGACAGCCCGGTCAGCAACCGGTCCAGCGCATCCCACGACGCGAACAGCCCCGTCAGCACGTCGGATTTGTCGAGTTCGGTGACCACGGCACCTGATGCTAGACGCGCGTCAAGAAGCGGTGATCATCGCCACCGCGACCATCGCCAGCACCATGCCGGTCGCCTGCCAGCGAGTCACTCGCTCCCGCAGCACCACCATGGCCAGCACGACGGTGGCCGCGGGGTACAGCGAGATCAGCATGCTCGCCAACGACAGCAACCACGCGTGCAACGCCATCAGCATGGCGACGTTGGCGAAGGTGTCCAGCGCCGCGGCGGTCATCGCCAGCCGCAGCGGCGTCTTCGTCGGCAACTGAAAATTTCCGGTGGCCGCCGCCACGGCGAATACCAACACGCTCGCCGACGCTCGCGCGAAAAACAGCGGCCACAGCCGGCATTCCACCGGCGCCTGGTGCAGCAGCACGAAGTCCAGCCCGAACGCCACCCCGGCACCGACCGTCAACCAGGCCACCCGCCGGGTGAACCGGTGGGTGCGGACGTCCTCGTCCTCCGGCGATTCCCGGCCGACCAGAAACACCGCGATCATCGCCAGCACGACACCGACCGACGCCGTCTCGCCCGGTCGTTCCCCGAGCGCCACGCCGACCGCGATCGGCACGGCGGCGTTGAGCACCGCAGCCAACGGTGAGACCACCGAGATGGGTCCGGAACTCATCGCCGCGTAGAACCACCACACACCGATCGCTTGGCTGAGCCCATACAGCGAACCCCACAGGATGGCGCCCGGGTGAATCGGACCGCCGGCATGGACCGCCAGCAGGCCAAGAAAGACGGACGCGACGGGATACGAGACCAGCATGACGCGCAACGCAGCCACGCGCCGCGCAGCTACACCCCCGACGAAGTCGCTGACGCCGTAGCTGACCGCGGACAGCTGGGCGTACGCCGCGCCGATCAGTTCATGCCCCTGGCGCGCCGTCCCAGTGCGCGCGCTACCTCACGTTGCGCGTCGCGCCGGGCCAAATCCTGACGTTTGTCGTGCGCCCGCTTCCCACGTGCTAAAGCGAGTTCTACCTTCACTTTTCCCTCGGAGAAATAGAGCGACAACGGCACCAGGGCGAGGTTACCATCACGTATCTTGCCGATCAGGCCATCGATTTGGCGCCTGTGGAGCAGCAGTTTGCGGGTACGACGCGGTTCATGATTTGTCCAGGTCCCGTGGTGATACTCAGGAATATGCAGGTTGCGGAGCCAGACCTCGCCGTCGTCGACGGTGGCATACGCGTCGACCAATGACGCTTTGCCCTCCCGCAGGCTTTTTACCTCAGTGCCGAGCAAAACTATCCCGGCCTCGAACACTTCAAGGATCGAATAGTTGTGCCGCGCCTTGCGGTTGGTCGCCACCACATGCCTGCCACCTGCCTTGGCACCAGAGGGCTTCTTGGCCACCGTTACCGCCGCACGTACACGCGCAAGGTTGCATACGCCGTCAGCCCGGCCATCGCCACGCCCACCAAGAACAGCCACGGCGAGATGTAGAGGATGTCGGCGTAGTCGATCCGGGCGATCAAATTGGCTTGGTAGAACTGGTTGAGCGCGTTCTCCAAGAACATGGCCCGGACCACGATCAGGCCAATAACGGCGATGATCACACCGATGGTTGCCGCCACCATCGCCTCGACCAGGAACGGCAGCTGCGTGTACCAGCGGGTGGCGCCGACCAGTCGCATGATCCCGATCTCGGTACGCCGCGTATAGGCCGCCACTTGAACCATGTTGGCGATCAACAGGATCGCCCCGATCGCCTGCACCAGCGCGACAGCAAACGCGGCATTGGACAGCCCGTCCAACACGGCGAACAGCCGGTCGATCAAATCCTTCTGGTTGAGCACGTTGAGCACACCGGGCTGGCCCTGCATGGCAGCGTCGAAATCCTTGTGCTGCTCCGGGTTTTCCAGCTTGACAATGAACGAGGCCGGAAACGAATCCTTGCCGGCCACGTCTTTGTATTGCGGAAACTTGCGGATCGCGTCCTGATAGGCGTCCTCGCGGTTGAGGAACCGCACCGATTTGACGTCGTTACGCGCCTCGATCTTTTCGCGTAGCGCCTTACACGGGGCGCTGTCGCACGTCGGGTCGTTCGCAGACACGTCGTCGGTCAGGAAGACCTGCGTCTCTACCCGGTCCAGATAGATGTTGCGGGAATTGTCGGCCAATCGGACGACCAACAGACCGCCGCCGAACAGACCGATCGAGATGGCGGTGGTCAGGATCATCGCGACGGTCATGGTGACGTTGCGACGAAGACCGGTCAGGACCTCGTTGAGCAGGAATGTGAAGCGCACTCAGCGGTCCATCCCGTAGACGCCGCGCTGCTCGTCGCGCACCAGCCGGCCCAGTGACAGCTCCACCACCCGCTGGCGCATCGAGTCGACGATGTGGTGGTCGTGGGTGGCCATCAGCACGGTGGTGCCGGTGCGGTTGATCCGCTCGAGCAAGTCCATGATGTCCTGGCTGGTGTCGGGGTCGAGGTTCCCGGTGGGCTCGTCGGCCAGCAGCACCAGCGGCCGGTTGACGAAGGCACGGGCGATCGCCACTCGCTGCTGCTCGCCGCCGGACAGCTCGGCCGGCAGCCGGTTGGCCTTACCGGACAGGCCGACCATCTCCAGCACGTCGGGCACCACCCGGTTGATCACGTCGGGCTTCTTGCCGATGACCTCCAACGCGAACGCGACGTTTTCGAACACCGTCTTCTGCTGCAGCAGCCGGAAATCCTGGAAGACGCAGCCGATCACCTGACGCAGCTTCGGGATGTGGCGGCCGGGCAGCGTGTTGACGTGAAACTTCGACACGCGCACGTCACCGGTCGTGGGATTCTCGGCGCCCAGCAGCAGCCGCATGAACGTGGACTTGCCGGAGCCGGACGGACCGATGAGGAAGACGAACTCACCCTTGTCGATCTTGACGTTGATGTTGTCGAGCGCTGGTCGCGCCGACGACTTGTACTGCTTGCTGACATGGTCGAGGGTGATCATCACGGCACGCCAGTGTAACCGTGCGTTTCGAAAAGGCCGACCACGCTACGGGGGAGGCGGCGCCGGCGCCGGACCTGGCGGCGGTGGCGGCGGCGTCGACGTTGTCGTGGTTCCCGGGCCGAACGGCGGCGGCAGCACCGGCAGCTGGAACGGCGGCGGCGGTGTGGTCGTGGTCGTCGTCGTAGTCGGTGGTGTGGTGGTCGTCGTTGTGGTCGTGGTGGTCGTCGGGGTCCACGTCCGGGTGGGCGGCTGCTGCAGTCTGCTGCGCGGCACCCAGGTGTAGTTGGGGTCGGGCACGTAGCCGGGCGGCACCACCTGCGTGGCGGGCACCTGGGTCGGGGTCGACGACTGGGTGGCGTGCTTGTTGGTGTCGTAGACCCACCACACCGCCACGAACGCGACGACAAGCACCACCGTGGACGTGCGCACATGACCGCCGAACAAGTAGCCCGGCCAGCCGCGCTCGGCGTCCTGGCCGATCTTTTTCAATCGGTCGAGGGAAAAGAACTTCACTTGGTCGGTTCCTGCGTCTCTTGTTCGGCGGTGCTGGCGATCGCGCCGACCGTCGGCCGCGTGTCGACCGCGGTGACGATGCCGGCGCGAGCCAGTGCCCGCACAACCAGCACGCGCAGCTCGCGGCACGCCTGGAATTGCTTGCCGGGCAGCGTGCGGGCCACCAACCGCAGCGTGACCGTGTCGACCTCGATGCTCTCCACGCCCATCACCGTGGGGGCGTCGAGCAGCAACTCCCCCAGCACCTCGTCGTCACGGGCGTGCTCGCACTCCTGGCGCAGCACGTCGTTGACCAGGTTCAGGTCGGACGTGGTGGATACCGGGATATCGACGACGGCGCGCGCCCAGTCCTTGGACAGGTTCACCGATTTGACGATCTGGCCGTTGGGCACGGTGAACACTTCGCCGTCCGGCGAGCGCAGCTTGGTCACCCGCAGCGTGACGTTCTCGACGGTGCCGGCGGCGTCGGTCGGCGACCCCAGGATGGTCAGCTCCACCAGATCGCCGAAGCCGTACTGCTTTTCGGCGATGATGAAGAATCCGGACAGCAGATCCTTGACTAGCTGCTGGGCGCCGAAACCCAGCGCGGCCCCCACCACCGTCGCGGGCGCCACCAGACCTTTCACCGAAATGTTGAGGATGTCGGCCAGCTGGACGACCACCGCGATCGCAATGAGGACGACCGACACCCACGAGATCACCGACGCCACCGCCTGCCGGTGTTTGGTGGCCTCCGACCGCACCAGCGCGTCGCTTTCGGCGAAGCCCACGTCGAGGCGCTCGGTCACCTTTCGGGCCAGCCAATTGACGAACCGGGCCGCCAGCACCGCGCCGATCAGCAGCAAGACGATGCGCAGGCCACTGGTGAGAATCCATTGGCGGATGTCGCCGCGCCAGATGTCATGCCACGGCTGGGCCGCCACTGTCGCGAAAAGCCTTGGATCAGTCGTCATCTCGCCTATTGCGCCACCGGATCCCTGCCTCCAGGAATCCGTCGATGTCGCCGTCCAGCACGGCCGTCGGATTGCCCACCTCGTAGTCGGTGCGCAGGTCCTTGACCATCTGGTACGGGTGCAGTACGTAGGACCGCATCTGGTTACCCCAGGAGCTGCCGCCGTCACCCTTCAAGGCGTCGAGCTCCGCGCGTTCTTCTAAGCGCTTACGCTCCAACAACTTTGCCTGAAGAACCCGCATCGCCGCCACCTTGTTCTGCAGCTGCGACTTTTCGTTCTGACACGTCACGACGATCCCGGTCGGGATGTGGGTCAGCCGCACCGCCGAGTCGGTGGTGTTCACCGACTGTCCCCCGGGTCCGCTGGAGCGGTACACATCCACCCGCACGTCGCCCTCGGGAATGTCGATGTGGTCGGTGGTCTCCACCACCGGAAGCACCTCGACCTCGGCGAACGACGTCTGGCGTCGGCTCTGGTTGTCGAACGGGCTGATCCGCACCAGCCGATGGGTGCCCTGCTCGACGGACAGCGTGCCGTAGGCGAAGGGGGCGTGCACGGCGAAGGTCGCGCTTTTGATCCCGGCTTCCTCGGCATAGGAGGTGTCGAACACCTCGACGGGATAGTTGTGCTGCTCGGCCCAGCGGATGTACATCCGCATCAGCATCTCGGCCCAGTCGGCGGCGTCCACCCCGCCGGCGCCGGAGCGGATGGTGACCAGCGCCTCGCGCTCGTCGTATTCGCCGGACAGCAGGGTGCGGACCTCCATGGCCTCGATGTCGGCGCGCAGCGATTTGAGTTCGGCGTCGGCCTCGGCCAGCTCGTCCGCGCTGCCCTCCTCGGCGGCCAGCTCGTAGAGCACCGGCAGATCGTCGAGCCGACGGCGCAGCTCTTCGACACGCCGCAACTCGCCCTGGGTGTGGGAGAGCTCGCTGGTCACCTTCTGCGCCCGGGACTGGTCGTCCCATAGGTGCGGGTCGGAGGCCTCGTGTTCGAGCTTCTCGATGCGACTGCGCAGACCCTCGACGTCGAGCACCCGCTCCACCGTGGTCAGGGTGGAGTCAAGGGCAGCGATGTCGGCCTGACGGTCGGGTTCCACAGCTGCTCACGTTACCGGCCCTGGCACTCTGCGGGCCTACGCGGTAGTAGCCGTTTAGCATCGGGGTGTATGCGCCCCTACCACGTCGCGATCGTCGGCTCCGGCCCGTCGGGCTTCTTCGCCGCGGCATCACTGTTGAAGGCCGCCGACGCGTCGGACCAGCTCGACGTCGCCGTGGACATGCTCGAGATGCTGCCTACGCCGTGGGGGCTGGTGCGCTCGGGCGTTGCACCCGATCACCCCAAGATCAAGTCGATCAGCAAGCAGTTCGAAAAGACCGCCGACGATCCCCGCTTCCGGTTCTTCGGCAACGTAGTGGTGGGCGAGCACATAGAAGCAGCAGAGCTCGCCGAGCACTATGACGCGGTGATCTACGCCGTCGGCGCGCAGTCGGACCGGTCGCTGAACATTCCCGGCGAGGACCTGCCGGGCAGCATCGCCGCCGTCGACTTCGTCGGCTGGTACAACGCCCACCCCCACTTCGAGCAGATCAGCCCCGATCTGTCCGGTGCGCGCGCGGTCGTCATCGGCAACGGCAACGTCGCCCTCGATGTGGCCCGCATTCTGGTGAGCGACCCCGACGAGCTGGCCCGCACCGACATCGCCGACCATGCGCTGGAATCGCTACGCCCGCGTGGCGTCGAGGAAGTCGTGATCATCGGCCGGCGCGGTCCGCTGCAGACTGCTTTCACCACGCTGGAACTGCGTGAGCTGGGCACTCTGGCCGCATTGCAAGGCGTCGACGTGGTGGTCGATCCAGCAGACCTCGAGGGCATCAGCGACGAGGACGCGGCCGCGGTGGGCAAGACGTGCAAGCAAAACATCCAAGCGTTGCGGGACTATGCGAGCCGCGAGCCCCGCCCGGGTCACCGCCGACTTGTCTTCCGGTTTTTCACCTCTCCGATCGAGATCAAGGGCGACGGCAAGGTCGAGCGGATTGTGCTCGGGCGCAACGAGTTGGTCACCGACGACAGCGGGCGGGTGGTGGCCAAGGACACCGGCGCGCGCGAGGAGCTGCCGGTCCAGCTGGTGGTCCGCTCCGTCGGCTATCGCGGCGTGCCGACGCCGGGGCTGCCGTTCGACGAGCGCAGCGGAACGATTCCCAACACCGACGGCCGGGTGGACGGCAGCCGCAACGAATACGTCGTCGGCTGGATCAAGCGCGGTCCGACCGGGGTGATCGGCACCAACAAAAAGGACTCCCAGGACACCGTCGACACCCTGCTCGACGACCTGTCGCGGGCCAGCCTCGCCGATTTCGGTGCCGACCACGCCGACAAGCTCGCCGAGTGGCTGGCGTCGCGGCAGCCGAAACTCGTCACCGATGCGCACTGGAAGCTGATCGACGAGTACGAGCGCTCGGCCGGCGAGCCGCACGGGCGGCCGCGGGTGAAGCTGCCCAGCCTGGCCGAGCTGTTGCGCATCAGTCACGGTTAAGACGCGCAATCGGCGATCCTGCCAGCACAGGGGGCCGTCCGGTGGTATCACGGACGGGGAGGCGTAGGTGTAATCCATCGTCCCGGGTCGGGCTAGGAGCACAGGCGCGTGGTTGACACGGCAGACGTCAGGACTCAACCGTCGCCCGGTGATGAGCGTGTCGACGCCGCCACCGCCGAGCAGTCGCCACGCGCCTTGCTGGCACCGCTGCTGCCTGGCGGCGAACCCGTCGAATCGCTGCTGCGCAAGGCGCAGTACTTCACCGCCGGCACACCCACTCCTGACCATCGCGAAGTGCACCGGCGGGGCGGTCGCGGCGCCGAGGAGTTCTACCGCGAGCGCTGGCGGCACGGCAAAGAAGTGCGCTCGACGCACGGCGTGAACTGCACCGGCTCCTGCTCGTGGAAGGTGTTCGTCAAGGAAGGCATCATCGCCTGGGAGACCCAGGCCACCGACTACCCATCGGTCGGCCCGGACAGTCCCGAGTACGAGCCGCGCGGCTGCCCGCGGGGCGCGTCGTTTTCCTGGTACACCTATTCGCCGTCGCGGGTGAAGTTCCCCTACGTCCGGGAGCCGCTGCTTCAGATGTGGCGGGAAACCCGTGCGCGCCTTGCCGATCCGGTCGAGGCGTGGGCGGAGATCACGTCCGACCCGCAACGGACCGCCCGGTACAAGCAGAATCGCGGCAAGGGCGGGTTCCTGCGCGCGACGTGGCAAGAAGTGAGCGAGCTGATCGCGGCCGCCCACGTGCACACGATCAAGACCTACGGCCCGGACCGGGTAGTGGGCTTTTCGCCGATTCCGGCGATGTCCCAAGTCTCCTACGCGGCGGGCACCCGGTTCCTGTCGATGATCGGCGGCACGATCCTGTCGTTCTACGACTGGTACGCGGACATGCCGCTGGCCTCGCCGCAGGTCTACGGCGACCAGACCGACGTGCCGGAGTCCGGTGACTGGTGGAACGCCGCCTACCTGATCATCTGGGGCACCAACCTGCCGATCACCCGCACCCCCGACGCGCACTTCATGGTGGAGGCCCGCTACCGCGGGCAGAAGGTCGTCGTCGTCAGCCCCGACTACTCCGACCACACCAAGTTCGCCGACGACTGGCTCGCCTGCGCGCCCGGCGCCGACGGCGCGCTCGCGATGGCAATGGGCCACGTCGTGCTCTCGGAGTTCTTCCGCGACCGCCAGGTGCCCTATTTCCAGCAGTACGTGAAGACCTACACCGACCTGCCGTTCCTGGTGACCCTGCGCGAACACGGCGACGCCTACGTGCCCGACCGGTTCCTCACCGCTGCCGATCTCGGCCATGCCGACGAGCGCGCCGTCCACCAGACCGTGCTGCTGGACGCCAAGACGGGAGAACCCGTCGTGCCCAACGGCACGCTGGCCGACCACTACACCGACGCCGGCAGGGGCAAGTGGAACCTCGACCTCGGCGACGTCGACCCGGTGCTGACCCTGCACGGCCATGGCGCCGAGGCGGTCGCAATCGACTTGCCCCGCTTCGACATTGGCGACACCGAGGGCGGCACCGCGATCCGCCGCGGTGTTCCAGTCATGCGGCTGGGCGAGAAGCTGGTGACGACGGTGTTCGACCTGCTGATGGCCCACTACGCGGTGCGCCGCGACGGGCTGCCGGGTGAGTGGCCCACCGGCTACGACGACGCGTCGCAACCGTACACACCGGCATGGCAGGAGGCGATCACCTCGGTGCCCGCCGCCGCAGCCGCGCGGGTGGCACGCGAATTCGCCCGGAGCGCAGAGCTTTCCAAGGGGCGGTCGATGATCGCAATGGGCGCGGGAACCAACCACTGGTTCCACTCCGACCAGATCTACCGCACCTTCTTCACGCTGACCATGCTGTGCGGCTGCCAGGGCGTCAACGGCGGCGGCTGGGCGCACTACGTCGGGCAGGAGAAGGTACGCCCGCTCACCGGCTGGCAGCAGGTCGCATTCGCGCTGGACTGGCAACGGCCCACCCGGCAGATGACCGGCACGTCGTTCTTCTACCTGCACACCGACCAGTGGCGCTATGAGCAGTTCGGCGCCGCCGAACTATCAACCCCACTGGGCCGCGGCCTGTTCCGTGGCAAGGCGATGGTCGACGCGCTGGCGCAGGCGTCCCGGCTGGGGTGGACGCCGACGTTTCCGACCTTCGATCGCAACACCCTGGAACTGGCCGACGCGGCCGAAGAAGCCGGCAAGAGCATCGGCGACTATGTGGTCGACGAACTGCAAAGCGGCCGTTTGCATTTCGCTGGCGAGGATCCGGACAATCCCGTGAACTTCCCGCGCGTGCTCACGGTGTGGCGGGCCAACCTGCTGGGGTCCTCGGGCAAGGGCATGGAGTACTTCATGAAGCACCTGCTCGGCGCGGAGAATGCCGTGCGAGCCGACGAGACGCCCAGCGCGCTGCGGCCGGCCGAGGTGCGTTGGCGCGACGAAGCACCTTGCGGCAAGCTGGATTTGGCCGTGGCCATCGACTTCCGGATGACCAGCACTTGCACGTATTCCGACATCGTGTTGCCGGCGGCCACCTGGTACGAGAAGTACGACATCTCCACGACCGACATGCACCCGTTCGTGCATTCGTTCAACCCGGCCATCCCCCCGCCGTGGGAGGCCCGCACCGACTTCGACGCGTTTGCCACCATCGCCCGTGACTTCTCCCGGCTGGCCGCCAAACACCTGGGCACCCGCACCGACGTGATCGCCGCGCCGCTGCTGCACGACACCGCCGACGAGATGGCCCAGCCCGGCGGAGTGGTGCGCGACTGGCGCTACGGCGAATGCGAGCCGCTGCCCGGCAAGACGATGCCGAAGCTGGTGACGGTCGAGCGCGACTACGGCGCGGTCGCCGAAAAGATGGCCGCGCTGGGTCCGCTGGTCGAGACGGCCGGCACTCAAGTCAAGGGGGTGGCCTGGAAACCGGTTGCGGCCGTGGACTTTCTGGCCCGCAAGAACGGCACCGCACACGGCGGCGTGACCGACGGACGGCCGTCGCTGGCGCGCGACGTGCATATGGCCGAGGCCATTCTGGCGTTGTCGGGCACCACGAACGGCGCGGTCGCGCTGCAGGGCTGGCAGGCGCTTGAGGAGCGCACCGGCATGCGTCTGGCGGACCTGGCCGAGGAGCGTGCCGGTGAGCACATCACGTTCGAGGACACCCAGATCCAGCCGCGCTCGGTGATGACCTCACCGGAGTGGTCGGGCAGCGAGACCGGCGGGCGCCGCTACTCGCCGTTCGTCGTCAACGTCGAACGCCGCAAGCCCTGGCACACGCTGACCGGGCGGATGCATTTCTTCCTCGACCACGACTGGATCGCCGAATACGGCGAATGGCTGCCGGTGTATCGGCCGCCGCTGAACTATCCCCGGCATTTCGGCAACCAGGAACTGGGTGAGCAAGGCCGACCGGACATCACCGTGCGCTACCTCACCCCGCACTCCAAGTGGTCGATTCACTCGGAGTATCAGGACAACCTGCACATGCTGCGGCTGTTCCGCGGCGGGCCGGTGATCTGGATGAGCCCCGAGGACGCCGCCACCATCGGCGTCAAAGACAACGACTGGATCGAGGCCTACAACCGCAACGGCGTGGTGGCCTGCCGGGCCGTCGTCACCCACCGGATGCCCAAAGGCACGGTCTTCATGTACCACGCCATGGACCGGCACCTGATGACCCCGAAGTCGGAGGTGTCGGGATGGCATGGCGGCGGCGACAATTCGCTGACCCGGTTGGCGATCAAGCCGACGCACATGATCGGCGGCTATGCCCAGATGTCGTTCGGCTTCAACTATTACGGCCCCACCGGCAACCAGCGCGACGAGATCACCGTCATCCGCCGCCGCTCGCAGGAGGTGCAGTACTGATGCGAGTGATGGCACACGTGGCGATGGTGATGAACCTCGACAAGTGCATCGGCTGCCACACCTGCACGGTCACCTGCAAGCAGGTGTGGACCAACCGGCCCGGAACCGAGTACGTCTACTTCAACAACGTCGAAACCAAGCCGGGAATCGGCTATCCCAAACGCTACGAAGACCAGGAGCAGTGGCACGGCGGCTGGACGCTGGACCGCAAGGGCCGCCTGCAGCTCAAGGCCGGCGGGCGGCTGCGCAAGCTGCTGTCGATCTTCTACAACCCGGACCTGCCCAGCATCGACGACTACGGCGATCCGTGGACCTACGACTACCAGACCGTCATCGACGCGCCGCTGGGCTCGCACAACCCGACCGCGCATTCGATCTCCTCGCTGACGGGGCGGGATATGCCGGTCAAGTGGGGCAGCAATTTCGACGACGACTTGGCCGGCGCGCCGGAACTCGCGGTCGATGATCCGAACCTGGCCGGGCTCGAGGACCGGGTGAAGATGGAGTTCGAGCAGGTGTTCATGTTCTACCTGCCCCGCATCTGCGAGCACTGTCTCAACCCGTCCTGTGTGGCGTCGTGTCCGTCGGGGGCGATGTACAAGCGCGCCGAGGACGGCATCGTGCTGGTCGACCAGGACCGCTGCCGCGGCTGGCGCTTCTGCGTGTCCGGATGTCCTTACAAGAAGGTGTATTTCAACCACCGCACCGGCAAGGCGGAAAAGTGCACGTTCTGCTACCCCCGCGTCGAGCAGGGCATGCCGACGGTCTGCTCGGAAACGTGCGTGGGCCGCCTGCGCTATCTCGGTCTGTTCCTCTACGACGCCGACAAGGTGCTGAACGCGGCCGCCACACCCGACGTCGGCGACCTCTACGAGGCCCAGCTCGGCGTGTTCCTGGACCCGAATGACCCGACCGTGCAGGCCGAGGCGGCCCGGGCCGGAATCCCGCACGACTGGATTCAGGCCGCGCAGCGCTCCCCTGTCTACGAGCTGGCGGTGCGGCACAAGGTTGCGCTGCCGCTGCACCCGGAATTCCGCACCCTGCCGATGGTGTGGTACATCCCGCCGCTGTCGCCAGTGGCCGACGTGGTCAATGCCGCCGGCTACGACGACAATCCCGACAACGTGTTCGCCACGATCGACGCGCTGCGCATCCCGATCGAATACCTGGCCAACCTGTTCACCGCCGGCGACGCCGAGGTAGTGCGCACGGTATTGCGCAAACTGGCTGCGGTGCGGGCGATTCAACGCGCCGGGCAGCTCGGCCTCGACGTCGACGAGAACCTGCCCGCCTCGGTCGGCGCCACCACCGACGATCTCGCCGACCTGTACCGGTTGCTGGCCATCGCGAAATACGAAGAGCGCTACGTGATTCCGCCTGCCCACACCGAAGAGGCCGGCAAGCTGATGGGCCAGCACGAGCAGCTGTTCTGCAGCCTCGACACCGATGGCGGGCCGGGCATGGGCGGCTACGGTCCGCCCAAGACCGGTCGCCTCAACTTGCTGAATTGGAATGGCCGGGACCGCGATTCGAGGATGTTCCCATGAACACCCAGACGATGAAGCTGGCCTCGGTGCTGCTGCAATACCCGACGGCGGCGTTGTTCGACGGGCTCGACGCGCTCGAGAAGTTCGCCGCCGGCACCACGCCGAAGCCGGCGCGGGAATCGTTCGGCAGGTTCCTCGGCTGGCTGCGCGCCACACCGCCCAACGAAGTGGCGCAGCACTACGTGCAGACGTTCGATCTGCACCGGCGCTGCACGCTGTACCTGACCTACTACCGCTATGGCGACACCCGCAAGCGCGGCATGGCGATGGTGATCTTCAAAACCGCTTACCGCGACGCCGGTTTCGTTCCATGCGACGACGAGCTGCCCGACTACCTGCCGATGGTGCTCGACTTCGCTGCGCTGTGTCCCCGCGGCCAGCGGCTGCTGACCGGACACCGCGCCGATCTGGAGTTGTTGCGGCGCAACCTGACCAAGGCCGAGTCGCCCTACGCCGACGTGGTGGCCGCGGTGATCGCCGACCTGCCCGGCCTCGGCAAGCGCGAGCTGGAGCAGGTGCGGGCCGCATGGGAGTCCGGCCCGCCCCGCGAGGACGTCGGGCTCGAGCCGTTCGCCCCGCCCGAATATCTGTCCGGCTACGGAGCCGCAAGTGGGAGCGCTCAATGGCAACGATGACCACGTGGAACATCTGGTGGTGGGTGATCCTGCCCTACATCGCGCTCGTCGTCTTCGTCGTCGGCCATATCTGGCGCTGGCAGTACGACCAGTTCGGCTGGACCAGCCGCTCCACGCAACTGCAGGAGCGCCGGCTGCTCAAATGGGGCTCGCCGCTGTTTCACTACGCGACCTTCGCCGCGATCGCGGGACACATCCTGGGCATCCTGGTGCCCAAAGAGTTCACCGACTGGCTCGGCATCCCCGAAACCTGGTACCAGGATTTCTCCGCCGTCGCCGGGTCGACCGCCGCGGTCGGCATCCTCATCGGCGCCGGCATCCTGACGTTTCGCCGCACCGCCATCCCCCGCGTGCGCGCCACCACCAGCGCCGTCGACTACCTCGCGCTGATCCTGCTCGGAATCATCGTGCTGCTGGGCATTTTCCTGACCCTGGGCATCGAGGACACCTCGCACTACGAGTACCGCAACACCGTCGGCGTCTGGTTCCGCAGCCTGTTCGCCTTCCACCCCGACGTCAAGGCGATCACAAGCGCACCGTGGCTCTACCAGGTGCACGCCGTCGCGTCGTGGGCGATCTTCATCGTCTGGCCGTTCAGCCGGCTGGTACACGCGTGGAGCTATCCGCTGTGGTACCTGTGGCGGCCCTATATTGTCATCCGCAGCCGCGTCGCGAGGCCCCCGGAAGAGCCGGGCACCGGCGGGCGGAAGTGGCGAAAGATTGGTGTCCCTTACTGAGACCGACCGGGCAACCGGCATCGGCGAAGCGGTACGAACGCTGCATCCCGGCTATTTCGCGCTGGTGATGGCCACCGGCATCGTGTCGATCGGGATGCACAACCACGGCATGTACGCCCTGTCGGTGGTGTTGCTGTGGCTGGGCTTCATCGCGTTCGCCGTCCTGGTGGTTGTCACCGCGGCACGGATCGTCGTTTTCCGCGCCGACTTCGCCGCAGACCTGCGCGACCCTCGACGCGCGTTCGGGTCCTTCACCTTCGTCGCCGCCGCCGACGTGCTGGGTACCCGGCTGGCCGTCGACACGCATTACCGGATTGCGTTGGTGCTGTTGCTGGTCGGCTCGCTGGCCTGGCTGGTTCTGGGCTATGTGGTGCCCTGGGCCGCGGTGTTGCGCACCACGCACCGGCCGGTGCTGCAGCACGCCAACGGCACCTGGTTCATCTGGGTGGTGGCCAGTGAGTCGGTCGCGGTGCTCGCGGCCGCGCTGGAGCCCGAACTGGAAACCGGGCGGCGCGAACTGGCATTGCTGGCGGTGCTGTGCTGGTCGGTCGGAGTGTTTCTCTACGGTGCCGCCGGCATCTTCGTCGGCGCGCGCATGCTGCTGTACGGGCTGCGACCCGAGGACCTCACCCCGCCGCTGTGGGTGTCGATGGGCGCCACCGCGATCACCGTGGTCGCCGGCGCCCGGATCGTGGAGATGGCGCACGCGCCCATGGTCGACGCCACCAGCGGCCTGATCGCCGGAATGTCGGTGGTGTTCTGGGCCTTCGGAACCTGGCTGATCCCGCCGCTGATCGGCGCCGGCATCTGGAAGCACGTGGTGCATCGCATCCCGCTGCGCTACGAGGCGCCGCTGTGGAGCGTGGTGTTCCCGCTGGGCATGTACGGGGTGGGCGGCGACTACCTGGGTAAGGCCGACCGCCTGCCGATCGTGGAATACATCGGCGCCGACGAAAGCTGGATCGCGCTGGCGGCGTGGGTCGTCACGTTTGTCGCGATGCTGCACCATCTGGCGACCACGCTCAGGCGTCCGGAGGCGCAAAGCTCCAGTTGTCCGGATTCTTCTGCGAGTACACCACCGGCAGCAGCTGACCCATAGTCGGCCAGTCGTCGACGTTGACGGCCATGCGCTGATAGACGGGGTGCTCGTTGACGGTGGGCCCGTTGATCACGCCGGTGATCGTGACGAACTGCTCGCCCGTGGCATCAGGCCGCGGGCTGACGCCGGTCACCAGCAGTGTGCCGCTGACCGCGTCGGCGGCGCGTCGTTGGCGAAGCCTGGGCGCCAAGAGCACCAGCACCGCCCCGACCAGCAAAAGAAGCGCACCGATGTCCCAGCCCACCTGGCCATGGTAGGACTACCACCATGACGCGCCCCGACGATCTCGCGGTGGCGCTGGCGCTGGCCGACCGTGCCGACGCGGTGACCTTGGCGCGGTTCGGCGCGCTGGACCTGCAGGTCGACACCAAACCAGACCTCACACCGGTGACCGACGCGGACCGGGCCGTCGAAACCGAGCTGCGTTCTGCGCTGGCCCACGACCGCCCCGGTGACAGCATTGTCGGCGAAGAGTTCGGCGGCTCAACGACTTTCAGCGGAAGGCAGTGGGTTGTCGACCCGATCGACGGCACCAAGAATTTTGTGCGCGGCGTACCGGTGTGGGCCAGCCTGATCGCGCTGCTCGACGACGGCGTCCCGCGCGTCGGGGTGATCAGCGCCCCGGCGCTGCAGCGGCGGTGGTGGGCGGCCAGCGGCGCGGGCGCGTTCGCGACGGTCGGCGACTCCACGCCGCGACGCCTGTCGGTGTCCTCGGTGGCGGAGTTGAGCGCGGCCAGCCTGTCGTTTTCCAGCCTGTCCGGGTGGGCAGATCTGGGGCTGCGCGACCGCTTCGTCGCACTGACCGACGGCGTGTGGCGGGTGCGCGCCTACGGCGACTTCTGGTCGTATTGCCTTGTTGCCGAGGGCGCTGTCGACGTCGCTGCGGAACCGGAGGTGTCGGTGTGGGACCTGGCCGCGCTCGACGTCCTGGTGCGCGAGGCGGGCGGGACGTTCACCAGCCTCGACGGCACGGCCGGCCCGCACGGCGGCACCGCGGTGGCCACCAACGGCCTGTTGCACGAGCAGGTGCTGGACCGACTGCGGGCGTAGCCTGAGCGTCGGGAGCTTTGGCGATGACCGATCCGTTCACGATCCCGACGCAGCACTGGCATCGCCTCGGCGACGGCCGGATTCAGTGCGACGTGTGTCCGCGGGCCTGCAAGCTGCACGAGCGTCAGCGCGGGCTGTGCTTCGTGCGCGGCCGCTTCGACGACCAAATCGTGTTGACCAGTTACGGCCGCTCCAGCGGGTTTTGCGTCGATCCGGTCGAGAAGAAGCCGCTCAACCACTTCCTGCCCGGCTCGGCCGTGTTGTCGTTCGGCACCGCGGGGTGCAACCTCGCCTGCAAGTTCTGCCAAAACTGGGACATCTCCAAGTCCCGCGAGACCGACACACTGGCCAGCCGCGCCACGCCGGTCGACATCGCCCGGGTAGCCGACGAATTAGGTTGCCGCAGTGTGGCTTTCACCTACAACGACCCGACCATCTTCTGGGAATACGCCGCAGACGTCGCCGACGCCTGCCACCAGCGGGGCATCAAGGCCATCGCGGTGACCGCGGGCTACATGTGTGCCGAACCGCGCGCGGAGTTCTACCGCCACATCGACGCCGCCAACGTCGACCTCAAGGCGTTCACCGAAGACTTCTACCGCAAGGTGTGCGTCGGGCACCTCGCCGACGTGCTGGACACGCTGGCCTACCTGTGCCGCGAAACAGACGTGTGGGTGGAGATCACCACGCTGCTGATCCCGGGATACAACGACAGCGACACCGAGATCGCCGCGGAGTGCGCCTGGATCGCCGAGAACCTGGGCGTCGACGTCCCGGTCCACTTCACCGCGTTCCACCCGGACTACAAGATGACCGATACCCCGCCGACGCCGCCTTCGACCCTGAGCAGGGCGCGGCGGATCGGCATCGGGGAAGGTCTGCGCTACGTCTACACCGGCAACGTTCACGACCCCGACGGCGGGACCACGGTGTGCCCGGGGTGCGGATCGGCGGTCGTGGTTCGCGATTGGTACGCGATGCGGCGTTACGCGTTGAGCGACGACGGCCGATGCCGCGGGTGCGGTTTCCAGTTGGCTGGTGTGTACGACGGGCCGGTCGGGCATTGGGGGCAGCGGCGGTTGCCGCTGCTGACCAGCCTCTCCCAGATGTGAAGTATTTAACAGGCGCCTTCTATCTTACTCCGGAGTAAGATCAGCGGTACCGCATTGGCCCAATGACCGTGCTCAATCAAAAGGCTGCTGACATGACCAACACCGCCACCAACGGGCGTCCCAAGCGAACCGGCCGCAAGACCGCCGTCGGCGAGCACAAACACAAGCGAACCGGGATCGACATCAGCCTGGCGCTACTCACCCCGATCGTCGGCCAGGACTTCCTGGACAAGTACCACCTGCGTGATCCGCTGAACAAGACGTTGCGCTACGGCGTCAAGACAATGTTCTCCGCCGCGGGCGCCACCAACCGGCAGTTCAAGAAAGTTCAGGGTCTGCGCGGCGGGCCAACCCGGCTCAAGGCCAGCGGCAAAGACTACTTCGACCTGACGCCCGACGACGACCAGAAGCTGATCGTCGAAACCGTCGAAGAGTTCGCCGAAGAAGTGCTGCGGCCCGCCGCGCACGACGCCGACGAAGCCACCACCTATCCCCCGGACCTGATCGCGAAGGCGGCAGAGCTGGGCATCACCGCAGTCAACGTGCCGGAAGACTTCGAGGGCATCGCCGAACAGCGCTCCAGCGTGACCAACGTGCTGGTGGCCGAGGCGCTCGCGTACGGCGACATGGGTTTGGCGCTGCCGATACTCGCGCCCGCCGGCGTGGCAGCAGCACTCACCCATTGGGGCAGCGCCGACCAGCAGGCCACCTACCTCAAGGAATTCGCCGGCGACAACGTTCCGCAGGCCTGCGTGGCGATCGCCGAGCCGCAACCGTTGTTCGACCCGACGGCCCTGAAGACCACTGCCGTGCGTACCCCGAGTGGCTATCGCCTGGACGGGGTGAAGTCGTTGGTGCCGGCGGCCGCCAACGCCGAATTGTTCGTCGTCGCAGCACAATTGAACGGCAAGCCAACGATGTTCATCGTCGAGTCGTCGACGCAGGGCCTGACCGTCAAGCCCGACCCCAGCATGGGCATCCGCGCCGCCGCGATCGGTCAGGTCGAGTTGGACAAGGTGTCGGTGCCGTTGAGCGCCCGCCTCGGCGAGGATGACGCCAGCGACGCCGACTATTCCGAGGCGATCGCGTTGTCCCGGCTGGGTTGGGCGGCGCTGGCGGTTGGCACCTCGCACGCGGTGCTCGACTACGTCGTCCCCTATGTCAAAGAGCGCGAGGCGTTCGGCGAGCCGATCGCCCATCGGCAGTCGGTGGCGTTCATGTGCGCCAACATCGCCATCGAACTTGACGGCCTGAGGATGATCACCTGGCGCGGCGCGGCGCGGGCCGAACAGGGCCTGCCGTTCGCCCGGGAAGCGGCGCTGGCCAAGCGCCTGGGCGCCGACAAGGGCATGCAGATCGGCCTGGATGGCGTGCAGCTGCTCGGCGGTCACGGCTACACCAAGGAACACCCGGTCGAGCGCTGGTACCGCGACCTGCGGGCAATCGGCATCGCCGAGGGTGTCGTCGTTATCTGAGTTTTTCCGACAACCGAAAGACCCATCATGGCAATCAATTTGGAACTTCCCAAGAAGATGCACGCCGTCATCGACAAGGCGCACCAGGGCGCTGCCGAGATGATGCGGCCGATCGCCCGTAAATACGACCTGAACGAGCACGCCTACCCCGTCGAGCTCGACACGCTGGCCAACCTGTTCGAGGGAGCCGTCGAGTCCAACGGCCTGGGTCTCTCTGGCGCCGAGGCATTCCGGGCAGGCGAAAGCAAGGACGAAAACCGCAACGGCGCCAACATGGCAGCGGTGCTGCAAGCGTTGGAAGCCAGTTGGGGTGACGCCGCGATGATGCTGTCGATGCCCTATCAAGGGCTGGGCAACGCGGCGATCTCCGGTGTGGCCACCGACGAACAGCTGAAACGCCTGGGCAAGGTGTGGGCGGCGATGGCCATCACCGAACCGGGCTTCGGGTCCGATTCGGCGGCCGTGTCGACGACCGCCAAACTGGACGGCGACGAATACGTGATCAACGGCGAGAAAATCTTCGTCACCGCCGGTTCGCGGGCCACGCACATCGTGGTGTGGGCGACGCTGGACAAGTCGAAGGGCCGCCCGGCGATCAAGTCGTTCATCGTTCCGCGCGAGCATCCTGGTGTCACGGTCGAACGGCTCGAGAACAAGTTGGGTATCAAAGGCTCCGACACCGCCGTGATCCGGTTCGACAATGTGCGCATCCCGAAGGAGAACCTGCTCGGCAACCCGGAAATCGAGCCCGGCAAAGGGTTCGCCGGGGTTATGGAGACCTTCGACAACACCCGGCCGGTCGTCGCCGCCATGGCCGTGGGTGTTGCCCGCGCCGCGCTGGAAGAGCTGCGCAAGATCCTCACCAACGCGGGCGTCGAGATCTCCTATGACAAGCCGTCGCACGCCCAAAGCGCCGCGGCCGCAGAGTTTTTGCGGATGGAGGCCGACTGGGAGGCCAGCTACCTGCTGACGTTGCGCGCGGCGTGGCAGGCCGACAACAGCATCCCCAACTCCAAAGAAGCGTCGATGGCCAAGGCCAAGGCCGGCCGAGTAGGCAGCGACATCACGTGTAAGGCCGTCGAGTTGGCCGGCACCGCAGGCTATTCCGAGCAGAGCCTGCTGGAGAAGTGGGCGCGCGATTCGAAGATCATGGACATCTTCGAGGGCACGCAGCAGATCCAGCAGCTGGTGGTGGCGCGACGGCTGCTGGGGCTGAGTTCGGCCGAACTCAAGTGAGCGGCAGGCCGCACACTCGGGGCTAGCTGAAGAGTCCGGTGACCGCGCCTTCGGTCTGGGCCATTGCCTGGCCCGCCTCGCTGATCGTGTTCGCCAGGTTCTGCAGCGCGTCGTTCAGTTCGGTCGCGGTGCGATCCCATCTGGTCTGCACCGCCTGGTAGGCCTCCGAACCGGACCCGGTCCACGCCGCCATCAGCGTGGTGAGCGAACCCCTGCCCTCGTCGAGCAGGCCGTGGGTGGTCTGGACCGCAGCCTGAAGATCACTGGCTCCGCCTTCGATGCCGGCGAAGTTCCATACCTGCTCACTCATGGTTCTCAATGCTACGACGCACACAGCGGTGGTCAGGACACTTTTCCGTGAGTTAGGCGTATCTCACCGTGTTGCGCTGTATGCCCAGGTCAATCGTGTGGTCGTCGGTCGCGACGCTGGTCTCGACGACGTCGCCGTCGCGCAGGTACTTCGGGTTTTTGGCTTGCCGGCTGAAGAACGCCTTCCATTTGACCGCGGGCGGTAGTAGCGAGCCGACGATCTCGATCGGTTTGGGCGGGGCACTGAGCGCGGTGCCGACGGGAGTTCCGGTCAACACCAGATCGCCTGGGTCGAGGCGCTGAAACCGCGTCAACGCTTGAAGCGCCTGCACCGGCGGGTAGAGCATGTCACCGTCCACGACCATGTCCTGACGGAGCTGGCCGTTGACTTTCAGTCGAAGCCGCAAGTCCGCGAAGCGCTTGAGTTCGTCGCGGTCCAGCAGCAGCAGGCGGGGACCGACCGGGGTGAACGTCGGGTACGACTTCGACTCGTAGAACTGGGTTTTGGGAAGCTGCACATCGCGCGCGGACACGTCGTTGGTGACGACGAGTCCCGCGACGTAGTCCGGCAGGTCCGCGTCGGTGATGGTGGTGCCCACCGGCAACTCACGCCCGATGACCAGGCCTATCTCCACCTCGTAGTCCAGGAACCGGACGTGTTCCGGCTTGACGATGTCGTCGAAGGGCCCGCTGATCGAACCTGAGGTCTTACGGAAGAACGTCAAGGGAATCGACTTGGGATCCATCCCGGCGTCTTTGACGTGGGAAGCGTAGTTGGTCATCTGCGCCACTACCCGGCACGGAGCCGTCACCGGGGACAGCAGTTTCAAAGTATCGAGCGGCACCGTTTCGGCGCCCGATGCTGCGGCATCAATGGCCGCGCGGTCGGCCAGCAGCTCGCGGGTCGTGGCGGCCCGGGTGGCGATCTTGGCCGCCCCGCTCGCCGTCGCGACCCACCAGGCGTCGTCGGTGCGCAGGATCGAGATCGTCATGAGTTGGCTACTTTCATCAGCCCGATGAGGCGCTTGATGTCGAATTCGTTGTCGTGGCGAAGTCCGTTGATCATCGAGAGCGCCTCGTGCGGAATGGCTTTGGGGTTGATGCCGAGAAAGTCTTTGGTCACCGGAGGGCCCCACTGCGCTAGCCCGGACGCGGTGAACGGTGCCCAGCCCGGCTCAAGCGTGCAGTCGAACATGTCGCCGTCGGTGAAATGCTCCACCAGGAAGCCGTCCGGATCACGCCAGTAGTCGAATATCTGGCTGCCCTGGATATGGCGGCCGATGCCCCAGGATCGTTGATAGCCATGGCCTTTCAGATACTCACCGCCCGCTGCCAGCGCGTCGAGGTCGCAGACCTGGTAAGCAGAATGCACATAGCGGTTGCCCGGCCCCAGCGCGATGGCCAGCGTGTGATGGTCGGTGGGCATCTGTCCGCGGTCGCAGCGGATGAAACTCATCGCCGGGCCGCGGTCACGCTCACCGGGGAAGTACAGGAAGTCGCTGACGATCATCCCCAGGTGATCCAAATACCAGTCCAGCGCCTCGCGATACTTCGTCGTCTGCAAGACCAGATGCCCGAGCCGTTGCACCCGCGCGGGTTCGCGGGGCGGCCGCTGGGTGCGGTTGGCGCGCCGCAGCTCGTGACCGAAGTTGAAGGTGTGCGCCGTTTGTGCCGGAAGCGCTTCGGCTTCGTGGATGTCGGCGACCACCTTAACCGGAATACCGCTTGGATCAACCAAATCCACGGCAAGTCCGCCAAGGGTCTCGGGCAATGTTCGCGTTGGCGCGCCGGTGGCGTTGGCCAGCCGCCGGACGTCGGCCTCGTCGGCAGCCCTGAAGGCCATTCCGGCAAACCGCGACCGATGGCCACGCCGGATGAGCACGCAGGGACCGCCGGCGTCGGTGCCGCGCAAGTGCAGCTCGTCGTCGGTGCGCAACAGCGTCGTGAAGCCGAACGTCCGCGCGAACGCCTCGGCGCGAATCAGATCCGGCTTCTGAAATTCCAGCCAGGCAAGGTCGTGGACTTTGATTACCGGGCTTCGGGCTCGGCCCGGGTGTTCGCCTCGTCGGGGACCGTGTTCGCTGTGCAGGTCGTGGTGGCCGTCGACTATGCCGCTCATCTGCTACTCCTCTCGGCGGTCAAGTCAAGTGCGATGTCGATGAGCATGTCTTCCTGTCCGCCGACCAGTCCGCGGCGACCGGCCTCTTCGAGAAGGGTCCGGGCGTCGATGTCGTAACGTGTTGCGGCAGTTTCGGCATGGCGCAAGAAGCTGGAGTACACGCCGGCGTAGCCGAGTGTGAGAGTTTCGCGGTCGACGCGCACCGGTCGCTGTTGCAGAGGGCGGACGATATCGTCGGCGGCGTCCTGAAGGGCATGAAGATCGCAGCCGTGCTGCCAGCCCAGCCGGTCGGCCGTCGCAATGAACACCTCCAGCGGTGCGTTGCCGGCGCCGGCGCCCATGCCCGTCAGTGAAGCGTCGACGCGGGATGCGCCGTGCTCGACGGCGACGATCGAATTGGCGACACCCAGCGACAGATTGTGGTGAGCATGGATACCGATTTCCGTTGTGGGTAGCAGGCTTTGGCGCAGCGCGTCGACGCGGTCGGCGACGTCGCCCATGGTCATGGCGCCGCCGGAGTCGACGACATAGATACAGGTGGCGCCGTATCCTTCCATGAGCTTGGCCTGACCGGCCAGTGCCGTGGGCGGGGCCATGTGGCTCATCATGAGGAATCCGACGGTATCCATCCCGAGTTCGCGCGCCGCAGCAATGT
The DNA here is from genome assembly GCF_010728725.1 of Mycobacterium branderi. Lineage (NCBI taxonomy): Bacteria > Bacillati > Actinomycetota > Actinomycetes > Mycobacteriales > Mycobacteriaceae > Mycobacterium > Mycobacterium branderi. The sequence goes on from NZ_AP022606.1 coordinate 87,268, forward strand.
GCTTGGCGGAGATGTCGGCTTCGGTGCAGTGCGTGCCCACCCGCACGACGTCGGCACCCGCGCTGTGTGCGTCGTTCAGCTCGCGCACGGTGCCGATGCCGGGCAACACCAGCGTGGCGATCTTCGCGTTTTGAACAACGGCGGCAACGGCTTCGATCCATTCCAGATCGGTGTGGGCGCCGAAACCGTAGACACAGCTGGATCCGCCCAGCCCGTCGCCATGCGCGACCTCGATGGAGTCCACCCCGGCGGCGTCCAGCGCCGCGGCAATGGTTACGGCTTGCTCGATGCTGTATTGGTGGCGCACAGCATGCATGCCATCGCGCAGGGTGACATCGCTGATGTAGATCATCACGTGGCTCCGGCACCCGTGAGTTCGAGCAGAACGCTCACCCGGGAGCCCGTGAACTTGCCGGTCTCGGGAATGTGCAACGGGTTCGCAGAGCTGAACGTTTCGAACTGAATACGCTGCTTCAGCCGGTAACCGGGCACGGACTTTCTCACACTTTCGACCGTCGCGAGCACGTCGCTCTCGATCTGCTGATGGTCAGCGTCCCCGTTGACGAGGCAATAGACCGTGGTGCGCATCATGATGGGCGGGTCGGCGGAGTTGAGGACCATGACCGCCTTGGCGCGCTGCGCTCCCCCGACGACTTGCAATGCGGCCGCGGTGGTTTCGATGAAGTCGTCGACGTTGGCGCGAGTGCAGGGGCTGGCCGACTTCGAGGAAATCGACGACACGATCTCCGCATACGACACAGTTCCGCTGCGCGCCACCGCGGTGACGATCGGCGCGGTGGCTGACAAAGTGAGGTCAAGCTCGGTACCCATGGTTTTGCCTTACGTGAAGCTCAGCGACACCGCGCCGAGGCCGCTGATGGTGGCGGCGACGTCGTCGCCGGGGTGTACGAACGGAGCACAGGTGATCGATCCGGAGATGACGAATTGCCCGGGTAGGATCTCGGTGCCGAAGGGTGCCAGTGCGTTGGCCAGCCACGCGACGGCCGCGCCCGGATCCCCCATCACCGCAGTGCCTAGACCCGTATCTATTTCGGATCCGTTGAGCCACAACGATGCCCGCGCACTGGGAAGGTCAAGCCTCTCGTAGGGCATCCAGTTACCGAGGACGACGGCGCCCGAGCTGGCGTTGTCGGCGACGGTGTCGGGCAAGGTCAGTTTCCAGTCGGCGATGCGGCTGTCGACGATCTCGAGCGCGACGGCGACCGCTTCAGTTGCCGCTTGTACGTCATCGACCGTGACCCCGGGTCCACGCAACGGCGCACGGAGCAGGAAGGCGACCTCGGGCTCGACCCGCGGCGCGCAGAATTGAACGGCCGGCACCGCCGATCCGTTGGCGAGCACCATGTCGTCGAGGAGGTGGCCGAAGTCGGGTTCGTCGACTCCGAGCAACGTTTGCATGGACTCGGAGGTGAGGCCGATCTTGTGGCCCACCAGTACGCGCCCGTCGCGGAGCCGGCGTCGCAGATTGACCTGCTGGATGGCATAGGCATCGGCCACGGTTAGCCCCGGATGGCGCTCAGTGAGCGGACCAATCGGCGTTCGACTGGTTTGGGCCGCATACAGCAGATCGGCAGTCTCTTGGATCACGTTGCGTGTCAGGGTCATTGGCTGGCGCTCTCGGATAGCAGCCGCGCGGCGGTGTCGTAAAGCGCGTGGGCATGCAATTCGAACAGCGCGATCAGGTCCACAGCGTCGCCGCCGATCTCCTTGGCGATGAACAGCCCGTCGGCGCCGGCAATCGCGTAGGTGACCAGTTGGTCGATCTGGGCGTCGGTGAGCCCTGGGCCGAGTTCCGCCAGGGTGGCGGCAAGCTGATCCCGCGTTTGCGCCCGGACTTGGAGGAACATCGCCCGCGCTCGCGGCTCGACCGGGCGGCGTTCCAGCGCCAGCATCAGCCCGAGGCGAATGAAGTCGGGCGAGTCCAGCAGGGCCTTCGCGATTTGCATCGCCATGCTCACAACGCGGTCATCTGCGGCGCCTTCGTCGGGGACCTGCCAGGCCTTCAGCCAGCCGGCGAAGCTGCGCTCGATGACCGCGGCGATCAGGTCGTCTTTGTCCTTGAAGTGCCAGTAGATGGAACTGGCAGGCAAGCCGCACTTGGCGCTGACCAGTGCGATGCTGGTGCCTTCATAGCCACGCTCCGCGGCGATCTCGGTGGCGGCATCGAGGATTCGCTCACGCGACAATGCCCCGTCGGCCCGCTGCCGACGGCGCTTCGGCTGGTCCTTTGGTGCCATTCAGGTCTCCTCTTGACTCCGTAGTGATCGCTACATTACCGTAGTGATCACTACAGAACAAGCCCTCGACGACGAGAGACATCGTGACCACTTCAGATAGCTATGACGTAGCGGTGATCGGCTACGGGCCCACCGGTGCCACCGCCGCGAACCTGTTGGGCCAGGCCGGCCTGAAAGTCGTTGTGATCGAGCGTGATTCCGATGTGTATGGCCGCGCGCGGGCGATCTCGACCGACGAGGAAGTGATGCGGATATGGCAGTCCGTCGGTCTGGCGGACCGATTGCAGCAGGACATGCTGCCTGACCGCCCGCTGAATTTTGTCGACGCCGACGGTGTGCCGTTCATCGACTTGAAGATCGCTCCTCGCGGCGCGGGGCATCCGCCGCAACAGTTCTTGTATCAACCCGCGGTCGACCACGTCCTGCGCGAGGGGGTGCAGCGCTTCGCAGGTGTCGATGTGCTCTTGGAGCACGAATGCCTGCGCGTGCTGCCTAAGGGCGACGAGGTCGAGCTCATGCTGGCCGACTTACGTACCGACACCTTCAAGCGGTTTCGCGCGTCTTATGTGATTGCCGCCGACGGTGGGTCCTCGCCAACCCGCGGCCAGCTAGGCGTCGGCTACACCGGGCGCACCTACGCCGAGCGTTGGGTCGTCATCGACACCAAGGTCCTCAAGGAATGGGACGCCCACGACCGGTTGCGGTTCCACTGCAATCCGGCCCGGCCGACGGTCGACTGTCCGACGCCGCTCGGCCACCACCGCTGGGAATACCCCGCACGCACAGGCGAAGACGATGACGAGCTGCTGCGCGAGGAGGCCATCTGGAAAGTGTTGGAAGATCAGGGCGTCACCCGCGAGAACGTCAAGATCCTGCGGGCCGTGATCTATAGCCACCACGTCCGTGTCGCAGACCGCTGGCGGGTCGGCCGCGTGTTTCTGGCCGGGGATGCCGCGCACGCCATGCCGCCATGGATCGGCCAAGGTATGTCCGCCGGAGTCCGCGACGTCGCCAACTTGTGCTGGAAACTAGCCGCCGTCGTCCAGCGACGAGCGCCCGAGTCGCTCCTCGACTCCTATCAATCCGAACGCAAACCCCACGTCATCGAGGTCACCCGGCGGGCGTGCTTCGCCGGCCGGATCATCACCGAGCGCAATCGAGCCATCGCCGCGGTGCGTAACCATGTATTGCGGGCGCTCACCCGCCTGCCCGGTCTGGACGTCCGCGTTCAGCGACTGACCTGGATCCCCGACGCCCGCTACCGAGAAGGTTTCTTCGCAGCACCCACGCACCCGGCCGTCGGATGGCAGATCCCACAGCCGTGGGTGACGGACGCGACCGGCGCCACCGTTCGCCTCGACGACGTCCTCGGTGGGCGGTGGACGCTCCTGCATGTCGGTGAGCTCCCGGCGGGCGCGCACCCTTGGGCCGACCTGGGCGTCCCATCTCTTCAGATCACCGAACCCATACTGGTCGATTGGCTACGACGAAAGAAGGCCGCAGCCGTCGTACTGCGGCCCGACGGATTCATTTATGCCGCAGCCGAATCCGGTCAACCGCTGCCCCTACCGCCCGACATCCGCATCGCGACTGAGGCCACCGCATGACGGCCTACAAGTTGACCGAACGCACCATCACCGTCGCCGGCAAGCCGATCTTCGTAGCCGAAACCGGCAGCGGGCCCGCCGTGGTCATGCTGCACGGCGGCGGGCCCGGCGCCTCCGGTGTTTCCAACTACTCCAGCAACATTGACGCGCTCGGGGCACGCTTCCGGCTGATCGTGCCCGACATGCCGGGCTACGGCCGATCATGCAAAGGCGTCGACCAGGACGACCCCTTCGGCTACCTCGCCAACATGATCCGCGGCATGCTCGACGAACTCGGTATCGACACAGCACATTTGGTCGGCAACTCTTACGGTGGCGCGGCCGCGCTACGACTAGCGCTGGACACTCCGCACCGTGTCGAGAAGCTGGTGCTGATGGGTCCCGGTGGCATCGGCACCACACGCGGTGTCCCGACTGCCGGGCTGAAGAGCCTGCTGTCGTACTACGGTGGCGACGGACCGAGCCGCAGCAAATTGGCAGCGTTCATCCGCAATTACCTTGTCTACGACGGGGCTTCGGTTCCGGACGAGCTGATCGACCTGCGCTATAAGGCCTCGATCGATCCGGAGGTGGTGACGAATCCACCGCTGCAACGCCCTTCCGGGCCGACGGCGCTGCGAACCCTCTGGCGCATGGACCTCACTCGGGACTCCCGGCTCAAGCAGCTGCGGACACCGACCCTGGTGTTGTGGGGTCGCGACGACAAGGTCAACCGGCCGACCGGCGGACCGATGCTGCTCAACCTGTTACCCAACGCCGAGTTGGTCATGACCTCGCACACCGGCCACTGGATGCAGTGGGAACGCGCCGAGCTCTTCAACAAGCTCGTCACCGAATTCCTCAGCTCACCTTCGGTTTTCGACCAATGAGCATCTTCGGCAAGGTGCACCTCGGCTACGTCGTCATCGAAACGGACAAGTTCGCGGACTGGCGCCGTTTCGGCCGCGACGCCATCGGCCTGCACCTCGACGAGACACTATCCGACGTGATCCGATTTCGCCTCGACGAAAACGAATGCCGCTTCCTCCTGCGACGCGGCCCGGCCGAAGACGTCACAGCGCTGGGTTGGCAACTCGACGACCACAACACCTTCGACGAAGTCATCGCGCGGGTCACCCGGCAGGGAGCGCCCGTGACCGAAGGCACGGCGGAGGAAGCCGCGCTGCGAGGCATCGAGCGGCTGGTGCGATTCCCGGGACCCAACGGGCTGGCACAGGAAGTCTTCACCCGGGCTCGAGCCGGTGAGACCCCGTTGAACATGCGCGTCGGCGGCGGTTTCGTCACCGGCGAAGCCGGGATCGGACACGTCGCGGTCACGACGAAAAACCCACACCAGGTACGTGGCTACTACGACACGGTGTTCGACGCGCGCCTGTCCGACTACATCGACGAGACGATCAGTGGGCTCAAGTTCAAAATCCGGTTCCTGCGGGTTAATCAGCGCCACCACTCGATGGCCATAGCGGCAGTCAACCGACTGCCCGTCAACCCAATTCGCACCCGTGTTCAGCACCTCAACATCCAGGTCGCCGACCTCGACGACATGACGGCCTCCTATCAACGGGTCAAAGAACTCGGTTTCCACATGGCGCTGGCCGTCGGTCAGCACACCAACGACCGTGAGCTGTCCTATTACGCGATGACGCCGTCGGGTTTCGAATGGGAAGTCGGGTGGAACCCGATCGTCGTCGACGAAAAGACCTGGGAACCCACCACCTATCAAGGGATCAGCATCTGGGGCCACACCCCGGAAGGTCAAACGATCATCGACAAGCTCGCTCAGTTCAAGACCGCGGCCACCTCGCTTGTACACCGCGAAGACACCATCCCGGCGCTATCCGGCACAGGAATTCCCGACGACTAACGGAAGGCGATCATGCTGCGCATCGACACCCACCACCACCTGATCCCGCCCGATTATCGAAAAGCTCTGCAGAAAGCCGGTATCGACGAAGCCGGTGGGCGCGCACTGCCCGACTGGACCGCAGAGGCGGCACTGCAAACCATGGCTGAACTTGACATCGCCACCGCCATCCTGTCGGTCTCCACTCCGGGCACGACGTTCCTGCCCGGATCCGCCGATGCCGCCAGCCTGGCTCGTGACCTCAACGACTACACCGTCGAACTCGTCGCCGCCCAACGTGATCGGTTCGGCTTCTTCGCCACCGTGCCGATGCCGCACATCGACGAGTCCGTTACCGAAACGGTTCGCGCACTGGACGAGTTGAAAGCCGACGGCGTGGTGCTCCTCGCCAACAACGCCGGCACCTACCTGGGTCAAGACGGCCAGGACCCGCTGTTCGCTGCACTGGATGCGCGCTCTGCCGTGGTGTTCATCCATCCGGCCGACCTGCCCGGTCCCACGGTTGCAGGAATCTCTCCCTTTGCCGCCGACTTTCTGCTGGATACAACTCGTGCGGCATACCTATTGGTGCGCAACGGGATCCGCCGTCGCTACCCGAACATCCGGTTCATCCTCAGCCACGCCGGCGGCTTCGTTCCGTACGCCAGCCATCGGATGGCGCTGGCCATCACCGCCGACACGGGTGCCAGCCCCGCCGACTGTCTCGACGACTTCTCCAGCTTCTACTTCGACACCGCACTGTCGTCGAGCGCCGCGGCACTGCCCACGCTGCTCGCCTTCGCCAAGCCCGGCCACATTACGTTCGGCTCGGACTGGCCGTTTGCGCCGGTTGCCGCCGGGAAGCTGTTCGCCGCCGGTCTGGAAACCTACCCCGGTCTCGACAGCGGATCGCGCAACGCTATTGAGCGCACCAACGCGCTCGCGTTGTTTCCGCGACTCGGTGCGGCGCCACAACGGATCTCACGGTCACCCATGAAACGAGTTCGGCACGAGGTAAGCCGCTCGGTGATGCGGGGCATCGCGCGGTTGACGAACGCCGGCTGAGTTATCCACAGCCCCGCCACAAGCGGACAGATGTGTCGGAGGTCCCGCCTAGCATGCGGTCATGACGAACTGGATCAATACGGTCAGCCGTGACCATGTCGAACAGGGTGTGCTCGGCCGCTTCACGCAGGCCAACCACGGCAAGCCACATATGCTGCGCAAGATGGCCCGGGGTGACTGGATCATCTTCTACTCACCGAAAACCAACTACCCCGACGGCGAGCCGCTTCAGGCCTTCACCGCCATCGGCCAAGTCGCCGATGACCAGCCGTATCAGGCGAAGATGACGCCTGACTTCGAGCCGTGGCGTCGCAACGTCGACTTCCTCGAGTGCACCGAAACGCCGATCCGGCCACTGATCGACCAACTCGACTTCATCGAGGATAAGGCTCGGTGGGGCTACAAGTTTCGCTTCGGGGTGTTCAAGATCGACGATCACGACCTGGAGGTGATCCGCTCGGCGATGACCGGCTCATGAACTAGCGCGCGACGCTTCATAACCTGCGGTCAACCGGAACACGGCGCGGTCGATAGCCGGCACGATTTCCGTCACCTCGATCTCGCCGGCGGCAAACCGTCCCACGAGCCCGTACACCAGACTCGAAACGACGGTATCGAGGTCGTGGACGAATTCGGCGTCCACATCGGCGAGCACTGCCATCGCTACCGGTAGCACGGCGTCGAAACCACGGCGGATCAGTCGCTCGCCGCCGGGCGCGGTCCGTGCCCGAAAATACGCCTCGAGCATGGCGGGATGCTGCTCCCACGGCTCGAAGATCGTGCGCAGCACCCGCATCAGCCCGGCATACAGCGACTCGTCGCTGTCGTGTGTCTGCGCCGTCAACCCGGCGTACCGGTTCTCGTCCATCCAGCAGTCGAGCGCGGCGAGGATCAGTTCGTCGCGAGTGGCGTATCGCTTGTAGATGGTGGCCAGCGACGTCCGGGCTCGCCGTGCCACTTCTCGCAGTTGTACCGCGTCGTAGCCGTCGGTTTCCAAGATGTCGACGACGACGTCGAGCACCCGATCTCGCTGCCTGGCCGATTCGTCGCTGCTCAGCGCTGCACTGGTCATTGAAATGCCCTTGCCCTCTTGGAGTAACCCGGTTACTCTACCCCGGTAACCCGGTTACCCAAACGCAACGAAGCGAGGACCGATGGGCGGTTTGGACGGCAAGGTCGCCTTCATCACCGGTGTGGCGCGCGGCCAGGGCCGCAGCCACGCTGTCCGGCTGGCCCGCGACGGCGCCGACATCATCGGCATCGACATCTGCGCGGACATCGAAGCCAACCACTACGCGATGGCCAGCCGCGAGGAACTCGACGAAACCATCGGGCTGGTCGAGGCCGAAGGCGGCAAGATGCTGGGCAGCGTCGCCGATGTGCGCGATTTCCACCAAGTCAAGGCGGCGCTGGATGCCGGGGTGGAGCATTTTGGTCGGCTCGACATCGTGTGCGCCAACGCGGGAATCGCGCCGGTGGCGTTTCGTCAGCTGAGCATCGAGGAGGAGCTGGCGCAGTGGCGGGCGGCGATCGGGGTGAACCTCGACGGCGCCTACCACACTGCCTGGGCGGCCATCCCCCATCTTCTTGCCGGCCAGCACGGCGGCGCGATCGTGTTCACCAGCTCGACGGCCGGGCTGCGTGGGTTCGGCGGTCTGCAGGGCGGCGGGCTAGGTTATGCCGCCTCCAAGCACGGAATCGTGGGGCTGATGCGCACCCTGGCGAACACGTTGGCGCCCTTCAGTATTCGGGTCAACACGGTCCATCCCACCGCAGTCCGCACCATGATGGCCGTCAATCCAGCGATGACCGAGTTCTTGGAGAGCTTCCCCGAAGGCGGTGCGCACCTGCAAAATCCGATGCCGGTCGAGATGCTGGAACCCGAGGACATCAGCGCGGCGATCGCATACCTGGTCTCCGATGAGGCCAAATACGTCACCGGGGTGACATTCCCCGTCGACGCCGGCTTCTGCAACAAATTATGACAGGACGGGTAGTCGGCAAGCGGGTCCTGATCACCGGCGCGGCACGCGGCATGGGCCGCAGCCACGCCGTACGCCTCGCGGAGGAGGGCGCCGACGTCATCCTGGTCGACATCTGCGAGTCACTGCCGGAACTGGAATACCCGTTGGCCTCCGAAGAGGATCTTGCGGAGACGGCTCGGCTCGTCGAAAAGCATGAACGCCGTGCCGTCACCAAGATCGTGGACGTGCGCGACGCGGCAGCGCTGGGGGCGACCGTCGACGAAGCGATCGCCGAACTCGGCGGGCTGGACGGCGCGGTGGCCAATGCCGGTGTGCTGACGGTGGGAACGTGGGACAAGACCACGGCCGAACAGTGGCGCACCGTCGTCGACGTCAACCTGATCGGGACGTGGAACACCTGTGCCGCGGCACTTCCGCATCTGGTCGATCGCGGCGGCAGCCTGGTGAACATCAGCTCGTCGGCCGGCCTCAAGGGCACACCGCTGCACCTGCCCTATACCGCGTCCAAGCACGGCGTCGTCGGGTTGAGCCGCGCGCTGGCCAATGAGCTTGCCGCACAGAATGTTCGGGTCAACACGGTGCACCCGACCGGTGTCGAAACCGGTATGCGCCCGCAGTCGCTGCAGAGCCTGCTCGCCGAGGAGCGGCCCGACCTGGTGCCCATCTTCCTGAACGCCCTTCCCGCGATCATGGCGGAGCCCGTCGACGTCAGCAACGCGGTGCTGTTCTTGATCTCCGACGAGTCTCGGTATGTGACGGGGCTGGAGTTCAAAGTCGACGCAGGTGTCACCCTCAGATGACGACGGAACGTTCTGAGCGCGGCCGGCGGCTGTTCACCGAGGTGATGACATTTGCGCCGCCCGATGATTCCAGTGCGACGGCAACCGGGCTGATCGACTTCGTCTTCGGCGACGTCTGGTCGCGTCCCGGACTGAGCCGACGGGACCGGCGGTTCGTCACGCTCCCCTGTGTCGCGGCCGCCGACGCCCAAGAACCGCTCGACCAGCACGTCTACGCAGCACTCAACAGCGGTGACCTCTCAATCACCGAAATACGGGAAACTGTCTTGCATTTCGCGGTCTACGCCGGCTGGCCCAAGGCGTCGCGGTTCAACATGGCCGTCGACGCGCAGTGGGACCGCATTCATCGCGAACGCGGGCTACCGGTGCCGCCCGCCGAACCACTGCTGCCGCTCACCACGCCGAGCGAGCCGGAGGCGCGGCTGGCGGGCGGCGAACACTCGTTCCGGGAGATCAACTGCGTCCCCTATGTGCCACCGCGCGACAACCCCTACTCCGGAGCGGGCATCCTCAATTTCGTCTTCGGCGAGATGTGGCTGCGGCCAGGGCTCGGCATGAAGGAACGCCGGCTGATCACGGTGACGTGTGTCGCGATTCAGGATGCGCCGATTCCGATCATGTCCCACGTCTACGCCGCGCTAAAGAGCTGCGATGTGAGCTTCGACGAAATAGACGAAGTAGCACTGCATTTCGCCGCTTACTACGGATGGCCGAAGGCCATGCACCTCAGCCAGGTCGTCGCCGAACAGAAACAACGCGTTCTCGACGAGGCCGGCAACGACGCGTCGGTGATCCGGTGATCGAGCTTCCGTCCGGTGCGCTGCTCATCGGAGACGAGCGCATAACGGGCGCCTCGGGTGGCACTCACGCGCACATCTACCCGGGGACCGGCCAGCCGAATGCCACTGTCGAGCTTGCCGGTTCCGCTGAGATCGACCGCGCCGTCACCGTTGCCCGCGACGCGCAGCGTCAGTGGGTCGGCTACTCGGTGGACCAGCGTCGCGATCTGCTGGTGGGGTTGGCAGACCTGGTATCAGAGCACGCCGCCGAGCTGACAGCGATCAACGCCTGCGATTACGGGGTGCCGGTGGCGATGGCGGGCAATTCGATCGTCACCGAGCGGTTTCTGCGTTATTACGCCGGCTACGTCGACAAAGCCCACGGGTTGAGCACCCCGGTCAGCGGCAGCTTCGACGTCAACATTGTCGAACGCGAATCCTACGGCGTGGTCGCGGTGATCACACCGTGGAACGGACCGTTGGTCGTCATCGGTTCCGGTGTGGCACCAGCTCTGGCCGCCGGTAACGCCGTCGTCCTCAAGCCATCCGAGCTGGCACCGTTGGCGCCGTTGCGCTTCGGCGAGTTGTGTCTCGAGGCGGGCCTGCCGCCGGGATTGGTCAATGTCGTGCCGGCGAAAGCCGAGGGCGGGCAAGCTCTGGTCGCCCACCCCGGGATAGGAAAGATTCACTTCACCGGCGGGCATGACACCGCCCGTCAGGTACTGCGGACCGCCGCAAGCAATCTCACCCCGGTGATCGCCGAACTCGGTGGGAAGTCGGCCAACATCGTGTTCGCCGACGCCGACCTTGATGCCGCCGCCACCCTGGCCGCGTTCCAGGGGCCGCTGACCCAGTCTGGTCAGAGCTGTGCCTGCGCGAGCCGAATTCTGGTCCAGGACAGCATCTACGAGACGTTCCTGGATAAATTCCTGACTGCGGTGCAGTCCGCGCCGATCGGCGATCCGCTGCGCCCCGACGTGCTGTTCGGGCCGGTTGTCAGCGAATCTGCAGCGACGCGGATCATGGAGGTCATCGACGACGCAATCACCCAGCGGAGCGGTGAACTCGTCGCGGGCGGGCACCGGATCGGCGATGAACTCGCCGAGGGTTTCTACATCGAACCGACCGTGTTCGCCGACGTCGACAACCGGTCTGCCTTGGCTCAGAAGGAGACATTCGGACCGGTCGTCTCAGTGATGCGGTTTCGCGACGAGAACGACGCCGTTAACTTGGCCAACGACACGCGATTCGGACTCAACGCCTTTATCCAGACGAACGATCTGCGCCGCGCTCACCGCGTCGCGCGGAGACTCGAGGCCGGCTCAATTTGGATCAACACCTTCAGCGACATCCAGCCCCAGGGACCGTACGGCGGTTACAAACACAGCGGTTTCGGTCGCACGGGCGGCCTCGAGGGGCTCTACGAATTCCTGCAGACCAAGAACATCCGCATCGGGATGCCCGCTACTTGAGCATGCTGCCCGCGTCGACGGTGACCGGAAGGCCGGTGATGTAACGGGATTCATCGGATGCCAGGAACAACACCGCGTTGCTGATGTCCGCCGGCTCGACCCATCCGACCGGCAGCACGTGCATGAATTGGGCGGCCACTTTGAGGTCGTCGGCGCCGGGGTTTTCCAGGTCCGGCCGGAACAGCTTCATCGTCCCCTCGTTCATGAACATCGGCGTGTTCACGTTGGTGGGGTGAACGGAATTGACCCGGATGAAGTGCTGGCCAAGCTCGACCGCAAAGGTCCGCATCAGGCCCACCACCCCATGCTTAGCCGCGATGTAGTGACCGGTGTGCGGGTAGGCCTTGAGCCCACCGACCGAACTGGTCAGGATGATCGAGCCGCCCTGGCCCTGGGAGATCATTTGCGGTACACCGGCTTTCACGGTTTTCCAGACTCCGGACAGGTTGACGTCGATCATGTCGCACCAGTCGTCCTCGCTGGTCTTGTGCAGGGTCTGCCCGCCGTTGCCGATACCGGCGTTGGCGCAGATGATGTCCAGCCGGCCCAACTGCTCGACCCCGCTGTCCACCGCCGCTTTCAGGGCGTCGTAGTCACGCACATCGACCTCCGCGGTCACGACGCGACGGTCAAGCCCCTTGACGAGGTCGGCGGTTTCGGCCAAATCGTCCGGCGTAGACGGCGGAATCTCGCTGCTGCTGCTAATCGGCTTGCAGATGTCGACCGCGATGATGTCCGCGCCTTCCTGGGCCAGACGCACCGCGTGGCTACGCCCCTGGCCTCGGGCCGCACCGGTGATGAACGCAACCTTGCCCTCGACTCGTCCGCCCATGCCCGCACCTCGCTAATTTATTGGTCGATCGATCAGGAAGCGTCGCACTAATCGGCCGGAGTGTCAACCGTGTGCCGATGCGGGCGCCTTGAGCAGGTCCAGCTGGCGTTCGACGAATGCGCGCAACTCGTCGTGCCCCTGGGTGACACCGACGGCGCTCTCGTTGCACAGGCTGCGGGCCGTCTGTGTGATCAGCATCGAGATCGCGACCGGTGGATACTCGGCGATATCGATTCCGTTGGCCCGCAGCACCATGGTCACCGCGGCGGTCTCGATGTCGCGCACGCGTTCGGCGTATGCCTTGAGTTCAGCGCCGATTGCCTTGCGGTGGTTGGCCAAAGCCATGAACTCGGCGTTCAGCGTTGTCGCGGCGGGATCGCTGTTCAGCAGCCAGAGCGCGTGGATCGGATCGTCGTCGGTCAACACGGCGCGCATCCGCGTCAACGCCGCCTCCGCGCCGGTGCGCAGCACTTCCACGAACAGGTCGTCCATCGTCGGAAAGTAGTAATAGACCAAGGCTTGCTTGACGCCGGCCTCGGCGGCCACCCGACGGGAAGTGGCTGCGGCGTAGCCTTCTTCGCGCATGACCCGGGCTGTCGCCTCGATCAGCTTGCGGCGCGCGCTCACCTCGCCGTTCTTCTTGCTCCGCGGACTCGCGGATTTGCTTGACCGTCGGCTGCGATCCGTGGTAGGCATACCTCATCCTACCAATTTGGTCGATCGATCAGTGAAGGGTTTGAGCTCATGACCGATCTGGCCGACGTCGACTACTTCACCGACGCCGACATTGCGCAAGACCCGTACGCGTACTGGGATTTTCTGCGCAGTCAGGGGCCTGTGTTCCGGGAGCCGCACTACGGGGTGGTGGCCGTCACCGGCTACCAGGAAGTGCAGGCGGCGTTCAAAGACGTCGAATCGTTCTCTGCAGTCAACGCGATCGGCGGCCCGTTTCCGCCGCTGCCGTTCATGCCGGAGGGCGACGACATCACCGACCAGATCGAAGCACATCGCCACGAATTCCCGATCTTCGAGCACATGGTCGTCATGGACCCACCTGAGCACGACAAGGCGCGGTCGCTGTTAGGCCGTCTGCTGACTCCTCGCCGGCTGCAGGAAAACAAGGACTACATCTGGCAATTGGCAGACCGGCAGCTCGACGAGTTCGTCGGCAATGGCCGATGCGAATTCCTCGGGGAATACGCCAAACCGTTCGCGACGCTGGCAATAGCCGATCTGCTCGGGGTGCCCGACGAGGATCGCGCGGAGATTCGTCGCAACCTGGGAGCCGGGACGGCGCCCGGCACCAGGGTCGGCGCCCTCGATCACGAGCCCGTCGGCAGCAATCCCCTGCAGTACCTTGACGATCTGTTCAGCGGCTACATCGCCGAGCGGCGAGAACGGCCCCGCGACGACGTGCTCACCGGCCTGGCCACCGCTACCTACCCCGACGGTTCGACGCCACCGCTGCTGGAAGTGGTCAGACCGGCCACCTTTTTGTTCGCCGCCGGACAAGAGACCGTGACCAAGCTGCTGAGTTCGGCCGTGCAGGTTCTCGGTGACCAACCCGAGTTGCAGGAGCGCCTGCGCGCCGACCGGAACCTCGTCGGCCCGTTCATCGAAGAGGCCCTGCGCATGCAGAGCCCCACCAAGGTCGACTTCCGGCTGGCACGCAAGACCACCACGCTGGGCGGGGTGGATATCCCGGCTGGCACGGTGCTCATGCTGTGCCTGGGCGCGGCCAACCGCGATCCGCGGAAGTTCGACGATCCCAACGAGTTTCGGGTCGACCGGAAGAACGTACGCGAGCACATCGCCTTCGGCCGCGGTATTCACACCTGCGCGGGTGCCCCGCTGGCCCGAGTCGAAGGGCACGTCACCATCAACCGGCTCCTCGACCGGACCCGCGACATCGCGATCAGCGAGGCCAAGCACGGCCCGGCCGGCGACCGTCAATACCACTACGCACCGACCTTTTTGCTGCGGGGACTGACCGAGTTGCACATCGAGTTCACCCCGACAGGTACGCTACGTCAGTAACCTGGTTACAGGAGAAGTGCTCATGACCATCTCCAACGAGACCGACGTCTACTACGACCCCTACGACGTCGGCATCGTCGCCAACCCCTATCCGGTGTACGCGCGGCTTCGTGAGGAAGCGCCGATCTACTACAACGAGCGCTACGACTTCTGGGCGCTGTCACGGCATTCCGACGTCGAGAAGGCGCTGGCGAACTGGGAAACGTTCTCCAACAGCCGCGGCGACATCCTCGAGCTCATCCAATCTGATTTCGACATGCCGCCCGGCGTCATGATGTTCGAAGACCCGCCGATGCACACGATGCTGCGCGGCCTGATGTCGCGGGTCTTCACGCCGCGACGGATGGCGGCGATCGAAGACCAGATCCGCCGATACTGTGTGGGCTGTTTGGACCCGCTGGTCGGCTCCGACGGCTTCGACATCATCGCCGAACTGGCCGCGATGATGCCGATGCGGGTGATCGGAATGCTGTTGGGCATTCCCGAGTCTGACCAGATCAGCGTGCGCGACGCCAACGACGCCAATCTGCGCACCAAGGCAGGCGCGCCGATGAAGGTGGCCGACCCGGACCGGATTGCCGACGGGCGCATCTACTCCGACTACATCGACTGGCGGGCCAAGAACCCTTCCGACGACTTGATGACCGCATTGCTCAACGTCGAATTCGAAGACGAGCACGGCGTGACACGCAAGCTGACCCGCGACGAGGTGCTGCGCTACACCCAGGTCGTCGCGGGTGCGGGCAACGAGACCACGGGACGGCTCATCGGCTGGCTGGCCAAGGTGTTCGCCGAGCACCCCGACCAACGCCGCGATGTATTCCAGGACCGCTCGCTGCTGACTCGCGCCGTCGACGAGACGCTGCGCTTCGAACCGACCGGGCCGCACGTCGCCCGTTGGATGGCAAGGGATTTCGAGTGCTACGGAACGACGGTGCCGGCCGGCAGCGCAATGCTGCTGCTGTTCGGTGCGGCCAACCGGGACCCCCGCCGATTCAGCGACCCAGACACGTTCAACATCCACCGCAACGACGGCTCACACCTCACCTTCGGTAAGGGATTGCACTATTGCCTGGGCGCGAACCTGGCCCGCCTGGAAGGCCGGGTCGCGCTCGACGAGTTACTCAACCGCTGGCCGGAATGGGACATCGACTACCAGACCGCGCAGCTGGCGCCGACGTCGACCGTCCGCGGCTGGGAGCGGTTACGCATCGTATTGCCCTGACATCGCATTCACCTGACGGAGAAGCCGTGTGCCCGATTCCCACAGCTTGTGCTTGACCTCGTCGAGGTCTGCGTCGATCAGGGAGTGGTCACGTTTGCGCCATCGGCCTGCGATCATCACCGCTTCGATGTTGGCAAGGCTGGCGTGCAGCGCAGTGGCGACGGGATCGTGTGCGGGCCAAAGGTTCAGCGCGTGGGCGTCGATAACGACCAGGTCGGCCCGCATGCCTGGCTCGAGGCGGCCGACCTCATCGGCCAGACCCAGTGCTCGTGCGCCCTCGACCGTCGCCCACGACAGCGCCTGCTTACTGGTGACCGACGCCGTTGCGGACATCATGCCCGTCGCTTGTCGGTGTTGCTGGTGGTCGAGACCGCGCTGATGCGCCAGCGCGATCCGTGCTGCAGTAAGGATTTCGCCAGATACCGCGGTCTCGGTGTCGGTGCCCAATGATGGTGCCGCGCCATGGCACAGCAGTTGTCCGGTGATCGGCGTGCAATGGCCATGACTGAGTTCGTTTTCCGGCGTGCTGGTAAAGCTGACGCCAGCACCCACCAATATGTCGACCCAATCGACGCTCAGGCTCGCGCCATGCACAATGTTGGTCCGCGGCCCGAACAGTCCGGCGCTGCGTACGGCTTCCCACGCAGCAGCCGGCTCGCCGCCACTTTGGTGCATCGACGCGACGAGGTCGCGCTCGTCGGCGGCACGCAAATCTGCCACCGCCACCTCGGAAGTCGAGTGTTGCGGGCCGGCGATCGCCATCCCGACGGTGAGCAACTCCTGCGCCCGAGCCGGGCCGTCAAGCAACCGGTCAACCTCAGCCAGCGGATGAGGGACGTCTGGCGCACGACTCGGCGTGCCGTGCAAGAAGACGGCGCGAATGCCGGACTTCTGCAACCCTTCGACGGCGGCATCGGTGTGCTCGGGTGTGGGGTTGTTATGACACCAGTCGCCGAGCGTCGTAGTACCGCAATTGATTTGATTCAGCGCCCCTGCGAGATTGCCGATGTAGATGTCGTCCGGGGTGTAATGCTGGGCGACGACACCGTGCATGCGGTGCAGGTATTCCAACAACGTCCAGTCGGCGCCCGCCAGACGCAGGGCACTCTGCCAGGTGTGCAGGTGTGCATTGATCAGCCCGGGAATGATGACGCGACCCGTCAAGTCTACGGTTTCGACGTCGGGCCGCTCGATCTGCTCGCCGATCTCGACGATGCGGTTGCCCTCGATCAGGACATCGACGCGTTCGGCGTCGGGCCTGCGCGGCGACATCGTGATCACCTGCGCCCCACGCAACAGCGTTCGGGTCACGGGCAAGCCGCCTCAGGCCGGGTCAGGCGCGTCCCATGGGACAACGCCCGAAACCCAATGGGTGATCTGCTCTTCCTGGTCGTTGCGGTACAGGTGCCGCGGCGGCTGGGCGAACGTCGCGTAGGGCCGACAGCGAACGACCACGCGGTCCTCTTTCTCGGCCATCGCCTCGACAACCGGGCGGCCTTCGTCGGGTAGCGGTTCGCCCGACATCCGCCCGGCGACGGCCATCATCACATCCACGACGAGGTCGCGGTCGTGCTCGATCACTGCGTCGGCGTACACCTGCAGATAGGCGAAGGGCCAACGTTCGTCGAGAACGCACAAGCTCACCTTGCCGTCGCGAGCGATGACCCGGGCCTTGCCGCGTCCAGCCATTGTGGACACCAGCAACTCGCCATCGTCGGTGGGAATGTAGTACACGACCGACATGGCGGGGCCGTCGTTTTTGCGGCGGTAGCCGAAGATGCACGTGCGATGTGTGCGAACGAATTCGCGCCGCTCCGAAGGGAGCATCTCGCGATCTGTCGGAGCGGTGAATGGCTCCTTGGCAAGTGGTAACAGCATGTAAAGCGTCCTCTCAGCGCTGACCCAGAGTAATGGATACAGCGTTGCCGATATTGCGCCCGCTGTCAAGAGCCGCAATACTGGGGCCCGTGACCACCGCACAAGCTCGTCGCTCCCGCGGGCGCCCGCCGGTTCCGGTCGACCGGATTGTGGACATGGCACTGCAGATCGTGGACGAGCAAGGCGCTGAAGCGTTGTCGATGAGAACGCTTGCGCAGCGGCTGGAGTCAGGGACGGCCACGCTCTACCGCCACTTCGCCAACCGGAGCGAAGTGATCGCACGGGTCGTGGATCGCGTCTTCGGCGAGGTGGATTTCAGCGCCGAAGAGCTCGCCGCCAAGGGGTGGCAACGGGCGTGCGAGTCGTTTGCGCACGCGATGTTCGAGACGTTTCGTCGCCACCCCAACGTGACGCCGCTGCTGAGCGAGCAGGCGCCGATCGGCCCTAACGCCATGGCTCAGCGCGAACGATTGCTAGCGGTGCTGCTCGACAACGGGTTCACGCCGCAGCTCGCGGCGCGCTCGTATGCGACCCTGGCCCGCTATGTATTGGGCTTCGCGATCCAGCTCGCCGGTCACGAATTCGATGATGCGAAGCTGGCGAACCACTTTGACACGCTGGACCCCCAGGCCTTCCCGGCGACACTCACCGTGGCGGACCACCTGCCCGTGCCGTTGGACGAAGAATTCGCGCTCGGACTCGAGCTGATAGTCGACGGCCTCGCCAAGATGCGTCGCCGCGCAAGGCGGTAGGGGCACGCGCACGTTTGCTCCTAAGCTTCAAGACAGCAATGCGTCGGGCGTCGTCCAGCGTGGGCCGTCGAAGCGCCCGAAGTCGCTGTCATAGCTGACGATGCTGGCCCGGTGCTCGACCGCAAGCGCCGCCAGGTGCGCGTCGTTGACCAGGTTCCCGCCGGTGCCCACCTTGGCCAGCAACCCCGCGAGCACGTCGGAGTGCCGCGGCGTCGGATTGACCACGACAGCGCCGGGAGCATGGCACCACTCCGTGACCTGTGCCGTTGCCTCCTCTGGACGAAGCGGTGACGGAAACAGGCCGTGCTTGGTGGCGAGCCGGATGAAGGCGAGCAGCGGAACCCACGCCAGGCCGACGATATCGCCACCCCCGAGTGCGCCGTCGAGCCAACGCTGGCTGGCTGCGTGATGCTCGGCAGACGAATTCACTGCGTAGAGAAGAACATTGGCGTCGACGATCTTCATGCGCCCCGACGCTGACGGCGGATCAATTCCTCGTCTTCAAGCTCTGCGGCAACCTGGAGTGCCCGGTCAAGGTTCACCGCCGGCACACCCAGGTCGGCGGTGCGGGTCTTGAATGCGGGCGGCTTCACACGCCGCTTGGCGCCTTCGCGGATGGCATCGTTGAGGGCTTTCTTGAAGGACACGCCACGTTCCTTCATCAAGCGGTGCACGAGCGCCACCGTGTCATCGTCGAGCGTCACCGTCGTGCGCATGATGACAGCATAGCATCGAAATTATTGATGCTTTGCTGTCAGACCGGGAGGGACTAGCGTCGAACCATGGACAGCTTTCAGGCACTGATGGCCCGCAAAGAGGGCGACGACATCACCACCTCGGTCGAGACGCTCACCGCAGCCGATCTGCCGCCGGGCGACGTGACCATTCGCGTGCTGTATTCCAGCGTCAACTTCAAGGATGCGCTGGCGCTGACGCCGGGCGGCGGTGTGGTACGCGACTACCCCGTCGTGCCGGGCATCGACTTGACCGGCGAGGTCGTCGAGTCGCAGTCACCCGATTTCAAGGCCGGTGATGCGGTACTGGCGCACGGGTACCAGATCGGCACCGGCCACCACGGCGGGTACGCCGAATACGCCCGGCTGCCCGCCGACCAGGTGGTCAAGCTCGGCGCGTTGAGTCCTTATGACGGCGCGGCGATCGGTACCGCCGGCTTCACCGCGGCGATGAGTGTGCAGGCGCTCATCGACTGGGGTATGGCGACAGACGCCAGCCCGGTCGTGGTGACCGGGGCGAGCGGCGGCGTCGGGTCGGTCAGCGTGGACCTGCTCGCCGGCGCCGGTTATCGGGTGGTGGCGTCGACCGGTAAGGCCGACGCTGCGGATCGCTTGAAAAGCCTTGGCGCGGCTGAGGTTATCGGCCGGCTGCCGGACGATCCCGACGCCAAACCGCGTCCGTTGGCCAAGGCCCGCTGGGCCGCCGGGGTCGACTGTGTGGGCGGCGCGACGCTGGCCGACGTGCTCAGCGCCGTCGACTACGGCGGCGCGGTGGCCTGCAGCGGGCTGACCGGCGGCGCGGCGCTGCACACCACGGTGATGCCGTTCATCCTGCGAGGTGTCGCGCTGCTCGGCATGGACTCCGTGCAGATGCCGATCGGCCCACGCCGCGAATTGTGGGTGCGCCTCGGCAATTCGCTACGGCCGCGCCATCTTGCAGAGATCACCACCGATGTCGACATCAAGGACGTCGTCGACGTGATCGACCGGGTTCGCGCCGGCGCGTTCTCCGGTCGCGCCGTGGTTCGGGTGGCCGGCGGCTTCTAGGCTGCGGCAGAACGGGATGCGTTGCGGTAGGCAAGCACTGCCACAACACCTGACGCCAGAACAGGGCCGAGGGCCACCGCCACGTTTTGCGGCCGGTCGGCCATCAGGAACGCAGCAGCCAATGTCGTTGCCGGCACTCCCCATTGGACGGCGCCGACCAGACCGGAGCGGCCCGAGGCGGCTCGCGTCAGCCGCAGCCGCAGCCACACCGACGCGATCCCGATGATCACGGTGGATAGCACGCCGGCACCCACCCACGGACCGCGCCTGCCGCCATCGGCCATGACGGCTACACCGGTGATGAAAGTGAGAATCGCCAGTATCGGCATCGCCACTAACGCAGCCCGCAAAGTTGGCACGACAGATTCCCTGGCTGCACCGCTTCGGATGCGCGCTAATTCGGCGGTTTGCACGCCGACGGCGATGGTGAGACCGATTGCAATGGTGATGTGGGTGGCCAGCACCAATGGGTTGGGCATGCTCCGATGTCCTCCAAATTCGGCGGCGAAACTCTGCCCTTACGACGGGTGGCGGAGCCGAAAAGTTACATCCCGCGGAGTCTTGCGCCGCCCAGAAAACAAAAGTAACGTTACTTTCAGTTCTTGGCCCGCTTCGACGCCAAATCCGGGAGCCTCCGATGGAATCCTTTGTCCACCTGCGCAAAGGCAAGACGCCGCGCCGGCTGCATGCTGATCTCGACGGCCTCAAGGATGACGAGCTCGGCAGGGGCGGCTTCACGGGGCGCACGGCCAACATGTATCGCCGCCACGACCCCACCGCCTACCGCGCGCAAGGCCCGCTGCGGCCCATCGACGTGCTGACGAGCGAGCTCAAACCGAGCGACGCCACCGACGCCCACGGCGGGCCGTTGCTGATGTTCTCCAATCCCGACTGCCGTATCTCGCTGTCGCGCCGCAGCGAACCGATGCCGTTCTACGTCCGATACGTCGACGGTGACCTGCTGTGCTTCGTGCATGCCGGCGCGGGGGAACTGCAGACCGAGTTCGGGCCGCTGTCCTACCGGCAGGGCGATTGGGTGTATCTGCCGAAGGCGACGACGTGGCGCCAGCTGCCGGACAGCGAGACCACGTTGTTGATGATCGAGGCCACCGACGAGTTTCGCGTCCCGCCGCCGGGCGCGCTCGGCCGGCACTTTCCGTTCGACCCGTCGCAGGCCACCATCCCCGAGCCGGCGCCGTTAGAGGACGACGGCCGCGACGAGTACGAAGTCCGCCTTGTCCACGACGGCGGCCCGACAACGCTTTACTACCAACACAATCCGCTCGATGTAGAAGGGTGGCGCGGCGACAATTTTCCGTTCACGTTCAACATCGCCGACTACAACGTGGTGACCTCCGACAGCGTGCACTTGCCGCCCACCGTGCATTTGTTCATGCAGGCCACCGGCGTCTACGTGATGAATTTCCTGCCCAAACCCGCCGAAGGCGTGCCCGGCACCGAACGCACCCCTTGGTATCACCGCAACGTCGACTATGACGAGATCGCGTTCTTCCACGGCGGGTCCCTCTACGGCATACCAATGCCTCCAGGGTTGGTTTCCCATGCGCCGCAAGGGGTTCACCACGGCGCACCGGAGAAGGCGCGGGAGCGTGCGCGCCGCAAGTTCGACGACTTCGACAGCGTCGACTGGCAGGTGATCGCCGTCGACACCCGCCGCCGTCTCACCCCGTCGGCCGAAGTGCTGGCACACGACCTAGGACAACACTAAATGACCACAGCTATCAAACACGAGTACGACCGGATCCCGTATCTGGTTGCGTTCCAGAACAATTCCGGGGTGCGCGACGTCTACGGCGGGCTGGCCGAGCTGGTGGTGCTGGAGAGCCACCTGCTCAAGCCGCGCACCAAGCCGTCGGACACCGTGCTGGTGTTCATGCATCCGATCGGCGGCGGCGCCTACCTGCCGATGATGAACGCACTGGCCCGCGCCGGACACCATGTCATCTACTGCAACAGCCGATTCCGCGGCACCGACTCCGCGCTGCTGATGGAGAAAGTGGTACAGGATCTCGGCGAGTGCATCAAGGACGCCAAGGAGCGGCTGGGGTATGAGAAAGTGGTGCTGGCCGGCTGGAGCGGCGGCGGCTCGCTGTCGCTGTTCTACCAGCAACAGGCCCAGCACGCGACCGTGACATCGAGCCCATCGGGCGACGGACCCGACCTCACCCAGCTGGACCTGCCCGCCGCCGACGGTGTCATGCTGCTGGCCGCACACATCAGCCGGCACGGCACGCTGACCGAATGGCTGGACGCGTCGATCCTCGACGAATCCGATCCCACCAAACGCGATCCGGAACTGGACCTCTACAACCCCGACAACCCGAACCAACCGCCTTACAGCGAGGAATTCCTTGCCCGTTACCGGCAGGCGCAGATCGACCGGAACCGCCGCATCACCGCGTGGGTCAAAAACAAACTGGCCGAACTCAAGGCCGCCGGTCGCCCGGATGATGAGTTCGCATTCGTCGTGCACGGCACCATGGCCGACCCACGCTGGCTGGACCCGAGCGTCGATCCGAACCAACGCACCCCGGGAACCTGCTATCTGGGCGATCCTCAAGTGGTGAACATGAGCCCCGTCGGGCTGGCCCGCTTTTGCACGCTGCGCAGCTGGCTGTCGCAATGGAGCTACGACGACGCCAACGGCGACGGCATCGCCTGCGGACACGACATTGCCGTGCCGGCGCTGGTGATCGGCAACCTCGCCGACGACGCCTGCACGCCCAGCCACACCCGGCGGCTCTTCGAGGCGATCGGACATCCCGATAAGGAGATGCACGAAATCTCCGGCGCCACACACTATTACGCGGGACCGGACCAGCGGGACAAGCTGCGCCGGGCCGTCGACATCGTCACCGACTGGCTGGTGCGGCACGACTTCGCGGAGGCGCAGTGAGCGGACCGCTGGAGGGTCTTCGGGTGCTCGAGCTGGGCACCCTGATCGCCGGCCCGTTCGCCGGCCGGCTGCTCGGCGACATGGGCGCGGATGTCATCAAGATCGAGCCGCCGGGTAGCCCCGACCCGCTGCGCACCTGGGGCCAGGCCGAACTCGACGGGCATCACTTCTTCTGGACCGTGCACGCGCGCAACAAGAAAGCCGTCACGCTGGATTTGCGCAAGGACCGCGGGCGTGAGCTGTTCCTCGATCTCGTCGAGAAGTCCGACATCGTGGTGGAGAACTTCCGTCCGGGCACCCTGGAAAAGTGGAATCTGGGCTACGACGCGCTGCGCCAACGCAATCGAGGCATCGTCCTGGTGCGGGTCTCCGGCTATGGGCAGACCGGGCCGGACGCCCACAAGGCCGGCTACGCCTCGGTCGCCGAGGCGGCCAGCGGACTGCGTCACCTCAACGGCTTCCCCGGCGGCCCGCCGCCCCGACTTGCGCTGTCGCTGGGCGACAGCCTGGCCGGCATGTTCGCCGCCCAGGGCGCGCTGGCCGCGTTGTATCGTCGCGGTGTGAGCGGCGAAGGCCAGGTGGTCGACGTCGCGCTGACCGAATCCTGTTTGGCCATCCAGGAATCCACCATCCCCGACTACGACGTCGGCGGGGTGGTACGCGGTCCGTCGGGCACCCGGCTGGAGGGTATCGCTCCGTCGAACATCTACCGCGCCGCCGATGGCAGCTGGGTGGTGATCGCCGCCAACCAGGACACCGTGTTCGCACGGCTGTGCCAGGCGATGGGCCGCCCGGAGCTCGCCGGCGACGACCGGTTCGCCACCCACGGCGCCCGAGGCCGCAACCAGGACGAGCTCGACAAGATCATCGGCGACTGGGCAGCGCAGCGACAGCCCGGCGAGATCATCGAAACCCTCAGCAACGCAGGCGTGATCGCCGGACACATCAATACCGTCGCCGAGGTCGTCGAAGACCCGCAACTGCGGGCGCGGGGCATGATCGCCGAGCATTGGGACGAACGCGTCGAGCGCGCGGTGCTGGGCCCCGGGATCGTGCCGGTGTTCACCGAATCCCCGGGCCGAATCCGCAACGCCGGCCCGGCCCGCCCAGGACAACACAACGACGACGTCTACATCGGCTTGCTCGGTAAGACCGCCGAACAACTCGAAAGGTTGCGCGCCGAGGGGGCACTATGAGCCATGTAACCATCCGTGAGGTAGCGCTGCGCGACGGGCTGCAGATCGAGCAGCCAATCCCCTTGTCCGCCAAGCTCGAACTACTCGAGGCGATAGCCGCCACCGGGGTACGCGAGGTCGAGGCATGCGCGTTCGTGTCGCCGACGAAGGTGCCGTCGATGGCCGATGCCGCCGAGTTGGCCGCAGAACTGCACCGCTTTCCGGACATCGAATTCTCGGCCCTAGTGGCAAGCCCCAACGGCGCCAAACGGGCGGTCGCCGCCGGCCTGCCCGCGATCGAGTACGTGGTAGCGGCCTCCGATTCCTTTAGCCAGGCCAACGTCGGGCGATCGGCCGCCGAGGCCACCGCGCAGATCGCCGACATCGTGACGATCGCCCACGCTGCCGGCGTGAAAGTCGAAGTCATCGTCGCCACCGCGTGGGACTGTCCGTTTGACGGGCCCACGCCGCCACAGCGGGTCGTCGACATTGCCTCCGCTGCATGTGAATACGGCGTCGACCGGCTCTCGATTGCCGATACCGTCGGAACCGCCGCGCCCGGCCGGGTCAGTTCGCTGATCACGACACTGCGTCCGGTGATCGGAGATCTGCCGCTAGGCGGGCACTTCCACAACACCCGCGGCGCCGGGCTGGCCAGTGCCTACACGGCGGTCAACGCGGGGGTCGATCGGCTGGACTCCTCGGTCGGCGGGCTGGGGGGCTGCCCGTTCGCGCCCGGTGCCACCGGAAACATCGCCACCGAGGACCTAGTCTACCTGCTGACCGACAGCGGAATCGACGTCGACGTCGACCTGGAGAAGGCGATCGCCGCCGCTGAGGTCGCGAGATCGGCAGTCGGCCACGATCTTCCCGGCGCGCTGCTACGCGCCGGCGACCGGAAACGTGTCTGATGCCGACTGAGGCACTGAGCGCGAAGGGCCGCCAGACCCGCCAGGCGATCGAGCAGGCGGCGCGCAAATTGTTCGCCGAGCGCGGCTTTCACGGCACCACCCTGGCCGACATCACCTCCGCGGCGGGCAAGTCGCCGGCAGTGTTCTACCGGTATTTCGCCGACAAGGAGGACCTGCTGGCCGCGCTGGCGGAATCGTTTCTGCACGACGTGGTCGCACCGTCAGGTCTCAGCCTTTCACTACCCGAATCGCCCTACGACACCGTATTTTTCACGTCGGTGGTGACCGGCTACTGGAATATGTTCAAGCAGAATATCGGCATCATGATCGCGGTTGCGCAGCTGGCGGCCACCCAGGAACGATTCGCCGCCGTACAGAACGAGTTTCGGCGCTTCGGAATGGACATCGTTGCCGCCTCCGTACGCCGCGCCCAAGAGCAGGGATATTCGCACGACCTTGATCCCAGGCACACTGCTGCGGCGATCGCGTTGCTGTTCGAGAACTTCACTACGGTGTTCGTGGGCCCGTCGGGACTGGGCCTGGAAATGAGCGACGAGGACGCCATCGCCACCCTGTCGACGATCTGGAAGAAGACGCTCTACGGCACTTGAGGAGAGATCAGAGTGGATTTCACACTGCCCGAACATCTTCCGCGGCTGCTGGCCGAGATGGACGCCTTCATCGAGGCCGAAATCGCGCCGCTCCAAGCCGAGAACATGAAGTACTTCGACCATCGTCGAGAACACGCCCGGACCGACTGGGATAACGGCGGCATCCCGCGCCGCGACTGGGAGGACCTGCTCGCCGAGATGCGCCGGCGGGCGGACAAGGCGGGCTGGCTGCGCTACGGGCTGCCGTCCTCGCTGGGCGGGCGCGACGGGACCAACCTGGACATGGCTGTCATTCGGGAACACCTGGCCGCCAAGGGCCTTGGCCTGCACAACGACCTGCAGGACGAGTCGTCGATCGTCGGCAACTTCCCGCAGGTCATCATGATGGAGCGGTTCGGCACGGACGCGCAGCGCCGGGACTGGTCGGAGGCACTGATCACCGGGGAACGTTCGATGGCCTTCGGGCTCACCGAACCAGCGCACGGCTCCGACGCCACCTGGCTGGAGACCCGTGCCCAACGCGACCGCGACGGCTGGGTGATCAACGGCGCCAAACGGTTCAACACCGGCGTGCACCGCGCCACCCACGACCTGGTCTTCGCCCGTACCTCCGGTGAGCCCGGCCAGGCCACCGGCATCACCGCGTTCCTGGTGCCCACGGATGCGTCAGGGTTTCGAGTCCCCTTCTACTGGTGGACGTTCAACATGCCCAGTGACCACGGCGAAGTCGAGCTCAAGGACGTCCGGGTGCCCGACGACGCCGTCCTGGGCGAGGTTGACCGCGGTTTGGAGGTTGCGCAGACCTTCTTGCACGAGAACCGGATTCGGCAAGCCGCCAGCAGCCTGGGCGCCGCCCAATACTGCATCGACCGCGCCGCCGACTATGCCGGCAAGCGCACCGTGTTCGGCAAGCCGCTCTCGGTCAACCAGGCGGTGCAGTGGCCGCTGGCCGAGTTGCAAACCGAGGCTCAAATGGTGCGGTTGCTGGTGTATTACGCGGCCTGGCACCTCGACCGCAACCACCACCTCGAGGTCTCCGACAAGGTATCGATGGCCAACTATCGCGCCAACAGGCTGGTGTGCGACGCCGCCGACCGCGCCATGCAGATCTTCGGCGGACTCGGCTACACCCGCCACGAGCCGTTCGAACACATCTACCGCCACCACCGCCGCTACCGGATCACCGAGGGCGCCGAGGAGATCCAGATCCGCCGAGTAGCCCAGCGGCTGTTCAAGTTCGGCAAGAAGTGACCGACGTCCGGGAGTTGTCCGCGGCGCTGGCCCGAGTCGTCGGGGCGGAACTGGACGCCGACGTCACGATCGAGAACCTGCGGACACTGACCGGTGGAGCCAGCCGCAGCACGTGGGCGTTCGACGCCGTCGCACCCGACGCGCGCCGCTCACTGATCCTGCGCATCGGGCCGCCCGACGACGTGCATGCCCCGATGGAGCTCGAGGCCCACGTTCAGGCCACCGCGGCGGCCGCCGGCGCGCCCGTCCCCCACATCCTAGTGGCCTCTAATTCTACCGCGGCGCTGGGCAATCCGTTTCTGATCTGCGACGAGGTCAAGGGCGAGACGATCGTGCGCCGCATCGAGCGCCAACTGGACGACGACGGTCGTGAACGGCTGCTGGGCCAATGCGCGCAGGCGCTCGCGGCCATCCACCGGGCCGAGGCGCGACACCCAACGTTGCAGACCCAGGACCAACTCGGCGAGTGGCGCGACCGGCTCGACGCCATGGGCGACACCACCGCCACCTTCGAGTGGGCGTTTCGCTGGCTTTATGCACATCGGCCAGCGCCGTCACCGACTCGGCTGGTGCACGGCGACTACCGGATGGGCAACCTCATTGTCGACGGATCCGACCTGGCTGCCGTACTCGACTGGGAACTCGTGCATTTCGGCGAAGTGTATGAGGACCTGGCCTGGTTTTGCATCCGCGCCTGGCGGTTCGGCGCGCCGGCCAGCCGAGCCGCCGGCGGACTGGGCAGCATCGACAGCTTTCTTCGCGCCTACGAGCGGGCGAGCGGGACTGCGGTCGACCGCAACGCGTTTCACTGGTGGCTGGTGCTGGCGACCCTGCGCTGGGGTGTCATCTGCCGCTACCAGGCCGAGCGGCACCTGAGCGGACAGACCCGGTCGGTGGAGCTGGCCGCGATCGGCCGGCGGGTCTGTGAAACCGAATGGGACCTGCTCACCCTGCTCGACGGGGCTGCGTCGTGACCGGCCCCCACGGCCGTCCCACCGCGGCCGAACTGGTCGCCGCGGTCGCCGAGTTTCTGGAAACCCATGTGCGGGAGGCAACTACCGGGCAAGTCAACTTCCACGCCCGCGTGGCCGCCAACGCGTTGCGTATCGTCGAGCGCGAACTGCTCGTCGGCTCCGACACAACCGTCTCCGAGGCGCTGGCAGCTCTCGGCTTCGCCGACGAAGCGCAGCTGGCGGCCGCCATCCGGGCCGGTGAACTAGACAAGGACACCGAGAAGGTGATGGCATGTCTGCGGACGCTGGTCGGGCATCGGCTAGCAGTTGCCCATCCCGGCTACGACCGCTAATTGTCGCTAAAAGGCTTCTGCCGCACCGCAGTAACGCGGTAACACTCGACGAAGTCGCCGTAGCCGCACGTTTCGGCCAGCGCCAGCTCGCCTTCCCGGTCGACTTCCTCGAGGTCGTCCATCCATTGGCGCACGTACACCGCGCCGGTCTGGGGCGCCGCCGGCAAGGCTTGCTGCGCAGCGCGCAACCGGCTAAGACAGCGAATGTACTGCTCGGCCAGCGTCAACCGATGAACTCCGGTAACCAAATCGATTGCCTCACCGGCCCATAACCGCACCATGCGGCGATAGGCGGTAATTTCTTCACCCGGTAGACCCGCGTCGCTGAGCACGAAACGGGCTTTGCCGACCTCGGCCAACAACTCGGCACGCCTTCGTTTCAGATTCTCCCGCGACGAAAGCAAATCCGCTCCGATCCGGTCTCCGGCGGTCGGGTCAGCGGGCCTGGTCGTGGTTGGCGGATGTATCGCGAGGCCGACGTCGACGCGTGCCCAGTCGCCGAAACTCTCTGCCCACAGGCCGAACTCGCCGATGGCGACGTTGAGCTCGGCGCGGTGAGAGTCGAGGTGCGCGGCGAATTTGCTTCGCCCCTTGGCCCTCATCAACTGTGACGCCTCGACGGCTGCCTGTGTGAACGCGCCGTGCGCCGCGACCAGAGCGCAAATCTGGTCTCGGCCGCGCCGCTTGCTATCGATGTCTCTCACTGGTCCTTTACCGCGGTAGTTGCGTCGTGCATCGCCATGGTCGAAGCGCTTCCCCCGCAGGAATCGAGATCGAATTCTTGGACGTGGCTCAACACATTATCGACCAGCTCGTCAAGGTCGGCGCGAGCCTCGATCTCCGCGAGTCGCCCGGCGTCGCTGTAGGTGGCCACCCGCCGGGGTTGGAAAAGCTGACAGCAGTCCTGATGCGGCAGCGCGGCGATGTCGGCGGTGCCGATCCGTCGTGCCTCCTCCAGAATCTCGAGCTTGTCGAAGGCGAGCAGCGGCCGCAGCACGGGCAAGCCCGCGGCCTGATCCGTGGCCGCCAAATTCGACAAGGTTTGACTGGCCACCTGCCCCAAGCTGTCACCGGTGACCAGGGCCTGCGCGCCGATACGGCGGGCCAGCGCGTCGGCCAGGCGAAGATACAACCGTCGCTGCGCCACAATTTGCGCCTGGCCGGCCCCGCTGGTGGCCAAGGTGCGCTGGGCGCGTCCAACGGCTGCCACGTACAGACGCGAACCGGGCTGGAACCGGCTCAGCTGACGCGCCAGCGCATAGGCCTTGTACGTCGACGTCGCATCGGTGTATGGGGCGCCCGTGCAGTGAAGGAAATCGCAGCGCAGTCCGCGACGCAATGCGCGGTAGGCGGCGACGGGCGAGTCGATGCCGCCGGAGAGCAGCACGAGTGCGTGACCGCTCGACCCGACCGGCAACCCGCCCTGACCGCGGTGCCGCTTTACGCCGAGGAAGATTTCGCGCCGGTCCACCTCCACCGTCAGCTCCACGTCCGGGTGGTTCAGGTCGACCGGCCAGCCGAGCTCGGCGCATACCTCGGCTCCGATGCGGGCGGCCAGCTGCTCCGAGGTCAAGCTGAAACGCCGGTCCCGCCGCCGGCAGCGCACTGCGAAACTCGGTTTCGACGGCTCGGAGATGTGCTCCCGCAGTAGCCGCACTGCGGCAACCTGTGCCACCGCAGCTGATTTGGCCACCCGCCACATCGGTTGCACGACGCTGATGCCGATCACGTCACGGCTCCGCGCGACCACATCCGCCTGGGACAAGGTTGGGGAGGAAACCACCATGACCCCGCTGCGCCGGCGTAATCGCACCTGCGGAGCCGGTTCGTATCCGCGGGCCAGGGCGTACCTGAGGTTGCGGAGCAGGTGCCGCTCGAACCACTCCCGGTTGCCGCGTTTGAGCGCCAACTCCCCGTACTTCAGCAATACGCAGGGCTCGACGCCCAGTCGGTTTGCGGTCGAAGTTCGGCTGACCGCAACCGAGTCAGAAGAGGCTGACGTCATTCTTCTGGAATGCCCACATTCGACACGATGTTACCAACGGTCCACTGTCGCGGTGTCGGGTCCGCTCCGGCCGGACGAGCCTAGGGGCCTGCTGCCGTCGACGCCGGCCGTTGCGCGTACTTGCATGAGTTTACGGGCTGTGATATTAAAAAATTATGTCATCAGACACAAATTATCTAAGCTGACAGCGAGGCAAGAGATGGTGTTAGTACGCACAGATTCGGCCCGCGAACTGGACTGGCTCACCCGGCAGGTGTTAGGCACCACTGCCATGCCGATGGACGCCTGGCGAGATGGCGAACAGTTCATCATCGAATTGGATTTGCCCGGGATGAAGGCGGATTCGCTCGATCTCAGCATCGAGCGCAACGTGCTCACCATCCGTGCCGAGCGGCCCGGCATCGACCAGGATCGAGAGGTGCTCTCCGCGGAATGCCCGCGCGGTGCATTCAGCCGTCAACTGATCCTTGACGACAACCTCGACACGGACCAGATTGCCGCCAGCTACCGCAACGGCGTGTTGCGGTTGACCGCTCCGGTATCCGCACAGGCCAAACCGCGGCGTATCCAGATCAACCGCGATGGCGTCAAACCCCGCGTTCAAGGCTTGGCGGCCGGCAGACGAGAGCCGTTGTGGCGACGCGTATTGCGTCGCCGGTAATCCGCTCCGTCAGCCGGCCCACTGTTGGACCGGCCGACGAGAAGCACGAGAAGCAGCCAAAAGCGCTGTGCCGCACCGCCTCACGTCACAGCGCGGTGATCTGATCGCCTCCCCAACCACCCGCAGCGGATGAGCCGTCCGCGCCAGCTCGCGCGGACGGCTTCCAACTGACCGGCGTCAGGCGGCGCTGATGGCTTGCTGAGCGCCTGACTGGATAGCGATCTTGCGTGGCTTGGCTTGTTCTGCCACCGGGACTGTCAGCCGCAGTACCCCGTCGGTGTAGTCGGCGCTGATGGCGTCGGTGTTCAGCTGGTCGCCAAGGAACAGCTGTCGGCTGAACACCCCGTGCGGGCGTTCTGCGGTCACCCAGTCGTGCCCCTCCTCGCCTGCGTAGGGGCGCTCGGCCTTGACCGTCAGCGCGTCGTGATCCACGGTGATGTCGATCGAGTCTGGCTTGATGCCCGGCAAATCGAGCTCCACGACGTACGTGTCGCCGTCACGCCAGACATCCATCGGCATCACCGCCGGACGCGTGGCGGTACCGGCCGTGTTGCCCCATAGCTGTTGGGTCAGTCGGTCCAGGTCACGGAACAGTGGTTCAAACCTCAGCATCGTTACCACCTCCTTGCATCTCCAAGGATCTGTTTTTGTCACCATAGAAAACTTGCTATTGGCGAGCCATATTCCCGATGGCGGAAAATTTTCGCCGCCCAGCCGGGGTACGGTCGTGGCTGCGCAGCTTGGTACCACCCGAAGCGACCCAGGACCTGCCATGCCCTCTGCCGACGCCGCCACCATCACCGCGGTGGCCGACCAACTGTTCACGGCGATCGAGAACAGCGACACGGCGACGGTGGCCCGGCTGTGGAGTGACGACATCGCGGTCTGGCGAGTCGGGGCCAGCCGCGATCGCGACAAGGTGCGGGCGCTGCGTGTCATCGACTGGTTCGTCGGCGCGACCGCACGGCGCCGCTACGAGATCCTGGATCGCCAGCTGTTCGCCGACGGATTCGTCCAGCAGCACATCCTGCATGCCACCGGCCACAACGGCGGCTCCATCGCCATGCGGGTGTGCATCGTGATTAAGTTGGAGAGCTCCCCTGGTTCTCAAACCCTGATCAGCCGTATCGATGAGTACTTCGACCCAGCCGAACTGGCCCCGCTGCTGGGTTAGCGGGCAACGGAGGTACCGATGACTCGCGTCGGCGACGATGCAGAACGACGTGATGAGGAGGAGCGGCGCCGATGACCACCGTGGAAACGCTGCTGAGCGATCCGGACACCGCCGGGGTGTGGAATCTGGTTCCGGACCGCTCGAGCTTCACCTTCAAGATCAGGAACTTCTGGGGCCTGATGAACGTCAAGGGCCAGTTCACCGACGTCAGCGCCGACGGGCAGGTCACCGGCAAAGGCGCGGTCTTCGGCCGCCTCGACATCCAGACGGCGTCGCTGAGCACCGGTATCCGCAAACGCGACGAGCACCTGCGCTCGGCCGACTTCTTCGACGTCGAGCGTTTCCCGGAGATGAGCGTGGTCGTCACCGCCATAGCGCCCACCACCGGCAACGCCGCCGACTTGCGGGCCACCTTCACCATCAAGGGGATCACTGAGCCGCTGCCATTGCCGGTCGAGATCACCGTGCTCGGCGACGGCTCGGTGCGCATCACCGCGAAGGTCAAGATCGACCGGGCGCAGTTCGGCCTGGGCTGGAATCGGCTTGGGATGATCGGTAAGGCTGCGACGGCGTCGGCCGACGCCTGCTTCGTCCGCGCGAAGTAGCATCTGCATCGTGCCCGCCACCACCGACGCTCTGCGGATCCTCGTCTACAGCAACAATGCGAAAACCCGCCAGGATGTGATGCTGGCACTCGGCAAGCGGGTCCACCCCGACCTGCCCGAGCTGAGCTATGTCGAGGTGGCGACCGGGCCGATGGTGATCAAACAGGTCGACGCCGGCAGCATCGACCTGGCCATTCTCGATGGGGAGGCCACGCCGGAAGGCGGGATGGGCATCGCCAAGCAGCTCAAGGACGAGGTCGCGCAGTGCCCGCCGATCGTGGTGCTCACCGGGCGCCTCGACGATGCTTGGCTGGCCAGCTGGTCGCGCGCCGAGGCCGCCGTCCCGCATCCGGTCGACCCGATTGAGCTGGGCCGCACGGTGGCGGGCCTGCTGCGCACGCCAGTCTCCTGACCCTTCGCAAGAAAACGCGAATCACCTTAGCGCCGTGGCTTTTTCGCGGTACCGCTGAAGCGTGTGCAGATCCTTGACCGGTTGTGGCCGAGGTCACATCCGAACCCGTGAGCGGAGCCACACACATCATCGCTAGGCTGTGGTTGAAGTCACAGGAGACAGCCAGGAGGAGCAGCGCCGCGCGATGAATCTCTACACGCCGATCCTGGTGCTCGGGGGGATCGCCGCCGCTTTCGCGATCTTCTCGGTGGCGGTGGCATTGGTGGTGGGCCCGTCGCGGTACAACCGGTCCAAGCTGGAGGCCTACGAGTGCGGGATCGAACCCGCCCACCAGCCGGCAAACGCTCCGCACGCCGGCAGCGGACAGCGGTTCCCGGTCAAGTACTACCTGACCGCGATGCTGTTCATCGTCTTCGACATCGAAATCGTGTTCCTGTATCCGTGGGCGGTCAGCTACGACGCGCTGGGCGTGTTCGCGCTCGTCGAGATGGTGGTGTTCATGCTCACGGTGTTCGTCGCCTATGCGTACGTGTGGCGCCGCGGCGGCCTGACGTGGGATTGAGGTAGGGCGTGGGCCTGGAAGAGAAACTGCCCAGCGGTTTCCTGCTGACCACCGTCGAGCGACTGGCGGGGTATTTCCGGAAGAACTCGTTGTGGCCGGCGACATTCGGATTGGCGTGCTGCGCCATCGAGATGATGTCGACGGCGTCGCCGCGGTTCGACATCGCGCGCTTCGGGATGGAGCGCTTCTCCGCGACGCCGCGGCAGGCCGACCTGATGATCGTCGCCGGTCGGGTCAGCCAGAAGATGGCGCCGGTGCTGCGCCAGATCTACGACCAGATGGCCGAACCGAAATGGGTGCTGGCGATGGGTGTGTGCGCGTCGTCGGGCGGGATGTTCAACAACTACGCGATCGTGCAGGGTGTGGACCACGTCGTGCCGGTCGACATCTACCTGCCCGGCTGCCCGCCGCGTCCGGAGATGCTGCTGTACGCAATCCTCAAGCTGCACGAGAAGATTCAGCAAATGCCGTTGGGTGTTGACCGGGAGCGCGCCATCGCCGAAGCCGAAGAGGCCGCGCTGGCGGCCAGGCCCACGATCGAGATGCGCGGACTGTTGCGATGAGCTCATCCGACAAGCACACAGGCGAAGAAGTGATCGACGTCCGGCGTGGCATGTTCGGGGTGTCGGACACCGGTGACACGTCGGGATACGGGCGGCTGGTGCGGCAGGTGACGCTGCCCGGCAGCAGCCCACGGCCCTACGGCGGCTATTTCGACGACGTGGTCGACCAACTGGCTGAGGCGTTGCAGGCCAACGGGATCGAATTCGCCGACGCGATCGAAAAGGTCGTGGTCTACCGCGATGAACTGACCCTGCACGTGCGCCGTGAGATGCTGCCGCAGGTCGCGCAGCGGCTGCGCGACGAGCCGGGGCTGCGCTTCGAGCTGTGCCTGGGCGTCAACGGCGTGCACTACCCGCACGAAACCGACCGCGAGCTGCACGCGGTGTACCCGCTGAAATCGATCACCCACAACCGTCGCGTCCGACTGGAAGTGGCTGCGCCGGATGCTGATCCGCACATCCCGTCGCTGTTTTCGATCTATCCCACCAACGACTGGCACGAACGGGAGACCTACGACTTCTTCGGCATCATCTTCGACGGCCACCCGTCGCTGACCCGCATCGAGATGCCCGACGACTGGCACGGCCATCCGCAGCGCAAGGACTACCCGCTGGGCGGCATCCCGGTCGAATACAAGGGCGCGCAGATTCCCCCGCCCGACGAGCGGAGGTCCTACAACTGATGAGCGAAACCGGCGAAACCGTCTTGATGGCCGGCGGCCAAGATTGGGAGAAGGTCATCGAAGCCGCCCGCAGCGGGGATCCCGGTGACCGCATCGTCGTCAACATGGGTCCCCAGCACCCCTCCACACATGGTGTGTTGCGGCTGATCCTGGAGATCGAGGGCGAGACGGTCACCGAGGCCAGGTGCGGAATCGGCTACCTGCACACCGGAATCGAGAAGAACCTCGAATACCGGTACTGGACCCAGGGCGTCACCTTCGTGACCCGAATGGATTACCTGTCACCGTTTTTCAACGAGACCGTATTCTGCCTGGGCGTCGAGAAGCTGCTCGGCATCACCGATGCGATCCCGGAGCGGGTCAACGTCATCCGGGTGATGATGATGGAACTCAACCGGATTTCGTCGCACCTAGTGGCATTGGCAACCGGCGGCATGGAACTGGGCGCGATGACGGCGATGTTCCTCGGCTTCCGGGAACGCGAACTGGTGCTCAACCTGTTCGAGTCCATCACCGGTTTGCGGATGAACCACAACTACATTCGCCCCGGCGGGCTGGCCCAGGACCTGCCGCCGAACGCGGAGAGCGAGATCGCCGACTTTCTGAAGTTGATGAGCCGTCGGCTCAACGACCTGGAGAACCTGCTCAACGAAAACTACATCTGGAAGGCCCGCACCCAGGGCATCGGCTACCTCGACCTCGCGGGCTGCATGGCGCTGGGCATCACCGGCCCGGTGCTGCGCTCGACGGGGTTGCCGCACGACCTGCGGCGTGCGGAGCCGTACTGCGGCTACGAGAACTACGAATTCGACGTGATCACCGACGACGGCTGTGATGCCTACGGCCGGTACATGATTCGCGTCAAGGAGATGAGGGAGTCGCTGAAGATCGTCGAGCAGTGTCTGGACAAACTCAAGCCCGGCCCGATTAGGGTCGAGGACCGCAAGATCGCCTGGCCCGCCGACCTGAAGGTCGGGCCCGACGGCCTGGGTAACTCACCGGAGCACATCGCCAAGATCATGGGCAGCTCGATGGAAGCGCTGATCCACCACTTCAAACTGGTCACCGAGGGCATCCGGGTTCCCGCCGGCCAGGTCTACGTCGCGGTCGAATCACCGCGCGGCGAGCTGGGTGTGCACATGGTGTCCGACGGCGGCACCCGCCCATACCGGGTGCACTACCGGGACCCGTCGTTCACCAACCTTCAGGCCGTCGCCGCGATGTGCGAGGGCGGCATGGTCGCCGACGTGATCGCCGCGGTCGCCAGCCTTGATCCGGTCATGGGTGGGGTCGACCGATGACGGGGCCACAGGGCGAGCCGGTGTTCCTCCACCTCGGTCCGCCGCCGGAGGAGCCCGGACAGTTCGTGGTGGAGGGTGCCCCCGAGTCATACCCGCCGGATGTCAAGGCGCGGTTGGAGGTTGACGCCAAAGAGATCATCGGCCGCTACCCCAACGGACGTTCGGCGTTGCTGCCGCTGCTGCACCTCGTGCAATCCGAGGACTCCTATTTGACGCCGGCGGGTTTGGAGTTCTGCGGCGAGCAGCTCGGACTGACCGGCGCCGAGGTGGCGGCGGTCGCGAGCTTCTACACGATGTATCGCCGCGGACCCACCGGCGACTATCTCGTCGGCGTCTGCACCAACACGCTGTGTGCGGTGATGGGCGGCGACGCGATCTTCGAGTCGCTCAAAGAACACCTCGGCATCGACAACGACCAGACCACCGAGGACGGCAAAGTCACGCTGCAGCACGTGGAATGCAACGCCGCCTGCGACTACGCCCCAGTCGTGATGGTCAACTGGGAGTTCTTCGACAACCAAACACCCGACTCCGCACGGGAACTCGTCGACGGGCTGCGCTCCGGCAAGCCGCCACGGCCGACCCGTGGCGCCGAGCTGTGTCCGTTCCGGCAGACCGAGCGGATCCTGGCGGGCTTTCCCGACCAGCGTCCCGACGACGGTCAGGGCGGCGCGGGCGCGGCCACGTTGGCCGGTCTGCGGGTCGCCCAGGAACGCGACATGCAGGCACCACCGACTGGGGACGGTGAATGATGGCCGCCCCCGTGCGTTTGACTCCGGTGCTCAGCCGCTACTGGGACGACCCCGAGTCGTGGACTCTTGACACCTACCGCCGCCACGACGGCTACCGCGCGCTGCAGAAGGCCCTCGAGATGGAGCCCGATGCGGTGCTGCAGACGGTCAAGGACTCGGGGTTACGTGGCCGCGGCGGTGCGGGTTTCGCGACCGGAACCAAGTGGTCGTTCATCCCCCAGGGCGACGAAGGGCCGGCCGCCAAGCCGCACTATCTGGTGGTCAACGCCGACGAATCCGAGCCGGGCACATGCAAAGACATGCCGCTGATGCTGGCCACCCCGCATGTGTTGATCGAGGGCAGCATCATCGCCGCCTACGCAATCCGGGCCAGCCATGCGTTCATCTACGTGCGCGGCGAGGTGCTGCCGGTGATACGCCGGCTGCACAACGCGGTCGCCGAGGCTTATGCCGCAGGCTTTTTGGGCCGCGATATCGCCGGCTCCGGCTACGACCTGGAGTTGGTGGTACACGCCGGCGCAGGCGCCTACATCTGCGGCGAGGAGACCGCGCTGCTCGATTCGCTGGAGGGCCGCCGCGGCCAGCCGCGGCTGCGTCCGCCCTTCCCGGCGGTATCGGGGCTGTACGCCTGCCCGACGGTGATCAACAACGTCGAAACCATCGCCAGCGTGCCGCCCATCATCCTCAACGGCGTCGACTGGTTCCGCTCGATGGGCAGCGACAAATCGCCTGGCTTCACGCTGTATTCGCTGTCCGGCCACGTGACCCGGCCGGGGCAATACGAAGCGCCGCTGGGGATCACGCTGCGTGAGTTGCTCGACTACGCCGGCGGGGTCCGCAAGGGGCATCGGCTGAAGTTCTGGACGCCGGGCGGGTCGTCGACCCCGATCCTCACCGACGAGCACCTCGACGTGCCATTGGACTACGAGGGCGTCGGCGAGGCCGGCTCGATGCTGGGCACCAAGGCGCTGGAGATCTTCGACGAGACGACGTGCGTGGTGCGTGCGGTGCGGCGCTGGACCGAGTTCTACAAGCACGAGTCCTGCGGTAAGTGCACGCCGTGTCGGGAGGGAACCTTCTGGCTGGACAAGATCTACGCCAGGCTGGAGACCGGCAAGGGCACCGCCGAGGATCTGGACAAGCTGTTCGACATCTCCGACACGATTTTGGGTAAGTCGTTCTGCGCCTTGGGCGATGGCGCGGCCAGCCCGGTGATGTCGTCGCTGAAATACTTCCGCGACGAGTACGTCGCGCACGTCGAGGGCGGCGGCTGTCCCTTCGACCCCCGCGAGTCCATGCTCACGAACGGAGCCGATGCGTGACACGCGCCGGCGACGATGCAGAGCGCAGCGATGAGGAGGAGCGGCGCCAATGACCCAGGCGGCCGACAGCAAGACCGGCGTGGCCCCGGAGATGGTGACGCTGACCATCGACGGCACCGAGATCAGTGTCCCCAAGGGCACCTTGGTGATTCGCGCCGCCGAACTGATGGGCATCCAGATCCCGCGGTTCTGCGACCACCCGCTGCTCGACCCGGTCGGCGCGTGCCGGCAATGCCTGGTCGAGATCGAAGGCCAACGTAAACCGATGGCGTCGTGCACCATTGCGGTGACCGACGACATGGTGGTGCGCACCCAGTTCACCTCCGAAGCCGCCGACAAGGCGCAGCACGGGGTGATGGAACTGCTGCTGATCAACCATCCGCTGGACTGCCCGATGTGCGACAAGGGCGGCGAATGCCCGCTGCAGAACCAGGCAATGTCCAACGGGCGGGCCGACTCCCGCTACACCGACGCCAAGCGCCGCTTCGCCAAGCCGATCAATATCTCCTCGCAGGTGTTGCTGGACCGAGAGCGCTGCATCCTGTGCGCCCGGTGCACGCGGTTTTCCGAGCAGATCGCCGGCGACCCGTTCATCGACATGTTGGAGCGCGGCGCGCTGCAGCAGGTCGGCATCTACGCCAACGAGCCCTTCGAGTCGTACTTTTCGGGCAACACGGTGCAGATCTGCCCGGTGGGCGCGCTGACTGGCACCGCGTACCGGTTCAGGGCCCGCCCGTATGACTTGGTGTCGAGCCCGAGCGTGTGCGAGCACTGCGCATCCGGCTGCGCGCAGCGCACCGACCACCGCCGCGGCAAGGTGCTGCGCCGGCTGGCCGGCGACGACCCGGAAGTCAACGAGGAGTGGAACTGCGACAAGGGCCGGTGGGCGTTCACCTACGCAACCCAGCCGGACCGGATCACCACTCCCCTAGTACGCAACGCCGACGGAGAGCTGGTACCCGCATCCTGGCCGGAGGCGCTCGCCGCCGCGGTCAACGGGCTCTCCGATGTCCGCACGGGCGTGCTGGTCGGTGGCCGGATGACCTGGGAAGACGCCTACGCCTACGCCAAGTTCGCGCGAATCGCGTTGGGCACCAACGACATCGACTTCCGGGCCCGGCCGCATTCGAGCGAAGAGGCCGAGTTCCTGGCGGCCCGGGTCGCCGGCCGCCCGGTCAGCGTCAGCTACACCGATCTGGAATTGGCGCCGGTGGTGCTGCTGGTCGGGTTCGAGCCCGAGGACGAGTCGCCGATCGTGTTCTTGCGGCTGCGCAAGGCCGCCCGCAAGCACCGGCTGCCGGTCTACGCGGTGGCGCCGTTCGCCAGCCGCGGGCTGGAGCGGATGAAGGGCACGCTCCTCAAGACCGTGCCCGGCGGCGAAGTGGCGGCGCTCGAGGGGCTGAGCGACGAAATTGGTGAGCTGCTGCGCAAACCCGGCGCGGTGATCGTCGTCGGGGAACGGCTGGCCACCGTGCCGGGCGGATTGTCGGCGGCGTCCCGACTGGCCGATACCACCGGTGCGCGGCTGGCGTGGGTGCCGCGTCGCGCCGGAGAACGCGGGGCGTTGGAGGCCGGCGCGCTGGGCGCACTGCTGCCCGGTGGCCGCCCGGTGTCTGACGAGGGTGCGCGCTCGCAGGTGTGCGCGGCGTGGCACGTCGCCGAATTGCCTTCTGCTCCTGGGCGAGACACCGACGGCATCCTGGCCGCAGCCGCGGACGGGACGCTGGGTGCTTTGCTGGTCGGCGGTGTGGAGCCGGGCGATCTGGCCGACCCGGACGCGGCGCTGGCCGCGCTGGACACCGCGGGCTTCGTGGTCAGCCTGGAGCTGCGGC
Organism: Mycobacterium branderi; assembly: GCF_010728725.1. Lineage (NCBI taxonomy): Bacteria > Bacillati > Actinomycetota > Actinomycetes > Mycobacteriales > Mycobacteriaceae > Mycobacterium > Mycobacterium branderi. The sequence continues at coordinate 127,625 of NZ_AP022606.1, forward strand.
ACAGCGCGGTCACCGAACGCGCCGACGTGGTGTTCCCGATCGCGCCGGCGGCGGAGAAGTCCGGCACCTATGTCAACTGGGAGGGCCGCTACCGCGCCTTCCCCGTCGCGCTACAACAAGGCGCCACACCGGATCTGCGGGTGCTCGACGCGCTGGCCGACGAGATGGGCGTCGACCTCGGTCTGCCGACCGTCGAGGCGGCCCGCGCGGAGTTGAGCCAACTCGGCAGCTGGGACGGTGAACGCGCAGGCTGCCCGACGGTTGCGGCGACGCCGCCTGAGCAGCCGGGTTCGGGTGAGGCGGTGCTGACCGGGTGGCGGATGCTGCTCGACGCCGGCCGCATGCAGGACGGCGAGCCGCACCTGGCCGGCACGGCGCGGGCCCCCGTGGTGCGGTTGTCGGCCGACACCGCGGCCGAAATCGGCGCAGCCGAAGGCGATCCGGTCACCGTCAGCACGTCGCGCGGGGCGATCACGTTGCCGCTGGTGATCACCGACATGCCCGAGCGGGTGGTGTGGCTGCCGCTGAACTCGCCGGGTTCGGCGGTGCACCGGCAGTTGGGCGTGACGGCCGGCGAAGTCGTCAGAATCGGGGTGAGCTCATGACCGGCTTCGGGCACGATACGTGGTGGCTGATCGCCGCCAAGGCGGTCGCGGTCTTCGTCTTCCTGGTCCTGACAGTGCTGGCCGCGATCCTGCTCGAACGGAAGTTGTTGGGCCGCATGCAGTTGCGCTGGGGACCCAACCGGGTCGGCCCCCGCGGGTCCCTGCAGAGCCTGGCCGACGGGATCAAGCTGGCCCTGAAAGAGGCGATCATGCCCGTCGGCGTCGACCGACCGGTTTACCTGCTGGCCCCGATCATCTCGACTATCCCGGCGATCACCGCTTTCGCGTTCATCCCGTTCGGTCCCGAGGTGTCGGTGTTCGGTCATCGGACCATGCTGCAACTCACCGATCTACCTGTCGCGGTGTTGTTCATCCTGGCGCTGTCGTCGATCGGCGTGTACGGCATCGTGCTGGCGGGCTGGGCGTCCGGCTCGACCTATCCGCTGCTGGGCGGCGTGCGCTCCACCGCCCAGGTGATCTCGTACGAAGTCGCGATGGGCCTGTCGTTCGCGACGGTGTTCCTCTACGCCGGAACGATGTCGACATCGCGGATCGTGGCCGCCCAAGACCGCGTCTGGTTCGTCTTCCTGCTGCTGCCGTCGTTCCTGGTGTACCTGGTGTCGATGGTCGGTGAAACCAACCGGGCCCCATTCGATTTGCCCGAGGCCGAAGGCGAACTGGTCGCCGGCTTTCACACCGAGTACTCGTCGCTGCCGTTCGCGATGTTCTACCTCGCCGAATACATCAACATGACCACGGTGTCGGCGTTGGCCGCGACCCTGTTCTTCGGCGGATGGCACGCGCCGTGGCCGCTGAACATGTGGGCGGGCGCGAACAGCGGCTGGTTCCCGTTGATCTGGTTCACGGCCAAGGTCTGGACGTTCCTGTTCGTCTACTTCTGGTTGCGGGCCACGCTGCCGCGGCTACGCTACGACCAGTTCATGGCCCTGGGCTGGAAGACCCTGATCCCGGTGTCGCTGCTGTGGGTGATGATCGCCGCGGTCATCCGCACCCTGCGCAACAACGGCCTCGAGCACTGGACCGCCGTGCTGGTGATCGCCAGCGCCGTCACCGCCGTCGGCCTGCTGCTCTATCTGCGAAGACCGCTGTCCGGCTTGGAAACTCGTCCGGAGGAAGCGCCGGAGCCGGCTGCGGAACCGGCATTCCCGACGCCGCCGCTGCCGGACAAGGCGCCGACCAAGGAGGGCGCACGTGCCAGCTAAGTTCCTGGAGTCCATCGCCGGGTTCGGCGTGACGCTCGGCGCGATGTTCAAACGGCCGATCACCGAGGAATATCCCGAGAAGCCCGGCCCGGTGGCGCCGCGGTATCACGGCCGCCATCAGCTCAACCGGTATCCGGACGGCTTGGAGAAGTGCATCGGCTGCGAACTGTGTGCCTGGGCGTGCCCGGCCGACGCCATCTACGTCGAGGGCGCCGATAATACTGAGGAAGAACGGTATTCGCCCGGCGAACGCTACGGGCGGGTGTACCAGATCAACTACCTGCGCTGCATCGGCTGCGGCTTGTGCGTGGAGGCTTGTCCCACCCGGGCGTTGACGATGACCAACGACTACGAGATGGCCGACGACAACCGCGCCGACCTGATCTACGAGAAGGACCGACTGCTGGCGCCGCTGGAACCGGGAATGCAGCCGCCGCCGCATCCCCGGGCGCCGGGTACCACCGATGCCGACTACTACCGCGGCAACGTCAAACCCATAGCCGAGGCCAGCCAATGACCACGCTGCTGGCTGAGGGGATCGCCCGGACATCCACCGGTGAGGCGGTAATGTTCTGGGTCCTCGGCGCGCTGGCGCTCATCGGCGCGCTGGGGGTGGTGATGGCCGCCAACGCCGTGTATTCCGCGATGTTTTTGGCGATGACGATGATCATCCTCGCGGTGTTCTACATGGCACAGGACGCGCTGTTTCTGGGCGTGGTCCAAGTGGTGGTCTACACCGGCGCGGTGATGATGCTCTTCCTGTTCGTGCTGATGCTGATCGGCGTGGATTCTGCTGAGTCACTGGTGGAAACCATTCGCGGACAACGGGTTGCCGCGGTGGTGGCCGGCATCGGATTCGGCGTTCTGCTGATCGCCGGCATCGGCGGTGTGGCCCTCGGCGGGTTCACCGGGCTGACCCAGGCCAACGCCGGCGGCAACGTCCAAGGACTGGCCGCCCTGATCTTCTCCCGCTACCTGTGGGCGTTCGAGCTGACCAGCGCGCTGCTGATCACCGCCGCCGTCGGGGCGATGGTGCTGGCGCACCGCGAGCGGTTCGAACGCCGAAAGACCCAGCGCGAGTTGTCGATCGAGCGCTTCCGCAGCGGCGGATACCCGACACCGCTGCCCGGTCCCGGCGTATACGCCCGCCACAACGCGGTCGACATGGCCGCGCTGCTGCCCGACGGGTCGTTCTCGAAACTCTCGGTGCCCCCGGTTCTGCAGCAGCGGACGGTCGGCAACGGTTCCGAGCAGGACGGTGCCCAGTGAATCCCGCGAATTACCTGTATCTTTCGGCGCTGCTGTTCACGATCGGGGCGGCCGGTGTGTTGCTGCGGCGCAACGCGATCGTGATGTTCATGTGCGTCGAGCTGATGCTCAACGCGGTCAATCTGGCGTTCGTCACCTTCGCCCGGATGCACGGTCGGCTCGACGGCCAGATGGTGGCGTTCTTCACGATGGTGGTCGCCGCCTGCGAAGTCGTGGTCGGACTGGCCATCATCATGACGATCTTCCGTGCCCGCAGGTCGGCTTCGGTCGACGACGCCAACCTCCTCAAGGGCTGAAACCATGACGGCATACACCTGGCTGCTCGTGGCTCTGCCGGCGGCCGGCGCATTGATCCTGCTGCTGGGCGGCCGGCGCACCGACCGCTGGGGCCATCTGCTGGGCTGCGCGGCGGCGCTGGCCGCGTTCGCGGTGGGCCTGGCGCTGCTCACCGAAATGGTTGGCCGCACCGACCGCCTCATTCACCAGAACCTGTTCAGCTGGGTGCCGGTCGGCGGGCTGCAGGTCGACTTCGGATTGCAGATCGACCAGCTGTCAATCTGTTTCGTGTTGCTGATCACCGGCGTGGGCTCGTTGATCCACATCTACTCGATCGGCTACATGGCCGAGGACCCGGACCGTCGACGGTTTTTCGCCTACCTCAACCTGTTTCTCGCGGCAATGCTGCTGCTGGTGGTCGCCGACAACTATCTGGGCCTCTACGTCGGCTGGGAAGGCGTCGGTCTGGCGTCGTATCTGCTGATCGGCTTCTGGTATCAGCGGCCGACGGCGGCCACCGCCGCCAAGAAGGCGTTCGTGATGAACCGGGTCGGCGACGTCGGGCTGTCGCTGGCGATGTTCTTGATGTTCGTCAACTTCGGCACGCTGTCGTTCGCCGGAGTGTTCGCCGCCGCACCGGGCGCGAGCCGCGGGGTGCTGGCCGCGATGGGGCTGCTGATGTTGTTGGGCGCCTGCGCCAAATCGGCGCAGGTTCCGCTGCAGGCGTGGCTCGGTGACGCAATGGAGGGCCCGACGCCGGTGTCGGCGCTGATCCACGCCGCCACGATGGTGACCGCCGGTGTGTACCTGATCGTGCGGTCCAACCCGGTGTTCAACCTGGCGCCCGACGCGCAACTCGCGGTGGTGATCGTCGGCGCCGTGACGCTGCTGTTCGGGGCGATCATCGGCTGCGCCAAAGACGACATCAAGCGGGCGCTGGCGGCGTCGACGATCAGCCAGATCGGTTACATGGTGCTGGCAGCCGGCCTCGGCCCGGCCGGTTACGCGTTCGCGATCATGCACCTGCTCACTCACGGGTTCTTCAAGGCGGGACTGTTCCTCGGGTCCGGCGCGGTGATCCACGCGATGGACGACGAGCAGGACATGCGCCGGTACGGCGCGCTGCGCACCGTGCTGCCGGTCACGTTCGCCACCTTCGGGTTGGGCTATCTGGCGATCATCGGGGTTTTTCCGTTCGCCGGGTTCTTCTCCAAGGACGCCATCATCGAGGCCGCGCTGGGCTATGGCGGCGTGCGTGGCGCCATCCTGGGAGCGGCGGCGGTGCTGGGCGCCGGGATCACCGCCTTCTACATGACCCGGGTGATGTTGATGACGTTCTTCGGCGAAAAGCGTTGGGCGCCAGAGGCGCATCCGCACGAGGCGCCAGCGGTGATGATCTGGCCGATGATCCTGCTCGCCGTCGGCTCGGTGTTCTCCGGCGGTCTGCTGGCGATCGGCGGCACCCTGCAGCACTGGCTGGAGCCGGTGGTCGGCAGTCATGAAGCCGCTCACGCCGCGCCGGCGTGGGCGACCAGCGTCGTGGTGCTCGCCGTGGTAGGCGTCGGCGTCGTGGTGGCCTATCTGATGTACGGGCGGCGTCCGGTGCCCGAGACCGCGCCGGCCGGTTCGGTGCTGACCGTCGCGGCACGGCGGGATCTCTACGGCGATGCCTTCAACGAGGAGGTGTTCATGCGCCCCGGTGCGCAATTGACCGACGCGCTGGTCGAGATCGACAACCGCGGCGTGGACGGCTCGATCAACGGGCTGGCCGCGCTGGTGAGCCGCACCTCGGATCGATTGCGAGGGTTGCAAACCGGGTTCGCGCGCTCCTACGCGTTGTCGATGTTCGTGGGCGCGGCGCTGGTCGCCGCGGCGATCTTGGCGGTGCGACTGTGGTGAGCTTCCCGTGGCTTTCGCTGCTGTGGCTGCTGCCGCTGGCCGGGGCCGTGCTGGTGATCGTCATGCCGCCCAGCTGGCGCCAATTCGCGAAATGGCTCGGGCTGGTTGTCGCCGTCGCGGTGTTGGCCGTGTCGATCGTGATCACCGCCGGGTTCGACACCACCGGCGCTGCTTACCAATTCATTGAATCCCACCCGTGGATACCGGCATTCGGCGCCGGCTACACCCTCGGCGTGGACGGCATCGCGGTGGTACTGGTGCTGCTGACCACCGGTCTGGTGCCGCTGCTGATCCTGGCCGGCTGGAACGACGGCGGCTCGCGCAGCCGCGGACCGCACGGATACGTCGCGCTGACGCTGACCGTCGAGTCGATGGTGCTGATCTCGCTGGTGTCGCTGGATGTGCTGCTGTTCTACGTGTTCTTCGAGGCCATGCTCATCCCGATGTACTTCATGATCGGCGGCTTCGGCGAAGGAGCACACCGGTCGCGTGCCGCGGTGAAGTTCTTGCTGTACAACCTGTTCGGCGGGCTGATCATGCTGGCCGCGGTGATCGGGCTGTACGTGGTGACGGCCCAGCACGGTTCAGGCACGTTCGACTTCCGCACGATTGTCTCCGCCGTGTCGTCGGGTTCGCTCGGCGTCGATCCGGCGGTGCTCAAGGCGCTGTTCCTCGGTTTCATGTTCGCGTTCGCGATCAAGGCGCCGCTGTGGCCGTTCCACCGCTGGCTGCCCGACGCCGCGGTCGAGTCCACCCCGGCCACCGCCGTGTTGATGATGGCGGTGATGGACAAGGTCGGGACCTTCGGCATGCTGCGCTACTGCCTGCAGTTGTTCCCTGACGCGTCAACGTATTTCCGTCCGTTGATCGTCGTGCTCTCGGTCATCGGTGTGGTCTACGGCGCCGTCGTGGCGATCGGTCAGACCGACATCATGCGATTGATCGCCTACACGTCGATCTCCCACTTCGGCTTCATCATTCTGGGCATCTTCGTGATGACCAGCCAGGGGCAGAGCGGGTCGACGCTGTACATGGTCAACCACGGCTTGTCCACCGCCGCAGTATTCCTGATCGCGGGATTCTTGATCTCGCGGCGCGGGACTCGGTCGATCAGCGCCTTCGGCGGCGTGCAGAAGGTGGCCCCGGTGCTGGCCGGCACGTTCCTGGTCGCGGCGCTGGCAACGCTGTCGCTGCCCGGGTTGGCGCCATTCATCAGCGAATTCCTGGTGCTGCTGGGCACTTTCAACCGCTACTGGCTGGCCGCGGCGTTCGGTGCCACCGCCCTGGTGCTGTCGTCGGTGTACATGCTGTGGCTGTACCAGCGGGTGATGACCGGGCCCGTGCGTGACGGCAACGAAAAGATCCGCGACCTGGTGCCGCGCGAACTCGTCGTCGTCGCGCCGCTGATCGTGCTGCTGGTGCTGCTCGGCTTTTATCCGAAACCGGTGCTGGACATCATCAATCCGGCGGTCGGCCACACCATGACCACGATCGGCCAGCAGGATCCCGCGCCGACGGTGCCGACCGGGACGGCGGAAGGACCGCACCGATGAGCATGCCCACCCCCAGCGTCGAGTACGTCCTGCTCTCCCCGATGCTCATCGTCTTCGGGGCTGCGGTGGCCGGCGTGCTGGCCGAGGCGTTCGTGCCGCGGCGATTCCGCTACGGCGCACAGGTGACGTTGGCACTCGCAGGACTCGTGGCCGCCTTCGTCGCCGTCATCGCGGTGGCCCGGCGGACCCCGCCGTCGGGCGAGACCGCGGTGCTGCGCGCGCTCGCGATCGACGGGCCCACCCTGCTGCTGCAGGGCACGATCTTGGTCGTGTCGGTGATGGCCGTCATCTTCATCGCCGAACGTCGGAGCGGTGAGGGTGCACCCGTCGGGCCCGGTGCAGCCACAGCCGTTGCGGCCGCGCTGGATTCGTTCACCCCGCAGGCCTCGGCGGTGCCCGACAGTGTCGGCGAGCGGCACGCGATCCGGGCCGGGGCGGCACAGACCGAGGTCTTCCCGCTGACCATGCTCGCTGTCGGCGGCATGCTGGTGTTCCCCGCGGCGAACGACTTGTTGACGATGTTCGTGGCGCTCGAGGTTCTTTCTTTGCCGCTGTACCTGCTGTGCGGGTTGGCCCGCCACCGCCGGCTGCTTTCGCAGGAAGCGGGCCTGAAATACTTTCTGCTGGGCGCTTTCTCGTCGGCGTTTTTCCTCTACGGCGTGGCGCTGCTGTACGGCGCGACCGGCACCCTGAACCTGCCCGGTATCGCCGACGCTCTCGCTAAGCACACCGACGACTCGATGGCGTTGGTGGGCGTCGCACTGGTGGCGGTGGGCCTGCTGTTCAAGGTAGGCGCGGTCCCGTTCCATTCCTGGATTCCGGATGTGTATCAGGGTGCGCCGACACCGATCACCGGGTTCATGGCCGCGGCCACCAAGGTGGCGGCGTTCGGCGCGCTGCTGCGCGTCGTCTACGTCGCGCTGCCGCCGCTGCACGACCAGTGGCGCCCTGTACTGTGGGCGATCTCGATCCTGACCATGGTGGTGGGCACCGTCACCGCGATCAACCAGAACGACGTCAAGCGAATGCTGGCCTATTCGTCGGTGGCGCACGTCGGGTTCATCCTCACCGGCGTGATCGCCGACATTCCGGCCGGTGTCTCGTCGACGATGTTCTACCTGGTGGCCTACAGCTTCAGCACGATAGGCGCGTTCGCCGTCGTCGGGCTCATCCGCGGCGCCAACGGCGAAGAGAACGCGTCGATGTCCCGGTGGGGCGGCCTGGGTCGGCGTTATCCCGTGGTGGGCCTGCTGTTTTCGATGTTCCTGTTGGCGTTCGCCGGTATCCCGTTGACCAGTGGGTTCGTCAGCAAGTTCGCGGTGTTCAAGGCGGCGGCGCAGGGTGGCGCGGTGCCGTTGGTGATCATCGGTGTGATCGCCAGCGGGGTGGCGGCCTACTTCTACGTGCGGGTGATCGTGCTGATGTTCTTCACCGAGCCGCCCGTGGAGGAGCTGCACGTCGTCATGCCAAGCTTCTGGAGCAAGGCGGCGATCGCGGTGTGCGCGGCGGTCACCATCCTGCTCGGTGTTGTTCCGCAGCCGCTGCTGGATCTGGCCGAGCAGGCTGCCCAATTGGTCAGATGACCGTTCTTCGCGACGACGTCGGCGCGGTGCGGGTGCTGACCCTCAACCGCCCCGAGGCGCGAAACGCGTTGAACAGCGAGCTGATTGAAGCGTTGTATGCGGCTTTCTGCGAGGCAGACTCCGATCCGTCGGTGCGGGCGGTCGTGCTCACCGGGGCCGATCCGGCGTTTTGTGCCGGGGTCGATTTGAAGGAGGCGCAGCGCGAGGGCTCGGCGTATTTCGAGCGGTACCAGACGCACAACTGCATCACCCGGGTGGCCGAGATGCGCAAACCGGTGGTGGGCGCGATCAACGGCCCGGTGTTCACCGGCGGGCTGGAGATGGCGTTGGGTTGCGATTTCCTGATCGCCTCGGAGCGTGCGATATTCGCCGACACCCATGCGCGGGTCGGGATTCTGCCCGGCGGCGGGATGACGGCCCGGCTGCCGCAGGTGGTCGGTGCGGCGATGGCGCGACGACTGTCGATGACCGGCGAGGTGATCGACGCGGCGCGCGCCCTGCAGATCGGGCTGGTGACCGAGGTCGTCGCGCATGAGGGGCTCCTCGAACGGGCCGTCGAGTTGGCCGGCCAGATCACCGAGGTGCCGGCGCCGATCATGGCCGGGCTCAAGCAGATCTATGTTTCCGGGGCTGCCCCAGTCACCGATCCGGCGCTGGCCGCCGAGCAGGAGATCTCCGGTGCGCTGTCGGACGCCAGTGATCTCGGCGCCCGCTACGCCGAGATCAGCGAACGCAATCGCCGGCAGATCCGCCGCTGAGTTCTCCACAGCCGCCTCGGCTGGACAGACGGCACTGGCCCGCCCGAGATCAACCACGCCCACCATCCGGAGGAACTCCTGGGCGGAGACCCCGATCCCCCGGATGACTCGTGAACGGGCGGATGGCCAATACGTAGATCCCCAAGATGGCCAGCGGCGCCGCCAGCGGCAACCACGGCAATTCCAGCGGGAACGCGGTGGCGACCAAGCCTGCGAGCGTAAACCCAACGGCCCCAACGATGCTCGCATCGCTGACCGCATCGAGGCCGGCGGCGTGCCGCAGCAGCAGGTACCCGGCTGCTGCGAGACCCGAGACCGCGGCCACGGTGGCCGCGGGATTGGTCAACACGATGACCGCCACCGCCAGCAGCACTGCCAGTGTCGCGGCGGGTCGAAACAGAGTTCCGGCCGCCACCGCCGCCACGGCCAACATCGCGGCGACCAACGCCTGGCCATGCGTCCCGACGCCAACGGCTGTCACCATCAATAATCCGCAGGCGGTCGACAGGATGCGGAGCATCATCGGCGTCCCGTCACCGGGCGGCGGCGATCGGGCACCGCGTGCATCGACTGGTCCAGGGTGCGGTCGGGCTGCCAGGGCACCACGTCGACGCCGATCGTGGCCATGTCGCGATACATCGCCGACCGCTGCAACGCCCACAACCGGCCGATCAGCGGATCCTGATGATCGCCGAGCGGCGAGCCCTGCAGGACGTCGACCGCCACCACGAGGTGCCCGCGTTTGCGCAAGTCGATCAGCGCCAGCGCGAACTCCGTGTCGAGCAGCGTCGAGAATGCGACGATGATCGCGCCCGGCGGAACGGCGGCCCGCGGCGCGAGAGTGCCTGTGGTGGTTTCGAATCCGGCGCCAGAGCCGAGCACGGTGTCGAGCACCCGGTAGAACTGGCGCTGCCCGATGTCGGCGCCCAGCCAGCGCGGCTGGCGGCCGCCCAATGCCACGATGCCGGCGCGGTCGCCGTTGCGCAGCGCCGTCTGCACCACCTGGGCGGCGCCGCGCACAATGCGCTCGGTGGCATCGGTCGCCGGCCCCGGCGGTTGCGGATAGGTGTCGACAAGCACCACCACGTCGGCGGCTCGATCGGTCAACCGTTCGGTGACGTGCAGGCGGCCGCGGCGGGCACTCACCGCCCAGTTGACCGTGCGCAGCTGATCGCCGGGCACATACGCGCGGATGTCGGCGTATTCGACGCCGCTGCCGATGTGACGGGTGAGATGGGTGCCGATGCGATCCAGCAGTTCGGTCTGCGGAAGCGGCGTCGATTGCGGTGGCGCCAGCGGAAACACGGTGACGTGTGCGGCATCCGCGGTCGCCGTTCCCGCCAGCAATCCGCCGTGTGCGACGACGTCGACGCTGGCCCGGATCGGATAGCGACCCCAGCGGTCGGCCATGACGGCCACCGTCTGTCGTTGGGGAGAGCCGCCGTCGAGCGTGTCTAGTCGCATGCCCTCCACCGTCGTCACCCTGAGATCGACTGCCACGCCTGTGCTTTCCGTTGCCGCCGACACGTCCACCTGTGTCTCCTCGGTTTCGAAGCATCGTTGCGAACTGAGCTCGGCCTGGATCCGAACTTTCGGCAGCGGCCGCTGCCAGCCGATCGAACTCAACACGCCCAGCAGCGGTGCCGCGAACGCCAGCAGTTGCCAGCGCGAACTGAGCAGCGCGACAGCCAGCGCCACCCCCGCACAGGTGGCCACCGCCCGCGTCAACGTCGAGGCGCGCCAACGCAACTGGACTTCCTGCGGTTGGGTCACGACCGCGCCCGCGGAACCGGCAGGCGGCGCAGCAGTTCCTCGACGATGTCCGAGCCAACGATTCGCCGCACCCACATCTCGGGTCGAAGCGTGATCCGGTGTGCCACCGCCGGAACCGCGAGCGCCTTGACATCCTCGGGAATCACATAATCGCGGCCCAGCAGCAGCGCGCGGGCGCGGGCCAGCTGCACCAGATCCAGCTCAGCGCGGGGACTGGCCCCAACCGCGACCTGGGGGTGATGCCGGGTCGCGTTCGCCAACGACACCACATAGTGCAGGACGTCCTCGTGGACGCTGACCTGTTCCACCGATTCGCGCATGGCCAGCAGGTCATGAGCGTCGACGACCTGGTTCACCGTCGGCTCGGCCGATCCGCGGTCCAGCCGGCGGCGCAACATCGACGTCTCGTCTCGCTCGGAGAGGTAGCGCAGTTCCAGCCGAACCGCAAAGCGATCCAGCTGCGCCTCCGGCAACGGGTAGGTGCCTTCGTACTCGATCGGGTTGTCTGTGGCCAAGACGATGAAAGGTGTTGGCAGCCGGTGGGTTTCACCGTCGATGCTGACTTGTCCTTCGGCCATGGCCTCCAGCAATGCCGCCTGGGTCTTGGGTGGTGTGCGGTTGATCTCGTCGGCGAGCAGTAGGTTGGTGAAGATCGGCCCCGGGCGGAATTCGAAGCGTCCGGACTGCATGTCGTAGACGGTCGAGCCGAGCAGGTCGGCCGGCAGCAGATCGGGGGTGAATTGCACGCGGGTGAAGTCGAGACCCAGTGCGGCGGCGAAGGACCGGGCGATCAACGTCTTGCCGAGGCCGGGCAGGTCTTCGATGAGCACGTGGCCCCGCGCGAGCACCGTGGTGAGGATGAGGGTGAGCGCGGAACGCTTTCCGACCACCACGCGCTCGATTTCGTCGAGCACCGCCTCGCAGCGGGCCGTGGTGGCCTCAGCCGGCATCGTCATACCTGCTCCAACCGTTGCAGTATTTCCTCGAGTGCCGCCCGGCCCGGCCCGGGCTCGTGCCCACCGGATTGCGCGACGTTGTTGGGATCGACCAAAGCCCACAGTTGAGGCCCGAAGAGCATGCGGCCAGTGGCGTAAAACGCTTCCGGATCCTTGGATTGCCTTTGCCCCGTGGTCATTTCGAACCGCCGCGCCAGAATCGGCCGCAGGTGGCGGTCCCAGTCCGCCCGAGTGGAATCCGACCAGCGGATCAACGTCTCGGTGCGGGAAAGCCAATCACGCAACGGCTTCCCCAGCGCATCGGCGGCCGCTTCCGACGCCGGCTCGCCCTCATGGGCGAGGAACCGGCGGATGTTGAACAGCGCGAATGCCACCGCCCCACCCGAAATCCACAACACGAACCGGCGGTCGTGCACCGACAGCGCGATCAACTCGGCGCCGATGACGCCGAAGACGCTGAGAATTACCAGGCGCTTCATACCGCGCTCCGCAATTCGGCGAGCACGAGTTGCAGCACGCGTACCGCGGTTTCGCGGTGGCTTTCGTTCATCACATGCGGGCTGAACCGCGCCTCTTCGAAGAGGTTCACCAGTCGCGCGGCGTTATCTGCGTGCAGCGCATGGTGTTCGACGGCCCGGGTCAATACCTCGGTGGGTGTGTCGGAATCCTGCGGAACAGCCTCCGGCACATGGGCCAGTTCGCGCTCCATCGCGGCGTAGCACGCGATGATCGCCTCGCGCGGTTCGCGGCTGAGATCGCCGATCTCGGCCAGCCCGACTTCTGCTGCGCGAGCGAGTGATTCGGACGACGCCGTGGGTGCCGGCGGTTGGAATGGTTCCGCAGCGAGCACGTGCGGTTTGGCGGTGCGCCGTCCGCGCACAGCGGCGATGGCGCCCACCACGAGCAGCAGGGCCAACGTCACCGTGCTCGCGATCAGATAGCCCAGCACGTCCCCGTCGCCCCGGTCGTTGCGCGGCTCGGGCGGCGGCGAGGTGTCGGGCCGAGGCGTCGGAGTCGCCGTTTCCGTCGCGCCCGGCAGCTCGCCGGCGCGGATCCCGTGCGGCCCGATGAACCGCGCCAGCAGCCATACGATCAGCAGCCACACGACGAGCACCGCGGCGCCGATCAGCAGTATCCGCCAGCCCGGGCGGCCCATCCCGCGGCTGAATCGGTCGGGCAGACCGCCGGCGCTGGGCGCGGGCCTGCGCGGATCGCGCAACCGGACGATCAGGGATGCGCCGATGATCGCCAGCGAGACGGCCAGCAGCGCCACCACGTAAGGCAACGACGCCGAACTGCGCGGCGGCTCCTGCTGCGCCTGCTGCTCGACACCGGGCAGATATCCACGCAAAGACGCAGCAACAACGACCAAGAGCACGATCACGGCGACCACGCGGCCAGTCGCCTTGTCGACCCCGGGCATTGGCACACCAATCGACCGGTTACCTGCCGCTGTTGCGGCATTCCGTTTGCTCATCCTGGCACGTCGGCCTCCCGTGCCGCTAGCCGCAGCGATTCGAGCCGACTGGCGAGCATTGCCGTCCACTCCGCGATGTACTGCTCGTCAGGCATACCCGCTCCCGGCCCGTGGAATACGGTGCTCGTTGCTCGTTGGCCATGGAGCGCATTCACTCCGACGACGGCGATGGCCGCGGCATCCTGTTGGCTGATCGTTGGGATCCAGCCAGTCACCCAGTCGGCGAGTTCGGCGTAGAGCCCGTCGAACAATGCCGCGTAGGCGTCGGTGAGTCGAGCCGACTGACCTGATGGAACGCGGGACGCGATCCGGAGCAGTTGGGTTTCCTCGTCGAGCACCGTCAGCACGTACCGGCCCAGCATGGTCAGTTCGCTGCGTAGGTCCCCCAAGCCGGCGAAAAGTTTGCGCATATCGCGCATGGCGTGGCGGCGGTCCAGTTGCCGGTCGATGCCGGCCTCCAGCAGCGCCTCCTTCGATTTGAAGTGGTGGTAGAGGGCGCCCGATCCCGGCGCCAGGCCGGCCGCAGCTTCGATCTGCGCGACGCTGGTTGCCTGGTAGCCCTGTTCACCGAACAGGCGCAGCGCCTCGGTAACCAGCCGTTCTCGGGTGGGGATTGCCGGCATTGACCGCTCCCAAGTACTCACTTAGTATCGACAAGTGAATACTTTAGCGCCTGAATCGCGGTGCCGCTAGGAGTGGCTATGGCCAACCCAGTCCCTCACGGGAGGATCCGACGCACGATGCCGTTGGCCGGGTTCACCGCACGTGCCGCCGGCGGACGGATGGTGGCCGCCCTGCGGGAGAAGACCGGCGACACCGATGCCGTGCAGCGTTTCCGTGAGCGGACCGCGGAGCGCTATACCGAGTTGCTCGGCCATTCCAAGGGAGTGCTAATGAAGGCCGGCCAGATGTTGTCCATGGTGGATGCCAGCGCTATTGGCAACGGCGGCTTTTCGCCCTACCAGAAAGCGCTGGCTCGGTTGCAGGCCGATGCACCATCCATGGATCCGACGCTAGCCAAAGAAGTGCTGCATGCCGACCTTGGCCGACCCGCCGAGCAGGTGTTCGCTGAGTTCAGCGACGAACCGATGGCCGCCGCCTCGATCGGGCAAGTCCACCGTGCGGTGCTGTACGACGGCCGCGATGTTGCGGTCAAGATCCAGTACCCCGGTGCGGCCGAAGCGATCCACGACGATCTGGCCAATACCGAACTGCTGGCGACGTTCTTCCGGTTCGGCGCGTCGGCGTCGGGTACCGCGATGGCGGCGAATCCACGACAGATGACGCGCGAGATCGCAGCGCGTATCTCGGAGGAAATCGACTACCGCCATGAGGCTGCCAACATCTCCGCGTTCAGCGAGCTCTACCGCGACCACCCGTTCATCCGGGTACCAGACGTTATTGCCGAAGCCTCCGGCGATCGGGTGCTGACCATGACCTACCTGGACGGAATCGACTGGGCCGCAGCACAACAGGCCGACCAGGAACTCAAAAACACCTGGGCGGAGGTGATTCTGCGGTTTGCCTATGGTTCTTACCGGCACGGGAACATGTTCAACGCCGATCCACACCCAGGCAACTACTGTTTCGGCCCAGACGGCAGCGTGGGATTCGTCGACTTCGGCTGCGTCAAACTCCTGCCTGAGCGTGTGCGCCGCTCATTCGTCGCGATGGTGCGCGCAACAGTTGACGGTCGTAAACATGAGGTGCGCGACCTGATGGTCGAGTTAGGTTACTTCGCAGGCGATTCCACGCTGTCGGCAGACGAGGCCTACCAGTGGATGGCGGAGCTGGCCCACGAGGTGCTCGCACCGCAGCCGGTCACTGTTACCCACGCCAGCTCACTACGCGTCATCCGCAACCTGATTGATCTTCGCTCGCCGGATCATCCAGGGCGTCGCATGTCCGCGCCGGACGACCTGGCTCTCTTTCCGCGCATTGTACTTGCAGCTCCCCTGTTCGCCGCTCTGGGCGCCACTATCTACGCTCGCTCGACATTGGACGACCTGGACGGAGTCGCCGAACCCATCACACGGCTGGGCAAGTTGCACAAAGCCTGGGTCCGTGAGTGTGGACTGCCGTTTGGGTTGGAGCCCCATGATGCCGCCTCGGGATAATCCTTTGCCGCGTGGGCGAATCCGTCGCACGATGCCCTTGGCAGGGTTCACCGCGCGGGCAGCCGGCGGCCGGGTGGTAGCCGCGCTACGGGAGAAGACCGGCGATGCGGGTGCGGTAGAACGCTTCCACGAGCGCACCGCCGAGCGGTATGCCGACCTGCTCGGGCACTCCAAAGGCGTCCTCATGAAGGCCGGGCAGATCTTCTCGATGATCGACGGCAACTCCATTGGCAACGGCGAACTTGGGCCGTATCAGGGTGCACTGATGAGACTGCAGGCCGATGCACCGCCCATGGACCCGATATTGGCCAAAACCGTCTTGCACAACGATCTTGGCCGGCCCGCCGAGGAGGTGTTCGCCGAGTTCACCGACCAGCCGATGGCGGCCGCCTCCATCGGACAGGTTCACCGAGCGGTGCTGCACGACGGTCGTCAGGTGGCTGTGAAGATCCAGTATCCGGGTGCCGCCGAGGCCATCAGCGACGATCTCGCGAATACAGAGCTGTTGACAACGTTTTTCCGGTTGGCTGCCTCGGCGCGGCGAACTGCCATGCAGACCGACCTACAGCGGGCCACGCGGGAGATCGCCGCGCGCATCGCCGAAGAACTCGACTACCGCCATGAGGCCGCCAACATCTCCGCGTTCAGCGAGCTCTACCGGGGTCACCCCTTCATCCTGGTGCCGGAGGTCATCACCGAAGCATCCGGTGGTCGGGTGCTGACCATGACCTATCTCGACGGGCTCGACTGGACCGCGGCGCAACAAGCTGACCAAGAGCTGAAGAACACCTGGGCAGAGGTGATCTGGCGGTTTGCGGCGGGGTCGTACCGGCATGCGAACCTGTTCAACGCCGATCCCCACCCGGGGAACTATCGCTTCGGCGTGGACGGCACGGTCGGCTTCGTCGACTTCGGCTGTGTCAAGGTCGTGCCCGAACGGCAACGACGCAGAATCGTCGAACTGGACCGCGCAGCCATTGACGGACGCAAGCACGGCCTGCGCGACCTGATGATCGAATCGGGTTTCTTGTCAAGCGATTCCACACTGACAGTCGACGAGGCATACCAGTGGTGGGCCGAGATCCTCTACGAGCTGCTCGCACCTCAGCCGGTCACCTATACCAAAGAGACGTCGCAACGTACCATCCGCAGCCTCATCGATATCCGTTCGCCTGATCACCCGGTTCGTCGTATCTCGGTCCCCGACGACTTCGTCTTCTTCTCACGGCTCAACCTCAGCGTCAACGCGATATCCACTGCGTTCGGCGCCACCATCCATGCACGGGCGATGGTGGACGACATGGACGGCGTCGCCGAACCGATTACACCGCTCGGCAAGCAGCATGACGCGTGGGTGCGCGAGCGTGGCCTCCCCTACGGATTGGATCCTCATGACGCCCCCTAGGGATAACCCTTTGCCCCGTGGGCGAATCCGTCGCACGATGCCCTTGGCGGGGTTCACCGCGCGGGCGGCTGGCGGCCGGATGGTAGCTGCGCTGCGGGAGCAGACCGGCGATGCAAGTGCCGTAAAGCGCTTCCACGAACGGACCGCGGAGCGATACACCGAACTGCTCGGCCACTCCAAAGGCGTACTGATGAAGGCAGGTCAGATCTTCTCGATGGTGGATACCCGCGCGGTTGGCCATGGCGGCTTTTCGCCATATCAGACAGCCCTCACTCGACTGCAGGCTAATGCGCCACCAATGGATCCCACGCTGGCCAAAGAGGTACTGCATGCCGACCTCGGCCGCACACCCGACGAGGTGTTCGCTGAATTCAGCGACAAACCAATGGCGGCCGCCTCCATCGGACAGGTGCATCGCGCACAGTTGCACGACGGCCGCGAGGTAGCGGTCAAGATTCAGTATCCCGGTGCGGCCGAGGCGATCCGAGATGATCTGGCCAATACCGAACTGCTGGCGACGTTCTTCCGGTTCGTGTCCGCGGCCGCTGGTACCGCGATGCCCGACCTGCGACAGGCAACTCGGGAAATCGCCGCCCGCATCTCCGAGGAGATCGACTACCGCCACGAAGCCGCCAACATCACCGCATTCAGCGAGCTCTACCGCGGCCATCCCTTTATCCGGGTCCCCGAGGTCATACATGAAGCATCCGGTGATCGGGTACTGACCATGACCCATCTCGACGGAATAGACTGGGTCGCGGCGCAACAAGCCAGCCAGGAATTGAAGAACACCTGGGCAGAGGTCATCCTGCGGTTCCATGGGGGTTCGATTCGGCACGCGAACCTGTTCAACGCCGACCCGCACCCCGGCAACTACTGTTTCGGACCGGACGGCACAATCGGATTCGTCGACTTCGGCTGCATCAAAGTGCTGCCCGAGCATGTGCGCCACTCATTCGTCGCGATGACGCGCGCAATGCTTGACGGCAGGCAGCGCGATTTGCATTACCTGATGGTCGAATCAGGCTTCTTGACAGGGGATTCCACGCTTTCCGCGGACGAAGCCTACCGTTGGTTCGCGGGGCTCCTCCACGAGTATCTCGCACCCCAGCCGGTCAGGTTTACTCCACGTACCTCGGAGCGTGCCATCCGTGGCCTGATCGATATCCGCTCGCACGACCACCCTGTTCGTCGCGTGTCCGCTCCCGACGACCTGGTCTTCTTCGCCCGTATGCAACTCGAAATGAGCGCGATACTCGCCACACTGGGCGCCAGCGTCTACGTCCGGTCGGTCGCGGACGACATGGACGGTGTCGCCGAACCGATCACCCCGCTGGGCAAGCAGCATGACGCGTGGGTGCGCGAGCGTGGCATCCCCTACGGATTGGAGCCTCATGACCACCCCTAACACCACAGCGCCCCGCCTGCCGTGGGACGCCGCAGACCCCTACCCGTTTTACGAACGACGGCGCCGGGACGGTGACGTGGTGTGGGACGAAACCGCCCAGGGCTGGCTGGTTCTCGGCTACGATGCAGCGCGACAGGTGCTGGGCGGATCCGGATGGACCAGCAATCCGCTGGCCAATCCGAACGCCCGTGCGGCGATCGATTCCATGGGCTCGGAAATAGTCGACCGGTCAATGTTGTTCGCCGACGGCGCCAATCACGACCGGTTGCGCGGGTCGGTGCGCGACGTGTTCACCCGCTCCTTCATCACCGGCCTTAATGCCGGGGTGGAAGCCATCGCGGAAGCGGTGATCGGCCACCCGTCGGCGGCCGCGACGTTCGACTTCATGGCCGAAATAGCCTTGCCGCTGCCGATCGCGGTCGCCAGCGAGTGGCTCGGCCTTGATGCTGTGTGCTCTCGGCTGCTGCGTGAACAATCACCGGCGATCATCCGACTGCCGGGTACGCTGGCGGACGCGGACGATATCGCCGCCGGCGCAGCGGCCTTCGCGGCCCTGGTGACCGAGTTCTTACCCCTGGCGGCAGACCGTCGCTCGAACCCAGGCGACGACCTGCTCAGCTTCATCGCGTCCGACCCGGACCTGCAGCTCGACGACGTCGTCATAACCGCAATTCTCATCGCCGTCGCGGGTCATGAGACGACCGCGAACCTGCTGGGGGCAGCTATGATTCGGCTGCTCACCCCGGGTGCAGGGGGCGCCCGCATCGTCGATAGACTCGACGCAGCCGACGCGTCGCTAATCACAGAACTACTGCGGCTCGACGGTCCGGTGCAGGCAACGGCGCGTACCGCCACCGAGGATCAGCGCATCGGAGGCGTCGACATCGCCTGCGGCCAGCAAGCCCTGGTAGTCGTCGCCGCCGCCAATCGCGACCCCGCCGTATTCAGCGAACCCGACCAGTTCCGGCCCGACCGCACCGGCCCGGCGCCGCTGTCCTTCGGATACGGCACGCATTACTGCCTCGGTGCCGCCTTGGCGCGGCTGGAAACCAATGTGGCGCTGCGTGGAGTCCTCGCCCGCAACGCGGTATTGGCAGGCGCCGCTACTTGGCGCGACACCACCGCAATCCGCGGACCCCTTAATCTCCCAATGGTGTTCCGAGAATGAGCAAGCTGTATCGGTACCAGGTGTCGCGCCACGTGGCGGCCGACCCGCGGATTGTGTGGGATGTCGTCTCCGATCACGCTGGCATGGCCGAATGGACACCGTTTCGCAGATCGGTCGTCGAAAAGCCGGGCAAGCCGCACCCAAACGGGATCGGCGCCGTGCGAGCCCTCTACTTGGCGGGACCCCCGACACGAGAACGGATTATCGAGTTCGAGCCGCCGCGACGGCTGCGGTACACGCTGCTATCCGGGTTGCCATTTCGTGACTACATCGGCGAGGTGAACGTCGAGCCCGACGGGACGGGCACGCGGCTCGCCACCGAACTTGCCTTCCGAACACGCATTCCCGGCTCGCAGGTCTTTGGCCCGATCGCCATTCGACTCGGGACGAAGGGCGCCGCACGGCTGGCAGAGAAGCGCGCGAACCCGCACGTGTCGAAATAACGGTTCAAGCGTGAAGTTCGCCGCTGCAAACGGTAACCGCGTGGCCGGTGAGTTCGACATCGCTGCCCATGAGCCGTGTTCGCAGTAACCCGCCGCGAAGTGAGGCTTGTTCGGCGAGCAACTCCGTGACTCCCAGTCGGGGCGACCAAAAGCTGGCCAGCGTGCAGTGCGCCGATCCGGTGGCGGGGTCTTCCGCGATTCCCGAACCGGGAGCGAAGACGCGGCTGACAATGTCTGCGATGCCGTCGCCCTTTGCCGAGACAATCACTGCGCGGGCAGCGACAGTAGCCAATGCCGCAAGGTCGGGACGTAATCGCCGAACTTCCGCGGCCGATGCCACCTCAACCAGCACGTCCATGCGCCCACGCCAGATCGACCGCAGCGTGATACCGGGCAGCCCTGCGCTCAACTCGGCGCAGGGCGGCTCTGGATTTACTGGGTCAGCAGGAAACGTCATGCTGATCGCACCGCTGGACCCGACACTGCAGGCCAGCAGGCCGCTTCGAGTGTGGAAGACCTGGGCGCCGCCGAGGATGTGTGCGCTAGCCAGGGTGGCGTGCCCGCACAACGTCAGTTCGGTAGTGGGACTGAGCCAGCGCAACCCCTTCGCCCCGCCCCCGTTTCCTGACAGATCTACGAAAGCGGTTGCAGGATAGTTGAATTCCGCTGCAACGAGTTGCATCCAAACTGGGTCGGCTGGCCGATCGAGTAATACGACACCAGCGGGGTTGCCGCGGAACATCCCCTGGGTGAATGCATCAACCACAAAGACCTGCGTCATGTCAGGTATCTTCGGCGAGCTCCGCGAGCCGGTCCAGTGATGCCAGCAGCCGCTCGGCCGTAGTGCGGCGAGCACGCGGCAGGCGGTTCTTGTCGGTCAATCGCGTCCAGTCGTAGGTATGGGTGACCCGAGTGTGGGTTTCGTCGATGGGCTCGAGCTCCCAGCGCCACAGGTGCCCGGGCGGTCGCCGGCCCGGTTCGGACGGCCGCCAGGCGATCCGACGGCCCTCTTCGAACTCCACGACGTGGTTTTCACGGATTGTGCCGAGCGTGAGCTTCATCTCGAAGACGTCCCCGACACGTCGAACACGCTGTGCTGTAACGGCTTCGGCCAGATTGTCGTTGCCGTCCCAGCGCGGTTGCTGGGACGGGTCGGCAATCAGCTCGAAGATTCGTACCGCCGGCGCCGCTATGTCGCGGCTGGCGCTCACCACTCGGGAACCTTCCACACTTGTCATCCTCTCCGATAAGACGCAAGATACGACGGCAGCCCGACAGCCGGGTCCAGATCATCAGCCGGCACCGGATTGCCGGCCGTCAGGGTCAGCGGCACGACCCCGGCCCAATGCGGCAGCGCGATGTCCTCGGCGTCGTCGACGGGTCCACCGCCACGAACCTTCGCCGACACCTCGACGAGATCGACCGCGAGAACGGCGGTTGCGGCGAGCTCCCGCACGTTCGGGGGTCTGCTGTCGGCCGCCCGGCCGGGTGCGACGTGGTCGAGAAGCGCATCTAGGGCCCGCAGTTTCTCCTGCCGGTCCTCGACGACGCGGGCGGTGCCGTGCACGACGACCGACCGGTACATCAGCGAGTGGTGCAGCGCCGCGCGCGCCAGCACCAACCCGTCGACCAGAGTGACGGTGACGCACACCGGAAGACCAGACGGTGACGCGGCGAGCATCGGGCTGCTGCCCGTGGATCCGTGGAGATACAGGATCTCCCCCAGCCGCGCGTGCGTCGTCGGCAAGACCGCCGGACGGTCCGCGTTGAGGAAGCCGACGTGACAGATCAGGGCCTCGTCGAGGATGCGGTGGACCGTTTCACGGTCGTAGCGGGCACGTTCGCGATAACGGGTGGGCGTGCTGCGCGGGGTCGCTGGGTAATGCACCGTTGCTTCCGATCTTTGTAATAGTACATACTATTTTATGTGCCAGTACGATATATGATTAGTGGAACGGGCGCCGAGGCAATAGCGGCCAGCGTCGAGGAGGCCATCTCCACCGGCGCGCTGGCACCCGGCGCCGAACTGCCCCCGATCCGGCAGCTGGCCGCCGAGCTGGGCGTCAACGCGAATACCGTCGCCGCGGCCTACCGGCTGCTGCGCCACCGCGGAGCCGTCGAGACCGCGGGGCGCCGCGGCACCCGGGTGCGCGAGCGGCCCGCGACCACGCCCCGCTCCCTGCAGGGGCTGGCGATCCCCGAGGGGGTGCGAGACCTGTCGACCGGCAACCCCGATCCGGCGCTGCTTCCGATCGCCGGACGCCGGTTCGGCGCGCGGCGCACCCCGCTGCTGTATGGAGAGCCCGCCATGTCGCCCGAGCTGACGGAGCACACTCGGGCGTCGCTGACCGCCGACGGCGTCCCGGCCGAGCATCTCGCGGCGACCGCCGGGGCGCTCGACGGCATCGAGCGGGTACTCGTGGCCCACCTGCGGCCAGGCGATCGAGTGGCGGTCGAAGATCCCGGCTGGGCCAACCTGCTGGATCTGATTGCGGCCCTGGGCTTTTCGGTGGAGCCGGTCAGGGTCGACGACGACGGGCCGGTGGTCGCCGACGTGGCCCGCGCGCTGCGGCGCGGTGTCCGTGCGCTTGTGGTGACCACCCGGGCGCAGAACCCCACCGGCGCGGCCGTCTCCGCCGAACGCGCCGAGGAGTTGCGCCGCCTGGTCCGCGACGAAGACCTGCTGCTGGTCGAGGACGACCACTGCGCCGGTATCGCCGGCGTACCGCTGCACACGCTGGCCGGTTCGACACCCCATTGGGCGTTCGTGCGGTCGGCCTCCAAGGCGTACGGCCCCGATCTGCGGCTGGCGGTGCTCGCCGGTGATCGTCGCACCGTCGAACGCGTGCACGGGCGGCTGCGCCTCGGGCCGGGCTGGGTCAGCTACCTGCTGCAGGATCTCGCTCTCGCCATGTGGCGCGATACGGCGGCAACCCGGTTGGTGCGCAAGGCCGAAGCCACCTACAGCCGCAACCGGGCGCTGGTGCAGACGGCGCTGGCCGATCGCGGCGTAACCTCGCACGGCCGCTCGGGCCTCAACGTCTGGATTCCGGTGCCCGACGAGACGGTGGTGATCACCCGGCTACTCGGTGCGGGTTGGGCCGCCGCCCCTGGTAGTCGATTCAGGGTCGGCACACCACCGGGAATTCGTCTGACGATCGCGGAACTTGTTGCCGCCGAGGTTGATTCGTTGGCCGACGCGATCGCCGAGGCGATCAACGCCGTCGGGCGTGCCAGCGTCTAAGGTCGCAGTATGACGACGACGCCGACCCGCTCACGGTTTGTCGACGGGGTGCTGATTGGTTTCGGTGTGTATTCGACGCTCCTTGGGCTGTTCATGCTGGTGGCGCCAGGCACGTTCTTCGAGACCCTCGGCGCGTTCGGGCCACGCAACGATCACTACATCTTCGACAACGCCTCCTTCGAATTGCCGCTTGGCTTGCTGCTGCTCGCAGCAGTGCGCCGGCGGACATGGCAGGTGCCCGCGCTGGCGTTCGCGACGCTGCACTGGGCGCTGCATTCGCTCAGCCACATCATCGACACCGGCCACGCCGACGGCTGGCTGGTCGGCGTGCTCGAGTTCATCGGCCTGGCGCTCGGCACCACGCTGCTTGCGGTTGCCCTGCGCAGCGCGGCGATCGCAACCAAGCGCACCAGCTCTACCCTTTAGGCCGCCACACCCCAAACCGGTTGCCCTGCGGGTCTTGCAGGTGGGCGAATTCGAGCGGGCCGTTGTCGGTCAGCGGCACCACAACCTTCGCGCCGAGCTCGGCCGCCTTGTCGATGGTGGCCTGCACGTCGTCGACCTGGACATAGAAGATCGCCCAGGATCCGCCGCCGGTCTGCGAGCTGTCCCAGACTCCTCCCTTGTCGCCGTCGATCATGCGGTAGTCCCCGGAGTCTCCGATGTCCCAGCCGAACAATCCGCCGTAGAAGCCGCGCGTGGCGTCGGCGTCGGGGGTACCGACCTCGAAATAGTTCACAACATTGGCCATGTCTCGCCGTCCTTTCGCTTCACGATGTGGACCAACGACAGAAGTATTGCGCCGGGGTCCGACAAGCGGGTCAGGCCGACGTGAAGCTGCCGTCGAGCACCCGCGGATGGCCGATCGCGCGCCCGGTGACGGCAGCCGCGTCCACCAGCGCCAACTCCACCGCCGCCCGCGCGAACTCCTCCGCCGTCGCCACCTCGTCGAACTCGCGAGCGTAATACGAAAGCCCCGGCGTCAGAATCGGTTTGGACGGCGATAGGGCGTTCACCGCGATGTTGCGGTCCTGCAGGTCGTAGGCGGCACACCATGTCAAGTGCTCCAGCGCGGCCTTGGACCCGCCGTAGCCCGGCAGCACCCCGCCGCCTCGGTCGGCCTACGGCCCATCCCCGGGTAGCCGGGACGCGATCGAGGTGACGTTGATGATCGACCCGTAACCGGCCTCGATCATGTCGGGGCACACCAGCTGGATGAGTTCGTAGGCCGCAAACACCGAGATCTCGAAGTGCCGCCGGTAGGCGGCAAGCGGCGTGCCGAGCAGCGGCGGCCACCCCGGTTTAGCGCCCGCCTCTGGTTTGCGTTTCGCAGAGGCGCCGGCTCGCGGCGGGCGCCCCGGCGCGGTGAACGCGGCGTCGTTGACCAGAATTGTGATGGGGCCCAATGCTTCTCGTGCTTCATCGACCAGCCGGGCGATGTCGCCGCCCTCGAGCAGGTCGGCGCGGACCGCGACGGCCCGGCCGCCCGCCGCCTCGATGTCGGCGACGGTCTCGCCGATGGTGCCGGGCAGCCGCTGGTCCCACACCTGTTCGGTGCGCCCGACGACGGCCACCGCCGCACCCTCGGCCGCGAGCGCCAGCGCGATCGCCCGGCCCAGGCCGCGGCTGGCGCCGGTGACGATCGCGGCGCGACCGTCGAGTCGCCCGATCACCGCTGCACCCCGTGCACGAGGATCGCCGCGGTCTGATCCACCCACGCATCGTCGAGCTCTTCATCCGGACGCAACAGCAGCCGCAACAGCGTCGCGCCGCCGATCAATTCGACCAACCGATCGGGGTCCACGTCAGGATGCACCTCTCCGCGCTCGACGGCCTCGATCAGCCGCACCCGCACCGCGGTGAACACATCGGCGAACCGCGCCACCACCCTGGCGTTGAGCTCGGAGTCGGCGGTCATGTCGGCGACCAGCCCGGGCAGCGCGGCCCGCACTACGGGGCTGGTGAACACGTCGCGGGCGGCGGCGATCATGGCCCGCACATCGGCGGCGATGTCGCCGCCCGGGCCCGCCAGCGCGGTGGGCGCCACCGGGAATGCCGCCTCGTGCACCAGCTCGGCCTTGCTCGACCAGCGCCGGTACAGCGCCGTCTTGGTGGTCCCGGCCCGCTCGGCGACGGCGGCCAGGGTGAGGTTCGAATAGCCGATTTGCACAAGCAGTTCCGCGGTCGCCGCCAATATGGCAGCGTCGATGCGCGGGTCCCGCGGCCGCCCGGCGGCCGGGGCCTTGTCAACCGTGGACTCGTCTGCTTTCATAACGCTACCCACCGTATCGTAATTGTCGGAGGCGCATGTGGCCAACCAACCAGCAGTCGAAGACGTCGGCCGACTCCAGCGGTCCAGCCGTGACGTCAGCACAGTGCCGGCGGTGATGGCGCAGTGGCTCGCCACCGTGCTACCCGTGACGCCGCAGGTCACCGTCGAAAGTGGCGTCGACGCCACCGGCATGTCGTCGGAGACGATCATCCTGACCGGCCGCTGGGAGGATCAGGAGCAGCGCTGGGTCGCGAGGGTGGCGCCGAGCGCCGAGGACGTGCCGGTGTTCCCGTCGTATCGGCTCGACCACCAATTCGAGGTGATGCGACTGGTCGGCGAACTCACCGACGTGCCCGTCCCGCGGGTGCGCTGGATCGAGACCACCGGCGACGTGCTCGGCAAGCCGTTCTTTCTGATGGATTACGTCGAGGGCGTGGTGCCTCCTGACGTGATGCCATATACGTTCGGCGGCAACTGGTTTGCCGACGCACCCGCGGAGCGCCAGCGCGAACTTCAGGACTCCACGGTCGAGGTGCTGGCCAAGCTGCACTCGATTACCAACCCGGAGAAGACTTTTGGGTTTCTGTCTCCAGGCGATGGCACCGCACTGCGCCGCCACTTCGACTGGGTGCGGTCCTGGTACGACTTCGCGGTACCCGACATCGGCCGTTCGCCGCTGCTGGAACGTACCTTCGCCTGGCTGGAGTCGAATTGGCCGGAGCAGGCCGACGCCGGTCAGCCGGTGCTGTGCTGGGGCGACGCCCGGGTGGGCAACGTGCTCTACCGTGACTTCCGCCCGGTGGCGGTGCTGGACTGGGAGATGGTCACGCTGGGCCCACGGGAGCTCGATGTCGCGTGGATGATCTTCGCGCACATGGTTTTTCAGGAGCTCGCCGGGCTTGCAGGACTGCCAGGTCTGCCGGACGTGATGCGAGAGGACGACGTCCGCGACACCTACCAGCGGCTCACCGGCGCGAATCTTGGTGATCTGCACTGGTTTTACGTGTACTCGGGCGTGATGTGGGCGTGCGTGTTCATGCGCACCGGCGCGCGTAGGGTGCATTTCGGTGAGGTCGAAAGGCCCGACGATGTTGAGTCACTGTTCTACCACGCCGCGTTGATGAAAAGACTTATAGGAGAAGGATAATGCTTGGACCACTCGACGAATTCCCGGTACACCAGATTCCGCAGCCGATCGCCTGGCCGGGATCGTCGGACCGCAACTTTTACGACCGCTCCTACCTCAACGCCCACGACCGCACCGGCGACATTTTTCTCATCACCGGCATCGGGTACTACCCCAACCTGGGTGTGAAGGACGCGTTCGTGCTGATCCGCCGCGGCGACACGCAGACCGCGGTGCACCTGTCGGACGCCATCGACCAGGACCGGCTCAACCAGCACGTCGGCCGCTACCGGATCGAGGTCAGCGAGCCACTGCGCAAGTTGCGGGTGATCCTGGAGGAAACCGAGGGCATCGCCGTCGACCTAACCTGGGAAGGCCTGTTCGATGTCGTGCAGGAGCAGCCGCATCTGATGCGCTCCGGCAACCGGGTGACGCTGGACGCGCAGCGCTTCGCCCAGCTGGGCAGCTGGAGCGGGCGAATCGCGATCGACGGCGAGGAGATCCCCGTCGACCCCGCCACCTGGATCGGCAGCCGGGACCGGTCCTGGGGCATCCGGCCGATCGGCGAACCGGAACCGGCGGGACGACCGGCCGATCCGCCGTTCGAAGGCATGTGGTGGCTGTACGTGCCGATGGCGTTCGACGACTTCGCCGTCGTGATGATCATCCAGGAGGCACCCGACGGGTTCCGCTCGCTCAACGACTGCACCCGGATCTGGCGCGACGGCCGCGTCGAGCAGCTGGGCTGGCCCCGGGTGACCACTCGCTACCGGTCGGGCACCCGGATTCCGACCGGGGCGACAATCGAGGCCAGCCGGCCCGACGGCACGCCGGTGCACTTCGAGGTCGAATCCAAGCTGCCGGTACCGATCCATGTCGGCGGCGGCTACGGCGGCGACTCGGACTGGCTGCACGGCATGTGGAAGGGCGAGAAGTTCACCGAGCGGCTGACCTACGACATGACCGACCCGGCGATCGTCGCCCGCTCGGGCTTCGGCGTGATTGACCACGTGGGGCGGGCGATCTGCCGCGACGGCGACGCCGAGCCGGTGGAGGGCTGGGGGCTCTACGAGCACGGCGCACTGGGCCGCCACGACCCGTCCGGCTTCAAAGACTGGTTGAGCACGGCGCCTTAGCTTCGTCGAATGTGGACTTGATGTACGTTTCTCCCGAAAAAGCGTGTGATAAGTCCACATTCGACGGTAAGGATGGGGTATGGAGTCCGCCGATGCCGTAGTGGTGGGGGCCGGGTTCGCCGGGCTGACCGCCGCCCGTGAGCTCAAGCGTCTCGGACACGACGTGCTGGTGCTCGAGGGCCGCGACCGGGTCGGTGGACGTTCGCACACCGGCCATGTCGCGGGAATTCCCGTCGACATGGGCGGCACATTCGTCGGGCCCACGCAGGATGCGGTGCTGGCGCTGGCCGCCGACCTCGGCATCGACACCGTCCCGACCTACCATGACGGCGCCAACCTGATCCGCTGGCGCGGCATGGTCCGCCGGTATTCCGGCACCATCCCGCGACTGTCACTCGGCGGCTTGCTCGACATCGGTAGGGTGCGTTGGCAATTCGAGCGCATCGCCCGGCGGGTTCCGCTGGCCGAGCCGTGGACCACACGGCGCGCGCAGCAGTTGGACGGCCAGTCGCTGGGCGACTGGCTGCGCTCGGTGCACACCGGCGCCACCGCCCGCGATCTGCTGGCCATCATGGCGCGGGTGACCTGGGGCGCCGAACCCGACGACGTGTCGATGTTGCATGCCGCCCGCTACGTGCACGCCGCCGGCGGCCTGGACCGGCTGCTCGACGTGGAAAACGGTGCACAGCAAGACCGTTTCGCAGCCGGCACCCAGCAGATCGCCGACGCTATGGCGGCCGAGCTCGGCGACCGCGTGGTGCTGGACGCTCCGGTGCATCGCATCGACCAGCACGACGGCGGCGTGACGGTCGGCTCCGAAAAGAGCAGCGCCGAAGCCAGATTCGTCATCGTCGCGGTCGCGCCGGAACATCGTGCGCGCATCGAGTTCACTCCCCCGCTGCCCGCCGAATACCACCAGCTCGCCAGAAGCTGGCCGCAGGGCCGGCTCTCCAAGGCGTACGCCGCCTACCCCACGCCGTTCTGGCGGGCCAACGGGTTCTCCGGCCAGGCGTTGTCCGACGAGGGCCCGGTGTTCATCACTTTCGACGTCAGCCCGCAGCCCGACGGGCCTGGCATCCTGCTGGGGTTCGTCGACGCCCGCAGTTTCGACGAAATGCCCGCGGATCAGCGCCGGCGAAAAGCGCTGGACTGCTTCGCTTCGCTATTCGGCGAGGAGGCACTCAAACCACTCGACTATGTCGATCACCGTTGGGGCACAGAGAAATTCGCACCCGGCGGACCCACTGCCGCGGTGCCGCCGGGCTCGTGGACGCGGTACGGGCCGTGGTTGCGCCGCCCCGTGGGCCCGGTTCACTGGGCCGGCACCGAAACGGCGGACGAGTGGACCGGCTTCCTGGACGGGGCGGTGCGCTCCGGAAGGCGGGCCGCCGCGGAGGTCGCCGCGCGGTTACGAGCTGATCCGTCTGTCGCCCGAGACTGATTCGGCGAGCGCCCGCAATTCGCGGTTGACCTCGGCGGGGCGTTCCAGCATCGCGCAGTGACCGCCGGGCAGCACCACGAGCCCGACGAGATTCGGTGCGGCCGCGGCGATCCGGCGCGACTGACTCAACGGCGTCAACCGATCGCGTTCGCTGCCGATGACCAGCGTCGGCACCGTCAAACCGGTCAGGCTGATGTGCCGCGAGCCCAGCGAGTCGACCAGCGCCTTGCCGCAGCCGCCGCGCACCGCCGGGGACGTGGCGTCGAACAACTCGTAGATCAGCGCGCCGACATCGGGATCCGCGTCGGCGCCGACCGCCAGCAGCGACACCATCTCGCGGCTGGCGCGTCGCACCGCGGGTGGCACCGTGAACGAACCGAAGATGCTGACCAGTGCACGCCCGCCCAGCACCCGGACCGCGGCGAACGGCGCCGGCACCGGCAGGAACCGCACCTCGCGCAACAGGTCACCGGTGGTGGTGTTGACCAGGGCGACGGCGTCGGCACGATGGGAAACCTTGTGGCGGTACCGCTCCGACCAGGCGGCGATCGCAATGCCGCCCATCGAGTGCCCGGCGATCACGGCGCGCTCTCCCGGCGCGAGGGTGGCCTCGAGCACCGCGTCGACGTCGGAGGCCAGGTGATGCAGGCTGTAATTCCGCCGCGGCGGAATGCCGCTGCGGCCGTGGCCGCGGTGATCGAACGCGATCACCCGGTAGTCGCCGGCCAATTCCGCGATCTGGTAAGCCCACACGCGGATGGCGCAGGTGATGCCATGCGAAAGCACTATCGGATAGCCGTCTTCCGGGCCGAATACCTCGGTGTGCAGACGAGTGCCATCGGGAGCCCGCACCAAAACCTCGCGGCTCGGCGGCAATTCGACCGGTATTGGCGCGAACGAACGCGGCGGTTGTCGATAACTCATCGCCGCTCCCCTCCCGTGCGGGCCGCACTCCTGAGTCTACCGAGTGGGCCGGCGGCTTCCGGACACCAAAAGCCGGCGCCTAGGCGATCTGTCGGCGGTCGGCGTCCACCTTGCCGAACACCATCTGCTCGTCGATGCGCCGCACCCGATGGTCGATCACATCACGCAGGAAGTGGTGGCTGACCACCCATGGACGCCGGGTGCCCGACTTCGGCAGCACATCCAGGGCGCGCAACACGTAGCCGGCCTGCAGGTTCAGCGTGGGCTGCTCGGGCATGTCGGTGTCGCCGAGATGCGGATAGGCGTGCGTGTAGCCGTGAGTCCTCATGTACTCCAACAACTTTGCGACCGATTGCGCGGTCAGGTCCGCACCCAGGGTCCACGATGCGTTCGTGTAGCCCACACACCAGGCCATGTTGGGGACGTCGTCGAGCATGTGGCGCTTGTAGACGAACCGGTCATGCGGGTTGATCTTTTCGCCGTCGAGGCTGAGCGTGATTCCGCCCAGCGCCTGCAACTGCAGTCCCGTCGCAGTGATGATGACGTCGGCATCGAGGTGCCGCCCGGACTTGCAGACGATGCCGGTGGCGTCCATGTGGTCGATGTGGTCGGTGACGACCTCCACGCGCCCGTCGCTGATCAGCTTGTACAGGTCGGCGCCGACGATGAAGCACATCCGCTGATCCCACGGGTCATACGGCGGGGTGAAGTGGGTGTCGATGTCGTAGCCCTGCGGCAGATTGCGTTCGGCGATGCGCCGCAGTAGTCGCTTCATGTACTCCGGCGCCCGGCGCGACACCTCCCACAGCAGCACACCGACGAGTGCGTTGCGCCACCGGACGAGCCAATGGGCAACCTTGAGCGGCAAGAGCTTTCGGGTGAGGACTGCTGTCGGCTCGACCTTCGGCGCGGAGATCATGTACGACGGTGTGCGCTGCAACATCGTCACGTGCGCCGCCGTTTCGGCCAGGCTCGGGATCAGGCTGACCGCGGTTGCGCCGCTTCCGATTACCACGCACCGCTTGCCGGTGCAGTCGAGCGCCTCGGGCCAGTGTTGCGGATGGACCACCTCGCCGGTGAAGTCCTCGATGCCGGGGAAGGCGGGCCGGTAGGGGTTGTCGTAGTCGTAGTAGCCGGTGCCGAAGAACACGAACCGGCAGCGGTAGGTCTGCTCCTGGCCGTCCCGGTCGGCGCGGATCGTCCAGGTGTCGGTGCTCGAATCCCAGTCGGCCGAGCGGACATGGGTGTTGAACCGGATGTGCTCGGCGATGTGGTGCTTGCGCGCGGTGTCGGAAAGATACTGCCAGATGTGGGTGCCGTCGACGATCATCTCCGGCCGCGTCCAGGGCTCCCACGGGAAGCACAGCGTGTAGATGTCGCTGTCGGACCGCACACCCGGGTAGCGGAACAGGTCCCAGGTGCCGCCGAGCTGCTCCCGTCGTTCCAGGATCGTGAAGCGCAGCTGCGGGTTGCGCTCCCGGATCCGGTAGGCGGCGCCGATCCCCGAGATCCCGGCACCGATGATCACTACGTCGAAGAACGGGTCCATGGCAGTGGCTCCTCTCGCGTGACTACCAGACTAGGCCCGATGGTCCGGCTTCTCCTCGGGCTTTACAGCCCGCATCGGCGCCGGACTGGGTTCGATGGTCCGGCTTCTCCTCGGGCTTTACAGCCCGCATCGGCGCCGGACTGGGTTCGATGGTCCGGCTTCTCCTCGGGCTTTACAGCCCGCATCGGCGCCGGACTAAGTTCGTCTTGACGGAAAGAGGTGGCGATGCGCGCGGTACAGGTTTCCCGGCTCGACGGGCCGGAGGCGGTGCAGGTGGTCGAGCTCGACGAGCCCGGCGGTGACGGCGCCGTCGTCGTCGACGTCCATGCAGCCGGAGTGGCGTTTCCCGACGCGCTGCTGACCCGGGGGCTCTACCAGCACAAACCGGACCCGCCGTTCATTCCGGGCGGCGAGGCGGCCGGCGTGGTGCGCAGCGCCCCGGCCGGTGCGCCGGTGGCGGCCGGCGACCGTGTGGCGGCGTTGACGATGCTGTCCGGCGGCATGGCCGAGGTCATTGCCCTGCCGGCCGAGCAGGTGTTCAAGCTGCCGGACACGGTGTCGTTCGAGGCCGGCGCGGGGCTGCTGTTCAACGACCTGACCGTGCATTTCGCGCTGGCCGAACGCGGCCGGCTCCGTGACGGCGAGACGGTGCTGGTGCACGGCGCGGCCGGCGGCATCGGCACGTCGACGCTGCGGCTGGCGCCCGCCTTGGGGGCGGCGCGGACCATCGCGGTGGTCAGCACGCAGGACAAGGCCGACATCGCCCGGGCGGCCGGCGCCACCGATGTGGTGCTGGCCGACGGGTTCAAGGACGCGGTGCGCGAGCTGACCGGCGGGCGCGGCGTGGACATCGTCGTCGACCCGGTCGGCGGCGATCGCGTCACCGATTCGCTGCGGTCCCTGGCCCAGGGCGGCCGGCTGCTCGTGATCGGCTTCACGGGCGGCGACATTCCGACGGTGAAGCTGAATCGCTTGCTGCTCAACAACATTGATGCCGTCGGGGTCGGCTGGGGCGCGTGGGCGATGTCGCATCCGGGTTCTTTGGAGCGGCAGTGGTCGCAACTCGAGCCGCTGCTGGCATCCGGCGCGGTGCCGCCGCCGCAGCCGGAGGTTTATCCACTGGATCGGGCCGGCGAGGCGATCGCGGCGCTGGAAAACCGCACGGCCAAGGGCAAGGTCGTGCTGCGGATGCGGGATTAGACTCAGGCGAGGGTCGGGTGGCGGTGAGGTAGCGATGAACGTCATCAAAGTGCTCGTGGCTGGTGTGGTGAGCATTGGCGCCGTGGTCAGCGCGCCGGTGCCGGTCGCGTCGGCCCAGCCGTGTCCGGACGTCGAGGTGGTGTTCGCCCGCGGAACGGCCGAGCCGCCCGGCGTCGGCGGGGTCGGGCAGGCATT
Organism: Mycobacterium branderi; assembly: GCF_010728725.1. Lineage (NCBI taxonomy): Bacteria > Bacillati > Actinomycetota > Actinomycetes > Mycobacteriales > Mycobacteriaceae > Mycobacterium > Mycobacterium branderi. Next base: position 160,625 of record NZ_AP022606.1, read on the forward strand.
CGTCGACGCGCTGAACGCGCGGGCCGGCGGCAAATCGGTCAGCGTCTATCCGGTCAACTACCCCGCCAGCAGTGATTTCGGCGCCGGCATCGAGTTCGCCAGAACTTTCGTCGACGGGATTCGCGACGCCGGTGGCCACATCGAGTCGACGGCGGCGAACTGCCCTAACACCAGGATCGTGCTCGGCGGGTACTCCCAGGGCGCGGCGCTGGCCGGTCTCGTCACCTCGGCCGCGATTCCGAAAGAAGTGCCGGCCGAATACGCGTCATACGTGCCCAAGCCGATGCCGGCCGAAGTGGCCAACCACGTCGCCGCGGTGACGCTGTTCGGCACGCCGTCGAATCAGTTCCTCACCGAAAACGGCGCGCCGCCCATCAGAATCGGCCCGCTGTATGCGCCCAAGACGATCCAGCTGTGCGCTCCCGACGACACGATCTGCAATGGCGCGCCCAGCGCGCCACCCACCTTCGCGCATATGGCGTACCTGACGAACGGCATGACGGACCAGGCCGCAGATTTCGCGGTGAGCCACCTATAGATTTGCGGGGTGCTGGGACGACCACGGGTGGGCCGATTCCAGTTGGGACGCAACGCGAATCAGGACGTCTTCGCGGCCATAGGCGGCGGCCAGCTGGACGCCGATCGGCAGGCCCTCGGCGTTGCGGTGCAGCGGAAGGCTGATCGCCGGCTGCCCGCTCATGTTGAACGGCGGCGTGAACGCGGCGAACCGGCCGGCGCGGCGCATCGGCGCCGTCGGATGCTCGGGATCGTTCTCGAACTCGGTCAGCGGAAGCGGCGGCTCGGCCACCGTCGGGGTCAACAGCAGGTCCCAGCCGTCGGCCCACCACTGCTGCAGCGCCCGCCGGAATGTCCACACCGCGCCCTGCGCGGCGGCGTAGTCGACGGCGGTCAGTCGCTGCGCCTGCTCGGCGAGCGCCCAGTTCACCGGCTCGACGTCGTCCTTGGTCATCTCGCGGCCCAGTGTTTCGCCGAACCCGCGCACCGCCATCGCCATTCCCGTCGCCCACAGCGCCATGAACTTCTGGGGCAACGTGGTGTCGGCGAGGCATTGTGGCCACGCAGGCTCGACGATGTGCCCGAGGCCCTCGAGCATCGACGCCGCGGCACGCACGGCCGCGATGCAATCCTCGTGCAGGAAGTCGCCGCGCGGATGGACGTCGAGCAGGCCGATGCGTAGCCGTCCGGGGTCTTTACCGATTTCCTCGGTGTACGGCCGCTCCGGCGGCGGCGCAATGACGCTGTCGCCGATGCCCGGTCCGCGCACCGCATCGAGCAGGCCCGCGGTGTCGCGCACTGTGCGACTGACGCACAGCTCGACGCCTAGCCCCGCCTCGGCACGCACCGGGCCGACCGTGATGCGGCCCTGGCTCGGCTTGAGTCCGACGACCCCGCAGCACGACGCCGGGATGCGGATGCTGCCGCCGCCGTCGGAGGCGTTGGCGAACGGGACCATGCCGGCGGCTACCGCGGCGGCGGCACCACCGCTGGACCCGCCCGGCGTGCGGTCCAGTGACCACGGGTTGCGGGTCGGGCCCCAGGCCAGCGGCTGCGTGGTCGGCAAGCTGCCCAGCTCCGGGGTATTGGTCCGCCCGGCGATGACGAGGCCGGCCGCTTTGAAGCGGGCGACCAGCGTTGTGTCGGCGGTGTCGACTATGCGGGCTTCTTTGAGCGCGATGTTGCCGTTGGACAGCGTCTGGCCGGCGAAGCTGGTGTAGAGGTCCTTGAGCAAGAACGGGACGCCGCGAAAGGGGCCGTTGGGCAGGTTCGGATCGGCGGCCACGCGGCGGGCGTGGTCGAACCATTCGATGACGACGGCGTTGAGCGACGGGTTCGTCCGCTCGATCCGCTCGATCGCCGCCTCGAGCAGCTCGCCGGCTGTGACGTCGCCGTTGGCCACCAGCCTCGCCTGCTCCGTGGCATCCATCCAGCGCGTCTCGTCGGCAAGGCTGTTCATGGCTCACGGTTGTACCACGACGGGGGGCGCGCCAATGGCGCATGCGGCTCAGCGCCGAACAGCACGAACCTATTTTTGTGAGCGAGCGAATGCCGGAGCGACAAAGCGGCGCAAGATGGTCCGGTATCGCGCGAGGTCGACGTCCCCATCCCTGAGCCCTCGCATCATCATCAGCCCGACACTGGTCAACCACAGGTAGACGTCCGACCGAGGTACATCACGCGGCAGTTCGTTGTTGACGTAGGCGACGTCAAGGAAAGGGTCGAAAAACTCGGCCGAAACCAGCTCCGAATTCCGCGACTCGATGACTCGTTGGCCGAGGCCCGAACTCTCCGGGTCGACGATGTATCGCATCACGGGGTCGAGGACTGCCTCGCTCGCGGCATAAAGGAGTCCCTCAACGATCTGGTCCTGAAGGCTGGTCTGCCGGGACATGACTTTGTGTGCGCGGTCGCGCAGCATCCGTCCATGCCGAGTGATCAGCTCGATGAGTAGGTCGTCACGATCGCTGAAATAGCGGTAGATGCCCGGCCTCGACATGCCCACCTCGGAAGCAATGTCTTCCATGGTGGTCTTCCGGATGCCGTGGCGCTCGATGCAACGTTCGGCGCCGGCCAAGATCCGTTCGCGCGGATCGTTGTCCGCAGGGTCGGTCGACTGGTTACGCGCTCCTCGTGGCATGAGCTCATCGTACTAGACACCTGTGTCATCGTCTGACATCCCACGTATAGATGTCGCAGATCGTCGGCAGATATATATGGCTATGACCTTGACTTCTATTTACTGCGGCGGATAAGCTGACAAATAACGTAAAACGTCAGCCCGTCACACAGATGTCTTGGCTCACCCAGTCACCAGCGAGGGAGGCGCCATCATGACGATCAGTCGTTGCCGAGGGTCCTCGACAGACGGCGTCACTCCGGCGGGCGCTCCAGCAATTGCCGCACGGCGCCACGCCCTGCGAGCCGCGGCGGACGAGCGCGGCGTTCGGCTCCACGAGATGGACGTACCGGCAAGAACGGCCTAGGGCGGTAGCGATGTGGACCCTTATCACCAGCGACGGGCGGCGGCTAGCGAACATCCCATCGGAGGAAGACGCCCGCCGTACCGTCCATGCACTGGGAAGTACACAATGGCGCGGTCCTTTTTCTTGGGACGTGGTTGACAACGAAGGAAGTCGCTTCTCTGTCGAGATTCGACGTCGAAGCGGACGGGCCCGGCCATGATTGTCGGACGCAATCCGCGGACCCCAGTGATCGGCGATACGGTGCTGTCGCGGTCCCATCGTCGACGCGGTGTCGGCATCATCGTTGACACAGACGCGATTAGGTACAAGGTCTACTGGCGCGACGGGCGGGACACCCTCCGTTGGCACGCGCGCCACGAATTAACCATCCCGCGACTCGATTACGGACGGCGATGACTCTCACGCGTCCCATCTCAGCCTTCGGCGCCCTGAATCGGACGCACGAAAAGCCTTGGAGGGCAGTCCGATGCGATTCTGTATAGGCGACAAAGTTCGCGACGGTCTGCATGTCGGGACGGTGACCGACGTAGGCACCATGCTCATTCAAGTCAGGACGACTGCGGGTACGGCGCGGATGGTCTGTCCGTGGGAGCTCGTGAGGTTGCGCGGCCCATACGAGGGGCTCGGCTCCGACTTGCCGCCCGAGTGAAACACCGAGGAGTTGTGATCGCAGTGCGGAACATACAAGAAGCCAACCCAGCTGCAATCCCTACAATCACAGGAGCACCGGCCGTAGTCACCACCGTCGACGACGACGGCGGTTGGCGGATGAGCGTTTTCGGGGCTGACCGAGTAGAGATCTGCGGCGCGTTCAAACCTGTCGACCGTTCCTACTGGCTGATGTACGTCACTAAGCGGATCGTCGACGCCGTCGAACGGTCGCAAGCCACCTTGATCCCGCGTCGGATCCAGTTGCCTACCCAACAAGACGTCCGGCAGTGGCTCGAACTCATTGCCGGCCTGTATATGCAGGCGGCAGACCGGTGAACCAGCTAGACGTAAGGCGCGAGGCACTAGCGGCGAACGGGCATCACGTCTGCGGGACGCATTGCCCCACGGATATCGGATATTTTCGCCCGTCTCGTCGCGGCTACGTCGAGTTTGGCTCGCGCCAGGAAGAAGTTTGCGTGACCACGCGGGACGACGGACCCAGCATCGCTGGTCGGCTGGTGTCACTGATGTCGCGGCTGACCGTTAGGCCTGCTCTGGCACTGGGCAGCCATATACCCCATGTTCCCTGGCCCTTCGGTATCGTCGAATCTGCTTGCAGCGCCTTGGTTCCCGCCCCGAGCGCCGTCCGGACGACGGTGGCATTGCCTACTGCAACCGCGCAGCTACTCCGAGCGCCCGGCGTATTACCGGCGGATGACAGCCGACGAGTGGTGCTGTACTTGCATGGCGGCGCTTTCCTGGCCTGCGGAATGAACTCGCACAGCCGGATCGTTACCTCAATCTCCCGATATGCCGACTCGCCTGTGCTGGTGGTCAATTACCGGCTGATCCCAAAGCACTCCGTCGGGATGGCCCTCGACGATTGTCATGATGCCTACCGCTGGTTGCGACAAGAGGGCTACGAGCCGGAGCAAATCGTGCTAGCTGGCGATTCTGCGGGAGGCTACCTTGCCCTGGCACTAGCGCAGCGGCTACAGGCCGTCGGCGAACAGCCGGCGGCGCTGGTCCTGATCTCGCCGCTGCTGCAGCTGGCTAAGGAACCTAAGCAGGCACATCCCAACATCAAAACTGATGCGATGTTCCCGCCCAAGGCCTTTGACGCACTTGTCGCACTAGTCGCCAGTGCCAACGCCAAGCGCATCATCGACGGCAAGTCCGAAGAGCTCTACGAGCCACTCGACCACATAGAACCTGGCCTGCCGCAGACATTGATCCATGTTTCTGGATCGGAAGCACTTCTGCATGACGCTCAGTTGGCCGCCGCCAGGCTGAAAGCGGTGGGCGTACCTACCAAGGTGCACATCTGGCCGGGTCAGGTTCACGACTTCCAGCTCGTGGAGCCGCTGGTACCGGAGGCCACCCGCTCACTGCAGCTGATTGGTGAGTACATCCGTGCGGCCACATCACGAAACATGGTTCTCCAGGCCGAAGTTCAGGGAACCGACAGACGCCCACCCATGTTGTCCGTCTTCGCTCAGCGGCGTTATTGACGCCGGGTTCTGTTGTTGCGTTGGCGGAAAGGAGGTCCAGCGAGATGGCTCGTCACCGTCGAGTGCCTCCCACCGAGGAATCGTTGCGCCGCCCAGTAATTCGCGCGACGCGAATCCAATCGTTGAACGTTACTACGATCGCGCTTCTGATATTTGCTGGGGCCGTCGGCGCAGCGGTTCCACGATTCCTCACAGCCACAACGGCTTTGCACGGTACAACCGTTACCCCGATGGCGGCCGTTACAGGTGCCGGGAGTGGCCAGTCCGACCCAGCGGTGGTTGCGGTCAAGCGTTCGGCGATAGGTTTGCATGTCGCCACGACCACAGTCCCTGCACCACCCCCACCACCTATCGTAACGAATCCTACTGGCGCACTGGGTATTCCGACGACAGCGTTAGCCGCCTACCGCAATGCCGAGCACACGATGGCGGCGTCGGAGCCTAGCTGCGGCATCAGCTGGAGCCTGCTGGCCGGGATCGGGCGCATCGAGTCGGGACACGCCAACGGCGGTGCCACCGACGCCCACGGGACCGCGATCCGGCCCATCTACGGCCCAGCGTTGGATGGCACACTGCCCGGCAACGAGGTCATCGTCCAAACCAGCGCCGGCGGACAAACCAGTTATGCCCGTGCGATGGGGCCTATGCAGTTCCTGCCGGGCACCTGGGCGCGTTATGCATCCGATGGCGACGGCGATGGGGTGGCCGACCCGCAGAACCTCTACGACTCCACGCTGGCGGCGGCCCGATATCTCTGCAGCGGCGGGCCAGACCTGCGCGACCAGTCCCAGGTGCTCTCCGCGATTCTGCGCTACAACAACTCCATGCCGTATGCCCGCAACGTGCTGGGCTGGGCTGAGGCGTACGCCACCGGCGCGGCTCCGGTCGAGCTGCCACCGCTGACCGAGCCCGCGCCGCCGCTCGCCGATATGCATCTGGAGAATCCGCAGGGCATCGGTCCTAACCTGCCGCTCAATATCCATGGCTTGCCGTCCACCGATCCGCTGGCACAGATGCCCCTGATCGACATCGGTCAGCCCGCGACGGAAAGCCGGCCGCCGCTGTGGCCGCGGCAGTCATTGCCTCGGGAAGCGCCGAGCTGCACAGTAATCTGCATCGAGTCGCGCGGCCAGGCGCCGAAGCAGCCGCCGTGACCGGAACTACCGACCCGCGCTCATCGGCTCACCGCATCGCAATCGGCTCCAACAAAAAACCTGTAACAAACGGAGGCACGATCATGACCGTCAGCGCTAGCGAACCCATTGTCGCGCTGAACGCTCTGCGCTCCTGCCGTAGTCTGCTCCTCGAAATCAGGCGGGACGCACTCACAGCAGCGACGGCGTTATCGGGCGCCCGCGCTAACCGCGCTTGCGAACTCGCCGACAAGTTGGCCGATGCTCAGGCCCACTGCGAGCGCCTGGCCTTCATCGTCGAAGGCGACCTTCGCGCCGACGCCGCCACTCCGCCCACCGCTGGGCGGCAATCACCGGGCCGACCAGCGTTTCGCGGAAAGTCTTAGGGGAGGTTGGTTCGCCAATACAGTCCGACGAGAAAATCCGCGAGTTCGTCTGGCGTGACGTCAAGGAGTCCTTCCGCCCACGAGATCAGCAGTTCCGACGCGGCGCCCGAAACAGCGAATGCTCTCATACGCGACTCAACCGGGCTGCTCTCGAAGGGGCCCGGGTCGGTTCCTGACCATCTGAAAAAGTTCGCCGCAGCGCGGGTGAGGATCTCATTTCGACGCGAGCCGACCCGCCCGCCCCTACCAAGTGCCTCAACGAAAATGATCCGAATCATCCGAGGGTCGGAAGCTAAGGTATCCACCGCTGTCCGGAGCGCGGTCGAAACCCTCGCAATACTGTCATCGGGAGCTTCGACGACGGCGGCGTTGACGGCACACTCGACTGCGTCCATCGTGAGCTCGAGCACTGCGTCGAACAATGCTCCCAGATCGCTGAAGCTCTCGTAGAAATACCGCTCCGTCAGCCCGGCCTCAGCGATCACGTCTTTCGTCCGAACGGATTCGGAGCCGGGAGAACCGAACAAGTTCATACCGGCCTCGATCAGCTTTCGGCGTCGCTCAGCGACCCGCTCTTCAGCCGTCGCGCCGCCGTACACACGGCTCGTGCCCGAAGCCGGCATCTTCTCGCTCCTAATCGGTCACCTTTTTGACATAGCCTAGTGTCACCTCAGGTGTCCGATCGTAGCGACACCTCCAACAGCCTCCGTCGCGTAGAGCCACTCAGCATTCGGTTGGTGGCCATCCGACCCTGGACCAATCCACGCAAGCCCCAGGGGCTTGTCAGCCGCTGTTCCCGGTGGTGGCGGCTAGTGCTTTGAGCGCCCCGGCCCGGTCCTCCTCGAACGCCTGGTTCATTTGATCGACATTGAAGTTGACGGGTTTGTTGATTCCGGCGCGGAACTCGAAGTGCCTGATCAACTTTGGATCCACCGGCTGACCGTTGAACAGCTCGCCGGGTAGTGGGCTGACACGTTTGGCCGTCTTCTCCAATAGCGCCCGGTCCAACCCGTAGAAGTCAATGGCGTTCTCCCCCAAGATCGCTCGCGCCTCAACCTCGGGGACCGAACCCAACGTCGTACGAATCCAGTCGTGCGTGTTCGGCCACGTCCCCTCGAAATGCGGGAAATCACTACCGAACATCATCTTGTTCAGACCGACCTCATGGCGCACCGCCACGTCGCCATACCGCATCAGTGACGTCCCCACCGCGCAATGACGGGCCCAATACTCACTCGGCGTCAACTTCATCGAACCCGGCTCAGCCGCATGCGCCCGATCCAGATACTCCAACGTCGCCGGAACCCAATCAGCATGGATCTCCTGGAATGCGACCTTGAGCTTCGGGAATCGGTCGAACACCCCACCCCACATCAACTGCCACAACGGCCGACGTTCACCGAACGTCTCGAACAACTCGCTCAAAAACGAGTTCGTGCCGCCAGTCTCAGACTCGGCGTCCGGATCGAACTTGGGTAGCAGGCTGGGGTCGATCGCCGCCAACCCTTCCTTGTCCGCGGTGTCTGCTGCCCCGCCTTCGGTACGGCTGAACACGCTCCGCACCATTTCGACAACGCTACCCTGCGGGTTGCCGAAGCCGGCGTGGATGTGCACGACCATGCCGACGTCCTGGCACGCCGCCCACATCGGGTCCCACCAGGGGTCGTACAACGCCGGCAAATCGTCTGGCGTCCCCGGCATCATCGGCGGGAAAATCGCGTGGAATCCCGACTCCCGCGCTCGCACGATGTCAGCCACCCCGGCATCCCAGTCCGGCCACGGATAGATCAGCGGCACTCCCAACAAGCGCCCCGGAGCTTCCGAGCAGAACTCCGTCAAGAACCGGTTATGTGCACGGGCCCCCGCCACCCGCAACTCATGCGAACACCGCGAGTTCTGCACATCGCTGAATGGCACGAAACCTAGCGGCCCGAACGGATGCAAGAATTCGGCCACGATGCCCTCGGCCTCCACCTGCCGAAGTCGCCACACCGGATCGAAATAACCGATCTCGCCCGCTGCCGACACCACGCCACGCTTGTCGTAAATCTCGAGAGCGTCCGCTGGGGCTGGATACCCGGTCAGTTCGACGACTTTGTTGATAATCGCCACGTCAGCGAGGTAGTCACTCCATGAGTCGTGGTACTGCGGATCGAGATAGTCCTTGTACATCTTCGGCGGCAAAGACACATGCGAGTCCGCCGACACCATCGTCACCGGCCTCAACTCCGGGCGTGAGAGCGTGTCGGCGTCGGCATTCCGTACATCAAAACTGACCCGCATGATGAGCCGCCTTCCCTAATGCGATATATCTGACATATATACATGTCAGTTTGCTCCACGAAGCTCGTTCCGGTCAAGTACCCGTCCTGACTCAGAAGAGCCGGATGGCATCTGAGGAAAAGAGATCGATGCCGGGTTGCCCATCGGTGCCGATCGAACCCGCACCACAGTCATTGTGGATGCGCAGAATCGGCCACCAATGTCGGCGAGGGGCGGTAATCAGATGGTCCGGGTCAGGGACAGATATCGGTTTGCCTGCCATCGAGGTGGTGCCGACGACGCCAAAGCCTTGAAACGCCTGGGACGTCGCCGAAATCGTCGCCGAGCGCTTTTCGCATCGCCTCCGTGAAATTGGGATCCGTGTAGAACCGCTCGGACGCGACCAACCCGTCTTCGAAGGTGAGGATCGTCAGATCGTGGCTGACGACGTCGGGCTCAAAACAGTCGAAATGGACTGCGACCTCGATGATCATCGAGTTCGGCGCCGCACCTACGATCCGTTGATCGGCGGATAGGGGCTGAGGCCCGGCGTACATCCGTCGATACATCTCGCGAACCGCTTTTCTGCCCTCCAGGCGCCACCCGACGTTCATGAGTTCGTAGACAGGATGGGCGGCGACTGTTGCCATCGTTCCATCGAGATCCTGCTGCAATTCCATCAAACCGTGGCGGAAGAGCGCGGCCTGTAATCTCGCGACCTCCTCCGCGTCTACGGCGTCCAAACCTATCTCTGTGTGTTCCACAGTTTCCGACACAGTGTTCTCTCCTCGTTGACTTCTAAAGCCCAAGTTGCGCAGTGTCATGCATTTTTAGCGCTGGTCGCCAGCGCTTTGAGCGCCCCAGCCCGGTCTTCCTCGAACGCCTGGTTCATTTGATCGATATTGAAGTTGACGGGCTTGTTGATCCCGGCGCGGAATTCGAAGTGCCTGATCAACTTTGGATCGACCGGCTGGCCATTGAACAGCTCGCCATGCAGCGGGCCGATGCGCTTGGCCGTCCTTTCTAACAGCGCCCGGTCCAGCCCGTAGAAATCGATTGCGTTCTCCCCCAAGATGGCCCGCGCCTCAACCTCAGGAACCGACCCGAGGGTCGTACGAATCCAGTCGTGCGTGTTGGGCCACGTCCCCTCGGTGTGCGGGTAATCGCTGCCGAACATCATCTTGTTCAGGCCGATTTCGTGACGCACTGCCACATCGCCGTAACGCATCAGCGAGGTCCCGACCGCACAATGACGCTGCCAGTACTCCGTGGGTGTCAACTTCAATGGACCCGGCTCCGCCGCATGCGCACGTTCCAGATAGGCCAGCGCCGCCGGCAGCCAATCGGCATGAATCTCGGAAAACACCACCTTCAACTTCGGGAACCGGTCGAACACCCCACCCCACATCAACTGCCACAACGGCCGACGCTCTGTGAACGATTCGAAGAACGCCGACAAGAACGAGTTTTTGGTCTCGCTGTCGCCGGCGGGATCGAACTTCGGAAGCATGTCGGGGTCGATCATCGACACGTCATTCCCGTCCCCAGGCCCGCTGGTGTTGCCGAAGGCCTGCCGCGCCAACTCAGCAACCGCGCCCTGCGGGTTACCGAAACCGACGTGGATGTGCACCGCCAGGCCCAGGTCCTGACACGCCGCCCACATCGGGTCCCACCACGCGTCATAGAGCGGCGGCAAATCCCCCGGCGCTCCCGCGGTGTACGGCGGAAAGATTGCGTAGAAACCGCACTCGCGCGCCCACACCATGTCAGCGACCGCGGCATCCCAATCCGGCCACGGATAAATGAACGGCACCCCCAACAAGCGCCCCGGAGCCTCCGAGCAGAAGTCCGCAAGGAAACGGTTGTGCGCGCGCGCCCCCGCCATCCGTAACTCATCCGAACACCGCGAGTTCGTCACATCGATAAACGGCGCGGGACCGATCGGTCCGAGCGGATGCAAGAATTCTGCGGCGATTCCCTCGGCCTCCACCTGACGCAGCCGCCACACCGGATCGAAAAAGCCGACCTCGCCGGCGTTCTGCACTACACCGCGCTTGTCGTACACCTCGAGAGCCTCCGGCGGGAACGGATACCCCTGCAGATCCACGACCTTGTTGATAAGCGCCATGTCATTGAGGAAGTCGCCCCACGATCCGTAATACTTCGGATCCAGATATTCCTTGTACATCTTGGGCGGCAACGACACATGCGAGTCCGCCGAGACGATCGTGTATGGCCTCAATTCCGGACGCGACAGGGTGTTCGCATCAGCATTGCGTACATCAAAACTGGCTCGCATCGAGGACTCCTCCTCGCGTCGATGCATCTGACATAGCGTCATGTCAGCTTGCTGCGGCGGGAAGCGGGTGTCAAGCGTTATCCGTGATGTAGCGGGGTAACGTCAGCACCGCACGCAGGGGTTGCGCCGAGGAACCGCCGTAATCACCGCATTGTTAGAGCATCCGGATAGCTTCGGCGAGCAACTCAATTTGCCGAAACCAGTTCCCCACCAAGGTGACTGTCACCCGCTCAACTCCGGCCTCGCCTAGAGCGGCCAGCTCCTTGACGATCTCGGCCGGAGATCCGGTCGTCAACATCGCGTCGGCGACCTCGTACGGGAACCCATACATGCCAGCGGGGTCCGCCACGGCTTCCACAGCGGCGCGGCGATCGGGCATCGCCGGGTCGCCGGCGATCGAAGCCATCACAAACCCGGTGATGGTCGGCGTCGGCCGGCCCCTCCCCGCCGCCAGTTCCGTCAGCGTGTCGCGGACCCGAGCGATCTCGGCCGGCGGTAACGGCAGGCCGAACCAGCCGCCGGCGTCGACGGCCCGGTTCAGGGCCGGTGGCGATATTCCGCCCACCAGGATGGGTGGGACAGTGGCGCCGGGCAACAACCGGAATTCGACAGCATCCGGTCCCTGCGAAACACGGCCCGAGATCAGATCAGGGAGCGTCCGTAGGGCCGCATCGGTCAATCGGCCGCGCTCGCGTCGGGAAACGCCCACGGCCCCCCAAGATTTCGGGTGACGGTCCTCGCCGATACCGACACCGAGGATCACCCGGTCACCAGACAGGTACTGCAGCGAAGCGATCTGCTTGGCCACCCAGGCCACGGGACGCAGGGGAAGCACCATGACGCCGAAGCCCAGCTTGACCCGTTGGGTAGCGGCAGCCACCGAGGCAAGAACCGTGGTGCTCTCTAGGAAAGCCATCTGGCTGCCGGCAACCAATTGGTCGATCACCCACACCGATTCGAACCCGAGGCCCTCCGCCTGCCGGGCCGCGGCAATGACATCCTTGGGCACTTCCGCCGCCGGGCTAATGCTGGGCAGGAAAACCCCAATTTTCGGTCCAGACATGTTGTGCTCCTTGCCTTCTGGAAAGTCGTGGCGGATTAGTTGCAGGCCCGAAGCCGTCGACCGATTGCACCGGTTGTACAGAGCAGCCGGCGCCCAGCCCTGAGGTCCCGACGAAAGGTTAGCGTAATCAGACACTCAGCCATGTCAGATATGGTAACGTTCATCACACCTGCGGTGGGTGCCGATTTTCCGCACGAGCAGCCGTGGCGGTCAGGACCAGTCCTGCCGCGAATCTAGGTGTGGGAGGAAAGTAGTGACCGGATCCGTCGTCGCGCCGGAAGCGCGCCTGTCCCCAGCCCAGCGCCTTGAAGCCGGTCCCATGGTCGCCGACCTCGACACCTCGAAATGGCCGATGAAGCTTGATCCCGAACGCTACTGGTCGCAAGAATTCGCCGACCTCGAGCGCGACCGACTGTGGCCGCATGCCTGGCAGATCGCCTGCCACGAGTCTGAAATACCAGAGCCGGGTTACTGGTTCGAGTACACGCTGCTCGATCAGTCCTACTTGATCGTGCGCGGGAACGATAACGAGATCCGCGCTTTCGTTAACGCGTGCCGGCATCGTGGCAACGCGTTGTGCGAAGGGCACGGCCACTCCGCACGCTTGACGTGCCCGTTCCACCTTTGGCAATACGAACTCGATGGCCGCCTCCGCAGAATCTCCGACGAGAAGGAGTTCGGCGCCTGCGACAAAGCGAACCTTGCGCTGATCCCGGTCCAGACCGGCCTCTTCGGCGGATTCGTATTCATCAATCCGGATCACAACGCTCCGTCGCTCGACGACTATCTGGGGGATGACGTCAAGGCGCTGCTAGAGCCCTACCGGATGGAAGAGCTAATCCCGCTGGGCTTCAACGTAAGCCAGTCTCTGGCTGCGAATTGGAAGGTCGGCATCGAAGCGTTCATCGAGCAGTACCACGTGCACGCAATCCACCCCCAGGTCCTGACGACAAGCGACGACCAGCAGATGCACTACGGCTTCTTCGGCGACCACAACGTCTTCACCGTCGCCTACGCCGTCCCGAGCCCGCGCCTCGGCAAGGTCACGCCGGAGCGCATCGTCAAGGGTTTCGGTTCGATGGCCGAGGCGATCCAGGGCCCCGGCGCGCTAAACCCGATGGAAGAACTCGTCACGCCCTACCGCGACGAGGCCGGGAAAATCGCTTTTCCCCCGGGCATCTCGGTCCGGACCCTCTTCCAGCAGGCCAACCGGGCGGCGGCCGAGACCGATGGGCAAGACGTATCTGGCCTGACCGACAACCAGATGAGCGACGCCCACTCGTGGTTGCTGTTCCCGAACACAAGCATGGTTGTCCGCGCACGTGAAACGCTGCTTTTTCGGTTCCGCCCCGATCCCTCCGGCGACCCGAACCGCTGCATCTTCGACGTGGTCAACTATCAGTGGGTTCCCCCGAAGGATCGTGAAAAGCTTGCGACACCCCACAATTGGGTACCAGAGGACCACAGCCTCGGCCTCGTGCTTGACCAAGACAGGGAGCAGATTCCGCGTCAGCAGCGCGGCCTGCGCAACCGAGGGCTCAAGAAGGTCGTCTTCGCGCGCAACGAGGCCCGGATCGGCCACTTTCACCAAACGCTGAACCGATATCTCGGAATCGAGACGGCGAGTTAACGGTGCCATGAGCAAGGCCGGCCCGGATGTCGTGATCGTTGGGGCGGGTCACGCAGGTGGTTCAGCCGCCATCGCCCTACGGCAATACGGATTCACCGGACCCATCACCCTTATCGGCGAGGAGGTTTCCGTCCCCTATCAGCGCCCACCTCTGTCCAAAGCATGGTTGAAGGGCCAAGTCGATGCCGAGTCCCTGGCGCTGCGGCCGGCGAGTTTCTATCCCGAACACCACATCGATCTGCGCCTGAACCAGAAGGCGGTCAAGGTCGATCGCAAAACGAAAACCGTGCACACCAACACTGGTGGCACGGTCCACTACGAAAAGCTGATCCTGGCAACCGGCGCGCGAGCCAGGCCCCTGCAGGCGCCTGGCGCCGACCTCTATGGGGTTATGTCCCTGCGTAATTCGGTGGATGCCGAGATGCTGAAGGCCTCTTTGGGCAAGGGCAAACGCCTGGCGGTCATCGGCGGTGGCTACATCGGCCTGGAGGCAGCCGCTTCGGCGCGCGCCCTGGCCGCCGAGGCGGTGGTGATCGAGGTGATGCCCCGGGTACTCGCGCGGGTAGCCTGCGAACAGTTGTCGACCTTCTTTCAGGACTATCATCGCGACCGCGGCGTGAGGTTCGAGTTGAACGTGGGCGTCGCCGGGTTCGAGGGCGTGCGGGGTCGCGTCACCGGCGTCAAGCTGTCCGACGGACGGGTGATCCCTTGCGACGCCGCCCTGGTCGGCATCGGCGCCATTCCCAATGTGGAACTGGCGCAGGAGGCGGGCCTGGAATGCGCCGACGGCGTGGTCGTGGACGCGACGGCCCAGACCTCCGATCCTGACATCTTTGCGATCGGCGATCTGACCCGCCGTCCCATGCCGCTGTACGACTGCGACGTTCGTTTGGAGAGCGTCTCCAACGCCTTGGAACAGGCCAGGCAGGCAGCAGCAACCATCGTCGGCAAGCCGGCGCCACGGCCGGAAGTCACCTGGAACTGGTCTGACCAATATGACCTGAAACTCCAGATCGGCGGCCTTGCGCTGGATGCGGACTCGAGCCTGCTGCGCGGAGATCCCGCGAGCGGCACATTCGCCATTTTCCACTTGAAGGGTGACGTGATCCGCGCCGTAGAAGCGGTCAACGCCGCGCGGGAATTCATGGTCGGCAAGCAGTTGATCGCGTCGCAGACGCCGATTGTGCGTGAACGGCTTAGGGATACGACGGTTTCGATGAAAGAGATTGCTGCCCAAAGCGATCCGAGGACGGCGAGAGAGAGCACATGGCCAAGATCACCTATATCGAACACAACGGCACCGAGCATGCTATCGACGTAAAAGCGGGTTTGTCGGTCATGGAAGGGGCCGTGTTACACAACCTTCCTGGCATCGACGCGGAATGCGGCGGCGCTTGCTCCTGCGCCACATGCCATGTCTTCGTGGATGACGCGTGGCTGGCCAAAACCGGCGAGCGGACCGCCATGGAAGAATCCCTACTCGAGTTCGCCGAGGGTGTCGAGCCCAATTCGCGTCTGTCATGCCAGATCGAGGTCAGTGATGCCTTGGACGGACTGGTCTTGCGCATGCCCGAAAGCCAACAACACTAATTGCGCCCCGTTGACGACTCGGAGTCCGCTCTGAACCGAATTATCAGTCGGCCGACCGAGTCCCGGGGAAGACAACTTCGATACTCAGCACCTCCCAGCCGGGCGGCAGATCAGGCGGGATATCGAATTCCTGAATCAAAAACCTAGAAGTTGCTTCGTTCACGACATCGCGCCGTTCTTCGTTCGGAAGGTCCGCTGCATGAAAGCCGGGTCGATGATCATCCCGTGCACCTGTTGGTTGTGACTATGGCACAGCTGGTGGTAGGCAAACGATGTCTGCATCGCATTGACCCGCCCTTGGTTGTCCTGGGCGACGTTGACCGCCTCCTTGGCGAGTTGTAATGCAAACAACGGCTTTTCGGCGATCCGCGATGCCAGCTGTAACGAGAACGACTCCAGCTCGGCGAGGGGCACGACGTGGTTCACCATGCCGAGCCGATGCACCTCCGCAGCGGTGAGGAAGTCGGAGGTGAACAACATCTCCTTGGCCTTACGGACGCCAACTTCGAATGGGTGATTGAAGAATTCGGCGCCGGAAACGCCCATCGAGACTGTGTTGTCCTGGAACAGTGCATCGTCGGCGGCGACGATCAGGTCGCACGGCCACACGAGCATAAGGCCGCCGGCGATGACCTTGCCCTGCACGGCAGCGATGGTCGGCTTCGGGAGGTTGCGCCACCGCTCAGATAGCCCGATATACATCTCCTTCTCGAAAGCCATCTGCGATTCGGCACCGGCGCAACCAAAGCCGCACCACGTGCCGACGCGCTGATGGTCGGCCACCACTTGCAGCGCGTCGCGCTCGCGCAGATCGTGTCCGGCGGAGAAGTGCGGGCCATTCGCGGCGAGGATGATGACACTGACCGAATCATCCTGTGCGGCAAGGTCGAATGCGTCGTTGAGCTCGTACAGCATGCGCATACTCTGCGCATTCCTGGCCTCGGGCCGGTTCAGGACGATCCGGGCGATCTTCTCGGCCGGCTGCTCGTAGAGGAGCGTCTCGAACTCTGTCACGGTCAGCCCAGCCCGTCAGGACGACGCAGCCGGGAGACGATGTCGGCTGCGACGGCGGCGGCAGTGGAGGCAACGGTCTCGATGCGCTCGGGCGTAAGAGGCGGAACAAAGGCGCCAACCAAGCCCGTCGGTAGGTCGCTATGAGCTACAGGACGTCGGTGTGAGAACGTGTCGAACCCGGCCTTGCCGTGGTACGCACCCGAACCGCTCATCCCGATGCCGCCGAACGGTGCGGCGTGGTTGATATACGCCAACGCGAAGTCGTTACGCGAGACGGCACCCGACGTGGTGTTCAGGAGGAACCGCTGGAAATCGTCGGTGTCGGCGCCGTACCAGTAAGACGACAGTGGGTGTTCGCCGGCCGCGACGTAGGCAATAGCCTCGTCGACGTCAGAGTAAGTGTGCAACACCAGCACTGGACCGAAGATTTCCTCGGTATTGAGCTCGGCGTCGGCCGGGGTGTCGAGTAGCAGCGTCGGCGGGATGCGGCGGGATGTCGCGTCGGGCAGCCGGTCCTTCTCCTCCTCCGGCACGATCACGACCTCCACGGCGCCTTTGGATTTGGCGTCCTCGACGAGTCGGGTGATCCGCGCGTAATTCGCGTCGTTGACGATCGACACTACGTCGGGGTTGTCGACGAAGGTCGGAAAGTGCGTCAGCACCGCCTTCCGGTAGGCCTCGACGAAAGCCTGCTTGCCCGCCTTGGGGATAAAGGCGTAGTCCGGGCAGAGGCACACCTGGCCGTTGTTGACGAGCCGCGCGGCGGCGAGTCGTGTCGCAGCCTCGGCGATGTCGGCGTCGGGGGCGACGATCGCGGGGTTCTTACCGCCGAGCTCGAGCGTCACGGGCACGAGGTTCTTTCCGGCGGCAGCGGCAATGAGGCGTCCCACCTTCGGTGAGCCGGTGAAGAACAGGTGGTCGAACCGCAAGTCGGAGAACGCGGTGGCGGTCTGCAATCCGCCGTTGACGACGACGACCTCGTCGGGGCTCATCCGGGAGGCCACCGCACGGGCGAACACCGCTCCAGTGCGCGGCGTCATGTCGGAGAACTTGATCATGACCCGATTGCCGGCGGCGAGTGCTTCAACTGCCGGCACGAACACAAGCACGACCGGAAAATTCCACGGTCCGATCACTCCGACCACACCCTTGGGGCGCTTCTGGACGAAAGTCGGGATAGCACCGCCCATCGCCGGGGGCACCGGGGTAGGGGCCATCCACACCTCGAGGTTCTCTCGGGTGTTGGCAATCGTCTCCAGTCCGCCGAGGACGTCAAGCTCCATCGAGATGGTCGGAGGACGCCCGCCGAAGTCCGCGTCGAGCGCTTCGGCGAGTTGGTGGCCGTGCTCCAGGACGGCGGCGACAAAGCGGTCGATGCGATCGCGCCGCGTCGCGGCGTCGGGGATCGGGTCGAGGGCCTGGGCGGCCCGCTGGGCATCGAGCAGGCGTTGCAGTTCCTCGGGCGCGACGTCGACGATCGGTTCGGCGGTCATAGTCATTTGCTCAGCTCCTTCTGCGCAGGCGAACCATGCACTGCAATCTCTTTGGCCCACCGATAGTCGGCCTTGCCTGCCGGGCCACGGACCACCGCTTCGACGCGGACGATGGCCTTCGGCAGCTTGTACCGGGCGAGTCGCTGCTCGGCGTCAGCCAGCAGTTCCTCGTCGGTGGGGTTATGTCCTTCAAGCAGCTGTACGACTGCGACGATCTCGTTGCCCCACCGCTCGTTCGGCCGTCCGACGACGATGACGTCGCGGACCCCAGGGTGGGCGATCAGCGCGTCCTCGACCTCCTCGGCGAAGATCTTTTCGCCGCCCGAGTTGATGGTCACCGAGTCGCGACCGAGGAGTTCGATGCTGCCGTCGGCCCGTTGTCGCGCGCGGTCACCGGGCAGCGCCATGCGGCGGCCCTCGACCGTGGGGAAGGTGCGCTCGGTCTTGTCGCGGTCGCCGAGGTATCCGATCGGAATGGCACCGTGGCGAGCCAGCCAGCCGGTCGCGGGATCGCCCGGCTCGAGAATTCGTCGACGGTCCTCATCCACCACGCACGTGCCCGTTGCCGGCGTGAAAGCACCCGAGGTCGCCGGTGAGCCGCTTGTGCTCAGGTGCGACAACTGAGAGCCGGTCTCCGAGGAGCCCGCGACGTCGGCGATGACGACCTGTGGCAGGAGCCGCAAAATGCGGTCCTTGACCGATGCACTGGTAACCGCACCACCAACACCGACCAGCTGCAGGGAGCGTCCGTGGTAACCGCCGCGCTCGAACTCGTCGCACAACGGGGTCGCGAACGCGTTCCCCACGAGGTTCATGAGCTGCACGCCCTCCCGGTCGATCAGCTTCCATACCGACGCGGGGTCGAACCGGTCCACGACGTCCGGGAAAACAATGGTTCCCCCGCCAAGGACGCCGGCCAGGGCCATCCACTGGGCTGCGCCGTGCATGAGCGGAGGCAGTGGCAACACGACCGAGCCCGCGCTGGCAGCCACGAGGCCAACTCCCTCGGCCAGGGACGACACCTCGAACATCCCCGCCGGAAAGAATGCGCCCACGCCGCTTTCGAGGATCTCCGCCTGGGTCCACATCACACCTTTCGGCATCCCGGTCGTGCCGCCCGTATAGAGCAGGTAGAGATCATCGGGATCCGGCTCGGTCGGCGGAGCGTCGGCGCTGGCGGCCGCCAGGACATGCTCGTAGTCGAGTGCGCCAGGCAGCAACGCATTGCCGGATTCGTCGGCCACCTGGAGCAGTAGCGCCGGCTGCTCGCGCAAGGACGGGAGGACCGCGGCGAGTGTCGGTGCGAATCGCGCGTGGTAGATGATCGCGCGGGCGGAAGCGTCGTTGAGGAGATAGGCCAGCTCGGCTTCGACGTATCGATAGTTCACGTTGAACGACGCCGCGCGGGCGGCCGCAGCGCCCAGCATTCCCTCCAGGTACTCATTGCCGTTGTGCAGGTAGAGCGCGACGTGGTCCTGGCCCGACTCCCACGACTGCAACCCGGCGCGTGGCCGGTGGATCGTGATCCCGTGCGAGAGCAGGGTGTTCGCCAGACGATTGACTCGCGTCGCCACGTCGCGATACGTCAGCCGCCGTTTCCGGAACACGATGCAGTCGCGCTCGGGTAGCGCCGCAGCAACGCCGGCGAACAGCGCAGCGTGGTTGTATCGCATCAAATCTCCATCGACGGTGGACGATCGAAAGTCGCAGGCCCAGGCGACGCTGGCTGGGCGTGCGACTGGCATGTGGGCCGCGGCGTCACACGCAGCGGATGTCGACGAGGGCTTGACGTCTCTCGTCGCGCACGACGCGCAGGGCCTCTTTGAGGGCGCTGACGAGCTCGCCGCGGTGGTGGACCGTCGCGCCGTGGCCGCCCGACGCGATGCAGTAGGCCGCGAGGTCTGGCGACGGTGACAAGTTGGAGAAGCGGTCCTCACGCGAGCTGACCGCGGTGCCGTCCGGATAGACGAGCTCTGTCGCCATGTCGACTGCCGTCCAGTTGCTGTTGTTGGCCACGATCGTCAGCACCGGCAGGTTGTGCTTGGCGGCAGCGTGATGGCACGCCGCCGGGTTGGCGAACATGTACGCGCCGTCACCGAGGGTGGCGACCACGGTGCGGTCCGGCGCCGCGTATTGGGCGCCGAGCGCCGCGGGCAGGCCCCAGCCGAGTCCGCCCGAAGCGGGCAGGAAGTAGTACGTGCCGGGCTTCGTCCGATTCAGTAGGCAGGGAATCGACACGTACTCGTTGAACACGATGTCGTCCTCGTCGAGCAGTTCTCCGAGGACGGCCGAGATGGCCGCGGTGGTGATCGGTGCGTCAGCATCGCGCGAATTCTCTTGTCGCCGCTGCTCTTCGATGCCGTTGGCTCGCGCCGAGGCGACGGCACGGATGCTCTCGGCCCGGGCCGTATCGATGCGGTCGGCCCGGTCCTCGAGGGCCGCGATCAGCCGGGTCAGGAACGCGGCCGGAGTGGCGGTGATGTTGAGGTCGGAGCGGTGCGAGCGCATCGGATAGGTGGAGAACAGCGGATCGACGCCCACCTGGGCGATGAAGGTGTCCGCCGGCGGTGTTTCCCGCGCCTGGATCCACGGCACGTCGCACTCCAAAAACACGACGACGTCGGCCTTCTCGAAAACACCCGCGACAGTGACTCCGACCCGGTGCGGATGGTTGGAGGCGATATTCAGATAGCGGTGCCACGGGTCGGCGACGCCGATGCCGAACCGGGTGCACACCTCATCAAGCAGCGGTACGGACTCGATCTCCGCGCCGGCGGCTGTAGCGACGATGACGGGGAACTTCGCGGCGGCAAGCTTGTCGGCGAGCACCTCGACGGCGTCGGGGTCGGGGAACAGAGCGGTTTGTACCGGAGTCGGCGAGTGGTGCGGCAGCGGGTCGTCCACCGCCTCGGCGAGAACCTCGCGGGGCAGGGAGAGGTAGACGGGGCCGCGGGGGTGGGCGGCAGCGACGCTGAGGGCACGGTCGACGACGGCCTCGACGTGCCGCGGATCGCGTAATTCGTAGTCCCACTTGACGAATTCGCGCACCATGCTCGCTTGGTCGAACATCTCCTGGGACCAATGGATCGGCAGATCACGGGCACCGACAGCCCCGGACTCGAGGATGGGCGAGCGACCGGCGGTGACGAGCAGCGGGATGCGGTCGCGGGCAGCGTTGGCAACGGAGCAAACGGCGTTCCCGGTGCCGACGTTGACGTGGAGCATCAGCGCCTGCGGCCGCCCTGACACGAGGGCCGCGCCGTGGGCCATGCCGCCCGCGAGGTTCTCATGCGCACAGAGCACGGGCGTCGGCAATGTCGGTCCGCCGGCCTCTTTGTTGTCGGCGTAGGCCTCGACGATCGGCGCGAAGTCTGTTCCCGCATTGACGAAGAACGAGTCGATGCCGAGTTCGGCGAGCGCGGTGAGGTAACGGGTGGCAGCGGTCTGCGGCATGGTTTCTCTCTGTTTCGTGCTTGGACGGGTTAGACGGCGGGCCTGGCGCGCAGCGAGGGGATGATCGACGCGAGTTCGCGCCACTCGGCAAGCGGCAGATACTGGGCGTTCCCGGTCTGCACTTGCACGCACACGTGGTCGGCGCCGGCATCGAGGTGCGCCCGCACCCGATCCGCGATCTGTTCAAGCGAACCCCAGGCGACGATCGCGTCGACAAGCCGGTCGCTGCCCCCGTCGCTCAGATCGTCGTCGCCCCACCCCAACCGCCGAAGGTTGTTGGTGTAGTTGGGCAATGCGAGATACCGCGACATGAATTGTCGGGCGATCTGACGCGCCGCAGCCGGGTCAGTCTCGAACACGACGGTCTGCGCAGGGGCGAGCAGTGCGTCAGGACCGAGCGCGTCGCGGGCGACCGCGGTGTGCTCGACGGGAACGAAATACGTATGGGCACCTATACCGCGCTCGGCCGCCAGCCGCAGCATCCGAGGTCCGAGTGCCGCCAGTACCCGCTGCGGCGCCACCGGCGCTGCAGCGCCCCAGAATTCGCTGTTATCCATCGTGTCGAGGTAGTCGACCATCGTGCTGTACGGCTTGGTGCCGTACTGGCCTTGATGAGCCCCGTCGACCATCGTCTGATGACTCACCCCGATGCCCAGCAGGAACCGGTCCGGAAATGCCTCGTTCAGCGTGCGCCAGCCTGCATTCATCGTCATTGCGGTGCGCGCATGCAGGCTGGCGACACCTGTCGCCACCCTGATACGCGGTGCGGCGGACAGCAGGAGCGCTGCACTGGCGAACGGCTCACGAGCGATCGCCTCGGGGACCCACAGCGCCGCGAAGCCGAGATCATCAAGCTCGGCCACTGCCTGCTGGGCGCGGGCCATCGGCTGCACATCGAGCTGGAACGACCAGATTCCCAGCGGACCGAGGCGTGAAATAGGGCCCTGGTCAACCTCTCTCACGGCAAGAGCCACTCGGCATTCGTTCGGAAGAACTTGGTGGTGATCTCCTCGCCGAGGGGCTCGACCTTGGCGAGCATGTTCTTCATCGAGTCCTTCGTACCTTCGACGTGTGGGTAGTCGGTCGAGTAACAGAACACGTCGGCCAAGTCGGGATCGTCCTGGAAATACCGGTCGACGGGCTCGAAGTTGAACGGCGACACCCGGATGTTTCGGGCGAAGTACTCCGAGGGCTTCAACGGGAATTTCGCCGCCGCCGAGCCGGGGAACACCTTGATGTACATATCCATGCGCCGCGCGGCACATCCGACCCAGTGCGCCCCGACCTCCATCAAACCGAGCCGCAGCCGCGGGAATCGTTCGAACACCCCGCCGAGCACCATCGCGGACACATAGTTGTCAACCGCCATGTGCACCGTCGAAAACAGCTGGATGTTGGTATTCGGGATCTCCGGTGACTGGAACAGATCCTGGAATGTCTCGGCGATCATCCAGCCCGGGTCCAGGAAGGCGAACTCGGTGCCGATGTGCAGCGTCACCGCGATGTCGTTTTCCTCGAACAGACGCCACAGCGGGTCCAGCATCGAATGCGCCGGCGAGACCCCGCCGGGCGGAACGTCGGCCTGCAGGTACACCGCGCGAACACCCGCATCGACCAAGTCTTTTGCGGTTTCGATCATTTCGTTCACATCCTGCCGCGTGGGGACAATCCCGACGACCCGAATCCTGCCGTCGGCCAGGACTGCGTTGTCCTTGACCCACTCGTTGTATGCGCGCAAGAAGTCCTTGGCGAACTCCGGTCGTGACGTGCCCTCGAATACCGACATGTCACCGCCGAAGCGCATTTCGTAGGCGATGTCGTTCATGCCGCCGACGATCATCGCGGCGATGGCCGTGGTCGGGAAGACCAGCTGACGATCGATGCCCATCACGTCCAGAACCTCGACGCGGCGGCTGAGGTCGATCGCACTCGGTGCTGATGGCCCCTTGATCTTCCAGATGTCCTCGGGGTCAATGTCTTTCAGGTCACCCGCAATGTCCGTCTGGTGCATGTTGGTCGCGGTGGGGTCCGGACGGAGTTTGTCCGCGGATTCGAAAACTTTGCCCATGATTCGGCCGGGCTGGCCCAGGACGTCCTCGAGCAAGTGGCTCGGGATCATCTCGTGAGCGTCAACGTCGTGTGCAAGGAGCTTCATTGCAACCTCTCTAACTGTAAATTTGGTAGCCCCATCCCTGGCCTCCTCTGCCTCTAGCCACCGGCTTCATATGCGCCTCGCGGGCACAACTTCGTTTACACTGGCGCGCTGACCAACTGACTAGATAGATTGCTCTAGCGACTCCAGGGTAAACGCTCCTCTGCCGCCTCGTCAATACTTTAGGAAATCCATCATGTCAGATCAGGAAGGAAGCATGACGACTATCCCCGAATCCCATCGTGACCTTTTCGAGGCGCCGCTTGTCGCTTCGCTGTCTACCGTCGGCAGCGATGGGACTCCCCAGGTGACCGCGATCTGGTTCGTGGCCGACGGCGATACGGTCAAGGCGTCCCTGGTGACCGCGCGGCAGAAGTACAAGAACGTCGTCGCGCACCCACGGGCGACGTTGTTCATCATTGATCCGAACAATCCGTTCCGGACGCTTGAGATCCGCGGAACGGTGCAGGTCGACGAGGACCCCGAGCTAAAGCTTTTCGAGCGGGTTTTTCGGCACTACGGCCAAGACCCCGCGACGTTTCCCGCGCCTCGCGACGGGCGAGTCGCCATCACGTTGCTGCCCACTCACGTCGTGGCCCAGGGCTAACGGCCGGCATATGCGTAAAGCTGGCTCGACGAGTTGCGTCGAGCCAGCTTTACGCAGTGCTGCAAGGCTATTCAGCCGCGGGCGCCCCTGCGGGAGCCATTTCTTGCTGAGCCTTGACGATCGAGTCCAGCAGCGACGGCTGGTCGGTAGCGAAGTCCAGCTTTTCCATGCCCCCATACGGGTTCTCGAAGCTTGCAACCTCCTCCGGGGAGTTGTCGGCATAGACCTCCAACTCATTGCCGTCCGGATCGAAGAAATAGACGCTCTTCGTCACGCCGTGGTTGACGGTGTAAGCAATCTCGACGCCTTCATCCAGGAGGGTTTGGTACGCCTCGCGCAGGTCCTCTTCACTGCTGAGCTTGAACGCGAAATGCTCCATGCCGACGCGGTAGAACTGACTGTCGGGGGCCTCGGCACCGAGTTCGGCGATACCCAGTTCGTGGTGGTCGCGTCCGGTCGAAAGGAAGGCGACTGCCGGAGGGATTCTGCCCATCACCTTGAGTCCAAGGACCCGGGTGTAGAAATCAAGTGACTTCTCCAAGCTGCGGACCTTTATGACGACGTGCGCCACCCTCTCGATCTTGATCATTGCTTGAAACCTCTCCCATTCCGATTCCACTCGATGCGGCGGCGACGAGCAACTCTTAGCGGGCAGTCAGCTCTCGGCGCAGCGCGCTCCATGCACTGCTTCGTTGGCAGAGCAGCAACATGTAGCCTACTAGATCAATCTATCTACCTCAAGGCTGCGGATTCGCCTGCACCTTGCTGCCCACCGACATAGTGGGTCAGGGCTGACCCGACTGTCGCGATGTTCTGTTCTACGACAGCGGCTGGATCACTTGCCGCGCTTTTTCTTAGCCTTGTGGCCGTTGCCGGCCGCGGCGAGCCCGGCGGCAACTGCGTTTGCTGCCGCCCGCCCGGCGGTGTGCATCGGTACGGACGACCGCGTGGTGCGCGACAGCAGGACAGCGCCTTCGATCAGGCAGAAGATCTCCACCGCGACGTCGCGCGCACGGTCTACGCTCATCCCAGCGGCCGTGAAGCGCTGCTCAAGAACGTCCAGCCACGACTCAAACGCGTCGGCGGCAGCCGTTCGCATCAGCTCGTCGTTGTTGGCCACCTCCAGGGCGATCGTCGCGATCGGGCAGGCGTAGCCGTAGTCCGTCCCCTCGAGCAGCTCGGCCGCCTGGACGAAGGAATCCGCCGTCGCCTCGACGACGTCGGCTCCGGGCGGGTACACCGACTCGAGCAACTCCCGGTAACGCTCACCGCCGTAGGTGAGAGCGGCGGCACCGAGTTCCTGCTTGCCGCCGGGAAAGAAGTGGTAGAGCGACCCGTACGGCGCGGCGGCGGCCGCGAGGACGGCCTTGATGCCGGTCGCCCCGAAACCCTGTCGACTGAACAGCTCGGCCGCCGACTCGACGAGGCGGACTCGCGTTTCGGACGGCTTCCCAGTGGTTGACGCGGTGGAAGACATGTGCCCAGCCTACCTGCTAGATCAATCTGTTGCCTTGTGACCTTCGCCCGCTAGCTTGCCGCGTTGCCTGAAAATCCCGTGCATTCATAGGCCCGCCGGAATCTTCGCCGTCAATCGGCCCGACTTCAAGTCCTGTTCGTCTCTCGAAATCGCTTTCAGGACGCAGTACGCCATCAATGTTGTCCACACCCCGTGGAACGTTGCCACCACTACGCACGTGACAAACCCGTCCCATGCAACCGGTCCGACCAAGCCAAAAGAGAAGGTCTGGAGGCTGTTGGGCAAGATTGTCACCACTTGCGCCAAGGTGATCCACGCGAGCCAACGTGGGAAAAGTGCCGGAGTGTGCCTGTCTTGAAAGATGGCTATCGCGATGGCGATCAGCCACAGAATATACGGCGGCCAGGTGTAGTAGTAGAAAAACCAGGCGAGGTCGTTGAGAGTCAACGTGATCTCAGGGGCGATCTTGCCGGCACGAAAAGCGGCCACCGCGTACATAATTGACATGATCTCCACGACCATCGTGTTGATGGCCACGAGGACGAGTGTGGCAAACGTCAGGACCGGATATCGGGCGGACTCCATCCGCCAGACCCACAATGAAATGACAGCCTGCCACCACCCCCAGACAGCAAAAGCGATCATCATCAACAGGCAGCCGAGCTGAATCCTATCCGCGTTCTGGCTATAGATTTCGACGATGCGATTCGCGCTCCAGGTCGCATTGTGCGCCGGAAATACTCGGGCGAGAACCAGACCGGCGAACATCACCGGCACAGCCGCGATGCCACTGAATACGAAGCAGCGTTGAGTCCTGCCGTTGAGCCCATGGGGCTCCGCAACGTGACTCATCCGACGCTCTCCCCTTCCGGTTGCAACTCATACGGAGCTGACCCGCGGCCCGCGGAGCAAGGCGGCCCCGTCGCCGCCAGCCGGTTCCCCGTTGGCCGCCGCATCCCGACATGATAGATTGATCTAATGACTTCAGATAACCGCATCTTCGAACTTCGTACATACGAGGCAGTGCCGGGCAAAATCGACGCGCTCGTGAGTCGCATCGGGGATCACGCCGCGCCGCTGTTCGAAAAGCACGGTATGACCAACATCGGCTTCTGGGTGCAGACCGACGACGACGGCAAGCCCACCGACACCCTCATCTACGTCGTGGCGCATGCCAGCCGGGAGGCCGCCAAAAAATCCTGGGAGGCCTTTTGGGCGGATCCCGAGTGGACTGCCGCGCGGTTTAACGGCGAGCAGGTCACGGCCAGCGCTACGTCCGTGTTCATCGAACCCACGGAATTCTCGAAACTGCGCTGATGTGTGCGTGAAAGCTCCACCACCGCTGGGGGTTTCGCACTCCCCGTCTGACTGGCGACGAACCGGAGATTTGCCATGACCTCACTCTTCGATCTGACCGGACACGTCGCGCTAATCACTGGGGGTAACTCCGGGATCGGACTCGGCATGGCGCACGGACTCGCCCAAAGCGGCGCTGACGTTTGCATCTGGGGCACCAACGCCGACCGCAACGAGGCCGCTTCGCAGGAGCTCGCGACGCACGGCACACGGGTTCGGGCGATCCGGTGCGACGTGGGCGACGAGGACGCCGTGACTGCCAGCTTCGCCGAAACACTCGATTACTTCGGGAAGGTCGATTCCTGCTTCGCGAATGCGGGGATGCCCACCCCCGGCATTCGGTTTGTCGACACAAGTCTCGCGGACTTCCGGGCGGTCACCCGGGTAAATCTCGACGGTGCGTTCCTAACGCTGCGCGCTGCGGCGAAGCACATGGTGGAGCGCGGCGGCGGCGGCGTTCTGGTAGCCACGTCGAGTGTCTCGGCGATCGACGGGTACCCCCGCGGTCAGGCGTATGCGGCGAGCAAGGCCGGACTGACGGCGATCATCAGAGGCTGCGCCGTCGAGCTGGCGCGGTATGGGATCCACGCGCACTCACTCGTGGTCGGCTGGACCGAGACGCCTCTGATCTCTCGGGAAATGGGCAACCCGGCGTTCGCAGAGAACGTCATGAAGCGGATGCCACAGCGCCGTTGGGGTGCGCCGGACGATTTCGCGCGGATCGCGGTGTACCTGGCCGGCGGCGTCGGCGGATTCCACACCGGCGACGAGATTGTCATCGACGGCGGATACTCGATCTTCTGAGCACTGCTACTCGTCATTGGCGAAGTCGGCCACATCCGCTTCGAACGCGATGCCCGCGAGTCGGCGGAACTGGCTGCCGTGGAAGACGAGTGGCGCGGCCTTCGGATAGGCCTGCAGGCCTTGGATTTCAAGCAGCGCGACGGCGTGGTCGCCTGCCGGAACCTCACTGTACAGGGAGCATTCGAGCCACGCGGTGGCGCCACGGACGAACACCGCGCCTTCGGGCGTGCGATCCCAGGCGACGTCGGCGAAGCGGTCAGTGGTCTTCTGGGCGAGGCTCATGCATATGTTGTCTTGGCCCTGCGCCAACACGCTGATCCCCAACCGGGGCCGCTCACGCAGCCTCTGCCAGGTGGTCGAAGATGCCTGAAAGCACACAGAGACCAGTGGAGGGTCGAGGGACACTGACGTGAACGAGCTGGCCGCCATACCCACCGGAGCGCCATCGACCATCGCGCACACCGCGGTGACCCCTGAGGGGAAGCATCCGAACGCTCTGCGCAGCAGGCTGGGATCGGCGGTAGGCGACTCGAAAGCGATCATGGTCACTCGTCGAGAAGACGCGAGCTCACAGTCCCGCCGGATCGAAGAATTGCAGTTTCGGCTCGCCCTCGATCATGCCAGCGATCCGCTCCATGATCCCGGATTCCATCCGCCACTTGAAGTAGTTCTCATAGTCCTCGCGGCTATTCCACTTCTCCATGACCAGCAGATGTGCGGGATTATCCTGGTTCCGAACGAATTCGATGCATACACAACCTTTATACGGACGGGTGTCCGGAAGAATCTTCACCATGAAGTCACGGAAGTCGTCGTAGCGGCCTTCCTTGATCGTCAGTTCCATGATTGCCTGGACGGTCATTCGCAACTCCTGTTGTCGGTGCTACACCTACGTTGTGACCGGACTGATGCCCTGCGCCAGGATCTTCGCGGTGATGTCGGCGCCGTGACGGTTGTCGAATTCATCGAAAGTGGTTTGGATTTCGTTGTGCACAGCTTCGACCAGCGGCAGCCAATCGGCATGAGTAATGATCAGGAACTGCCCTTGCTGCATGGCTTCGACCACCTGCTCACCGACGCGGTTGGGATCGGCCCCCTGCGCCAGTAGTGCGTTGTTGCCTTCGACCACGGCAGTGTTCACTTCTTCGCCAAGCAGTTTCGCTTCGCCTGCGCCAGAGGTCTCACTGATTCGGGTGCTCACCGTGCCCGGGCAGAGCACCGAGACACCGATATCGGTGCCCTCGCATTCGCCACGCAGCACCATCGACAAACCGAAGCTGGCGAACTTCGCCGAGGAGTAGGCGCCGACGCGGATCATTGGCACGATCCCGGCCATCGAAGCGGTGTTGACGATGTGGGCGCGACCACCGCGGCCCTTGAAACGCGGCAGGAAGGTCAGCAGGCCGATGAACTGTCCTTCGACGTTGATCCGGTAGACCCAGCGCCAGACTTCAAGCGGCGTCTTGTCGAGTTCTCCACCGCCGTTGGCGCCCGCGTTGTTGCACAGGATCGAGATCGGGCCGAGGACCTCCTCGGCCCGATCGGCCGCAGCTGCCCACTGCTCAGCGTCTGTGACGTCTAGCGGCACTGCCATCACCGAGCCACCGGCATCGGTCAACTCCTGCTCGACCATGGCCAATCGAGTGGCGTCGATATCGGCGAGTGCCACCTTTGCGCCTGCTGCGACGAGCGCGCGGGCGATCCCGAGCCCGATCCCCGATGCCGCTCCGGTGACGAAAGCTGCTTGTCCTGCGGGCCAATTCGTTGTCATACGCTCACCTTAGCCTATCTGACATGTTACTGTGTCACATTAGCCCTGGGCTGATGCTGAATTAGTGTGTCCGCCTCATGACATCAGTGCGGTCAGGTCGCGGACGGGATCAGTGCCGTCCCAGTCGGCTGCGGCCGCGGCGGCGGCGGCGAACATATCGAGCACCAGACCGCTCCGCCCCATCAGTTCGGTCATGCAACCGGTCATTGGCCGGGTGTCCACATAGGCGACCGGCGTCTGGCCCGCGACCACTCCGGTCATCACCACCTCGAAGCCGTGTCGCTGGTAGTTGCGGCATTCGGCCTCAACGTCGTCGACAAAGCTGCAGAGATGATGGAGTCCGCTTTCGCCTTCCGCGTAGACGTCGCGGTACGGCGATGGGGCTCCACCATGTTGCTTGATGAGTTCAATCTGGACTGGACCGGACTGGGCAATCGCGCAACTCATGTCCACTGCAACCGGACTACCACGATGCGTCGCTTCGGTGAAGATCCCACCGACATGCTCGCCCACGTAGAACGGCCCAATCCCTGCCATCTGCCGCCAGTGTTGAACAGCGGCATCGAGATCATCTACAACCCAAGCTATTTGGCAAATCTGCTTTGCTGCGAGCACTTCGCGCCTTCCTTGCGTGTCGATGTGCGGAAACCCAGCCGATGGCCTGCCGTACCGCGTCCAAATTGACACGGCGAGTGACATCGCTTAGCGTCACTGTATTAGATCGTTCTATTTACTGCAAGGCCGGTTTCGACCGCCCGGGCCGATACCGTCTTTTGACGAGCCTGTCTTGGTCCACTGGAGCTGAAGTTGAGCACTGAAAGCGAAACTGCGCGAGTAGCACAAGCAGCGCGAAAAGTCGTACAGGAGTACAACCCCCACTCCGTTCCGCTCCCCGAGTTCTTCGCTGCTTGCTTCGACGCCGGCTTGTGCTGGGTGCATTTCCCCTTGGGGCTCGGTGGGCTCGGCGTATCCCGAGGACTTCAGGGCGTCGCGGACGCGATCCTGCATGAGACCGGCGTGCCCGCAGCGCATGAGCTGAACCTCATCGGCTACGGGATGGCTGCGCCGACCATCTGCGAGCACGCACAGACCGAGGAGCTGAAACGTAAGTGGCTCCGGCCGCTCGCGACCACCGAAGACATCTGGTGCCAGCTGTTCTCCGAGCCTGGTGCCGGGTCCGACTTGGCGGGGCTGGCCACATCGGCCATCCGTGACGGTGACGAGTGGATAGTGAAGGGGCAGAAGGTGTGGACCACGCTGGCCCACCGCGCCAGTTGGGCGCTGCTGCTCGCCCGCACCGACCCGAATGCCCCGAAGCACAAGGGCCTTACGTATTTCGTCGTCGACATGCGCTCCCCCGGCGTCGAAACCCGCCCACTGCGCCAGATGACCGGCCAAGCCGAGTTCAACGAGGTCTACCTCAACGGCGTCCGGGTCCCGGACGCGCACCGGCTGGGCGCGATCGGCGCCGGCTGGCAGGTCGCAATGACCACGCTGATGAATGAGCGCAACTCGATCGGCGCGAGCGGCACCCATCGCGGCGACGGCACGATCGCCGACGCCGTCGCGCTGTGGACCCAGCGCCCAGATCGCCACACCCCGGTGCGACGCGACCGCCTCACCCAGCTCTGGCTGCGCTCGGAGGCACAGCGGCTGACGTCGCAACGCTCCCGCGCCACCGCAACCGTGCGCGGCCCCGGCCCGGAGGGGTCAGTCGACAAGCTCGTCGGCGCCGAATTGAATCAACGGATTTACGAGTTCTGCATGGACCTCCTCGGACCTGAGGGGCTTCTCTACGACGACTACACGATGCGCGTGGTGAGCCCCGACGACGACCAAGGGCCCGTGCAGCAGCGCTTCCTACGTTCGCGCGCCAACACCATCGAAGGCGGCACCTCAGAGGTGCTGCGAAACGTTCTCGGCGAACGGATCCTGGGCCTGCCCGGCGATCTGCGTGCCGACTCCGGACCATGGCGTGAGGTGCCCCGTGGCTGACCAAAACTCAATCACAAGCGCACAATTCGTGTTCACGCCGGAGCAACAAGAATTGCGCACGGCGGTGCGCGGGTTTTGCGCCGAGCACTCCGACAAGTCCACCGTGCGCCAACTGATGGAGTCCACTCCCCCGTTCGACCAAAAGAGTTGGTTGCGACTCGGGTCGGAGCTCGGCGTCCTCGGGCTCGGCGTACCGGAGGAGCTCGGCGGCTCAGGGGGCGGCCTCGTCGACGCCGCGATCGCCGTCGAGGAACTGGGCGCAGCACTGTTCTGCGGTCCTGTCTTCGGCACCCTCGCGCTATCAATCCCCGCGCTCGTTGCCGCGCCGAAAACACCGGTGCGTGCCGAAACCCTCGGTCCGCTCGTCGCGGGCACTCGGACCGCCGCGTTCGCTGTCCCAGAACAGGCCGGACGCTTGGCAGTCGATGCTGTGACGTTGCGGGCCAACGGTTCTCGGGACACGTGGTTCATTTCCGGAACCGTTGAGCGTGTCGTCGACGCCGGCGCCGCAGACGACCTGCTCGTCGCCGCGACCGGTCCGGGCGGAGTCGCACTGTTCGTCGTCGATGCCACCGGGCCCGGGGTCGAGCGCACCGCGCTGTCCGCGTTGGACATGACCCGGCCGCAGGCCGCGATCCGGCTCGCCGACGCCCCCGCCCGACTCGTCGCCGGCCCGGAGGCCGCGCCGCGCATCTGCGAGCACGCCCTGCAGGTCGGTGCGGTGCTGCTGGCCGCCGAGCAGGTCGGCGGTGCCCAGCACCTGCTTGACCTGAGCGTCTCGTATGCCAAGGAACGCTTGCAGTTCGGGCGACCCATCGGTTCGTTCCAGGCTGTCAAACACAAACTCGCTGACATGCTGGTTGATCAGGAGCACGCCCGCTCCGCGGCCTACTACGGCGCTTGGGCACTGCAGGACGGCTCGGACGACCCCGCACTTGCATCGTCGATCGCGCAAGCGACCTGCTCGGCCGCCTTCACCCGCATCGCAGCCGACACCATCCAAGTGCACGGCGGCATCGGTTTCACATGGGAACATCAGGCGCACCTGTACTTTAAGCGCGCCTTCACGGACGCCGCCCTGCTGGGCTCCGCCGAGGAACACCGATCGCGGATCGCCGAATTGGTGCTCGACAACGCCACGCCGAGTTACGAAATCACCGTCGCGACCGGGTGAACGCCGGGAAGGTATACCAATGAGTTTGACACTCAAGGAAATGGAACATGTGCTGTTGGCTCACGAAATAGCCGAGCTGGAACAAGATATCGATGCCACGATGGCCACCGTCGTGCCCGATCCGCACTACGAACTTTCTTCGCTCGGGTGGATCATCGACGGCGAGGCCGCGGTGCGTGAGATGTACCGAAGGATCCTGCCGGTCGACCATCGAGATGTCGCTGCCGAGAAGCGGATTCATGCGGTAGCCGAGAACACACTGCTGCGCGAGGCCGTCATGTCCTTCAACGACCTCGAGGGCAAGCGGGTCAGTGGCCTGTACCTGGTCGTGCTGGCCTTTGATCCTGAATTGAAACTGATCTCGGGTGAGCGCATGTACATGGATCCCCTGTTCGCGCAGATGATGTCCGAGCAACTCGGCCCCGACTTTGCCGAGGTGTCCGGCGTGTCACGGACCGCTGATAGGTTGCCGATC
This sequence comes from Mycobacterium branderi, assembly GCF_010728725.1. NCBI lineage: Bacteria > Bacillati > Actinomycetota > Actinomycetes > Mycobacteriales > Mycobacteriaceae > Mycobacterium > Mycobacterium branderi. The sequence continues at coordinate 193,923 of NZ_AP022606.1, forward strand.
ATCGCCAAGCACGATGCCTATGCGTGGGCCCAATCCGAGGGGCGCACCATCGATCCGCACCGGAAGAAATAGCTCCTCGCGCAGTCATCGACTCTTCCGTTGTGCGGCAATGATTTCGGGGGCGGCAGTGGATACGGGTGTCCGTCGGGTGGGCAGACTACTTGATGGTAATCCCGCGACGAGCGGCCACCTCGTACGCATCATGCCTGTCGATCATCGGAGCGACATCGCTCAGCTTGGTGACACCAGGCACGTCGGCAAAGTCCGGACCGAGGTTTTCGGCCATCATCGCCGCAAAGTTGGTGTCCATATACATCCGCTCGCCAGAAATCAGCTTCTGCTCGGGATCGAAGGACATAACGACGATGTATCCGCCGGTAACCCGCTCGCCGGCAGAGGTGGTGAACGACACGTGCGCCTCGCGGACCAGCGTGTTATCCGCGATAGCATGCACTCGCATCTTGGCTGCCACATTCCGGCGCCGAGTGCCCGGCAGGATGCGGCTGTAGGCCTCCCGAACGGCATCATAGCCATCGAAGGCATATCCCAGGGTCGGAAGCTCATAGTGCGGATTGTCAACCAAGGTGACCATTGTGGCGTCGAGGTCTTCTTCCAACTCGCCCTTCTCGTGCGCGAGCAGGATTGCTTCCATTTCCTTCTTGCTCATGGCTTCCATGGCCTGCAGGGTCTCCTTTGATCCATCACTGGGCTGCGATCGCATCCATCGCCGACCTGGGTCGCGTCGCGGATGCCAGGCTTCCTCTCGGCATCGGCACTGCGGATCCCGACTCCAGATAACTAGGTAGATTGATCTATGCCGGTGACATTAGCCACTTTCTGGCATGTCGTCAACGTTCCCTAGCGGGGTTATCGACGTGCTGCCAGTCTCTTTTCCAGCGAAGAGGGTCGCAGACTCGCGGGTTTTCGCGACGTTGATTCGGTCGCTCGGTCGTGAGCCTCGCGGGGCTTTCATCTGTTCACGCTGCAACAGACCGTGCTTCAGCTGCGACCTGGACCTGTTCACCGGCGAAGAGTCTGTTCATCGCCTCGGACGCGGAATCCAAGCCGTGTACAACGTAATCTTTCCAACGCAACTGCCCGGATTCGATTCAAGAAGCCAGGTCGCCCTAGGCTTCGCGAGCACGCGAAAAATGGCCCAGGACAACGAATCCTGGATGGTCAGTCGGTTCATGAGGAACCCATGCGGGCCCACCCGCCGTCCAAACGGGCGACATAGGTTCCTCGCGACCAGTGACCGGATGCGGCGATTGACACCGTCGCGAAGTCACAGCTAGATTAGATAGAACAATCTATGCGGCTGCTGCCGTTTTGGCGGCGACGACTGCCGATCATTCGAACCGCTCGACAGCTGTCCCAAGCAGAAATGCCATCACGCATGAGGAGACGAGAGGTCTGATGGGGAATCTAGAAGGCAAGGTTGCGATCGTGACCGGATCGTCGCGCGGTATCGGAGCGGCAATCGCACGACGATTAGCGGCCGATGGCGCGGCCGTGGTGGTGAACTATGTGGCCTCTGCAGACAAAGCGCACGCAGTGGTCGAGGGTATTCAGCAGGCCGGCGGCACGGCGACCGCGATCCAGGCCGACATGGGTGACTGGTCGCAAGCCCAGGCGCTAGTTCAGAAGGCGGCAGCGGAGTTCGGCCGCCTCGACATCTTGGTCAACAACGCGGTACAGGAGGTGGGCAGAGAGCCCATCGAGGACCTCACCGAGGAGTTCACCTACAAGCAATTCGCGGTCATTGTGATCGGGCCGATTGCGGCCATGCAGGCGGCTGCGCCGCTGCTTCCCGAAGGCGGTCGCATCATCAACATCAGCTCGTGCGTCACGGTCCACCCGGTCCCGTGGAGCACCGTCTACTCGGGGACGAAGGCCGGCCTGGAAGGGGCGACCAGGTCGCTTGCCGCCGAGCTCGGGCCGCGGAACATCACCGTTAACTCGATCGGGGTTGGTTTCACCAAAACGGATTTGATCGGAACGAACACGAAAGAGCAGGACGATGCCTTGATCGCCCGCACACCGCTGGGCCGCATCGGAGAGCCCGAGGACATCGCCGACGCGGTATCGCTACTCGCGTCACCGGATGCGCGGTGGATCACGGGACAACTGGTGCTGGCGAGCGGGGGCATCGTTCCCTGACGCAAGTTCTAACCGGCGCGTCATCTACGCCGTGTGAATGAAACCCGTTTTGCCCCAAGGTAATGCACATCAGTGACGTCACCAAGCACGTATCGGCGGCGACACACTGGCGGTGACCGGACCTGCCGGAACGCTGGGCGGCTATGCCATTCCAGCTGGCCAAGGTGGAGGGGCTCAGAGTCATCGCCGATGCGTCCGAAGCCGACGAGCAGCTCGTCCGCGAACTCGGCGCCGACCATGTCATTCGCCGCGGCAAGGATTTTGGCAGCCAGGTCCGCGAGATCGGTCCAAGGCGGCGTTCGCGGCCGTTTGGTTCTGGAGTTCTGATGCCGGGGAACGAGTCCGCGGAGTCTGTGGTGTGTGACTTCATGGCTGCGTGGCGGCGTTGGCAAGTAGACGAACTCGCCGGCTTCCTCGGCGATGACGCAGTTTGGGTCGACGGCTACAACGTCGAAATCATCGGCGCGTTCGACGTTGACCAGCAGCGGGCTAATTGTCCGATGGCGCGACTACTACGACTCCCGAACGCTCGAGGCCAGCATCCGTAACCACCCATGCGCGCGTCGCGCGAGTTCACGCTGTTGACGAGCCCGCGATTTGGTGACTAACCTATCCACTAGATCAATCTATCGGCTCGCACATCCACTGTTTTCCATGACAGCGGCGTGTGTGGAGCCGACGGATCGACCGAGGTTGGTGACCGATCTGGCCCGACTGTAGGACGGGAGAAACGTCTCGCTCACGACCGGTTGCACCGCAGGCCCGCTGGCCGGCCGCGTCGCTGGGCGTCCGATCAAGGAAGGTGTCATGTCCGATTCTTTCAACGCTTTCGTTTTGAACAAGGGAGAAGGCGGTTTCAGCGCCGGCGTGCAGCAGCTCACGCTCGACGATCTGCCTGCGGGCAACGTCACTGTGCGCGTGCAGTACTCAAGCGTCAACTACAAGGACGGACTCGCCTGCCTCCCCGAGAGTCCCGTGGTGGCCACGTACCCGATGGTGCCGGGCATCGACCTGGCCGGCACCGTCGTCGAATCCAGCGATCCGCGCTTCACCGCCGGCCAGGAGGTGCTCGCAATCGGTCGTGCGCTGGGGATTTCGCAATTCGGCGGCTATGCCGAGTACGCGCGCCTGTCCGGAGATTGGGTTGAGCCACTTCCGGCAGGTCTGACGCTCAAGGAAGCAATGGCTCTCGGGACGGCCGGGTTCACCGCGGGCCTGTCGATTCAACGGCTGGAGGACAATGGGCTCAAACCGGGCGACGGGCCCGTACTGGTGACCGGCGCGACCGGCGGCGTGGGCAGCGTTGCGGTGAACATGCTTGCCGGCCTTGGCTATGAGGTCGCCGCTAGCACGGGAAAGGCGGCGGAGCACGAGTATCTCCAGAAGTTGGGCGCCAGCAAGATCCTCAGCCGCGAGGATGTCTCAGGGCAGAGCGATAGCCCCCTGGAAGCCGAACTCTGGGCTGGCGCTGTTGATCCGGTGGGCGCCGACACCACGGCGTACCTGCTGCGCACCACGCGTTACGGCGGTTCGGTCGCGACCTGCGGGCTCACCGGCGGCTTCGCGATCGGCACCACCGTGCTGCCGTTCATCCTCCGTGGGGTGAACCTGTTGGGGATCGACTCCGTTCAGTGCCCAGCCGACGTGCGCGGTGCGGTGTGGAAGCGCCTGGGATCAGACCTCAAGCCGAAGAACCTGGCGGAGAGCATCTCTCACGAGATCGGACTTGACGAGATCCCCGCGGTGACTGCGAGCATCCTCGGCGGTGCGGTGAAAGGTCGAACGATCGTACGGCTCTAGGCGACATGCATGCAGCCGGTGTTCGTGACGGCATCCGCCCAGCAAGATTTCGACAATTTGACCCAATCTGACAAACAGGCCCGTCAGAATGGGAGTTCGGCAGAGAGGAACCGTTAATGGCAACAACACTGACGTTGGAGCAGATGGAAGAGTTGCTCAGGCTCCACGAGGAGGCTGAGTTCAATCTCGACCTCGATGCAACGATGGCAACGCTCGTCGAGAACCCCGTTTACGAGTTGCCCTCGCTCAACTTCTACATCGAGGGCCGGGAAGCCGTCGAAGAGCTCTATCGGCGGATGCTTCACGGCGGAGACGTGCGGAACTTCTGGGCGGATAAGCGCACGCACGCAATCTCCCCGAGCAGCCTTATTCGCGAGGCGTGGGTGTACTTCGACACCGATGAGGGAGTCCGTACCACCGGCAGCTACAACGTCGTGATGGACTTCGAAGGCGACAAGATCGCCGGCGAGCGGATGTTCATGGACGCCAGTTTCACCAAGACAATGGCCGCGGTTCTCGGGCCTGATTTCGCTGACGTTCCAGGCGTTTACCCCCTGAACCAGAAGCAGCCGCCACCCGTGCCGCGCCTGGATCGGGCGGCCGCGCACGCAGCCAACTCGAATCACTGATCCCACAGCACCCGCCAAATACCGCGGGAACTCGTCGAAATACCGCCGTATGGCGGATGATTCACTTGGTATCCAGCCGCACGGTGGAGGCATGAAGGCAGTCGTTTGTAGCGCGGGACAGCTCGAAGTCACGGATATTCCCAATCCCAGGCCGGGACCGGGGCAGGTTCTCGTCAACGTGTCGCATTGCGGGATATGCGGTTCGGATCTGCATGCCCGCGTGCACACCGACCAACTAGCCGACATGGCCACGACTGTCGGTTATGACCAAATGCCGCGGTACGAGGACAAGGTGGTGTTCGGCCATGAATTCTGCGGCGAGGTGGTCGAATACGGGCCGGACACGCTTTGCCGCTGGAAGCCGGGCACGCCTGTGGTGGCGATGCCCATGTGCCGCAACGGGCGCGACGTACAATTCATCGGGGCCTCGACGGAGGTGCCGGGTGGGTACGCCGAGCAGATCGTCGTGCAGGAATCGATGACGTTCGACGTGCCGAACGGCTTGCCGGCCGCACATGCGGCGCTGACCGAGCCAATGGCAGTCGCGTGGCACGCGGTGCGCCGCAGTGGAATCAGAAAGAAGCAGAACGCCTACGTCATCGGCTGCGGTCCGATCGGGTTGGCTGTGATCGCGATGCTGAAGGCGGCCGGCGTGCGGGCCGTCGTCGCATCCGACTTCTCTCCGCGGCGCCGAGAGTTGGCCGCGCGCTTGGGAGCTGACATTGTGGTCGATCCACGCAACGCGGACCCGTTCTCGTCGTCGCCGCGGCCGAACCGGCTCAACAACGTCCGGGATCTACTGAACCTCGGCTTCGACACCATGGAGAAGTTGCGCTGGATCCCGAATCTGCCTTGGTGGTATGCATTTCGCGTCGCACACAAGCTGGAAATCGGCCCTTCGGGGCCAGTCGTCTTCGAATGTGTGGGCGTGCCGGGCATGATCGACAACCTGCTCGCGACCGTGCCCATGATGAGCCGCATCATCGTGGCGGGTGCCTGCCTCGAACCCGACACGTTCCGCCCCGGAATGGCCATCAATAAAGAGATCGACCTCCGCTTCTCCACCGGATACGACCCCGGCGAATTCCGCGACACGCTACACATGCTCGCCGATGGAACAGTCGACCCCGCGCCCCTCATCACCGGAACGGTCGGATTCTCAGGTGTGGAAGCAGCGTTCGCCGCCCTGGGTAACGCCGAGGAGCACGCCAAGATCCTGGTCGACCCCGCCAGCACGGCCACGATGCCGTAGCCGGGATCTAAACACTCACGCGGGGCAACGACGCCTGCGCGATGGGACTCAGTCGATGCCCTCTTCGAGCACAGCGGTGATGCTCTTCACGTGTCGAGAATTCTTGCGACCCAGTCGTTGCGCGCAGCGGCCGCGGCATGCGCCAGTGCCGTGTGCGGTGCGATCAGATCGAAGCTGTGGAACCCTCCTGGCCACACATGCAGCTCGGCCTGGACACCGGCACACCACAGGCTTGTCGCGTAGGCGACGGCTTCGTCGCGGAACACCTCCGACGAGCCGCAGTCGATGAAGGCCGGCGGCAGGCCGGAAAGATCGGTCGCACGCGCGGGTGCAGCGTAAATCGACACGTCATCGGTACCGCGGCGATCTCCCAGGAGAGCAGTCCAACCCGTCACGTTGCTCGCCCTGATCCAGATCCCTTCGTCGTAGCACTGCATGCTCGACGCGGTCTGGTCACGGTCGTCGAGCATGGGGCACATCAATACCTGGCCAGCGAGCTTGGGCCCGTTGCGATCACGCGCCAGCAGCGCATTACCGGCGGCGAGTCCGCCGCCCGCACTGGTGCCGGCGATGATGAGGCGGTCGAGATCGATTCCCAGCTCGGCGGCGTGCTTGGCCGTCCAGAGCAGGCCGGCGTAGCAGTCCTCGACCGGGTAGGGGTCCGGGAACTCCGGGGCGATCCGGTATTCGACAGTGACGGCGACGGCATCGTGCGCGACGATCGACGGCATGATTTGCCCGACGCCGGCCATGCGGTTGCCGACGATCATCCCGCCGCCGTGGATGTGGTAGATGCCGGGGCCGACGTCGGACTTGTCGGTCCGCGCGATGACGGAGGCGACGAGCTCCGCACCCTCGTAGCCGCGGATCGTGACATCGCGCCGGACGAGGCCGGCTGCTGTCAGCTCGTCGTCGGTAATGATCCCCGGCGGCTGCGCATTACGCAGCTCCGCGATCGTCTCAAGGGTGGCCTCGGGTATCTGGTCGCCGATCGCGGCGAGGACTGTCTGCAGCTCAGGGTCGAACGGCGGTCGGGGGCCGAGCCCGCGCATTCTGGGCCTCCTCAAAAACTCGGCGCGGCTCCGCCATTCGCTCGGACCGCGCACACAGTCGCATTACTTCATTTGTCCTGTGCTAGATCGCGAGCCGACGCAATGATTGCACGCACGGTGCGCCGACATCGCCCGCACTCCGATCCGGCGCCACATTCCCGTGCAACTTCCTTCGATGTCGACGCACCCGCAATGACCGCCTCGGCAATGGTTTTCGTCGTGGCTCCTGTACACAGGCAGACATACATCAGCGGTCCGCTAAGCCTCAGCCCGGACCCGCATGACACCTCGCAGCGTTCCCAGAAACAATGGCGGATATGCGCCGAATCCCGCGCCATGCATCCATTCCGCAACGTCGGGATCGGTTTGCTCGATCAATCGCTTCGCCTTCGTGGCGTCGTCTACCTGATGGAGAACCATGACCTCGCGATCGTCGTCGAACGCTTGATACACCCAAAGTTTCTGCACCCCGGCCGCTTCGATCTGCTCAAGCGTGCGATGAATGTGCTTGAGCAGGGTCGCAACGTCGTCGACCAACGCGATCACGGCGACGACCACGCCGGCGGGTTTGCCCTGCAACGGCGCATGTATCTCAATCTTCTCGACGATTTCGCCGACGAACACCGCCGGGATGTCCTCAACCCCGCCCGAGTCGAACCACTCGAAGACGACAGGTGAGCGCAACAGCTCCGCACGGGGAACCTTGTTACGGACCCCGATAGTCACGAAGACCCGGCCCTGCGTCTGGACCGACTCATACATCACGACGTGGTGCGCGCCGATGCTGGCAAGATCCGACTCACGCTTGACAAGCTCAGACCACGCGTGGCCGGGATTGCTCACACGGTAATCCGATGCGAGGACCAAGGACACTCTAGTAGCCACCTATTCGCGTGAACTGCGTCGAGAGGTGAAACACCTTCGGTGAAAGCCCATTTGATCTACGGAAGAGGCTCGTAAGGGGGCGGCCCGTCGCGATCGTCGCACAGCTCGCTCACTGCGAGGTCGACGATCGTGTTGGCTTGCTGTTCAGTCAGGCCATAGGGTGGATGAAGGGCGGACTGGTATACAGCTTGCTCTACCCACCGCGTTGGGGGCTTGCCTTGGGCCCTGAGCGCACACACTTCATAGCCCCATTCCTTGACCTCGTAATCGCCACCGCGGGTACTGATTCCGGCGTCCTTCAGTTTCTGGAGATAGGACTTACCGTCGGCGTTGGCCGGTGAAATCCCGATAATGCCGAACAGTGCCATCAGTGCGCCCGCCAACGCTACGCTGACAGCCCACCCGCTCCTGGTGCGAACCATCACCTGTCTCCGACGACTTGCCCGATACCGCCGACGTCGCTGATTTTCCAGCCGTTGGAGGGATCTATCGTCACGCTGTAGGTGGCCGTAGATTGCAGGTTCTCGGCGGCTTGGACCGTCTTGGTCATAACGCTGACGAACGCATCGACGACGTAGACACCTTTGTCGTGTGACCTCACTTTGGCGGCAATGGGTTTCGCCGAGGACGACCACTGCAACGGAAGCAAAATCTGCTCCATGGCGTTCGCGGCATCGGTGAGTTTCTTGCCCAGCTCAGGCGTCGTTCCCTCGACCAACGCACGTTTCCACGGTGCCAGGTCCTTGTAATCCATGATCGCGGCTCGCACCGCGTAGTCAAGAGCCACTTGCTCGGCATGCTGGTCCTCGCGTGCCTGCTGTACCTGCACATCGAGTTTGCGGTTCGCACCGATGTACAACCACGTCATCACACCCAATGCCGCGACGAGGCCAACGATGGCTAGCCCCAGCGACAAACCCCGAACAGATATGGAGATGCGCCGCTCCGTGCGGGTAGTCGCACCTTTCTTGGCGACGTTGGCGTCGCGATCGCCGTGCTCCTGATTGTCGGTAGCACCGCTGTCCGGATTCACATTGTCGTCGTCGGCATCCGCCGGTGCGGCCTCTGCGATCGACTCGGTGATGTTCATATCCTCACCCGCTTTCGTGGTGTTCTTGTCGGAGTCTTCAGGGTTCGGGCACATCAGCTGCTGGCCTCGGGAGCGTCACGTGCAGCTCGATTGCGCCATCAGGGGGGGTTGCCGCCAACAGGTTGGACAGAATCTGACTGCTGTCGATGTTGCGGAGGGCGCTCGCTATCGCCTGGACGTTCGGGGTGAGTGGTTCGGTAAGAACTCGCAAGTCAGCCCCGCGATCGTCCAAAAACTGTTGAATGCGTTGCATGAACTTGCCAAAAATGTAAGTGTCCCCCGGTTGGTCATCGCGTAAGGCAAAGTTCGCTCCGGCCTGCCACAAAAAGTGAATGAGCGGGCCTAGGGCGTTGACGTCTGGTGCGGCGCGAGCAAGCAAGGAACCGACGAAACCGGCGTGCTCCAGCAGACTCTGAAGGTTTTCCAGCGCTTGTCTGCCGCGGCCGTTGAGTCCTGCGGTGGTGTTGTGGAGGACCTGGCTCGCACGCTCCAAGTTGGGGAGGACGGTGTACGGATCCGGCAGGCCTGCGTCGGCTTCGTTGACCACCTTCTGAAGCTGACCGGGGTCAAGCTGGTGCAGCGTCCGGCCCACTGCGACTCCCAGTTCCGAGATCGATCTCGGCGCGACGATCGATTCTGCTGGAATGCGCTGACCGTCAGTGAATGTGGCTCCGCTGGATTTCCGCGGTTCGAGTTCGAGGTAGGACTCGCCGAGCGCGGACAGGTTCTCCAGCCGAACGACGGTGTCCCGGGGAACTTTGAATTTGTTGTCAAGGAAAAAGTGGATGGTGGCGTGCGAAGTCGACGTCTCGACGCGCTCGACCTTTCCTACCGGAACTCCACGCAGCAGGACGTTGGAGCCGACGACGAGGTTGCTCACGTCGGCGACGTCCATCACAAGGTTCGTCCGATCCTCTGGCGGAGCTACCCGGATGCCCAGGTGCGCAACATAAGCCAGGAAAGCGGTGACCATGACACTGAACACGACGAATACCGCTGCGACTCTCATCATCACGGGACGGCTCCTAGCATCCGCAGCACCTGTTCCACGTTGCCCGACAGCTCGCGCCCGTCGGGGCCGACGATCGAGGTGATGTTTATCGCCGGATTCTTTTGTTGCGGAAGGAAATAGTCCAAGATGAATCTCCGCCAGCGTGGGTACTCGGCCTCCACAGCCTGCTTCGACCCTTGCACCGCTGTCATGGCATCAGCAAGGGATGAGAACGCCGGAACCATGTAGTATCCGCTGCTGTAGATCGTCCCGACCGACGGCAGCAAGTTGCCGATCTCGCGAGAAACAACCGTGGATCGCTGGAATCCCCGTACACCCTGCGGGGTGAACCAGAAGCTCAGTTGTGGCGCCCATCGGGCCGACGCATTCGACGTTTGTTCCAGCCCGGTGAGCATGTCGTCGACGGTGCCGACATTGTCGGATAGTTGGTTGAGGTCAGTCGTTACCTGCGATACCACTCTGCGCACTTCATCTTGCGGAGGAGTAATCCGGTTGAGCCGGACGAGCGTGTTCTGCCCACGCTGTATCGACCCACTGCCGATGAAGTTCGCCAAATTGGCAATGGTGTCCTCCAGCTGAGGTGGAGAGATTGTCTGTCGCAAGGGAATTCGTTCTCCGGCAGCTAGTGGCCGGGTTGGTGCTGCACCCCCGACCGGAGGCTCCAAGGCCAGGTATATGTCGCCGAGGACCGTGGCCTGTTGAAGCACCGCAGACGTGTTGGACGGAACCTCGACTCCTTCTTGGATGCGTGCCGTCACATCCACATGGGTGCCGGCTACAGCGACCTTGCTCACCTCTCCCACGGTTGTACCGTCCATGACCACTTTCGCCCTGTCTGGCAAATTGAGCACGTTGGCGAACTCGGCGACGATGTCATAGCCATCGCCATATGTGTGGCCCGGCACCGGTAGCGCATCGACAGAAAGGGCATCCAGCGACGAGCACCCGGTGGCGCCCAGGCCGCAGACCATCGCCCAGATCACCGCTTGGAGTCGAAGTCTCATCGCCGCTGAGCCTCCGTGAGTACGTATTGCAACAGTGCGACATCGACCGCGTAGGGTCGGCCGCCGACGTCTGCGCAGCTACCAGGAGCTGAGGCGTTCATGACGCCGCATGCCAGCAGACCGTTCGGTGTCGGTATCCGGTACAGCGGCGGACGCCAGGTAAGCACACTGAACGAGTGGTTGTTGAGGTGTTTCGCGATGCCTCCGGCGACCGCTCCCGGTGGCTCACCGTTGGCGCCGCTGATCATCCGCGGCACAAAATTGAGCATGTTGGCGAGGCCCTTGTAGTGCGGGCTGAAGATCCGCATTAACTCGCCCGTCTCATCCAGGGCATTCTGCAACTCGGGTCCTAGTTCCAGCTCGATGTCCTTGACGGCGGCCAAGAGGTCGGCAACGGGCGCGTCAAATTCCCCGGCGCCGTGCAGAGACTTCACCAAGTTAGGCGCTATCACCGGCAGGTCGATGATTTCTTGCTTGAGAGGCGCACGATTGGCGCGCAGCATCGATGTCAGTTCGGCGATGTTGCGGGTGATTTCGCCCATTTGGGAAATCGCCTGGTCTGGGTTGTCCAGTAGCCGCGACGACCGAACCAGCAATTGATTAGCGCGATCTCCCTGGCCCGCCATCGCTTCGTCGATGCCGCGCAACGCATCGGCGATATTCGTCGAGCCTTCCGGGTTGACAGTGTTCACGAAGTCGGTCGCCGAACCGATGATCCTCGAGATGCTTAGCGGGGTAGCATTCTGATTCAGTGGAACGCACTCGCCGGGCTTGAGTTTCGGACCACCTGTGTAGTTCCCTACGAGTTCGAGCGCGCGGTCTGCCAAAATGGAGGGCGATCGGGTAACCGCCCGCACTCCTGTCGGCACAGGTCGTCTCCCGTCAAGCGAGAACACGACCTTGACCTCTGTATCGCGCGGCTCGATCTTGCGGATCTCGCCGATCGGATATCCCATCTGCGTGACGTGGTTGCCCACATACAACCCCACGCTGTCGGGCAAGATCGCGCAGTACTCATGCGCTGCCGAACCTGAGGCAGTCGCACATGAGGTGGCGCCGAGGACGGATGAAATCACCGCAGCCACACCAATGAACCGACGGTTGCTAAGGCCCAGAGGCCACATCAGCAGCGCCTCCCCTCGATCGGAAAACATAGGTCTGTCGCGAGGAGTTCTTGCGGCGTTCCGGCATTTTGCCAATCCAGAGTCGTTTGCAATCGCCCCCGGATGCGGCGTAGCACGCGCACGACAACACCGTTGCGGTCGGCGATCGTTTGGATCTCGCCCAGTATCCCGCGGACCCTGTTGAGGAAGTCTTGCCGGTGTTCGAAGTAGAACGGGATGATGGGGTAGATCTTGTCCACGATCTTGCCTAGGCCGGCGAGCGATGAGGCAAACCCGTCGCCGTAAAGAACAAGCGTCTCTTCGAGTATGGCGATGCGGGAGATCAGGTATTCGAGCAGTTCCCGGTTGCCGTTCATCGTCTGGAGGTACTCATTGGACATTTCGAGGATGCTGGTCAGTTGGCCGCGCTGGCGTTCCAGGACCTCGCTGGTACTGTTGCCGGCGTCGAGAACCTTGGCGAGGATTTCGGAGTTGCTTCCGGTCAGGCCCTGCTGAATCTGGTTGAGCGATTCGTTGATCGGCCGGGGCGCGACCTGGTCGGTAATCTTTGTCGCGTCCGAAAGGGTCCGAATCAAGCTGTACGGCATGGTAACTCGGTCAATCGGGATTGGGCGCCTACCCAAAGGCCGATCACCAAGCGGCACAAGCGTAACGAAATACCCGCCGACGACTGTGAGCATCCGGACTTCGACCTGCGTCTGGTCGCCTACGAACACGTCGTCTTTCACGGAAAGCTGGACCCGGGCGTGCTGGGATTCCAGTGAAATGTGCTTGACCTCACCGACGTCGATGCCGGCGACACGCACGGAATCACCAGGTTTCACCGAGGCCACATCGTCGGTGTAAAAGGTCACGAGCTGACGGTGCGGTGGTGAGATGTATAGCTCGGCAACGACCAAAGCGACGATCGTCGTCAGGCAGATGGTTACGACGCCCCAGAACAATGGGCTACGCAAAGACCTTGTCACTGACGGCATATGACCACCTTCCGTCCATTGAGGAGCACATCCATAGGAAGGGGTAGTACGGCCGGGCCTTTGGAACACGGGACGGGGGTGCCTGCAGCTGTTGGCTCCGGGATGTTCTCCCACACCACCGGTATGCGCTTGATGCCGTCGATTTCGTTGTAGACGTTGGTGAACGCTTTGTCGAGCGCTTTCGCCGGGTCCCAACCAGGCTTGTAGTTCGGCGCCGTCCACTCCCCCGAGTTGAGTCCTAAAGCGTCGAGGAGGCGAGCCACCTGACCCGTGAACTCTGGGCCGTAGACCTGCGACTTACGGAACTCGTCGAGAACTGTCATAGCCGCATCGACATTGATCCTGACCTGGTCCAAAATCGTTGGCAGCGCATCGGATTTGCCACGTACACCTTCGGCGACCCGCTGCAGATTGCGCATGAGCGTCGCGATCACCGCCTCGCGGTCGGAGACCAGTGCCGTCAGTCTCTTGATGCTCGCGAGCATCGGGCCGAGGCCATTGCCGTCGCCCGCCAGGAAGGTGGCGACATTTTCGGTGAAGGTGTTGATTTCGCTGGGGTCTAGGGTGGCCAGGACCGGCTGAAGTCCGTTGAACAGCTTGGTGATGTCGAAGGAGGGTATCGTCATCGATGTTGGAATGCTGGCCATTTCATCTGACACCGCACCCTCGGCGGGGTCGATCACGTCGATGTAGCGCAATCCGGTGAGAGCCTGAAATTTCACCGCCAAGCGACTCGTGGGCACGATGCTGTAGCGGCGCTGCATGGTGAACTGAACCCTCGAGAGGGTGCGTCCGTTGGACCTGTTGAGGGCGAGCGACTGCACTTTGCCGACTCTGACACCGCGAACCCGCACGTCCGCCCCTTCGTGCAGACCCGACACATCGGTGAACTCTGCGGTGAAGCTACGGGTCTCGCCCGCGACGGGTTGCCTGATCTCATTCGAGATGAGGATCAACAGCATCCCGCTGACCACGATCGCGAGACCGAACTTCCACACCGCCCCAAAGTGTTTCATCATTCGGCCCCTCCCAGTACCAGGCTGAGTGGCGCCGCCACCCCGGGCAGCTCATCCAGAACGATCCGCACCTGTAGTGCCCGTTGGTCTCCGGAGCCCGCATACATGCGTTCCAGCCGGGAGCGCAGTTCGCCTAGCTTCTCCGCAATATCTGTCGGTTGCAAAAGTCGTGGTACGACGTCGGCCATGATCCGGGTCTGGTCAAGCAATGGGAACAGGTCGTAGGTGTGCGACTTCTCCAGGTCGCCGATCTTGGAGAAGAGGTCGAGTCGGGCGGCATTGAAATACTCTCGATACCGCCCAAACGCGAACTTGTCCGGATTGGTGGCCAAAAGGTGGCTTGCCTCCTCGTAGTTCTTCAATTGTTCGGGGGTGTAGTAGCGGAGGTACGGATTGTTCGCGCGATCCTTGGCCGGGTCGAAATCCAAACCGGTGGAAGCGTTCATGAGGTAGTTGTTTCCGACATTGAGCGTCGCGTCAAGGAAGGAGGGCAGACCCACACTGATCGCGGCCGTATTCCGCAAAAGCTGCTCGGTACTCACCGTCTGGACGTCCGTAACGGTTGTTGAAACGAGAATCATTGTTTCGAATAGTGGATTGAGCGCATCGGTGTAGCGGGTAGCACGGTCGATGACACTGATCAGCTGCGGCGTGACGACTTGGTGCGACAGCTCACCAAGGCGATACAGCAGCGTTTGGAGGGTGAAGTTTCCCGCCGGCATGACACTGATCGAGGCGCCGCTGCGCAGGATCTGCCCGCGGTCTGTGGGAATCAAATTGACGCCAGTTACGCCGAAGTAGTTGGCGGGACGGAAGTCGATGCCGACGGCGTCCGTCAATCCCTTGGTGGGGCCATTTTGCAACTCAACGTCCATGCGGACGCGATTGCCGGCAAGTTTGGCGATGTTCTTGACCTCACCCACCTTGACGCCGTGCAAGATGACCGCGGTGCCATCGACGACGCCCTGCCCGACGTAGGGCGTTTCGATGGCAACCGAAATGGTGTTCTTGGCCGGCTGCCCAGCCGGGTTGATCGCGGTGTGGTACAGCAGCAGAGTTCCTGCGACGACGAGAACGAACCCGGCACCGATCCAAGTCAGAATGCGCTCGTGTCGTTGTTCGTTGACCCGAAGTAGCGTCGTCGTCATGATCGAAACCTCTACCCGGTGAACACAAATGTTGGCTTGAGGCCCCAAAAGGCCACCGTGAGGACAAAGTCCAGCACCATGATGGCAACCAGGCTCGCACGTACCGCGCGCCCCGAGGCCACACCCACACCGACCGGTCCACCAGACGCGAAATAGCCGTAGTAGCAGTGGATTATCGTCACCGCAGCACAGAAGGCCGCCGCCTTCAACGTGGAATACATGAGGTCGGTCGGTGACAGGAATTGAACGAAATAGTGCTTGTAGGTTCCAGCGGGCGACCCGTAAATCGCGGTAATCATGCCGTTGGAGATAAAGAAACTCACCAGCAGCGTCAGCGCGTATCCGGGTATCACAATGAGCAGGGCGCCGATGAAACGCGTCCCCACCACGTACGGAATAGGTCTCAAACCTATCGCGTCGACGGCGTCGATCTCCTCGGCGATGCGCATCGCACCGATCTCGGCGGTCATGCGGCAGCCAGCCTGCGCGGCGAAAGCAATCCCGGCGACCAAGGGCGACATCTCCCGGACGTTGGCCAGACCGCCCACAATTCCTGAAAGCGCACCAAATCCCAAGATGTTCAACGTCGCCCAGGCCTCAATCGCGATCGACGCGCCGATCGCCATGCCAAGGATGGTCAGGACACTTACCACTCCCCCATCGACAACGAGAGACCCTCGGCCAAAGGCCAGGCTGATCATCCGAGCCAGAGTCTCTTTGCGGTAACGCTTGACGGTCACCGGCAGCAGGTAGATGACCTGACCGACGAAGAGAAGAGCTCCGCCCATCGTGTGCAGGGGCGCCTGAAGAACCTGCACGAATCGCTTGATGAACGGAAACTGGTCGAAGTATCGCGATGGCGCCGCTGCGTTGGTGATCACTAGGCCACCGCCATGGGGAAGAACATGGCCTGCACCTGCGTGATCACCAGATTCGCCAGGACGATCCCAACCACGTTCACAACGACCGCTGCATTCACCGCGTCGGCCACACCTCGCGGTCCGCCCTTGGCCTCAACACCTTTCAGCGACGACACGATTCCCACGATCGCTGCGAACACGACCGCTTTAGCGATGGCGAACCAGACGTCGACCATCTTGGCGAACGCACCGAACGACGCCCAGAAGCTCCCACTCGTCACATCGCTGACCGTGATCGCAAGCATGAACGACGCGATCACCGCTGAGGCAAGAATGACGGCCATCAGTACGGGAGCGAGGACAATCAACGCGACAAACCGCGGCACAACCAAAAACCGAACTGGGTCAACTCCCATCACGCGCAACGCGTCGAGTTCTTCACGAATCGCCCGTGCACCCAGGTCCGATGCGATCGCCGACGCCGCGGCACCGCCCATCAGCAAGCCTGCCGTAAGTGGCGCCCCCTGACGGACGACCCCGACCCCGCTCGACGCCCCCACGATCGACGCTGCCCCGACCTGGTTGATCAAACCCGACGTCTGGACAGCCACCATCCCGCCGAAAGGAACGGCCATTAGAAGTGCCGGCAGCGCGGTGACCTTATACAAAAACCAACATTGGTGAATGATTTCGCCTACGGGCAACCGCAGCGATATTGCGTCCTGGACGATGTAGCGGACCACCGCCGCCACCATCAGGACCGCACGGCCGGTGGTTGCAGCACTGTCCACTGGTGCCCTCGTCAAGCGCGGCAATGCCACGCGTGGGCGACCGGACGTCGGAGTCGCCGTCAGTGCCGTCACGTCGCTTCGCCCGCGACCGTCGCCGGCTGTGAGGTGAAGTTCACCAGTGCTGGTGGCTATCATCTGTTTGCTGGCTCGTTCCCTGTCATCTGGCGGTCGGGATAAAGCGACCGGTGCATACACCCGTGGTAAACGCGGGCGAGTGTGACGACCCTCTCAGTCGTTCGCAGCATCTTACCGCACTGCTTTGTCAGATTGTCAACGGTCGGATCGGATTGAATCTGCAATGCAGATGGAGCACTCGACCTGCGTTGGCTGTGGTCTGACCGCGGTTTACCCGCCATTTGCGAAGTACCCGCGGGTTATTGCTACGCGCCCGCTGATGCGGCCTAACCCTCGCCGGAGCCACGAGAGTGACGGTGGATGTCAATAACTCTCGACGGCGCCTGGGCAGCCATCGCCGTGGCCACCTCCCCCGCCCAGGACCGGCGACGAAGCCACGGAGCTTTGCTGAGGAGCGGACAGACACGCACACAGATGCCCAGCGCCGTCGATTCCGTGCAAGCCGGCTTAGTCGCCTGTTAACACGATGGCCGCCGTGGTGTTACCGCTATGGGGGTCGGTCACAACGTCGGCACCGTATCGGGTGTAAGAGCAATCAGGGATGGTATCCCAACCAAATAGCGCGGCCCCGTAGATGGCCTTTTGCTGAGCGTCTGCGAATTGGTTGACGTTTGCGAAGCCGGATAGCAACTTAGCCTTGCCCGCCGGGTAGGACAATTGGCGCAACGCCGGCATCGGATCCTCCATGGGCTGGTACCGCGCCGTGTGGTTGGCGTAATTCTGCGTCTCGAGGTTGGCACGCTGAGCAATCCGCTCGAGGACGGGATCGGATTGCAACGGAGGACAGCCACCACGTTTCGCCGCCACCGCCGATCTCAAGTCCGCGGTTGCATCGGCAGACGCCAAGGGCGCCAACACAAGCGACGCCACGGCGACCATCGTCGCAACAACAACCACGCACCGAGGCGTCATCTCCATCCGCCCCCGCCCGCTCGACACTGAAAACACCACTCCCTCAAGCACTTACCGGACTCCTTAGGCAACCTGCCAATGGCCCCCATCATCGCGGTAGAAAAAATAGGTCGGGCAATACTGCGGCCTGGGGTCAGCGGGACATGGCTTGCCGTCATAGGTGGTGCTCGTGGTGTGGACAAAGCTGGTGGGTGGCAACGCACTCGACGTCAGCCCCTGCGTGATCGTCACCGATACGATCGCCAGCACGGGATACATCAGGCTGGTACCCGGGTCAGGGTGGCCACAACGCACACCCCCTTGGATGGGTTGCCGGCGTGGGACACACCATGGTTGTGGCGGAGGGTTCGGGTGCATCGTCGGCTGACCCACAATGATCGGCCCGGGGAATTGCACATCGACCGTGAAATCCGGCGGCTGCCCCGCATTGTAAAGATCGGTGAGCGCCTGCTTGACCTCCCAGTCAGCAGGAGGCGCCCCCAGTTCGCCGACGTTGGCATTGGACCTAGTCGCACCGAGTGCCGTCACTGTGACGAAGCATGTGGCGATTAAAGCCGTCACAACTACGAGCCGACGCGCAAGCGAAACCCGCTGCGCACACGCGCGACTGATGAACAGGAAAAGCGCGGCTACCACCACTCCTCCTCTGAGGTCAAGACCCTGGAAGCCTGCTGGTCTTGTCTGGATCCAGCCGTATCCCGCGGCGTCAGACATGGCCATCTGACAACAGTGTGCAACCATATGGGAAGGTAACACACTGATGCGCATCACGGCGTAAAAATTTTGTCCCGAGGTGGCATCGGGA
The DNA here is from genome assembly GCF_010728725.1 of Mycobacterium branderi. Lineage (NCBI taxonomy): Bacteria > Bacillati > Actinomycetota > Actinomycetes > Mycobacteriales > Mycobacteriaceae > Mycobacterium > Mycobacterium branderi. The sequence continues at coordinate 212,575 of NZ_AP022606.1, forward strand.
TCACGGACAGCGACGACGAGGCGGCCGACTAGATGCAGTACACGCTCACCCGTAACTGGTTCACCGCCTCGCCGGCGCGGCCGAACCTTCCGACCAGCACGGTCGGAGGACGCATCTAATGGCGTCGGACAAGGCGCCCAACCAAGCGATTCTGCGCCCGCCATCCATCAGGCGCGCCACTACGGGGTCGTCGCTGTTTGGCGGCAACGTTGCAGATACGCCAACGGCAGCCATTGATGACGTCGACCGCGCGCTGGTGCGGCACCTTCTCGCCGACAGCAGAATGTCCAACCGCCGCCTGGCCCAGCAAGTGAGGATCAGCGAATCGGCAGTGAGCACCCGGCTGCGCAAATTGATGGACAGCGGTGCACTGGTCTTCACGGCAGTAATCGACTGGGAAAAGGCCGGTTTCGAATGGTGGGTCATTCTCCTGATCAAAACGCGCAAACGTTCAGCGGTCGACGTCGCCAGCGACATCGGCGGCTTGGCGCAATGTGCGTCGACGGCAGTGGTGTTGGGGTCGCACGACTTGATCGCCTATCTCTTGGTCAGAGACCGCGCCGAACTCCGAGAAGTGATCGACAAACTCGGTTCCATCGACGGGGTCGCCGAACTTGACGTTGAGCTTGCCACCGACACCCAAGTGTCCGCATTAGGAAGACGGCTGTACCTCGCCATGGACCCCACACCGATCCGGCTGCCGGCTCCGTGCATCGAACTCGATGATCTCGATCTCTCGATTCTGCAGGCGCTCATCGACGATGGTCGCCAATCCAGTCGCAACATCGCCCGCAAATTTGGGGTGTCGGAGGGGACGATCCGCGCCCGCATCAGTCGAATGACCGAATCGGGTCTGGCGCGCGTCGTGGCAATGGTCGAGCCAGTCGCGTTCGGGCTGGCGGGTGTAGCCGCCATTATCATGCTCCACGCCGAACGCGCGCGGATCGACGCCATCGTCAAGGAATTCACGGCGATGCCCAACGTGACGTTTGTCGCGGTCTGCCTCGGTAACTGGGATCTTCACGTCGGGGTTTTCGCCGCCGACGCCGCAGAGCTCATGGAAATCGTGGGTTCTCGCGTCCAAGCGGTCGACGGCGTACTCGCCGCGGACACACTGCTTCTCGTCGATATCGTTCGGATCAACCCGTGCCTGAAGCGCGTCAGCCCGTTCGACTCGATGGTCTAACCGCGCAGGCTCCTACTCACGGGGGCTGACGTCGAACACGACTGGTCAGAAGGCACTGAGCCGCAACGGATTTAGCCGCTAGTCACAAACGTGCGACCGTTCGATCTTGCTGCCCCAATGTTTGACTCGTTGCTGCGAAGGACCGTATATCCAGGCAGTGTTGCGGGCCCGGATGCCAACTCCAACGTTGGACAGTTCTTGCCATAACCGGTAAAAGGACTCGCCTTGGTAGAGCGGGAAGTACATGTCGCCGGCGTAATCCTGACTTATCGTGAGAGCCTGCGCGCGCGGGGTGAGGAAAGCGACGGCCTGCTCGACGTTCGTGGCCACGTTGTCGGCCTGCGCCTGGATGGTGCCGACCGTCCAGTCGTTGTTGGCCTGCAAGAGATTGAACCCGAATTGGTCCATCTGGTTCCGCAGGTCGCGGTATTGCGCATTGAACCACTGACACATTTCCCGCTCTGCGTTGACGTCGGCGGAGGTGACGTTCTTGCGCGTTTCGTCATAGGGATACGGGAACTGGGGAGAAAAGTTGCTGGCGGTCGGGACAAACTCGGGCAACAGCGGAGGAGGTGGATCTGACGGATCTGCACCTGCTCGACTCCCCACCGCGACGCACATCGCTGCCAGGACAGCGAGGCAGGAAAGCCCTAGGGACGCGCGGCGGGTTGCGTCGAGCCGCGTCATAGCTGGCCCCATTCGTAACCTCCGAAATCGACCTGCGCTAGCTGCAAGCGGCCGTGGGTAACTTGGTGTTCCAGCACGACCCAGCCTGGATGTCGAAACGGTTGTGGCGAAATCGATTTCATCCCCGTGCGACCAGCCTCCGTGCCACGTACGTCTGGGATCCGCCGAGAATCATCGGCAGGGCCTGAGAAGTTGGCAACGCAAGTCCGAGACCGCCGTCGTCGACGTAACGCGCCTGGGCGCCGTATGGTCCGACCGTCAATGCGAGCGTGCCGCCAGAGCCGCCCTCGCTCCGCTCAGACGGCTCCCGAAAGCACCACGTCCATGTGCCCGCGTCGGTCGCAAAGCACAACTCGATGAAGTCCGACCGAGCTGGACATCGGTGGAAGGACTGGAGGCTGGCCAGGACGAACGACCCGTCCTCCAAGCGTGAACCTGTGAAGCACTGGGGTTTCGTCATGCCTCACTCACTTCCTATTAGTAGCCGGTTCTTCACGCACGCTGTACGCGCGAACACGGCATCCGCTGGTCGTAAGGCACCGTCCAAATTGACATTCAGACATGTCAGATTATGTTCCTCGGCAAGTTCGCATGTCAAGCACATGACCCAGTCTGCTCTTTGCATCGCCCTATCCCGTCTGTAGGTCTGCGTTACCTCGCCGCCCCTGGCGTGGACGGGCCTGTGGGCCGGGATGGCACCCAACATCTGACACTATCTACTGTCAGATTGCTATATTGTGTCCGCTATGACAACGAACTGGCCAGCAGGACAAGCAGCTTTCGTTACCGGAGCGGCGTCAGGAATCGGACTCGGCATCGCGCGTGCGCTCGTCGCCGCAGGCGCGAAGGTGGCACTCGCCGACATCGACGGCGCACGGCTCGCCGACGTCGCCAAAGAATTGACGGATGCCGGCGGCACCGTGCTGGGCGTGCAACTCGACGTCAGTGACGCCGACCAGTGGTCGGCTGCGGCCGATCAGGCCGAGAAAGCACTCGGGCCAATCTCGATACTTTGCAACAACGCCGGCGTGAACGGAGGCGGACTCATCGATGAGACACCACTGGAGGTTTGGCGCTGGGTCTTCAAGATCAACACCGAGGCGCAGTTCATCGGCGTCTCGACCTTCCTTCCGCGCTTTAAAAGCCGCGGTGGTCGTGCCCACATCGTGAACACCGCTTCGATGGCAGGCATTGTGCCGATGACCCGCGTCGGCGCCTACTCCTCGTCGAAGTTCGCCGGCGTCGGGTTTTCGATGGTGCTCCGCGATGAGCTTCTCGGCACCGATGTCGGAGTCTCTGTGCTGTGCCCCGGAACGGTGGCCACTCGAATCAACGTGACCGCCGGAGAGGCGGAGGCCAAGCTCCTCGGCCAAGAGATAAACAGAGCCGCATTGGAGGGCAACGGCGCACTGCTGGGCCAGGGGGCGGATCCCGACCGTGTTGGCGAGCAGGTGGTCGAAGCCATGCAGCAACGGCAATTCCTGATCATCACCCATCGCGACTGGGAACCGCTCGTCGCCCGCGTGCACGGCGAGATCCGGCGCGCATACAGCGAGTTCGATGACCGCCACGGCCCGGACTACACCGCGCAGATCCTGACCCAAGGTACGAGCCCGGTGACGACGTAGCGGCAGCCCTGCTGCGGCGCACTACATGACTCCACTCACCCCGAAAACAAACTCGAGGTGTAAACCATGTCTCGGGACACCTGTCAACGATGTCCCGAGACATGACACTAGTAGCGGGGACAGGATTCGAACCTGCGACCTCTGGGTTATGAGCCCAGCGAGCTACCGAGCTGCTCCACCCCGCGACGGGTAAATGCAAGGTTACCGAACACTGGCGGCGGCCACCAAATCGCGGGTCAAGATGCCGCGAGCGTGCGCAAACCCGGCGATTTGGCCGGCGTGTCGCCCGGGGCCGCGCACACTCGCGGGGAAGGCAACCGCCCGCTTACTTGGCGTTGTTGAACTTGGTGATCGCGTCGTCGACCCGCTGGAGCGCAGCGCCGTACGCGGCGAAGTCGCCCTTCTTCTGGGCATCGCGCGCCGCGGCGATGGCCGCCTGGATCTCCTTCATCGCTGCCGCCTTGGCCGGCGACAACGCCCCGTTCGGCGACGGCGGAACCGCCGCGGCCGGCGGCGCGGGTGATGCCGGCACTGAGTCGGCGGCCGGCGGCGGCGTTCCCGCCGGCGGGCTGGCCGGCGCACCGGCATCGGTCGGCGCGATCTCCGTCGCGGTAGCACCCGCACCGGGCCCGAACAGACCCGTCAACGCATCACTGACGGTGGGCCCATAGCCGATCTTGTCGTTGTACATCATCGCGACCCGGATCAGCCGCGGGTACGACGACGCCGCATCACTGGAACCCGGTGAGGCATACACCGGTTCGACGTAGAGCAGCCCGCCCTGCGCCACCGGCAGCGTCAGCAGATTGCCCCAGCGGATGCGGTTCTGGTTGTCCCGGCCGATCACACCGAGGTCCTGGGACACCGCGGTATCGGTGGTGATCGCATTGTTGGCCAGTTTGGGCCCGTTGACCTGACCCGGGATGGTCAGCACCGTGATCTTGCCGTACGTCGCGGGATCCGAGCTGGCGCTGATGTAGGCGGCCAAATAGTCACGCTTGAACCTGTTCATCGCGCTGGTCAGCTGATACGACGCCGAATTGTCGCCTTTGGCAAGGTTTTTCGCGACGATGTAGTAGGGCGGCTGGTAGCTGCTGGCGGTCGGGTTGGGGTCCAGCGGCACATCCCAGAAATCCGACGTCGAGAAGAACGTCACCGGGTCGTTGACGTGGTATTTGGCCAGCAGCATCCGCTGCACCTTGAACAGGTCCTCCGGATAGCGCAGATGCTCGGCCAGCTCGGGAGTGATGTCGCTCTTGGGTTTGACCGTGCCCGGGAACACCTTCATCCACGCCTTGAGCACCGGGTCGGCCTCGTCCTGGGCATAGAGCGTGACGGTTCCGTCGTAGGCGTCGACGGTGGCCTTCACCGAGTTGCGGATGTAGGAGACCTGCTTGTCGGGCGCGAGCCGGTTGAACGCCACCTCGTTGGAGTCGGCGGTGGCCGACGACAACGACGTCAGCTCGGAATACGGGTAGTTGTCCAGCGTGGTGTAGCCGTCGATGATCCACACCAGCCGCTTGTTGACGATCGCCGGGTACACCGCGCTGTCGGTGGTCAGCCAGGGCGCCACCGCCTCGACCCGCTGCGCCGGATCCCGGTTAAACAGGATCTTGCTGTTGGAGCCGATCACGTTGGAGAACAAAAAGTTTCGTTCAGCGAACTTCGCGGCGAACACACTGCGCGACACCCAGCTGCCGATCGGCACGCCGCCGGCGCCGGTGTAGGTGTAGTTCTTGGTTTCGGTGTTGGTCTCGTAGTCGTATTCGCGGTCGTTGCCGTTCTTGCCGACGATCGCGTAGTCGGCCGGGGTGTTGGCGATGACCGGCCCGAAATAGACGCGCGGCTGATCCAGCGGTGCCGGACCGTCGGACACCACACCGCCGTTGGCGCCGACGACGTTGACCAGAAACTCCGGGTAGCCGCCGTTCTGGTTGGGGTCGTTGGCAATTCCGCGCACCGTGTTGGCCGGCGAGGCGATGAACCCGTTGCCGTGGGTGTAGACGGTGTGCCGGTTGATCCAGTCCCGCTGGTTGTCGATCAACCGGTCCGGGTTGAGTTCCCGCGCGGCGACGACGTAGTCGCGCAGGTTCCCGTCGCGGTCGAGGTAGCGGTCGATGGAGAGCTGGTCGGGGAAGAAGTAGAAGTTCTTGCCCTGCTGAAACTGCGTGAACGCCGGGCTGACGATCGTCGGGTCGAGCAGCCGGATGTTCGACGTGGTGGCACGGTCGGAGGCCACCTGCTCGGCGGTGGCGCGACCGTCGCCGCTGTAGTTGCGGTAGCTGACCACGTCGTCGGTCAGCCCGTAGGCTTGGCGGGTCGCGGTGATGCTCCGGCTGATGTATTCGCTTTCCTTTTGCGCCGCATTGGGTTTGACGCTGATCTGCTCGACGATCAGCGGCCAGCCGGCACCCACGATCAGCGACGACAACAACAGCAGCACCAAGCCGATCGCCGGAATCCGCAAGTCCCGCAAGACGATTGCGGAGAACACGGCCGCGGCGCAAATCAGCGCGATCGCGAGCAGGATCAGTTTGGCGGGCAGCACGGCGTTGATGTCGGTGTATCCGGCACCGGTGAACGGTTTGCCGGCCCGGGTGTGCGACAGCAGCTCGTAGCGGTCCAGCCAGTAGGCCACCGCCTTGAGCAGCACCAGCGCGCCCACCAGGCTGATCAATTGGATGCGCGCCGAACGGCTCAGCGCGCCCGTACGCCCGGACAGCCGGATGCCGCCGAAGATGTAGTGCGCCACCAGGTTCGCCACGAACGCCAAGAACAGCGCCACGAACAAGTAGCCGACCACCAGCCGGTAGAACGGCAGATCGAAGGCGTAGAAGCCGAGATCCTTGCCGAATTGCGGATCCCTGATGCCGAAGACGCCGCCGTGCAGGAACAGCTGGATACGCACCCAGTAGGTCTGCGCGATGATGCCGGCCAGCAGGCCGATCATCGCCGGGATTCCGATTCCGATCAGCCGCAGCCGCGAGAGCACCACGGTGCGATACCGCGCCACCGGATCGTTGCCGTTGCTGGGCACGAACACCGGACGAGTCCGATAGGCCATGGCCAGCCCGCCGAACACAATGCCGCCGACCAGCAGCCCGACCACCAAGAACACCACGAAGCGGGTCAGCAGCACGGTGCTGAAGACCGATCGGTAGCCCAGTTCGCCGAACCACAGCCAGTCGACGTAGGCGTCGATCAGTCGCGGCCCGACCAACAGCAGCACGATCACTATCAGTGCGATCGCGATCAGAATCCGGCTGCGCCGAGTAAGCTTCGGCATTCTCGCCGTGGGCCGCATTCCCACTACTTACGCTCCCTGGCCGTCCTCATTTGTATCGACGGTCACAACTGTACGCAGGGCGTCAGCAACTCGGCGGCTGCCCACCCGACGTCACCGCATGCAGCGCATCCACTGCCTGCCCGAGGGTGTCGACCTTCACCAACTGCAGTCCGGGCAGCTTGTCCGAACTGGCCTCGTAGCAGTTCTTGGCCGGCACCAAAAACACCGTGGCCCCGGCCGCGCGGGCGGCGTTCATCTTGTGCACGATGCCGCCGATGGGGCCCACCTTTCCCTCGGCGGTGATGGTGCCGGTGCCCGCGACGAACTTGGAGCCGGCCAGATCACCGGTGGTGAGTTTGTCGACGACGGCGAGGCTGAACATCAGTCCGGCGGAGGGGCCGCCGACGTTGGCGAGGTTGAAGTCGATGGCGAACGGCGCCCACGGCGCATCCAGCACCGATACTCCTAAAAAGCCGTAGCCGCGATCGGGGTTGGCGCCCAGCGTAATTCGCGCATTACCGGGCGGGGCGTTCTTGCGCCGGAAGTCGATGGTGACCGACTGACCGGGTTTGGTTTTCTTCAGCAGCGACGTGAACTGCTCCACATTCGCGACCGGCGTGCCGTCGACCGCGTCGAGCGCGTCGCCGTCGCGCAGCTTGCCCTTCGACGGGCCGGGGTCGCTCACCGCCGCAACGGTGACCGCCTGCGGGTACTTCAGATACCCGAGGGCGGCGTACTCCGCGCTGTCCTCCGACTGGCGGAAATCGGCGTTATTGGCCTTGTCGACCTCGTCCCGCGACTTGCCCGGCGGATAGACCAGGTCGCGCGGCACCAGCTGCTCCTGCCCGGACAGCCACAGCGTCAGCGCCTCCCCCAGGCTCAGGCCGTCGCGCTGCGACACCGTCGTCATGTTCAGATGACCCGTCGTGGGATGCGTCTGGGTGCCCTCGATGTCGACCACCTGTTTGCCGTCGACCTCGCCGAGCGTGTCGAACGTCGGACCCGGACCCAAAGACACGTATGGCACCGTCACCACCGCGAGCAGCACGCCGAAGGCCACAATCGGCACCAGCGCGACGATCAGCGTCAGAATCCGCCTGTTCACGTCGCCTACCCTAAGGTCCCGTTCACCCTCAGCGTGACGGCGGATCACCCGTCGCACTTCCCCGGTGAGTACCGTTGGGGGTATGGCTGACCTGCCTTTCGGCTTCTCCGCCGGAGACGATCCCGAGCGCGACAAGCCGGGCAAAGACGACTCGGGCTCCACCGACCCATTCGGAATGGGCGGCAATTTCGACATGGCCGACCTGGGGCAGATCTTCACGCGTCTCGGGCAGATGTTCAGCGGCGCCGGCACCGCGATGGCGTCGGGCAAGCCCTCCGGCCCGGTGAACTACGAACTGGCGCGTCAGCTGGCATCCAGTTCGATCGGTTTCGTGCCGCCGATCCCGGCTGCCACCAGTTCGGCGATCAGCGATGCCGTGCACCTTGCCGAGACCTGGCTGGATGGGGCGACCGCACTGCCGGCGGGCACCGCCAAGGCCGTCGCCTGGAGCCCGACCGACTGGGTCGACAACACGCTGGAAACCTGGAAACGGTTGTGCGATCCGATGGCTCAGCAGATCGCCACGGTGTGGGCGGCGGCGCTGCCCGAAGAGGCCAAGAACATGGCCGGCCCGCTGCTGTCGATGATGTCGCAGATGGGCGGTATGGCGTTCGGTTCGCAGCTGGGCCAGGCGCTTGGCCGGCTGTCCCGCGAGGTGCTGACGTCTACCGATATCGGTTTGCCGTTGGGCCCCAAGGGAATTGCCGCGCTGTTGCCGGCTGCGGTGGAATCCTTCGCCGACGGGCTGGAGCAACCGCGCAGCGAGATCGTGACCTACCTGGCGGCTCGTGAGGCTGCCCACCACCGGCTGTTCAGCCATGTGCCCTGGCTAGCCAGTCAGCTGCTCGGCGCCGTGGAAGCCTACGCCAAGGGCATGAAGATCGATATGGCCGGAATCGAGGAGCTCGCAAGGGATTTCAACCCGGCATCGCTGAGCGATCCGGCCGCGGTGGAAGACCTGTTGACGCAGGGCGTGTTCGAGCCCAAGGCGACGCCGGAGCAGACCCAGGCGCTCGAACGGCTGGAGACACTGCTGGCGTTGATCGAAGGCTGGGTGCATACCGTGGTGACCGCGGCGCTGGGCGACCGCATCCCGAGTGCGGCCGCGCTCGCCGAGACGCTGCGACGGCGCCGGGCCACCGGCGGGCCCGCCGAGCAGACATTCGCCACGCTGGTGGGTTTGGAGCTGCGTCCGCGCAAACTGCGCGAAGCCGCGGTGCTGTGGGAGCGCCTGACTCAGGCCGTCGGCGTGGACGCCCGAGACGCGGTGTGGCAGCACCCCGACCTGCTGCCCGAGGCCGAGGATCTCGACGAGCCGGCCGGCTTCATCGACCGGGTCATCGGCGGCGACACCAGCGGTATCGACGAGGCGATCGCCGAATTCGAACGCGGCGCCGACCCTGGCGACGACGGTTCTGTGGATAGCTGAGCGGGGCGTCGCGCCCGGCGTGGCACAGTCGCGACTGTGCCGAGCACGCTGTACGCGCTTGATCCGGCGATGCCGGTGCTGGTGCGTCCCGACGGCGCCGTCCAGGTGGGTTGGGATCCGCGCCGCGCCGTCTTGGTCCAGCCGCCGCGGGGCTTGACCGCGGTCGAGCTGGCGGCGCTGCTGCGCGGCATGCAGTCGCCGCTGCCGATCAGTGAGCTGCACCGGCAGGCGGGCGCGGTTTCCGCGCAGGACCTCGACGAGCTCGTCGCGCAATTGGTCGACGCCGGCGTTGCCACCCGCACTCGCCAGCTGCCCGGCCGGTCGGCGTCGATCCGGGTGCATGGCCGCGGACCGCTGTCGGACCTGCTGCTCGGGGCGCTGCGCTGCTCGGGGGCCCGGATCAAGCACAGCAGCCAACCGCATGCCGCGGTCACCGCCGACCTGGTGGTGCTGTCGGACTACCTGGTCGTCGACCCGCGGATGGTGCGCGAACTGCACAGCCAGCGCGTCGCTCATCTCCCGGTACGCGTCCGCGACGGCACGGGCCTGGTCGGACCGCTCGTGATCCCGGGGGTGACAAGCTGCTTGGGGTGTGCCGATCTTCATCGCCGTGACCGAGATGCCGCCTGGCCGGCCGTCGCCGCCCAGCTGCGAGATGCCGTCGGCACCGCCGACCGGGCGACGCTGCTGGCGACGGCGGCGCTGGCGCTCAGCCAGGTCAACCGGGTGATCGGGGCGGTGCGGGGCGCGGATGCGGACCCGCCGGCGGCGCTGGATGCCACCCTCGAATTCGACGTCCACGCCGGCTCGATCGTGGCGCGGCACTGGTCCCGCCACCCACTGTGTTCTTGTTGACATCACTTGTTGCCATATCGATGCGGGCGACCGCGGGGCCGTCATGGATGATGGTGATGTGACAGACATCAAACGGGGCCGCGCGTCGCGCAATGCGAAGCTGGCCGGGCTGTCGGTGAATATCGCGGGCCGGACAGCGCTCGGATTCGGCAAGCGACTGACCGGCAAGTCGCGAGACGAAGTCAATGCCGAGCTGATGGAGAAGGCCGCCCATCAGCTGTTCACCGTTCTCGGTGAGCTCAAGGGCGGCGCGATGAAAGTCGGCCAGGCGCTGTCGGTGATGGAAGCCGCCATTCCCGAGGAGTTCGGCGAGCCGTACCGCGAAGCGCTGACCAAGCTGCAAAAGGATGCCCCGCCGCTGGCGGCGCACAAGGTGCACCGGGTGCTCGACGCGCAGCTCGGCACCAAGTGGCGCCAGCGCTTCGTCGAGTTCGACGACACGCCCGTCGCCTCGGCCAGCATCGGTCAGGTCCACAAGGCGGTGTGGCACGACGGGCGCGAGGTCGCCGTCAAGATTCAGTACCCGGGGGCCGACGAGGCCCTGCGCGCCGACCTGAAGACCATGCAGCGCATGGTCGGCGTGCTCAAGCAACTCTCGCCCGGAGCCGACATACAGGGCGTCGTCGACGAGCTGATTGAACGCACCGAGATGGAGCTCGACTACCGGCTGGAGGCCGACAACCAGCGCGCGTTCGCCAAGGCCTACCAAGACCACCCGCACTTCGTGGTGCCGCATGTCGTGGCCAGCGCGCCGAAGGTGGTCATCCAGGAATGGATCGAGGGTGTGCCGATGTCGGAGATCATCCGCAACGGCACCACCGAACAGCGTGACCTAATGGGAACTCGGCTGGCGGAGCTCACGTTTGACGCGCCGCGGCGGCTGGAGATGATCCACGGCGACGCCCACCCCGGCAATTTCATGCTGTTGTCCGACGGGCGGATGGGGGTCATCGACTTCGGCGCTGTGGCTCCGCTGCCCGGGGGCTTTCCCATCGAGCTGGGGATGTCGATTCGGCTGGCGCGGGACAAGAACTACGACCTGCTGCTGCCGACGATGGAAAAAGCCGGCCTGATCCAGAAGGGCCAGCAGGTGTCGGTCCGCGACATCGATGACATGCTGCGCCAGCACGTCGAGCCCATCGAAGTGGAAGTGTTCCACTACAACCGCAAATGGCTGCAACGGGCGGCCGCGCACCGGATCGACCGGTCGATGGCGCAGATGAGGACAGTGCGGCAGCTGGATCTGCCGGCCAAGCTGGCGATGCCGATGCGAGTGCTTGCGTCGGTGGGTGCGATTCTGTGTCAGCTCGACGCGCATGTACCGATGAAGGCGCTGTCCGAGGAGTTGATCCCCGGCTTCGCCGAACCCGATACGGCGGTCGTCTAAGACGCCGCCAGAGTGCAACTAGCGACGCCGTCTCTCGGGAAATGCGTTGCCAGTTGCACTTTCGCGGGCCTAGGCAGCGACGCCGTCCTTGCGCGGACGTCCGCGGGGCCGCTTGCGGCTCACAATCGAGCCACGGTCGAGGATTTCACCGCCCCACACTCCCCATGGCTCTGCGCGTTCCAGCGCCGCGGCCAGACACTGGCTGCGGATTGGGCAGTCGGCGCACAGTGCTTTCGCGCGCTCCAAGTCGGCCGGGCTGTCGGCGAACCATAGGTCGGGCTCGCGATTACACGGCAGCTCCAGAGTCGACATGTGCTGGTCACCTGCTTCCTGGTCTGGGGGCGGTCTTTTCGAAAAGATCCGGACCAGGTGGCGGGATGCCGACCCGAAAACTATGGCCACGGATCTTGTTTCGAGTCCGTGGCCATCGGGGGGTGTTTCCTAGAACCTAGGTGGAGCCCCGATCCACGGACGCGTTGGTAGCGGCGGCGATACGGCGATGACGCGGCGCCGCCGATGCGGCCGCCGCAGCGGCATGGCGGGAACCAGCGTCGGCCAGGCCTACGCCGAACGCGTTCATGGTGATCATCGTGGCTCCCTCCTTCCGTGCGCTGCCGTAAGAATTGCGGTTCGAGGCTAGATCGTAGCAGGCAGGCGCGGCAAGCGATTTTCTGACCTGCAATTTCAGCCGCGGCTGCGAACCAGCTCCAGCACGTCCGGGCCGAACTGCTCGAGCTTGCGGGCGCCGATGCCCGGGATCGCGACCAACGCGGCGTCGTCGGCGGGCAGCATCTCCGCGATCGCGATCAGCGTGTTGTCGGTGAACACCACATAGGCGGGCACGTTGAGCTCTTTGGCGGTGCGCAGCCGCCAATCCTTGAGCCGCAGCAACAACTCGTCGTCGATGTCGGCGGCGCACGTCTCGCAGCGACGCAACATGATCGCCGCCGGGGTGGTCAGCGCCTTGTCGCAAATGCGGCACCGCGATGCAGTTCCGCGGTTGCGCCGCGGCTTGGCGGGCGCCGGACCGGGTTCCGTCTGCGGGGCGATCCCGTTGAGGAACCTCGACGGCTTACGGCTCTGCCGCCCGCCCGGCGTCCGCGACAACGCCCAACTGAGCGCCAAATGCGTTCGTGCCCTGGTGATTCCGACGTAGAGCAGCCGGCGCTCCTCTTCGACGGCTTCGCTGTCGGCGCCGTGCGCCAGCGCGTGGCTGATGGGCAGCGTGCCGTCGGCCAGGCCGACGAGAAACACCGCGTCCCACTCCAGCCCCTTGGCAGCGTGCAGCGAAGCCAGCGTCACACCCTGCACCACCGGCGGGTGGCGGGCGTCGGCGCGCACCCGCAACTCGGCGAGCAGACCGGGCAGATCCAGCGCCGGGCGGTGCGCCACCTCCTCGTCGACCAGTTCGGCCAAGGCGCTCAACGCCTCCCAGCGCTCGCGGGCCCGGGTGCCCGCCGGCGGCTGCGCGGTCAAACCCAGCGGTTCGAGCAACCCGCGCACCACGTCGGGCAACTCACCGTCGATGTCGCGACCGGCCGCCCGCTGCAATACCAGTAGCGCTTGTCGGATCTCCTGACGGCTGAAAAACCCCTCGCCGCCGCGCACCTGATACGGAATGCCGGCCTCGGTCAGCGCCTCCTCGTACACCTCGGACTGGGCGTTGATGCGGTAGAGCACGGCGATCTCGGCCGGCGGGGTGCCCGCCGCGACCAGCTTCGCGATGGCCTTGGCCACCGCAGTGGCCTCGGCGACCTCGTCGGGATGCTCGTGAAAGCTGGGCGCCGGGCCCGGGTCGCGCTGGCCCACCAGATGGAGCTTGCTGCCGGCCACCCGGCCGCGCGCGGCCGCGATCACCCGGTTGGCCAGCGACACCACCTGCGGGGTGGAGCGGTAGTCGCGTTCTAGGCGCACCACGGTGGCGTCGGGAAAACGTCGGGAGAAGTCGAGCAGGAAGCGCGGCGAGGCGCCGGTGAACGAGTAGATGGTCTGGTTGGCGTCGCCGACGACGGTCAGGTCGTCGCGCTCCCCCAGCCATGCCGAGAGCACTCGCTGTTGCAGCGGGGTGACGTCCTGGTATTCGTCGACGACGAAACAGCGGTACCGGTCCCGGAATTCCTCGGCGACCGCGGCGTCGTTTTCGATCGCGGCCGCGGTGTGCAACAGCAGGTCGTCGAAGTCGAGCAGCGCGGGTCCGTCACTGCGGGCCTTGAGCGACTCGTAGCCGGCGTACACCGCGGCGACCCGGGCGGCGTCCAACGGGATGTCGCGGCCGGCCTGGGCGACCGCCTCCGGATACTGCTCCGGCGAGATCAGCGACGCCTTCGCCCACTCGATTTCGCCCGCCAGATCCCGCACGTCGTCGGTTGAGAGCTGCTGGCCGGTCCGATTGGCGGCACGCGCGACGACGGCGAACTTGGTGTCCAGCAGTTGCCAGCCGGTGTCGCCGACCACCCGCGGCCAGAAGTAGCGCAGCTGGCGGTGTGCGGCCGCATGAAAGGTCATCGCCTGGACCCTGCCGATGCCCAGCGCACGCAGCCGGGCGCGCATCTCGCCGGCCGCGCGCTGGGTGAACGTCACCGCCAGCACCTGCCCGGCGGCGACGTGCCCGGCGGCCACCAGCGAAGCGATGCGATGCGTGATGGTGCGGGTCTTGCCGGTCCCGGCCCCGGCCAGTACGCAGACCGGCCCGCGTGGCGCCAGCACGGCCTCGCGCTGCTCCTCGTCGAGATCGGCAAGCAAGGCGTCCGCGATCACCGGCATGCCGTCCATCTTGGCAGTGGCCGCCGACAGACGCCGTATATAAACGACGTATGACCGCTGCGCTCACGATGTACACGACGCCCTGGTGTGGCTATTGCCATCGACTCAAGACGATGCTGAAGGCCGCCGGTATCTCCTACGACGAGGTCAACATCGAACAGGACGCCGCGGCCGCGGAGTTCGTCAGTTCCGTCAACGGCGGCAACCGAACCGTCCCGACCGTGAAGTTCGCCGATGGCTCGACTTTGACTAATCCCAGCGCCAACGAGATCAAGGCGAAGCTGGCCGGGTAAGCGGTTCAGCCGGCCGCCGCCCAGGATTCGATGATCACCCGGGCGATCGAAACCGAGCCTGGCAGAAGCAATTTCGAGTCGGAGCTGCTGCCCCAGTCACCGGCCGCCAGCGCGGCGCGGACCTCGTCGCGGGTGAACCAGGCCGCCTCGGCGATCTCGCCGTCGTTGAAGGAGAACTCCTGATCCGGGTCGGCCACGGCGTGGAAGCCGACCATCAGCGAGCGCGGGAACGGCCACGGCTGGCTGCCGAGGTAGCGCACGTCGCGCACCGTCAGGCCGATTTCCTCCCGGATTTCCCGGGCGACACAGGTTTCGAACGATTCACCGGCCTCGACAAAGCCGGCCAGTAGCGAGAACAACCGCATGGGCCACACGGTCTGCCGGGCCAGCACCGCGCGGTCGCCGCCGTCGTGGACAAGGCAGATCACCGCGGGGTCGATCCGCGGGAATTCCTCGTGCCCGGTCAGCGGGTTGACCCGCGCCCAACCCGCGCGGATCGGTTTGGTGGGCGCGCCGTCGACA
Organism: Mycobacterium branderi; assembly: GCF_010728725.1. Classification (NCBI taxonomy): domain Bacteria; kingdom Bacillati; phylum Actinomycetota; class Actinomycetes; order Mycobacteriales; family Mycobacteriaceae; genus Mycobacterium; species Mycobacterium branderi. The sequence continues at coordinate 227,716 of NZ_AP022606.1, forward strand.
GCCGAAAACCGCGCGCTGTCATGCCAATTCAGCAACGCCATGGCCGACGACACCAGCTGCGCGCTGACGTCGTCGAACAGTTGGCCGGCCCGGCGAAGATCGGCCACCTGAGCCGAACCGCCCTCGGGGGCTTCCAACGGGCCGCGGACGGCCCACACGTGCCGGCCGTCCTCGAGGCGGCCCAAAAACACGGCGTCCGAGGGAGGTTTGTCGGCCAGCGTGCGCGCCGCGCCGAGCACCACCCGGCCGTCGGCGACCAGCACCTGGTTGCGGTGGTCCACCCGCAGCAGCGCCGCGTCGGCCCAGCCGGCGGCGGCCGCGTCGACGTCGGTGCGCAGCTGGTCGGCGCGGTCGGCGCCGATGCGCGACAGTAGCGGGAGGCTTTGCAGCTGAAAATCCATTGCTAGCGGCCTACGTTGCGGATGTAGAGCAACCGGTCGTTGGCCTCGATGGCGTCGACCTCCGGCGCGTCGACCCGCAGCAGGTTGCCGTCGCGCACCACGCCCAGCACGATGTCGCTCAGGTGTCGCGGCGACCCACCGACTTCCGTCTGCTCCACCTCGCGTTCGGCGATGGCGAACCCGGCGTCGGGGGTCAGCAGATCCTCGATCATCTCCACCACGCTCGGGGTCGTGGTGGCGATGCCGAGCAATCGGCCGGCGGTCTCCGAGGACACCACGACCGAGTCGGCGCCCGATTGCCGCAGCAGGTGCTGGTTTTCGGCTTCCCGGATGGACGCGACGATCTTGGCTTTCGGCGCGATTTCGCGGGCGGTCAGCGTGACCAGCACCGCGGTGTCGTCGCGGCTGGTGGCGACGACGATCGACGCGGCATGCTGCGCACCGGCCAGCCGCAGCACGTCGGATCGGCTGGCGTCGCCGTGCACGGTGACCAGCCCGGCTGCGGCGGCGTGGTCCAACGCGGCCTGGTCGGTGTCGACGACGACGATGTCGCCGGCCGGTACCTCGTCGCTCAGCATCGCGGTGACCGCCGTCTTGCCTTTGGTGCCGTAGCCGACGACCACGGTGTGATTCCGCACTCTGCTCCTCCAACGCTGGATCTTCAGTGCCTGACGCGACGTTTCGGTGAGGACCTCCAGCGTCGTCCCGACCAGCACGATCAGGAACGCGACCCGCAGTGGGGTGATGATCGCGACATTAACCAGGCGCGCGGTTTCGGTGTACGGGGTGATGTCGCCGTACCCGGTCGTCGACAGCGACACCGCCGAGTAGTACAGGCAATCCACGAACGTGAGCGGATGATGGCCGTTCGCGTCGTGGTACCCGCCGCGGTCGAGGTAGACGATCACGGTCGCGACGAACAGCGCCACCGTGGCGATGGTCACCCGGCGGGTGATGACGCGGACGGGGCTGGCTTCGCTCCCGGGGATGCGCAGCACCCCGACAAGTGCGTAACTGGGCTGGGCGGTGAGCGTCTCGTCGAGACCTCTCCACCGCCGCCAGCTAGCGCTGGCCACGGTTCATCGGCTGGCGCACGACACAATGTAACCATGACCGCTACCACAGCTCACCCCGACGCCAGCGCGGCTCCCGCCTACCGCATGGGTGCCCTGCTCATCGGGACGGGTATCACGCATTTTCTGGCGCCCAAACCCTTCGACACCATCGTCCCGGTGGAACTGCCGGGCAGCCAGCGGTTCTACACCTACGCCTCCGGAGTGGCCGAGGTGGCGACCGGCGGGCTGCTGCTGGCCAGGAGCACCCGCCGGTTGGGCGCGCTGGCGGCGGCGGTGCTGTTCGTCGCCGTGTTTCCGGCCAACGTCAACATGGTGCGGCTGTGGTGGGCCAGGCCGTGGCCGCTGCGGCTGGTCGCGTTGGCCCGGTTGCCGTTGCAGATCCCGATGATCACCTCCGCTCTCAAGATCAGGCGGACTGCTTAGCCAGCAGCGCCGCCAGTTCGTCGTGCCCCGGCAAGGCGTCCGGGACGACGGTGACGCCGCTGCGTACGTAGTGAAAAGCGGTGCGCACCAACGACTCCGGGCAACCGGACAGTCCCGCCCAGGCCAGCCGGTAGACGCCCAGCTGGATCGCGGCGTGTCGCGCGGCCTCCGGGCCCCGCGGCGGCTCGCCGGTCTTCCAGTCGACGACGGTGGCGCCGCCGTCCGGTTCGGCGAACACCGCGTCGATGCGCCCACGCACCACGGTGTCGCCGACGGCCATCTCGAACGGCACCTCGACGGCGACAGGGGTGCGTGACGCCCAGGGTGAGGCGAGGAAAGCCGCCTGCAGCGCGGCCAGTTCCTCGGCGTCGGTCTGCGCGGTCTCGGTGTCGGCGGCACCGGGCAGGTCGGCGAGGTCGAATAGCCGCTCGGCGCCGTAGAGCCGCTGCACCCACTCATGAAACGCGTTGCCCAGCAAGGCATGCGGCTCGGGGCGGGTGGGCAGCCGGCGCGTCAACCGCTGCATCGCGGTGCCCGGGTCGCGGGACAGGTCGACGAGGCTGCTGACCGACAGCTGGTCGGGCAGGCTCGGTGGCGGTGGCGTCGCGGCGCGCGACCGTTCGGCCAGCAACGCGTCGACGTCGGGATCGGCGGGCGCCGGCTCCGCCGTTGCCATGGCGGCGGTCACCAGCGCCGCGCCGCGCTCCACGTCGGCACGTCGCGCACCCAGCGGGTCTACGGGCCAGACAGCTTTTATTGCTTTGTCGCGCAATGGGTTTGGTTCACCGTCGGCAGGCGCCGGCGCCCAGTGTTCGACCTTGCCGCAGCCGTGGCCTTCGATGACGTCCTTGAGCTCGCACAGGAAATCGGACGGGCCGCGCGGTTTGATCCCGGTAGCACCCCAGTGGTGGCCGGACAGCAGCAGCGTGTCCTCGGCGCGGGTGATGGCCACGTAGAGCAGCCGACGCTCCTCGTCCATGCGGCGTTGCTCGAGCTGGCGGCGATGCGCAGAGATGGTGTCCGACAGCTGTTTTCGATTGGTGACCGCCGAGGTGTCCAGGACCGGGACGCCGTGCGCGCCCAACGAGGCGCGATCGCCACGCAGCAGCGGCGGGAGTTCGGCGGCATCGGTCAACCAGGTGCGGGCCGACCCCGTCGACGGGAACACGCCGCCCGACAGATGGGGAACGGCCACCACCTGCCACTCCAGCCCCTTGGCGGCATGCACGGTGAGCACCTGGACCCGATCCCGGGCGACGGTGATTTGCGCCGGCGGCAAACCGTTTTCGACGTCGGCTGCGGCATCCAGGTAGGCCAGCAGACCCTCGGCCGACGGGTTACCGGCCCGCTCGGCGTAGCCCGCGACCACGTCGGCGAAGGCGTCGAGGTGTTCGGTACCGGTGCACCCAGAGATGACCGGCTGCGCGGCACGCACCTCGCAGTCGACGCCCAGCACCCGGCGTACCTCGGCGACCAGGTCGGGCAGCGTGTGGCCGAGATGTCCACGCAGCATGGTCAACTCGTCGGCAAGTGCGGTGATGCGCCGATACCCGGCCGGCGAATACTCGCTTTCCGGGCCGGGGTCGTCGATGGCGTCGGCCAGGCTGGCGGTGTCGGCGTCCGGGCCGGCCGACGCGGCGATCTGTTCGACGGAATTCGCCTGGCGTGCACCACCATCCAGGGCGACGGCACGTCGCCACAGCGCGGCGATGTCGCGGCCGCCGAGCCGCCAGCGCGGGCCGGTGAGCACCCGCATGGCCGCCGCACCGGCGGCCGGGTCGGCCACCAGCCGCAGCATCGCCACCACCTCGGCGACCTCCGGGACGGACAGCAGGCCGGCCAGCCCCACCACTTCCACCGGGATGCCGCGGGCCCGCAACGCCGCGGCCATCGGCGCGGCGTCGGCGTTGCGGCGCACCAGGACTGCGGCGGTCGGCGGCGCGACACCCGCCGCGCGGGCCCGCTCATAGTGTTGGTGCAGGTGCTCGGCGACCCACTCCCGTTCTGCGCATACGTCGGGCAGCAGCGCGCAGGCCACGGTCCCCGGCGCGGCGTTGGGCCGGGCCCGCAGCGGCCTTACCGCCACCGATCGTCGCCGAGCTTCGGCCGAGACCGCGTTAGCCACCTGCAAGGTCCGCGGCGGGTTGCGCCAGCTGGTGCGCAGCTCCAGCATGGGCGCCGGCGTGCCGTCCGGCCGGGGGAAATCGGTGGTGAACCGCGGCAGGTTGGTGGCCGAGGCGCCGCGCCAGCCGTAGATCGACTGGATCGGGTCGCCGACCGCGGTCAACGCCAGATCGTCGTCGACGCCGCCGCCGAACAGCGACGACAACACGACGCGCTGGGCGTGTCCGGTGTCCTGATACTCGTCGAGCAGCACCACCCGGTAGCGGCTCCGCAACTCCTGCCCGACCTGGCCGAACGTCGTCACCAGCCGTGCGGCCGCGGCCATTTGCATGCCGAAGTCCATCACCTTCTCGGCCCGCATCCGCGCATGCAGCTCCTCGATCAGCGGCACGAGCTCGGCGCGCTCGGTCTGGGTGGCCAGCATCCGCAGCAGCCACTGGCTGGGGCCGCGCTCTCGCTGGTACGGGCCGGCCGGCAGCGCGTGCACCAGCCGTTCCAGTTCGACGTGGGTGTCGCGCAGCTGCGCGGTGTCGACGAGATGCTCGGCGAGCTGGCCGGACAGCCGCAGCACCATCGAGGTGACCGCGGCCGGAGTCTTGTCGGTGCGCAGCTCGCCGCGGTAGCCGTTGACCACCTCGAACGCCAGCTGCCACAGCTCGGTCTCGGACAGCAGCCGGGTGTCCGGCTCGACACCGAGCAGCAGGCCGTGGTCGCGCAGCAGCTGCCCGGCGAACGCGTGGTAGGTGCTGACCACCGGTGCACCCGGGGGTTCGCCGGTGATCAGTCCGGCACCGGCCAGCCGGCCAAGCCGGGACCGGACCCGCCGCAGCAGCTGCCCGGCCGCCTTGCGGGTGAACGTCAAGCCGAGCACCTGGTCGGGTCGCGCGTAACCGTTGGCGACCAGCCACACCACCCGCGCGGCCATGGTCTCGGTCTTGCCGGCGCCGGCGCCGGCGATGACCACCAGCGGCCCCGGCGGCGCGGCGATGACCGCGGCCTGCTCCTCGGTCGGTTCGAAAAGCCCGAGGCTGCAGGCTAATTCGGCAGGGGTGTAGCGGGGTGTCATGTCGCGATCCCGTCTGTGTGGGCCGGGCAGCTGGGCCGCAGCGGGCAGTGCGGGCAGCCGTCGTTGACGCGGGCGACGAACTGCGGCCCGGCGGTGGCGGCGGCCGCCTGCCGGATCAGGTTGCGCCACTCTTCGCCCGCTGCCGGTGTCAGCGGGTCCTGCTCGCGTTCGGTGGCTCCCCCGGCCGTCGTCCTACCGGGGTACACCAGCCGGGCGCCGCCGGGCTCGTCGCCGTGCGGCAGCAGGCCCCCGGCCACCGCCAACTGGTAGGCCGCCAGCTGGGCGTGCCGCTGCGCGTCGTCCTTGCTGACCGGTGTCTTGCCTGTCTTGACGTCGACGATGACCAGCCGGCCCGCCGCGTCGCGCTCGAGCCGGTCGACCCGGCCGCGCAGTCGCACGCCGTCGACCACCCCGTCGACCTCGACCTCGACGCCCACCTCGGTGAGCGCGTGCCGGGTCTGGGCCCGCCATTGCAGAAACGTCTGCAGCATCGCGCGGTGACGGGCCAGCTCGTTGGCCGCATACCAGCGCGATCCGAACGGCAGATGTTCCCAGGCCCGGTCCAGCGCGGCCATCAGCTGCGGCTCGCTGGCGGCCGACTCGGCGATCAGCGCGTGCACCACCGAGCCGATGGCCGACGGCAGGTCGCGGGGGTCGGTTCCGCCGTGGCGTTCGGCCAGCCAGCGCAGGGGGCAGTCGGTCAGCGTCTGCAGGCTCGACGGCGTCAGCGTGACCACGTGGTCGTCGCCGCTCCACAGTGGCTCGGCGGTGCTGACCGGGGTCATGCCGTACCAGTCGGTCGGGTCGGCGCCCGGCACACCGGCCTTTGCGAGCCGTGCCAATTGCGTTGCTGCGCTTGCTCTTTCGGTCTCACTCACCGTGCCGTCGGCTGCGCAGACCGCGCCGCGCAGCCGGCCCACCACCGCGGCCGCCGACAACACCCGCGGCGCGGTGATCGGGGGCAGCGGTTCAGCGTCGGTGGCCCACTGCGCGATCTCGGCGAAGAACGGGGACGGCAGCGCGCTGTCGCAGCCGGTCTGGCCGCCGTCCCCGTCGACGGCAGTGACCAGCAGCCGCTTGCGAGCCCGCCCCATCGCCGCGACCAACAGGCGTCGTTCCTCGGCAAGCAGCGGCGCCCGTAGTGACACATCTTCGCCGACCCCGTCGAGGACGTCGAGCAACCGCTGGGTATTCAGCACTCCGCCACGCGGAATTGTGTTGGGCCACAACCCTTCCTGCAGGCCGGCGATGACCACCAGGTCCCACTCATGGCCGAGTGCGGCGTGCGCGCTGAGCACGCTGACCTGTTCGGCTATGCCCGGCTCGGGGCGTGTCGCGGGCAGCTGCAGCGCACCGACGTGGTCGAGTAGCCCGCGCAGCGATGCACCGGCGGTGCGCGACACGTATTGGTCGGTGACCTCGAACAGCGTCGTCACCGCGTCGAGGTCGCGGTCGGCCTGGGCACCGGCCGCGCCGCCGCGCTCAGCCGCCGCCAGCAAGCGACGCTGCAGACCCGAGCGCTGCCACGCCGCCCACAGCGTGTCGCGCGGATCCTGGCCGTCGCGATGGCAGCGGGCGGCGGCGTCGAGTACCGCGCGGACCCGTCGCAGCGGGCGGGCCTGCGCCGCGGACAGTGCCGGCAGATCCCCGGTCAGCGCCGACACCAGCAGGTCGTCGACGTCGCGCTCGGGTGCGCTGCGGCGCAGCGCCCGGCGCAGTTGGCGAAGCGTCACCGGGTCGACCCGGCCGATCGGCCCGGTCAGCAACGCCAGTGCGTGCCCGCCGTCCAGCCCGTCGACGGTGGCTGCCAGCACGGTCAGCAGCGCCCGCGCCGCGGGCTGTTGCCACAGCAGGCCGCCGGAAGTCGGCATGGCCACCGGGACGCCGGCCCGGGTCAGCGCATGCGCCAGCCCCGCCGCGGCGCGCGGCACCGATCTGACGATGACCGCCATCTGTGACCACGGCAGCCCGTCGACGAGGTGGGCGCGCCGCAGCGCGTCGGCGATCAGCGCCGCCTCCGCATGCTCGGAGGCGGCCAGGCGCACGGTCACCGAACCGGGATCTGTTGCGGCGGAGTCGATTTCGCTGCCACCGGGGAGCCGGCCGGCGATCCCGGAGACGGCGCGCGCCACCGCCGGCGCACAGCGGTGCGACGACTTCAACGTCACCGCCGGCCCGTCGTCGCTCTGCAGCAGGGCGCCCGGGTCGCCGCCGCGGAAGCCGAACACCGCCTGGTTGGGGTCGCCGGCGATCACCGTCACTTCGGCGCCCGCGGCCAATGTCCGCACCAGGCGGGCGGCCTGCGGGTCGAGTTGCTGGGCGTCGTCGATCAGCAGGACCCGGATCCGGGCATGCTCGCCGGCCAGCAACTCCGGGTCGACGGCGAAGGCCTCGAGGGCGGCCCCGACCAGTTCGGCGGCGCCCAGCGCCGGCGTGGTGGCCTGCGGGGCCGCCGTCCCGACCGCGGCGCGCAGCAACATCACCTGTTCGTACTGGCGCGCGAACCGGCCCGCCGCCGCCCATACCGGGCGCCCGTGCAACCGGCCCAGCCGCTGCAGCTCCCGCGGGTCGACACCACGTTCGGCGCAGCGCGCCAACAGATCCCGCAACTCGGCGGCGAACCCTGCGGTACTCAGTGCGGGACGCAGTTCGGCGGGCCACGCCGTCGAACCGTCTTGCAGGTCACCGGCGAGCAGCTCGGCGATGATTGCGTCTTGTTCGGCGCTGGTGACCAGCCGCGGAGGGGGCCCGCCGGCGCGCTGCGCGGCCAGCCGCAGCACAGCGAAGGCGTAACTGTGCACGGTGCGCACCAGCGGCTCGCGAATCACGACGGTCCCGGCAGCGTCCCTCCGCGACCGCAACAACTGCGTTGTCAACGCGCTGCGCGCGCGGCCGGCGATGCGGCCCGAACCCGTCAGCAACAGAACCGATTCCGGGTCGGCACCGTCCGCGATGCGCGCGGCCGCGGCGTCGACCAGCAGGCTGCTCTTACCGGTGCCCGGGCCTCCGAGTACCCGAATCCGGCCGCGCAGAGCCGGATTCAGTACCGTGCGCGCCTCGGGACCCCACCGATCTGCCATAACGGCATGAGATCACGAGGGTCCGACAAGTCGGTCCCGCCTGGTTGGCGACGGTCACACCCGCCGAGCGAGGTCCTCCCCGCCGCCCTCGTGGCGGGGCTGCTCGTGCGGGAACACAGGCGGCGGCGTCAAGCCGTGCCGGGTCTCGCCGGGGCCGGCCTGTGGTCCGGCCATCGCCTGGTCGTCCCGGTCCGCGTTGTGCTGCGGCTGCGGCTGCGCCTGAGCCGGGGCCTCGTCGTCGCGTCCTTGCTGCTGGGTCCCGGCCATACCGCCCGGAACCTGCCCGACACCGGCACCGCCGCCGCCCGCACCGGGTGCGCCGGGTGTCTGGCCCTGCCCGCCGTGCCCGGCGCCTTGGAACACCTGCATCATCGGCTGCATCAGCTGACTGAACTGACCGCCCATCTGGCCGAGCATTTGCCCCGGCGCACCGGCCATTTCACCCATCTGGCCGGCTTGGCCCGCCATCTGGCCCAGCATCTGCACGATCTGCATCACGCCCTGCTCGCCCGACTCCTCGGAACCCTGATAGGCCACGTTCGAGGCGGCCACTTTGCCGGAGAACATTGTTTCCTTGCCCTGCAGCATCGCCATATTGGCTTCCAATGGAGCGGCCAGCGTCGGCAGGGCCGCCGAGATCGTCTGGCTCATGAGGTCATCGCCGGGCGGAATCGTCGGCATCGGTGGTAGCTGGATTCCCGACGCCGGATCCCAGGACTGGGGCCCGGACCTCTCAAACGAGCTCATAAGACCGCCTCCTCGTCATGCTTCGCCGCCCACCAGGCTCACCAGTCATCGTCGCCCTCATCCTCGGAAAGATCGTGGTCGAGCGGCGTCGGAACCGCCAGCCCCGCCCGCGTGCCCCCGCTGGTCTCGCGGTGGCCCATCATGCCCATGCCGCCCATGGCGCCGCCGGCAGCCACCGGTGCCGCCCCAGCGGTTGCCGTGCTACCCGCAACCGCGCCCTCCTCCACCGCAGTCGGCGAGACCGTGGCGTGCTTGTCGACCAGTTTGGCCATCAGCGGGGTCCGTGGCGAGCTGCCGCCGGAGCCGGGCACCGACGCCCCATGCATCAGACCTCCACCGGCCCTCGGGCCGGAACCGCCCGCCGCCGGGTGGTTGCTGAAAGCGGCAAACGGCGCCGCGCCCGCTCCGCCGCCTCCGCCACCGCCGCCTTTGCCGAGCTGGCCGAACATCGACGAGATCTGCTGCAACGGCTGGGTCAGCTGCTGCAGCCCTTGTCCGCTGACCATCTTGCTGAGCTGCTGCGGGACCTGCCCGATCTGGCCGACCATCCCGCTCATCATCTGCATAATCTGCTGCCCGCCCTGGCCACCGGTCTTTCCGGCCTCCTGCGCATCTTTGCTGGCCTGCCCTGCCCCGGGCACGCCGCCGGGCGGGATGGGTATCCCGGCCGGATTCACCGCAGGCACGCCGAGCTGGCTGGCGAGCTCGCCGGTGCTGGCCGACACGTCGGCCATGTTCTGCGATTGACCCAATTTGATCGCGCTTTGCAGCAGCTCTTCCTTGTTCTGGATCGGCATGGCCTCGATGGCTTCGCACATGTGCTGAATCTCTTGTGCGGTCGCATTCACCATCGCCTTGGTCTGGGTCACGGCGGCCGCCATCGCGTGCAACTGCATCGCAATCGCCTGTGCCTGGGCGGCGTTCATCTCGTGGCCGCTGATGATCGTGCTGGCCTCGCCCAGCGCCGCCGTCGCCGCGGTACCCGACCAGCTGTTGGACATGTTGGTCCACTGCCCCTGCAGCTGCGGCACCACGGTTCCGGTCAGATGCATTGCCAGCTGCTCGTGCTGCTCCGCTGCGGCCGTGAGTTGTTCCTCATCGACGTTGGGCCACGCAGGACCCATCAACGTCTGTGACCCGTACGGGCTGCTGTCAGGCGGGACGCCCATCACGCGACCTCTCTCGGAGTGTGCCGGGTGTGCAGATCAACATTACTGCCCAGCTCACCAGCTTATTGACACATTTTTGGGGGCAGGCGCATTCGGGGCGGTTGTGGCCGGCTGGCACCATTCGACAGGTGAGCGAGCTGCACGTACATCGCTACGGCCCGCCCGGGCCGGTGCGGCTGCTGGCGATCCACGGTCTGACGGGTCACGGGCGGCGCTGGCAACCGCTGGCGACGCAGCACCTGCCGGAGGTCGCCGTGGCCGCGCCCGACCTGCTCGGGCATGGCAGGTCGTCGTATGCCGCGCCGTGGAGCATCGACGCCAACGTCGCGGCGCTGGCCACGCTGCTGAAGGAGCAGGCCGACGCCCCGGTGGTGGTGGTCGGGCATTCCTTCGGCGGCGCGGTCGCGCTGCATTTGGCCGCCGCGCACCCCGACCGGGTTGCGGCGCTGGTGCTGCTCGATCCCGCGATCGGTCTGGACGGCGCATGGATGCGCGAGATCGCCGACGCGATGCTGGCCTCCCCCGACTACCCGGACGCCGCGGAAGCCCGCGCCGAGAAGGCGACGGGTTCATGGGCGGATGTGGACCCGGCGGTGCTCGACGCCGAACTCGAGGAGCACCTCGTCGCGCTGCCGAGCGGACGCTACGGCTGGCGGATCAGCTTGCCGGCGATGATGTCCTACTGGAGTGAGCTGGCCCGCCCGATTGTGTTGCCGCCGAAAGGGATAGGCACGACGCTGGTGCGCGCCAGGTGGACATCGCCGCCGTATGTCGGCGACGAGCTCATCTCCGGCCTGCGTGACCGGCTGGGACCCGAATTCCGGCTGGTCGACTTGGACTGCGAACACATGGTGGCGCAGGCCAAACCGGCCGAGGTCGCCGCACTGGTTCGCGAACGGATGCGTTGAGAATGGCGAAGGTGAGCGACGAACAGGTCGAGCGGGTGCGGGCCCTGGTGGCCGCAATCCCGCCCGGGCGGGTCGCCACCTATGGTGATATCGCTTCTGCCGCAGGCCTTTCCAGCCCACGGATTGTCGGCTGGATCATGCGCACGGATTCCTCCGACCTGCCCTGGCACCGGGTGATCACCGCATCGGGCCGGCCCGCAAGACATCTGGCCACTCGGCAGCTGGAACTGCTTCGCGCCGAAGGGGTTCTGGCTGACGATGGGCGGGTCGCGCTGGCGGACGTCCGACATGAGTTCCCGCGAGAGTGCACTAGCGACAGCCCCTCTCGAGAAACGCGTCGGTAGTTGCACTTTCGCGGTTAAAGGATGAGCCGGACCAGCGCCGCGGTGCGGGCCAGCCCCGGAAAGGCCTCCGCTGTCGAACGCGGGTGCAGCGCGTGGACGGCGAGCCGAAATATCAACGCCCGCAACAACATCTGCGGCCACTCCGGCAGGGCATTCCAGCGCTCGATGAGCCCGTCGTCGGCTTCGCCCCACGACAGCGCGTCGACGACCACCACTCCCGCGGCCCACGACGCCGGCCGCCAATAGGGGGTGATGTCGGTGATTCCCGGCGCGGCCGCGCCCGCGAAAAGCACCGTCCCGTAGAGGTCGCCGTGCACCAGCTGACTCGGGCTCTTGGTGCGTCGCCGCAGACCGGCCAGCTGCTGGATCAGTTCGATCGATCGCTGCCCGTCAGCCGACGGCGGCGCGATCCGCGCGTTCGGCGGCACCGACGCCAGCGGCCGGTCTTCCCAGGCCGCCCGGTCGGCGGCGATGAAGACGTCGACGTCGGCCCACGGCGCGGTGGGACCTTGGGTCAGGAATCGTGGACGTTCGAGTTTGCCGGTGGCCTCGTGCAGCCGGACCGCCGCGGAAACGACCTCGTCGTGCCGGGGCTCGGGTACGCCGGCCACGAACGTGTCGGCGCGCCACCCGGCAACCACGTAGCGCCCGTCGGTCGACCGGACGGGACGGGCCAGGCGTATCCCGTCGACGAACAACGTTTCGCGAACCTTTGCCGACCACGCCGCGCGGGCATGGTCGGCCACCATCGACAGCACGACTTCGCCGCACCGCCAACCGCCTTCCCAACTGCCGCCCAGCGGCACCGGACGCACACCGCTCACACCGAACGCCGCCAACACATGCTCGGGCGGCGGTTCGACAGTCACGCGACCAGCCTAATCGCCGTGAGCTGGGGTTCTCGGTTAGTACATGACCATGTCGGGCTGCATTTGCTGCGCCCAGGCGACGATGCCGCCCTGCAAGTGAACGGCGTCGGAGAAACCGGCCTTTTTCACCGCCGCCAACGCCTCGGCCGAGCGCACACCCGTCTTGCAATACAACACCGGGATCCGGTCCTGCGGCAGCTGGGCCAGGCCCTCTCCGGAGTTGATCAACGACTGCGGGATCAGCTGGGCACCGTCGATGTGGTTGATGTCCCACTCCACCGGCTCGCGCACGTCGATGAGCGCAACCTTCTTGCCGGAGTCCAGCAACTCGCGCAGCTCGCGCGGGGTGATCGTGGCCTCGGCGGCGGCGTCGGCGGCCTCATCGGACACCACGCCGCAGAACTGGTCGTAGTCGATCAGTTCGGTGATCTTCGGTGTCGACGGGTCCTTGCGGATCGAGATCGTGCGATAGCTCATTTCCAGCGCGTCGTAGACCATCAACCGGCCCAGCAGCGGCTCGCCAATCCCAGTGATGAGTTTGATGGCCTCGGTGCCCATCACCGATGCGATCGACGCGCACAGGATGCCCAGCACACCGCCTTCGGCGCAGGACGGCACCATGCCGGGCGGCGGGGGCTCGGGGTACAGATCGCGGTAGTTGAGGCCCCGGCCGTCGGGGGCGTCCTCCCAGAACACCGACACCTGGCCCTCGAAGCGGTAGATCGACCCCCACACGTAGGGCTTGTGCGCCAGCACGGCGGCATCGTTGACCAGATACCTGGTGGCGAAGTTATCGGTGCCGTCCAGGATCAGGTCGTACTGCTCGAACAGCTCGACGGCGTTGTCCGGCTCGAGGCGAACCTCATGCAGCCGCACCTCGACGAGCGGGTTGATCTCGGCGATCGAGTCGCGCGCGGACTGCGCCTTGGAGCGGCCGATGTCGGACACACCGTGAATGATCTGGCGCTGCAGGTTGGATTCGTCGACGACGTCGAAGTCGACGATGCCGATGGTGCCTACCCCGGCGGCCGCCAGGTACAGCAGCGCCGGTGCGCCCAGTCCGCCCGCGCCGATCACCAGGACCCGCGCGTTTTTGAGCCGCTTCTGCCCGTCGACCCCCACGTCCGGAATGATCAGATGCCGGCTGTAGCGCGCGACTTCCTCCCGCGTCAGCTCGGCGGCCGGCTCAACCAGCGGTGGCAACGACGTCGACACCGATATCTCCTAGCGTTGCTTTTCGATTGCTGTCTATTAATCACAGCAGGTGCCCGGATCAACGGCAAACAGCGGCAGAAGCTTCCCGGCCGCTCAGGCAATCGGATAGGGCCACGGATTGAATCGGCAGGTCTTACCGTCGGGCTTGACCCACTCCGGGTCGAACTTCGCGGCGTCGTTATCCGACGTGGAAAACGTCTGCTGCATCATCACCGGGGCCAGCCCGCCCTGCGCGTCACACGACTCGTGACGCAGATAGCCGATCGCGTGGCCGACCTCGTGGTTGATCACGTACTGCCGGTAGGAACCGACGTCGCCCTCGAACGGCACGGCGCCGCGCACCCATCGGGCTTCGTTGATGAATACTCGCGGCTGTCCCTCGGGACCGTACGACGGGTTGTAACAGGATGTTTCCAACGGGAATTCGTAGCCGCAGCCCTCGCGTACCGTCATCGGAGAGCTCAGCGAGATTCGGAAGTCGGGGCTGCCCGGGGCGCTTGCGTCGATCCGGATGAAGGCGAATTGCGGATTGTGCGTCCAGCTCTTGGGATTGGCCAATGTCTGGTCGACCATGCGGGCGAACGCGTCGTCACCGCCGAACGCGGCCGGATCGATCCCGTTTTCGACCTCCACGGTGTAGCGAAACACCTTTGCCGCGCCCTGCCCGATCTGGGGTGTGGTGCCCGCAAGGACACGCCACGTCTTGTCCCCGGCCTGAGTGAACGCGCCGCCGTCCGGCAGCATCCCCGTGGGCAGATTGGCGTCGAACACGGTCAGGCCCCGCGGCGGCGCATCGATGATCGCCGTACCCACCGACCCGATCGCCGGGGGGCCCTGCGCCGGATCCTTCGATGCTGGAGGCGGCGCGCTGGTCCCGGTCGCCGTCTGGTACAACACCACCGCGGTCAGCGCCGTCAGCGCGGGCAGCGCATAGGCACGCCAACCGTAGGTCGACACGAACCGGCCCAGCCAAGTTTGTTTGCGCCACTGGCGCGGCCTGTCCCGGTTGGAACGAGTCCGCCCGGAGCTCCAGGCGAGCGGATCCCGCTGCGCGCGCAGCGGTTCTCGCCAGTCGTCGCGGAGGACCGGTACCGGACCGCCCCCACGCCGCTCCGAGTCGTAAGTCATCGCCTCAGGATCGCACATTCCCTGCTGAGGATGCCGCTAGCAGGGACTCTTGGCGTGCCCGGAAAAGCGTCGGCAGCATCAATAACAAGCCTGCGGAGGTACGGGTAGTAGTGTCGTTGCGACGAACGTGGCCGACGATACGTGGCCAACCAAGCAGATTGAGGACTTGATGAGCGATCTCGCCAACGCAGCCGCAAGGCGGACGGCGGACTCTGTCGCCCCCGCCAGGCGTGGTAATCGGCTGCCCCGTGACGAGCGTCGCGGCCAATTGCTCGTCGCTGCCAGCGAGGTTTTCGTCGACCGCGGCTATCACGCGGCCGGCATGGACGAGATCGCGGACCGAGCTGGAGTCAGCAAACCAGTTCTCTACCAACACTTTTCGAGCAAACTAGAGCTGTATTTGGCGGTGCTGCAGCGGCATGTCGAAAATCTGGTGTCCGGCGTGCGGCAGGCCCTGCGCACCACGACCGACAACCGGCAGCGCTTACGCGCAGCGGTACAGGCGTTCTTCGACTTCATCGAGCACGACGGCCAGGGCTACCGGCTGATCTTCGACAACGACTACGTCACCGAGCCACAGGTCGCCGCCCAGGTGCGGGTGGCCACCGAGTCGTGCACCGACGCGGTGTTCGACCTCATCAGCGCCGACTCCGGGTTGGATCCGCATCGGGCCCGGATGATCGCCGTCGGCCTCGTGGCGCTCAGCGTCGATTGCGCCCGGTACTGGCTGGACACCGACCGCCCGATTTCCAAGGAAGAAGCGGTGGAGGGCACTGTGCAGTTCGCCTGGGGCGGGCTATCGCACGTGCCGCTTACCCGCTCCTAGCGGCGCCGATCCCGAAGCCGACGCGGCGCGCGTCGGCAACCCCGATTTCGACGTAGGCGATCTTGGCGGTCTGGATCAGGAAGCGACGGCCCTTCTCGTCGGTCAGGCTCAGCACCTCGGAGTCTTTTCGCAGCGCGGCGCTGACCAGTTCTTCGACCTCGCTGGGCGTCTGCGCACTGGTGAAGACCAGCTCCCGCGGGCTGTCCGTGATACCGATCTTGACCTCCACGCCGGCCCCTTCCCTGTAGACGTTCTCAGCATGCAGGCTAGTGGACGGTCCAGGGCGGTCGTGAAAGCCGGTCGGCGCCAAGCGTTCGCGAGCATGAGTGTCGCCAAATCGTGACCAACACACCGGCGCCGCCCGGCACCCGGGTCCGCCAGCATCGATAACATCTGCACCATCAGCACCATGAATCACTTGGATACCGAGATCCAGGACTACCCAGACGAGCTGGTCTACGAGACCTACCCGGACGACGATCTGGTCGAGCCGGCCGATCAACGCTGGCGTCCGGTGGCCGTGATCGCCGCCGCCGTGTTCGTGCTGGCCGTGATCGCCACTGTCGTGATCCTCAACGGCGGCGACAGCACCTCGACGACGGCCACGGTGGCGCCGCCCACCCGCACGGTGATCGCCACGCCGCGGCCGACGTCACCGCCCAGCGCGTCGCTGCCACCGGAGACGGTCACCACGGTGACGCCGCCCCCGCGGCAGCCCAGCGTCACGGCCAGCCCCACCGAGGCGCCCACCACGGCGCCACCGCCGGAGGCCGCCCCGGCGCCATTACCGCCGGCGAGCCCGAACACCGTCGTCTACCGGGTGACCGGCACCAAGGGGATGCTCGACCTGGTCAACATCGTCTACACCGACGAGCAGGGCCTGCCGCGCACCGACCTGAACGTGTCGTTGCCCTGGTCGAAGGCCGTGGTGCTCAACCCCGGCGTGCAAACGAAATCCGTTGTGGCGACCAGTCTTACGGGTCGGCTCAACTGCGAGATCACCGACGCGCAGGGTCAGCCGGTGGCTGTTTCAGCCAACAACACGATCATCGCGACCTGCGCCCGTTAGGCCGGCTCGCTAAGCGAGACCCAGTTCGCGCATCCGTTCGTCGTGGGTGTGCTGCAACCGGTCGAAGAAACCCGTCAGCTGCGTCAATCCGTCGGTCCCCGAGACCACCAAGTCGACCAGCTCGTCATGGTCGGCCAACACGTACTGCGCCTGCGTGATTGCTTCCCCGAGCAGCCGGCGCGACCACAACGCCAGCCGGCTGCGTTGTTTGGCGCTGCTGTTCACCGCTGCGCGCACCTCGGCGACCACGAACTGCGAGTGCCCGGTCTCCGACAGCGTCGCGCGCACCACGTCGGCCACCTCGTCGGGCAGGCCGTCGGCGATTTCGAGGTAGAGGTCGGCAGCCAGCGCGTCGCCGACATAGGTCTTGACCAGCGCCTCCAACCACGTGCTCGGCGTCGTCAGCCGGTGGTAGTCATCGAGCGCGGAGGCGTATTTGGACATCGCCGATACGACGTCGACGCCACGCCGTTCCAGGGCTTCGCGCAGCAGCTCGTAGTGCCCCATTTCCGCCGCCGCCATGCGGGCCATGGAAATCCGGCCACGAAGGTCCGGCGCCATCCGCGCCTCGTCGGTGAGCCGGTAGAAAGCAGCGACCTCGCCGTACGCCAGCAGCGCGAACAATTCGTTGACCCCGGGATGATCGGCCGGAAGTCGTGGCGGGGGCGGATCGGCCAATTCGTCGGCGCGCGACAGCGAGGACATGGCAACACTGTAGGCCCGTAGGTGGCGACCCGCCGCGCCCGGCATTCGCCGCGCTTGCGATCGCCACGAGGCCCCGTAAGTGGCGACCCGGTGCGTCCGGCGGGAGTCCGCGGCCGACCAGCTATCATGGACATCGGTGGTGGCGGTAAATCCTTACCGCCGCTACCCGCGAAATGTGCGTGCACGCAGTCGGCCCGCCTGTGAAAGAGCAGGGCCCCGCGAACCGGCATCGGATTCGACACTCAGCTCGTGCGCGCGTGACCCGCAAAACGACCTGATCGAAACCGATACCGAGAGGCACACCCGCATACGCATGACTCCCGTTACTCACGCACCTCACCTCACGTTTGCCAGCCTTGGAGTTCGCGACGAAATAGTGCGCGCACTCGCCGAAGAAGGCATCGAACACCCCTTTGCTATCCAGGAGCTCACGCTGCCGCTGGCGCTTGCCGGCGACGACGTGATCGGCCAGGCCCGCACCGGCATGGGCAAGACCTTCGGCTTCGGCGTGCCGCTGCTGCAGCGCATCACCGACCCCGATACCGACCGCCCACTGAGCGGCATCCCGCGGGCGCTGGTCGTCGTACCCACCCGCGAGCTGTGCCTGCAGGTCTCCGGCGACCTGGCGACCGCGGCCAAACACCTGCACGCCGACGGCGGCCGGCGGCTGTCAGTGGTCTCCATCTACGGCGGTCGCCCCTACGAGCCGCAGATCGAGTCGCTGCGCGCCGGCGCCGACGTGGTGGTCGGCACGCCGGGCCGGCTGCTCGACCTGGCCCAGCAGGGCCACCTGCAGCTGGGCGGGCTGGCGGTGCTGGTGCTCGACGAGGCCGACGAGATGCTGGACCTCGGCTTTCTGCCCGACATCGAGCGCATCCTGCGCCAGATCCCCGACGACCGGCAGTCGATGCTCTTCTCGGCGACCATGCCGGACCCGATCATCACGCTGGCCCGCACGTTCATGAACCAGCCGACCCACATCCGCGCGGAGGCGCCGCAGGCCTCGGCGGTGCACGACGCCACCGAGCAGTTCGTCTACCGCGCGCATGCGCTGGACAAGATCGAATTGGTGAGCCGGATACTGCAGGCCCGGAGCCGCGGCGCCACGATGATCTTCACTCGCACCAAGCGCACGGCCCAGAAGGTCGCCGACGAGCTGGCTGAGCGCGGATTCGCTGTCGGCGCCGTGCACGGCGATCTCGGCCAGATCGCAAGAGAAAAGGCGCTCAAGGCATTTCGCGCCGGCGGCATCGACGTGCTGGTTGCCACCGACGTGGCCGCCCGCGGTATCGACATCGACGACGTCACCCACGTCATCAACTACCAGTGCCCCGACGACGAGAAGACCTATGTCCACCGCATCGGCCGCACCGGACGAGCCGGGCGCACTGGCGTCGCCGTCACTTTGGTGGACTGGGACGAGCTGGCCCGCTGGGCGATGATCGACAAGGCGCTCGACCTGGGCTGCCCCGACCCGGCCGAAACGTACTCCAGCTCGCCGCACCTTTACACCGAGCTGGACATCCCGACCGAGGCCCGCGGCACGGTCGGAGCGCCCCGCAAACAGCAGGCCAAGAAAGCCGCCGCTAGCGAGGACAAACCGGCCCGCAAGAGCACCCGGTCACGGCGACGCACCCGCGGCGGCAAGCCGGTAACCGGGCACCCCGTCGCCGCCACCAACGGTGACGCGCCGGCCGAAGCTCCCGCCGGCGAGGGCTCGCACAGCGGCCGCCGCCGTCGGCGCCGTCGGCCCCGCAAGGCGGCGGAGGTCGCCGCCAACGCCGGCTGAGTCGGCGCGCCGCCGGCCGCCCGATGGTCAAACCCGAACGCCGCACCAGGGCTGACATGCTGGCCGCCGCCGCGATCGTGGCGGCGATCGCGGTGGTCGCAGCACTGATCTGGTGGACCAGCGACGCACGCGCCACCAGCAGCCGACCCGCAGCAGTACCGATACCCGCCCCAAGCACGGCTCGCGAGGTGCCCGCGTCGGTCAAGCAGCTCTGGACCGCGCCCAGCGCTGCGACCAGCCTTCCGGTGGTGGTCGCCGGGGCTGTGGTGACTGGCGACGGGCGGTCGGTGCAGGGGCGTGATCCGGCCAGCGGCGACGTGCGCTGGAGCTACTCGCGAAACCAGCGGTTGTGCGCGGTGTCCTGGGTCTACCGCTACGCCGTCGCCGTCTATCCCGACGGCCGGGGCTGCGGCCAGGTCAGCACCATCGACGCCTCCACCGGCCGCCGCGGGCCCGCGCGCAGCAGCTACGCCGACAAGCACGTCGACGTCTCCTCCGACGGCACAACCGTGTTGTCGGCGGACAAGACACGGCTGGAGCTGTGGCGCTCGGACATGGTCCGGATGCTGTCCTACGGCGAGATCGACGCCCGGGTGAAGCCGTCGTCGCAGGGTTTGCACACCGGATGCACGCTGACATCGGCGGCGGCCAGCTCGTCGGCCGTGTCGGTGCTGGAGGCCTGTCCCAAGCAGGCCGATCTGCGGCTGACGCTGCTGCGGCCGAGCAAGGAAGAAGACGAACCCGAGCAGCGGTATGTGCCGGAGCAGGGTATCGGCGCGGGGTCGGGCGCTCGGGTGCTGGCCGTGTCGGACACCAGCACGGCCGTCTACCTGCCGTCTCCCCAGCCCCGGGTCGAGGTGGTCGACGCGTCCGGTACCACCGTGGCGAGCACGGTGCTGCCCAAGCAGCCGATGCCGTCGAACGTGGTGTCGCGGCTGGGCAACCTCGTGAGCTGGTGGACCGGCGACGCGGTGCTGGTGTTCGACGCGGCGACGCTGACGTATCGCTACACGGTTGCGCCCGACGGTCCGGCGGTACCGGTGGGTCCCGCGACGATCATGGCGGGGCGGCTGCTGGTCCCGGTCGACGGAGGGGTCGGTGTCTACGACCCGGCCACCGGCGCGCACGAACGCGATATCCCGGTCGCCCGTCCGCCGGGTACGGCGCCGGTGATTCCCGCCGTATCGGGCTCGCAGATTCTCGAGCAGCGCGGGAACACCGTCGTCGCGTTGGGCTAAAGCTCGGGCGTGAAGGTCGGCAGCGGCTTGCCGGACTTCCAGTGCTTGAGCAGCGCATGCGCCAGCTCTCGGTAGGCGACGGCGCCCTTGTTCTTGCGTGCGGCCATTACCGACGACCCCGACGCGCTGGCCTCTGCGAAGCGCACCGTGCGCGGGATCGGCGGCGCCAGCACCGGCAGGTCGTAGCGGTCGGCGACGTCGAGCAGCACGTCGCGGGTGTGGGTGGTGCGCGGGTCATACAGCGTCGGCAGCGCACCCAGTAGCCGCAGGTTCGGGTTGGTGATCTGCTGCACGTCGGCGACCGTGCGCAGGAACTGCCCGACGCCGCGGTGCGCCAGCGTCTCGCACTGCAGCGGAACCATCACCTCGTCGGCGGCGGTCAGCCCGTTGAGCGTCAGCACCCCCAACGACGGTGGGCAATCGACGACCACCACGTCGAACTGGTCGGCGAGCTTGTCCAGTGCGCGCTTGAGCGCGTACTCGCGGCCGGCCCGCATCAGCAGCATCGCCTCGGCACCCGCCAGATCGATGTTGGCCGGCAGCAGCGTCATGCCCTCCGCGGTGTCGACCAGCGCGGCGTTGGGCTCCACTTCACCGAGCAGCACCTCGTGCACCGAGACCGGCAGCTTGTCGGGATCGTGGCCCAGCGAGAACGTCAGGCAACCTTGCGGATCGAGATCGACGAGCAGTACGCGCCGCCCCTTGTCCACCATCGCCGCTCCCAGCGAGGCCACCGTCGTCGTCTTGGCTACCCCGCCCTTCTGGTTGGCCACCGCCAGTACCCGGGTCTCTGCCATAGGCGCCGCTCCTCCTGTCCGCTTTGCATCGTCGCCGGCGCGGCCACACGGCCATCCTGGCATCTTCTCCATCCTGCCCGCGCGTCAATGGCGATGCGTTTCAGGCAGAATCGATCGGCATGGGCGCAGAGAACCATCGACTGGTACTGCTGCGCCACGGCGAAACTGAATGGTCGAAGTCCGGCCAACACACCAGCCGCACCGATCTCGAGCTCACCGACGAGGGACGCCGCCAGGCCGCCGCCGCGGGCCGGGCACTCGCCGAACTGCACCTGGATAGCCCCCTCGTGATCACCAGCCCCCGCCGGCGGGCGGTGACGACCGCCGAACTGGCTGGGCTGGCCATCGAGGAGAAGTCGCCACTGGTGGCCGAATGGGATTACGGATCCTACGAGGGCCTGACGACCGCTCAGATCCGCCAATCGGACCCCGAGTGGCTGGTCTGGACGCATGGCTGCCCCGGCGGCGAGAGCGTCGCGCAGGTCACCGAGCGCGCCGACGCGGCCGTCGCGCTCGCATTCGAACACATGGCGACGCGCGACGTGCTGTTCGTCGGGCACGGCCACTTCTCCAGGGCGGTGATTACCCGCTGGGTCGAGCTGCCGCTGCGCGAGGGAATCCGATTCGGCATGGACGCCGGCTCGATCGCGGTGTGCGGCTTCGAGCATGGAGCCCGGCAGCTCGCCGCGCTCAGCCTTCCGCGGCCATGACTGCCGAGCCGCCGTTCGCGCTGTGCGGCCCTTCGGGGGTTCTGGTTGCCGACGGCGTGCGGGCGACCTATCACGATGTGCCCGCCGCGCAAGCCGCGCTGCGCTCTGGTGCAACGCCAATCATCTTGGGCGCGTTGCCTTTTGACATCACTCAGCCAGCCGCATTGATGACGCCGCGAGCCGTGCGGCACTCCGACACGCTGCCCGCCTGGCCCGCCGGCCCCATGCCGAGCGTCCACATCGCCGGCGAGGTGCCCGCACCCGAGGAACACCGTGCCCGGGTGCGACGCGCCTGCGAGCAACTAAGCGCACCGGGCAGCAGCCTGCACAAGGTGGTGCTGGCCCGCGCGTTGCGGTTGGTCGCCGACGGCCCGCTGGACGCCCGGGTCATTCTGCACCGGCTGGCCGCGAAAGACCCTGGCGCCTACGGCTATCTCGTCGACTTGACGCCCGCGGGCAACCGGTTTGCGGGCATGGCGCTGGTCGGCGCGAGCCCCGAGCTGCTGGTGGCGCGCGACGGCGACCGGGTGACGTGCCGGCCGTTCGCCGGGTCGGCGCCGCGTTCCGCCGATCCCGGGCTCGACGCCGCCGCCGCTGCCGCCCTGGCCGATTCGGGTAAGAACCGCCACGAGCATCAACTGGTCATCGACGCGATGGCCGAGGCGCTGCGGCCGCTGTGTACCGAGCTGACGATCGCGCCCACGCCGCAGCTGAGCCGCACCGCGGCGCTCTGGCACCTGAGCACACCGGTCAGCGGTCTGCTGCGCGATACGTCCACTACCGCAATGGATTTGGCGCTGGCGCTGCATCCCACTCCGGCGGTCGGCGGTGTGCCGACCGATGCCGCTGCCGCACTCATCGGCGAACTGGAAGGCGACCGCGGCTTTTACGCCGGCGCGGTCGGTTGGTGCGATGCCCGCGGCGACGGGCGGTGGGTGGTGTCCATCCGCTGCGCACAGCTTTCTGCCGACCGTCGTAGCGCACTCGCCCACTCCGGCGGCGGCATCGTGGCGGAGTCGGATCCCGACGACGAACTCGCCGAAACGACAACCAAATTCGTCACGATCCTGACCGCGCTGGGAGCTCAGCCGTGACCACACGCATCCGCCGGGCCGCGCCTGCTGACGCCGCGGCGATCACCGCGATGATCCACGAGCTGGCTGACTTCGAGCACGCCGCAGATCAGTGCACCGTAACCGAAACACAAATCCGCACAGCGCTTTTCGGAGATCCGACGACGCTTTGTGGGCATGTGGCCGAGGTGGACGGCGACGTGGCCGCGACAGCCTTGTGGTTCCTCAACTTCTCCACCTGGGATGGTGTTGCGGGTATCTATTTGGAGGACTTGTACGTTCGCCCGGAGTATCGCCGTCGCGGGTTGGCCCGCGCGCTGCTGTCGGCGCTAGCGCGCGAATGCCTCGACAACGGCTACAGCCGGCTGTCGTGGGCGGTGCTGAACTGGAACACCGACGCGATCGCACTGTACGAGGGCATCGGCGGCCGGCCGCAGTCGCAGTGGACCACCTACCGGGTATCGGGTCCGGAGCTGGCCGAGCTGGCCGGGCCACGCTGATCCCCGGAGATCCAGCGCAGGGCAGGCGGACTGAACAGCAACACCAACACTGCCAACGCCACAACGCCCAGCGAAATCCCGGCCAGCGGCCGGTGTGAGCCGACCGCGAGATACCACGCGACTGGCAGCAACAGCAATTCGGCGAACACCGAAGGTCCGCGGCCCCAGCGCCGACCGACCAGCAGGGCACAGCCCGCGGCCAGCACCCCGCCACCGATCAGCGCGAACCACAGCGCCGTACCAAAGCCGTTGACCGCGCGCTGGTCGGCGCCGCCGAGACCGCGCAGCAGAAGCACCGCGGCCACCACGAGCGCCGCCGCGCCCTGCAGCGCCACGATCAGTCCCGCGCCACGCACGCCTGCCGGAGCACTCACAGCGTCAGCGTAGCCATCTACTCCCGTAGGCTTTTGCGTCATGCGCGCCGCGCTGATCGTCAATCCCACTGCGACGTCGACGACCCCGGCAGGGCGCGACCTGTTGGCGCACGCGCTCAAGAGTCGTCTGCAACTGCGCGTCGAGCACACCACCCATCGAGGCCACGGCGGCGAGATCGCGCAAGCCGCCACCGAAGAGGGAGTCGACCTGCTCGTCGTGCACGGCGGCGACGGCACAGTGAGCAACGTGGTCAACGGCCTGCTCGGGCGCCCGGGCAGGTTACCGACGGGCCATGTCCCGGCGGTGGCCATCGTGCCGGGCGGCTCGGCCAACGTGCTGGCCCGCTCGTTGGGGATCTCGCCGGACCCGATCAACGCGACCAACCAGCTCATCGGGCTACTCGACCAGTACGGCCACCAGCAGAACTGGCGGCGGATCGGGGTGATCGACTGCGGTGAGCGGTGGGCGGTACTCAACGCCGGGATGGGAGTCGACGCCGAGGTGGTGAAAGCGGTCGAGGCGCAGCGCGACAAGGGCCGCAAGGTCACGGCGGCCCGCTACATCCGCGCCGCCGTGCCGGCCGCGCTTGCCACCACCCGCCGCGAGCCGACGCTGACCCTGCACTTGCCGGGCCGCGAGCCGGTCTCGGGCGTGCATTTCGTGTTCGTGTCGAACGCCAGCCCGTGGACGTATGCCAACAACCGGCCGATATGGACCAACCCGGACTGCAGGTTCGAGACCGGGCTGGGGGTATTCGGCGTCACGAGCATGAAGGTGATCCCGACCTTGCGGATCGTCCGGCAGATGTTTGCCAAGCGGCCCAAGATGCAGGCCAAGCAGCTGGTCCGCGACGACGACGCGGCCTGTGTGCGGGTCACCTGCGACGGGCCGCCGATCGCCAGCCAATTCGACGGCGATTACCTGGGTGAGCGGGAGGAGATGACGTTCCGGGCCGTCCGCGACGCGCTAGCCGTCGTCGCACCACCCGCGAAAACCCCGCCTGACCTGCGTTAACCGCAACAGCAGCGGAACAAAATGCCCTGCCATAGTAGTACACCGGGTTAAGGGATTTGGTAACAGATCCTCAAAGTGAGATTGCCCACGGACCAACGCACGCTATTGACATCTGTTGAGCCTGTGAAACGATCGTGTAATCGCGTGCAAAGGTGCGGAAATTTTCTTGTGCCCGCGTTAACAGCCGAAGAAAAAGCCGGTGCGCTGTGCTGCGCACTTAGTGAGGAGTAACGACGTATGGATTGGCGCCACAAGGCGGTCTGTCGCGACGAGGACCCGGAGCTGTTCTTCCCGGTGGGGAACAGCGGACCGGCGCTCGCCCAGATCGCTGACGCGAAACTGGTCTGTAACCGCTGCCCGGTGACCACCGAATGCTTGTCCTGGGCACTGAACACCGGCCAGGACTCCGGCGTGTGGGGCGGAATGAGCGAAGACGAACGCCGCGCGCTGAAGCGCCGCAACGCCCGGACGAAGGCCCGCAGCGGAGTCTGACGGAAAACCCGGTTTAACCCTCGCGGCCCCGACGGTGTCGGGGCCGCGAGTTTGCGTGCGGGTCGGCACGCGACCTATTGCACGAGCCTGGCGCGACGGCCGATCGGGACACGCAGCACAACGTCGGTGCCGCCGTCGGCGGCGTCGTGCATCCGCAGCGACCCGTCGAGCTCGGCGGACACCAGTGTCCGCACGATCTGCAGGCCCAGCCGGTCCGATTTCTCGACGCTGAACCCGTCGGGCAGTCCGCGGCCGTTGTCGTGGACGACCACGTCGAGCCAGCGGGCCGAGCGCTCGGCGCGAATGGTCACCGACCCTTGGGCCGCTTCCGGCTCGAAGGCGTGCTCGATGGCGTTCTGCACCAGCTCGGTGATCACCATGATCAGCGCCGTTGCGCGATCGGAGTCCAGTACGCCGAGCATGCCCACCCGGTTGATCCGGATCGGCGTGTCGACGGTCGCCACGTCGTTCATGATCGGCAGGATCCGGTCGATCACCTCGTCGAGGTTGACCTCCTCGTCGACCGACATCGACAGCGCGTCATGGACCAACGCGATCGACGACACTCGTCGCACCGACTCGATCAGCGCCTCCCGCCCTTCGGGGTTGGTCGTGCGGCGGGCCTGCAGGCGCAGCAGCGCCGCCACGGTCTGCAGGTTGTTTTTGACCCGGTGGTGGATTTCGCGGATCGTGGCGTCCTTGGACATCAGGGCACGATCCCGGCGCTTGACCTCGGTCACGTCGCGCACCAGCACTGCCGCACCCGCCGCCGCGCCGTGCACCACCAATGGCAGCGTGCGCAGCAGCACCGCCGCGCCGCCGGCATCAACCTCCATCCGCATGCTCGCCCCGCCGGCCAGCGAGTCCTGCACGTGGTCGGCGAGTTCCTGCGCCTCGAACGGGTCCGAGATCAGCGGCCGGGTGACCTCGATCAGGTTGTGGCCCTCCAGTTCGGAGGTCAACCCCATCCGGTGATACGCCGACAGCGCATTCGGGCTGGCGTAGGACACCACGCCGTCGACATCCAGCCGGATGAAGCCGTCGCCCGCCCGTGGACTGGAACGCGACATCGCCACGTCACCGACGTTCGGAAACGTCCCCTCGGAGAGCATGTGGACCAGATCCGCCGCGCAGTCGCGGTAAGCGGTCTCCAACGGGCTGGTCTGGCGGTCGTCCGAAACCGCCGTCTGGTGGCTCAGCACCGCCACCACCCGCTCGCCGTAGCGCACCGGGACCGCTTCGACGTTCAGTCCGGTTTGTAGCCGCGAATCGTCTTGCACCGCAACGTTTCCGCGTTGGATCGCGCCGGATTCGAATGCCGCGACAACCAGCGGCACCTTCTCAGGGGGAAAGACGGTGCCGACGGCGTCGCGCAGCAGGACCGTCGGCGCGGTATTGGGCCGGCATTGCGCGACGCACACCACCGCACCGTCGTCGCGGCGCACCCACATCAGGTAATCGGCGAAGGACAGGTCGGCCAGCAGCTGCCACTCCCCGACCACCGCATGCAGGTGGTCGACGGCATTACCCGGAAGGACGGTGTGTTCGGCGAGCAGGTCACCGAGAGTCGACATGGCTCACTCCCGGCTTCGACGGAGCCCTAGCTGATGACGGCGATGAGGTCGCCGGCCTGGATGACATCTCCCACCGACACGCTGACTTTGCTGACTGTTCCGGCGACTTCGGCCAGGACCGGAATCTCCATCTTCATCGACTCCAGCAGCACCACGGTGTCGCCCTCGCTGACCTGGTCGCCCTCGTTGACCACGACTTCCAGCACGCTGGCCACGATCTCCGCGCGGACGTCCTCGGCCATCATCACCCCGTTCGTCACACAGCCGGTCGCAATTCTGTCGCCTTATCGAACCACAACGGGCTGACGGCGGTGCGTCGAGAGTGGCCCGGCCGCGAAGACCATCCGGATAAGCAAATCCCAAGATTCGTAAGCAAATCCATAGAGTCCGATCCGTGATCGTGTCGTGTTCCTTTTGTGACTATTGAATACCAGTGTTGCCTGAGTGACTTGAGTGTCTGAAGCGCTTAGGGTGCCTCAGTTGAGTGGAGGAGTAATTCTGTTGTCCGCGAACGTGTTTGCAATTCCGACGTCTTACGACCCACTGGTTCGAGCAGCCGCCGGCGCTGGGCTCGCGCTGGCGGCATTTGCGGCGATCGGCTGCGCCAGCGGGATTGCGGGGGCGACTCCCCAGCAACCTGTGCTCGTCGACGACCCGGTTCCCGCGCCCGCCCCGCCGTATCCGGCAACGGGGTCAACATCGCCAACGCGATCTTCGGTGAGCTGGGAAATCTGCTGAACGCCGTCTTGCCCGGTAGCGGTTCGCTGTTCATGCCCGCGACCTCCGACCCGAGCCTGCTTTCGCCGGGAGGGGCGCTGCCCAGCACGGTATCGCCGGGGACGACGGTTCCCGGGACGCTCGGAACAATGCCTCCTGGGACTCTCGGCACCCTGCCGCCGGGCACGGCCGCCCCCGGCACGGCGCTGCCCGGCCAGACCCCGGCCTTGCCGACCAGTCCCGGCACTCTCACCCCGGGCCAGACCCCGGCCCTGCCGGCAACTCCCGGCACCGCCTTGCCCGGCCAGACCCCGGGCCTACCGACGACCCCTGGCGCGCTCACGCCCGGCCAGACCCCGGGCCTGCCGACCTCGCCCGCCATCCCGGCCCCGGCGGCGACCAGCCCGACGGTCCCGGCTCAAAACGTCCCGGTGGTGTAGCCCGGCCGGCGGGCTACAGCGGCCGCATGAAAGACTGACCTGCCGATACAGCTGCAAGGAGGATCAGTCATGGCCAAGCGTGGCCGGAAGAAGCGCGACCGCAAGCACAGCAAGGCCAACCACGGCAAGCGGCCCAACTCCTAGCGCTGCCGGCTCCGGATGATCGTGGTGCGGCTGATCTCGAGCCGTAGCCGCTCACGAAGGCCCTCCGGGGCCTTCTCGCCCCGGCATTTCATGGCGATCAGCGCCTTGATGCGCTCCTCGAGGCCGTAGTGCCGCAGGCATCCCGGGCATTCCTCGAGGTGCTGGCGCAGTTTCTGTCGAGTCTCCGGCGTGCATTCGCCGTCGAGGAGCGTCCATACCTCCGCGAGCACTTGCGCGCAGTCGACATCCGAGCTGGTAGCACCGGAATCGCAGGAGAAGTCGGTCACGACGACACCTCCTCCGGCGCTTGGTCACCACGCAGGAACCCCCGCTCCTTGGCGACATCTGCCAACAAACCCCGCAGCTGGCGTCTGCCGCGGTGCAACCGCGACATCACTGTCCCGATTGGCGTGTCCATGATCTCGGCGATCTCCTTGTACGGGAAACCTTCGACGTCTGCGTAGTACACCGCCATCCGAAAGTCCTCGGGCAAGGCCTGCAGTGCTTCTTTGATCTCGGTGTCCGGCAGCGACTCCAGGGCCTCGACCTCGGCGGAGCGCAAGCCCGTTGAGGAGTGCTCAGCGGTGGCAGCCAGCTGCCAATCGGTGATCTCGTCGGTCGGGTATTGGGCTGGCTGGCGCTGCTTTTTGCGGTAGTTGTTGATGTAGGTGTTGGTCAGAATGCGGTACAGCCACGCCTTGAGATTGGTGCCGGGCGTGAACGAGCGAAAGCCGGCGTAGGCCTTGACCATCGTTTCCTGGAGCAGGTCTTCAGCGTCGGCGGGATTGCGCGTCATGCGCAGCGCGCCACCGTAGAGCTGGTCCAGCAGAGGAATCGCGTCGCGTTCGAAGCGTGCCGTGAGCTGCTCGTCCGTCTCCTCCGTGGGATCTGGTGCGGGCGCCTCGGGCCCGGTCGCGGCATCGCTGTCGGCCATCTTGGTTAACACAGTCCCTTCTGTCGGGGCATCACCGGACAGCCCGGGCACCAACACCGAACGCTCGAGCAGGCACATCGCCGTTGACACCAGACTCCCCTTCTGCCCAATCTAGAGGCTGCGACCGACAAGTGTCTTTCGGGTTTCTCCGGCCTGGTTGCTACTGACCGCGGAACCGCATGTGTCAACAGCATCAACCATCCCGCTATTTCCGGTGGCCGTTTTGCCGACCGCAATCCCGGGCCAGTGCGCCCAGCGCTAATGTGACGGCCATGTCTTTGAACGGCAAGACCATGTTCATTTCCGGTGCCAGCCGCGGAATCGGTCTGGCGATCGCCAAACGCGCCGCCCGCGACGGCGCCAACATCGCGCTGATCGCCAAGACCGCCGAGCCGCACCCCAAGCTGCCCGGAACGGTCTACACCGCGGCCAAGGAACTCGAGGAGGCCGGCGGCCAGGCGCTGCCGATCGTCGGGGACATCCGCGACGGCGACTCGGTCGAGGCGGCGGTGGCGAAGACCGTCGAGCAGTTCGGCGGCATCGATATCTGCGTGAACAATGCGTCGGCGATCAACCTGGGCTCCATCACAGAGGTGCCGCTGAAGCGGTTCGATCTGATGAACGGCATCCAGGTGCGTGGCACCTATGCGGTGTCGGCGGCCTGCATTCCGCACATGAAGGGCCGGGAAAACCCGCACATCCTGACACTGTCCCCGCCGGTGCTGCTCGAACCGAAATGGCTCAAGCCGACGGCGTACATGATGGCTAAATTCGGAATGACGTTGTGCGCGTTGGGAATGGCGCAGGAGCTGCGCGACGACGGGATCGCGTCCAACACACTGTGGCCACGCACCCTGGTGGCCACCGCCGCGGTGCAGAACCTGTTGGGCGGCGACGAGGCCATGGCGCGGGCACGCAAACCCGAGGTCTACGCCGACGCCGCCTACGTGATCCTCAACAAGCCCGCCACCGAATACACCGGCAACTCGGTGCTGTGCGAGGACGTGTTGGTGGAATCCGGGGTTACCGACCTGTCGGTGTACGACTGCACGCCGGGCGGCGAGCTCGGGGTCGACCTGTGGGTGGAGTCCCCCAACCCGCCGGGGTATGTCCAGCGCTAAAGCGACGCCGGCGCTGGCCGCGCTAGCCGCTGCGGGTGTGCCGCACGAGGTGGTGAAGTTCGGCCACGATGCGCGAGAGGGGTCGTTCGGCGACGAGGCCGTCCGCGCGCTGACCGAGGCGGGCGACGTTGCGGCCGAACAGATTTACAAGACGTTGGTGATTGCCGGTCCCGACGGGCTGGCGGTTGCGATGCTGCCGGCGCTGGCGCGGTTGTCGTTGAAGGCGGCCGCGGCGGCGTTGGGTTTTTCGCGCGCGACAATGGCCGACCGTGCCAGCGCAGAGCGGGCGACGGGATATGTGGTGGGCGCGGTGTCGCCGTTCGGGCAGCGAAAGCGGTTACCGACCGTCGTCGACGTAGACGCGCTGGGCTGGGATCGCGTGTTTTGCAGCGCGGGCCGGCGCGGCTGGGACGTCGCCGTCGCGCCGAGCGAGCTGATCCGGCTTACCGGCGCGGTGACCGCCGCCATTCAAGCCTGATCCGAAACGACAAGCCGATAGCCAAGGTCGAGCTCCCGCTGGTCGAGAAGGTCGGCGTGGCGATGTGTCCACTCACCACTGTCCAGGTCGGCACTTAGCCGTGACAAGCCTTGCTGCAGTTGAGGTTTCGCTGTCAGTGCTAGCATCGAGATGCCGGCTCTGACCGTCGGGTCAAGGTAGGCGTGCGGGCGACGCCAGTAGGCTCCACCGAATCCGTCGACGCAGTCGTGCGGAATCGCGACCGTCCGGACCGACGCATTGCCCAGCAGTGACACCAATTTGGTGATCGGCACCGCCAGACGCGCGTCGGTTTCCGCCGCGGCCGGCAGATATTCGCGCAGCAGCCAGAATTCGCGAAAGACGGTGTCGTCCCAAGTGAAAATCACCACGCGGCGACGGGCGACGCGGACCATCTCGGCCACCCCGGCCACGACGTCGGACCAGTGGTGAATGGTCAGGATGGCGAGTGCGGCATCGACAGCGTCGGTGCGGATCGGCAGACGTTCGGCGACGGCGCGGATTATCGGGGCCACGACGGCGCGGCGTTGGGCAATCATGACCCCGCTTGGTTCGACCGCGACGACCGTGTTGGGCGGTTCGTAGGAGCCGGCCCCGGCTCCGATATTCGCGACGGTAGCCATGCCTTGCAGTGCCTCGTTGATTACCGCAGCGATGCGTGGATCGGGTTGGCGGGTGGCCGAATACGACTGCCCAACCCGGTCGTAAGTGGCGCGCTCGCTCACCGGGCCAGCATGGCATGCACACTATCGGCGAACGCGGCGGTGGTGAAGCAGACCGGTTCGGCGAACTCCTCCATCGTGAGCGCGTCGTGCCAGCCGGCGTCGGCCGCGGCGCGCAGCAGCGGTTTGGTCATCGCCACCGCATGCGCGGGCATCGCGGCCACTCGCGAGCACCACTCGTCGGCCGCCGCGAGAAGCTGGTCGTGCGCGACGACCTGCTGCACCAGCCCGAGCCGTTGCGCGGTGTGGGCGTCGATGTGCTCGCCGCGCAGGTAATAGGCCAGCGCACCCTGGTAGCCGAGGCAGCGCGTCAGCGCCCAGCTGGTGCCGACCTCCGGGATCAGGCCGAGCCGGCCGAACGCGGGCACGATCACCGCACGTTCACTGGCGATGGTGATGTCACAGGTCAACGCCCACGCCAAGCCGACGCCGGCGGCAGCACCGTTGAGCGCGGCCACAAAGATGGTGTCCGACCCGGCGATAAGCCTTGCGATACCGCCGAATTCGCGGCGGATCCACCGCCACACATCGGCGACGCCCTCGGGCTGGGTCAACTGCTCGGTCGCCGTGCGCATCATCTTCAAGTCGCCGCCGGCGGAAAAGCCCGGGTCGGCGCCGGTCAGCACCACGGTGCGAACATCGGGGTCTGCGGTGAGTTCCTCGAGGGCACGCCGCAGTTGCCGAACCAGCGGCGCGGACAGCACATTGAGCCGGTCGGGCTCATCGAGCGTCACCACCGCGCGGTCACCACGGTGGTCCACCCGGATCCGTTGCGGTGCTTGCGGATCGTCGCCGTCGGCGACCATGCCGTTATAGAGCGATTTTGTCACTTGCCGTCCTCCTTTGTGCTCAACACCATCCATGCGGCGTCGGCGAACTCTT
The DNA here is from genome assembly GCF_010728725.1 of Mycobacterium branderi. Lineage (NCBI taxonomy): Bacteria > Bacillati > Actinomycetota > Actinomycetes > Mycobacteriales > Mycobacteriaceae > Mycobacterium > Mycobacterium branderi. The sequence goes on from NZ_AP022606.1 coordinate 259,884, forward strand.
TGATGACCGCATCCGGCATTTTCGTCTCCTGCCCGGAGATCCAGTGGCGGCTGAATTCCTGTGCGGGACCGAACCACAACGCGGCGGTGATACCGGGTTGTATCGGCCGCAGCACGCCGTAGGCGTGATGTGGGCGCCACCAGTCGTGGATGGCGGTGAAGAATTCGCGATTGGAGTCACGCAGGGCGGGGCTCTCAAGTCGGTCGCCGAGCAGTAACGCCGCCTCGGCCCGGTTGGCCGCCACCCACCGCAGGTGATGGGCGACGCCGCCGCGGATTCCGCCCTCGGCGGTGGCGTGTTCGCGCAGCATCGTGATGAAGCCCGCTTGGTATTCCCCCATCACCTGGGCGTAGACCGCGGCGGCCAGCGCCGCCTTGTCCGGGAAATGGTGATAGAGCGCTCCGACACTCACGTTCGCCTCGCGCCGGACCTCGTCCAGCGTCGCGGCCAGCGCGCCGTCGGCGGCGAAGCGCCGCCGCGCCACTGCCAGCAGCTTGCCCCGCGCATCTGGCCTCGGCACGAGAAATAATCTAACAGAACAGAGGAATCCTCGGTAGACCTTTGGCCTCCGAAGACAAGGCCCCCGCGGAAGTTGAGCGGTTGAGGACGTCGTCGCGCCGCTGCGCCGCTGCCAGAGTGAACGGCACGTCCCTTGCAGAGAGGTAATCCCTATGACAACGCAAATCCACCCCGACGGCGACGTCGCTGTGTGGCGCGACAAGAAGCGCTACCTGTGGCTGCTGGGCCTGGTCGTGCCCACCATGCTGTTCCTGATCCTGCCCATCGTGTGGGGTCTCAACAGGCTCGGCTGGCACACAGGATCGCAGCTGCCGTTCTGGATCGGGCCGATCCTGCTGTACGTGTTGCTGCCGACGCTGGACCTGTGGGTCGGGTCGGACGGCCAAAACCCGCCGGACGAGGTGATGCAGGAGTTGGAGAACGACAGGTTCTACCGCTACTCGGTCTACGCCTACATTCCGTTCCAATACGCCAGCACCATCCTGGGCGCTTACCTGTTTACCGCCTCGGATCTGAGCTGGCTCGGGTACAACGGCTCACTGGGATGGCTGGGCAAGCTCGGCGTGGCGATGACGGTCGGCGTCGTGGGCGGGGTCGGCATCAACACCGCGCACGAACTCGGCCACAAGAGAGACGAATTGGAGCGGTGGCTGTCCAAGATCACCCTGGCCCCGGTGTGCTACGGGCACTTCTACATCGAGCACAACCGCGGGCATCACGTGCGGGTGGCCACCCCTGAGGACCCGGCGTCGTCCCGGTTCGGTGAGACGTTCTGGGAGTTCTTGCCGCGCACCGTGTTTGGTAGCCTGCGCTCGGCGTGGAGCCTGGAGGCGCAGCGGTTGCGCCGGCTCAACAAGAGCCCGTGGCATCTGTCCAACGACGTGCTCAACGCCTGGCTGATGTCGGTGGTGTTCTGGGCGGTGCTGCTCGCGGTGTTCGGCCCGGCGCTGATCCCGTTCGTGATCATCCAGGCGATCTACGGCGCGTCGCTGCTGGAGTCGGTGAACTACCTCGAGCACTACGGCCTGGTGCGCCAGAAGCTGGACAACGGCCGCTACGAGCGCTGCACGCCGCAGCACAGCTGGAACTCCGACCACATGGTCACCAATTTGTTCCTGTATCACCTGCAGCGCCACAGCGATCACCACGCCAACCCGACCCGGCGCTACCAGACGCTGCGCAGCATGGAGGGCTCGCCGAATCTGCCGGCCGGTTACGGCTCGCTGATTGCGGTGACGTACTTCCCGTCGGTCTGGCGCAAGCTGATGGATCACCGGGTGCTCGAACACTACGACGGTGACATCACCAAGGCCAACATCCACCCGCGCGTGCGTAACAAGGTGCTGGCCCGCTACGGGGCGGTGGCGGCCTGATGGCCGCCTACCGCTGCCCGGGCTGCGGCTACGTCTACGAGGAAGCCAATGGCGCTGCCCGCGAAGGCTTTCCGCCGGGCACACGTTGGGACCATATTCCCGACGACTGGTGCTGCCCCGACTGTGCAGTCCGAGAAAAGGTCGACTTTGAACCGATGGAGATAATGCAATGACCGACTACAAACTGTTCGTCTGCGTGCAATGCGGCTTCGAGTACGACGAGGCCAAGGGCTGGCCGGAAGACGGTATCGCCCCGGGCACGCGGTGGGACGACATCCCCGACGACTGGAGCTGCCCCGACTGCGGCGCGGCCAAGTCCGACTTCGTCATGGTGGAAGTCGCCCGAGCCTGACTGCGAAAAGACGCTAAAGTCCCCGAAACAGCGCGGTTTCGGGGACTTTGCGTCTGTCCGCGTCAACTCTTAGTCGAATTCGATGATGCCGCGGATGTTTCGGCCCTCCCGCATATCAGTGACCGCGTCGTTGATCTCCTCGAGCCGGTAACCCCGCGACACCAGTTCGTCGAGTTTCAGCTTGCCGTTCTGGTACATCGACAACAGCATCGGGGTGCTCGCGCGCGGGTTCATCCCGCCGTAGATCGTGCCCTTCAACTGCTTGTGGAACAACGTCATATCGCTCAACACCAGCGGCACCAGCATCTCGCTGTACGGCGTCATCCCGGTCAGCACACAGTTGCCGCCCTTGCGGGTCAACATCATCGCGGGCGCGATCAGGTCGGCGTGCACCACACCGGCGGTGATCACCACCCGGTCGGCCATCACACCCAGCGTGAGTTCCCGCACCAGCGGCAGCGCCGCCTCCACTGACTCCGCGGTATGGGTGGCGCCGAATATCGCCGCCGAATCACGCTTGAAAGCAACCGGATCCACGCCGACGATGTATTTTGCGCCGGCCGCGCACGCGCCCTGCAGTGCGTTCATCCCGACGCCGCCGATACCGATCACGACGACGGTGTCGCCCGGTTCGGTCCCGGCGGCCACCGTCCCCGACCCCCATCCGGTGGTCACGCCGCAGGACACCAGCGCGGCGGCGTGCATCGGAATCGCATCGTCGATCTTGATGACCGACTTCTCCGACGCCACCACGTATTCGGCGAACGTGCCCAATTGCATGAGCGCCAGCAAGTCCTCGTCGTCGACGTGGCGGCGCGCCGTGCCGTCGGTCGTCATCTCCCTGGCGAACATGGCGGCGCCCACGTCGCACAGGTACGTCGCGCCCGACACACACCATCGGCAGGCCCCGCAGGCGGGAATGAACGACATCGACACCCGGTCGCCGGGCTGCACCGAGTGAACCTCCGGACCGACCTCGGCCACGACCCCAGCGCCCTCGTGACCGCCCAGCAGCGGAAAGATCTCGGGAAACTCGATCCCGTTGGCGCGCATCATCTCCACGATTTCCGGGCCCGGAACGAGGTCCCCGGTGGCGAAGTGGTCGTCGGAATGACATAACCCGGCGACCGACATCTTCACCAGCACCTCGCCGGTCCGCGGCGGGTCCAGGGTGATGTCGCAGATCTCCCAGTCCTTGCCGATGCCGCGCAGCACCGCTGCCCGGCACTTCATCGGGCCGCACCCCTCGGCGCGATGCCCAGCCGCCGCACCCCTCGAGCGGCGGATGCGCGCAACAGGCCCAGCGCGAACTTGACCCGGCGCGACGACACCGGATACCACAGCAGCTCCTTGGCGGGTGTCGGCACCCGCGGCGCCGTGATCGCTTGGGGGCGGCAGTATTTGAGCAGTCCGGCAGCGCCGCCCATGCGGGTGCCGACACCGGAATGCTTCCAGCCGCCCATCGGGATGTCGTAGGCGAACGCATTCGAAATGGCGTCGTTGATGTTGACCGCGCCGACGTCGAGCTTACGGGCGACCCGGTCGCCGCGTTTCAAGTCGGCGGTCCACACCGTGGCCGACAACCCGTACACCGAGTCGTTGGCCAGCCGGATGGCCTCGTCCTCGTCGGCGACCTTCACCACCGGCAGCGTGGGTCCGAACGTTTCCTCGGTCATGCACGACATCGACTGGTCGACGTCGACGAGAACCGTTGGCTCGAAAAAGGTTCCGGTTCCGGTGGGCTTGCCGCCGGTCACCGCGCGGGCACCGGCCGCCACCGCTTCGTCGACGTGGCATTGCACGATGTCGCGTTGTCTGCTGGTGGCCAGCGCCCCGACGTCGAACTTGAAATTGCGATCGTCTTGACCCTGCCGCAGCCGGCGGACATTCTCCGTGAGCTTGGCCACGAACTCGTCGTACACCGGCTCCTCGACGTACACCCGCTCCACCGACACGCACACCTGGCCGGAGTTGTACATTCCGCCCCAAGCGATTCCGTTGGCGGCCCGGTCGAGGTCGGCATCTGCCAGCACCAGCGCCGGATCCTTGCCGCCGAGCTCGAGACTGTAGGGAAGCAGCCGCTCCGCGCAGGCCATCGCCACCTTCCTGCCGGTTGCGGTGGATCCGGTGAACTGCACGAAGTCCACATTGGCGATGACCGCGGCGCCAGTGTCGCCGAAGCCCGTCGCCAGCGCGAGCACCGGCGGCGCGCCGATCTCAGTCCAACCATGGACGAACTCGACCGCCGACAGCGGCGTCACCTCCGAGGGCTTGAGCAGGACCGCGGCGCCAGCCGCCAAAGCAGGTATGGTGTCCAACCCCGGCATGACGAACGGGAAGTTCCACGGGGTGATAACGCCCACCACCGGGTATGGCCGGTAGGTGGTGGTGAGTTTCTTCGTCATCGCAAGCGGATTGAAGGACCGGGGATGCTCGTCGGCGAGGAATCGCTCGGCGTGACTGGCCCAATACTGGATCAGGCTGGCCGTGATCGTCGGCTCGCTGCAGGCATCGGCCCGGGTCTTGCCGGTCTCGGACTGCACCACGTCGACGATGTGCTCGGCGTTGTCCAGCACCCACTCTTGGTACTTGCGCAGCCAGCGCTCGCGGCCGCGCGGGCCGAGGGCTTCCCATTGGGGCTGGAACAGCCGCAGCTCACGGGCTTTCGCGGCGACCGTATCGGACGTCTCGATAGGCACCGCACCCACGACGTGCCCGTCGGCGGGATTGCGAACGATGATTGTCGACGCGTCTGTCTTGTGTTCGGTCGCGGTCACCGGGGAATCGTGGCGCCGCACCGCGCGAGCCGCCTAGAGTAGCCGACTACCTCAGTTTCGCCCGCTTCTACAGCAGCGTCGCCTGTTCGGGCTGCGCCTCGACCGGCTCGATCAGCTCCGGCCCGTTGTTGCGCACGTTGTTCACCAGCGTCGAGATCTCGCGCATCCGGATCCCGCGCACGTCGGGCGGGCCGGCCAGCAGTTCCTGGTCGGGTGGGGCGTCGGGATCCAGCCAACGGTCCCAATCCTTTTCGGCCACCACTAAGGGCATCCGGTCGTGGATCTCGGCCAGCTCGCCGACCGCGTCGGTGGTGATGATCGTGCAAGTCAACAAAGGCGAGGCATCGTCGGCGGGCTTCCATACCGACCACAGCCCCGCCATGAACAGTGGCTCGCCGTCCTCGCGGTACATGTAGAACGGCGTCTTGCGGCCCTTCTTGCCCTCCGGGTTCGCCCGCCACTCGTAGTAGCCGTCCATCGGAACGAGGCACCGCTTGGATTTGGCGCTGGCACGAAACGCCGGCGAGGTGGTGACCTTGTCGGCGCGGGCATTGATCAGCTGCGGGCCCTTGGACGCCGGCGCGCCGTCGGGTCCGGCCTTGGCCCACGGCGGCACCAGCCCCCAGCGCATCAGCCGCACCCGCCGGGTGGGCTCGTCGTCGGGCTCGTCGTGGTGGCGGACCACGGTGGTGATCGTCGTGGTGGGTGCGACGTTGTAGTTCGGCGCGGCGCTCTCCGCCGCGCGGGCTTCGTTGATCGCCTGAATCTTCTCGGCCAGGGCAGCGGGGTCGGTGGTGACCGCGAATCGTCCGCACATACCTCCATGGTGCCGGAGGGGATCGGCGGCGACCCGCTACGCCCGGCTTCGCCGCGCTTGCGATCGCCGCTGCGCGATGATGGATGCATGAGCACCTGGCCGGCCCCGACCATGCCGTCGCCCGTCAAGGCGACGGTGAGCGTGCCCGGCTCGAAATCGCAGACCAACCGGGCGCTGGTGCTCTCGGCGCTGGCCAGCGGCGTTTCGACGATCAGTGGCGCGCTGCGCAGCCGGGACACCGACCTGATGATCGGCGCGCTGCAGAGTTTGGGGCTGCGCGTCGACGGGGCCGACTCGGAGCTGACGGTCAGCGGGCAGATCGCACCACCGCCGGATGCCCGGATCGATTGCGGGCTGGCCGGCACCGTGTTGCGGTTCGTGCCGCCGCTGGCCGCGCTGGGCACGGCGACCGTCACCTTCGACGGCGACGAGCAGGCCCGCACCCGGCCGATCGCGCCGTTGCTGGACGCGCTGCGCGGCCTTGGCGTCGACGTCGACGGCGACCGCATGCCGTTTCGGGTGCGCGGCGCGGGATCGGTCAGCGGCGGCACGGTGGCCATCGACGCGTCGGCGTCGTCGCAATTCGTCTCCGGGCTGTTGTTGTCCGGGGCGTCGTTCACCGAGGGATTGACCGTCGAGCACACCGGCGCGGCGCTGCCGTCGGCCCCGCACATTGCGATGACGGTGGCGATGCTGCGGCAGGCCGGCGTCGACGTCGACGACTCCACACCCAACCGGTGGCGGGTGCCTCCCGGCCCGATCGCCGCCCGGCACTGGGACATCGAACCGGACCTGTCCAACGCCGTCCCGTTCCTGGCGGCGGCGGTGGTCAGCGGCGGCACGGTGCGCATCACCGGCTGGCCCTCGGCGGCCATCCAACCCGCCGCCGCCATCCTTTCCATCCTGCGGCAGCTGGATTCGGTTGTGAGTCAAGCTGATTCGTATCTCGAGGTGCGTGGGCCGGCGTCCTTCGACGGGTTCGACGTCGATCTGCGCGACGTCGGCGAGCTCACCCCGGCCATCGCGGCGCTGGCGGCGCTGGCCACCCCGGGCTCGGTGTCACGACTGAGCGGCATCGCCCATCTGCGCGGCCACGAAACCGACCGGCTCGCCGCGTTGAGCACCGAGATCAACCGGCTGGGCGGCAACTGCCGCGAGACCCCGGACGGTCTGGAAATCACCTCTACGCCACTGCATTCCGGCGTCTGGCGTTCTTACGCCGATCACCGGATGGCGACGGCCGGCGCGATCGTCGGCCTGCGGGTGCCCGGCGTCGAGGTGGACGACATCGCCACCACCGCCAAGACGCTGCCGCAGTTTCCGCGGCTGTGGGCCGACATGGTCCGGGAGTCTCGCGGTTGAGGCCGGGCGACTACGACGAATCCGACGTCAAGATCCGGTCCGGGCGCGGCTCGCGCCCGCGAACCAAGACCCGCCCCCGCCATGCCGACGCCGAGACCGCCCTGGTGGTCAGTGTCGACCGCGGTCGCTGGGGTTGTGTGCTCGGCGGCGACCCCGACCGTCGGGTCACCGCGATGCGGGCGCGCGAGCTGGGCCGCACCCCGATAGTCGTCGGCGACGAGGTCGACGTGGTGGGCGATCTGTCCGGCCGCCCGGACACCCTGGCGCGCATCGTGCGGCGCGGGCCGCGCCGAACGGTGTTGCGCCGCACCGCTGATGACACCGACCCGACCGAACGTGTGGTCGTCGCCAACGCCGATCAGCTGCTGATCGTGGTCGCGCTGGCCGATCCGCCGCCACGCACCGGCCTGGTCGACCGGGCGCTGATCGCCGCCTATGCCGGCGGGCTCACGCCGATTCTGTGCCTGACCAAGACCGACCTGGCGCCGGCCGAGCCGTTCGCCTCGCAGTTCGCCGACCTGGATCTCACGGTGGTCACCGCGGGCCGCGACGACCCGCTGGACGCCGTCGCTCCCCTGCTGACCGGGAAAGTGACCGTGCTGCTGGGTCATTCGGGGGTCGGCAAGTCGACGTTGGTGAATCGCCTTGTGCCGCAAGCGGGTCGAGCGGTAGGCGAAGTCACCGAGATCGGCAGGGGACGGCACACGTCGACACAGTCGGTGGCGCTGCCGTTTGGCGGCTCCGGCTGGGTGATCGACACCCCGGGGATCCGCTCGTTCGGGCTGGCCCACATCGAACCCGACGACGTGGTGTTGGCGTTTTCCGATCTGGCCGAAGCGGTTTCGGAGTGCCCGCGCGGCTGCGGGCACATGGGGCCGCCCGCCGACCCAGAGTGTGCGCTGGACATGTTGACGGGGCCGGCTGCCCGCCGGGTCGCCGCCGCGCGGCGGCTGCTGGCCGTGCTGCGGGAAAGCTAGCCGTCCTGGTAACTCCACGCGCGTAACTGTCCGGCGATCTTGTCGACATCGGGAAGCGCACCGGTGGCGACCTGGATGACGAATTCGAAGCGGTCGTCCTCCGGTGCACTAATCCACCGGCCGTTGATGGCGAGGAACGTCCGGCATGCTGTCCACGCCAGTCGCTTGTTTCCATCTACCAACGCATGGTTTCGCGCCAGGGAGTGCAGCAATGCGGCGGCCTTGAGATGCAGATCCGGATAGGCGTCTTGGCCGAACACCGACGCCCGGGGCCGCGCCAGAGCTGACTCAAGCAAGCCGTAGTCTCCGACGACGACATCCGCGCCGAGGGCCCCGCGAGCAATGTCCAACACGTCGTCGAGGTCTAGATATTCGGTCACGCGTCCTTGAGGCGCTCCAGGACTCCGGCTTCCTCACGCACGACACGCTCCAGTGCCGAGGCAACCTTCGCCTTGTGCGCCCGCCGCGCGATGTACTCGTCGATGGCCGACAACGCGACCGACTGCATCGACCGCCCCTCTGCGGCGGCCTGCCTGCGCAGCGCTTCCGTCTGCTCAGCACTGGTACGCAGCGTCATACCCATGACCGACATGATACCAGATTGATACCGCAGCCCGGCGGTAACTATCGCGAGCCGAGCGTGCGCAAAGCCGGCTTGTTACGCGGCGTGTCGACCGGGACGCACGCCAGAGGGGCCAGAAGAAGCAGCGCGCTTGTTGCGGCGCCAGCCCCGCACCGTGGCGATCGCGGTCTTCAGGCCGCGGCGCCGGCCCGTGGCCGGGTCGGTGCCGCCGAAGCCCTCGAGCCCGGTGAACATCCGCTCGCTGCGCGTCTCCGGCGCGTTGTCGGCGGTGTCGCGCAGATACTTGTCGGGCAGTGAGAGCTTGGCGATCGTGCGCCACGTCTTGGCGTACTGCAACAGGAACGGGCCCGTCGTGTAGGGCAGGTCGTACTTGTCGCAGACCTCGCGCACCCGCACTGAGATCTCGGCGAGCCGGTTGCTCGGCAGATCGGGATACAGATGATGCTCGATCTGGTGGCACAGGTTGCCGCTCATGAACCGCATCACCGGCCCGGCGTGGAAGTTGGCGCTGCCGAGCATCTGCCGCAGATACCACTGACCCTTGGTCTCGCCGATCATGTCGGTCTTGGTGAATTTCTCTGCGCCGTCAGGGAAATGGCCGCAGAAGATCACCGCATTGGACCACAGATTGCGGATCACATTAGCCGTCAGGTTGGCCGTCAACGTGGACCGGTACGTCGCGCCGGGCGACAGCGAAGTCAACGCCGGGAAGGCAACGTAGTCCTTGAATACCTGGCGACCGGCCTTGGCCAAGAACTCGTCTATCCGCTGGCGGGCTTCCTCGTTATCCATCCGGCGCTTGACGATCTTGCCGATCTCCACATGCTGCAAGCCGACGCCCCATTCGAAGAGGACGGCGAGCAGGGTGTTGTACACCAGGTTGAAGAGGTTGAAGCGTTTCCAGGGCTGATCGCGGGTCACCCGCAGCAGCCCGTAGCCCACGTCGTCGTCCATGCCCAGGATGTTGGCGTACTTGTGGTGCACGAAGTTGTGGGTGTAGCGCCAGTGCTTCGACGACCCCGTCATGTCCCATTCCCACGTAGAGGAGTGGATCTCCGGGTCGTTCATCCAGTCCCACTGGCCGTGCATGACGTTGTGGCCGATCTCCATGTTCTCGACGATCTTGGCCACCGCGAGCGCGCTAGCGCCGGCCCACCAGGCCGACCGCCGCTTGCTGCCCAGCAGCAGCACGCGGCCGGCGACCTCCAGCGCGCGCTGAAAGGCGATGGTGCGACGGATGTAGCGGGCGTCGCGCTCGCCGCGCGAGTCTTCGATGTCCTGGCGGATGGCATCCAGCTCGGCGGCCAGATTCTCGACGTCGGTATCCGTCAAATGCGCGAATACGTCGATATCGGTGATTGCCATAGTCCTGCCTTCCCGCAGTCCTGCAGTCGCTGACCTACGTTATCGTAACCTACGAAACCGTAGGTTACCTGTGAGTAGCAGTTAAATTTCGAGTACACAATCGCCGGACGCCGCCGAAATACAGGTCTGCACCCGGGTTCCGGGTTCGTGTTCGGCGCCGGTTCGCAGGTCGCGGACGTGGCCGTCCACCAGCGCCACCACACAGGACTGACAGATGCCCATCCGGCAGCCGAACGGCATCTGCACGCCCGCCCGCTCGCCGGCATCCATCAGCGACGTCGCCGCGTCGGCGACCGCGGTCTTCCCGCTTTTCGCGAAGGTGACCTTCCCGCCCGCCCCCGCCGGCGCGGCGCGTGACACCGCGAACCGCTCGAGGTGCAACCGGTCGGCGATGCCGGCCGCCGACCAGACGCGCTCGGCGGCGTTGAGCATCGCTTCGGGCCCGCACGCCCAGGTCTGCCGGTCGCGCCAGTCGGCCACCTCGTCGTCGAGGCGGCTCAGGTCGAGCCGGCCCTGGCTGCGCGTGGTGCGCACCCGCAGCTGGTAGCCCGCCTGGACGCGGGCCAGCTGCTCGAGCTCGGCGGCGAACAACACGTCGGCGGCGGTGGGCGCCGAATGCAGGTGGACGACGTCGGTGATCTGGTCGCGGCGCACCAGCGTGCGCAGCATCGACATCACCGGGGTGATGCCCGACCCCGCGGTGAGGAACAGCACGGCCGGCGGCGCCGGATCGGGCATCACGAAGTTGCCCTGCGGCGCGGCCAGTCGCACGATCGTGCCGGGCGCGACGCCGGCCACCAGGTGGGTGGACAGGAAGCCCTCGGGCATCGCCTTGACGGTGATGGTCACGGTGCGCTCGCGGGTCACCGGGCTGGACGTCAGCGAGTAGGACCGCCACCGCCAGCGCCCGTCGACCAGCAGCCCGATCCCGATGAATTGGCCGGGCTGATAGTCGAAGGAAAATCCCCAGCCCGGCTTGATGACCAGCGTCGCTGAGTCCTCGGTCTCGCGGCGGACTTCCAGGATGCGGCCGCGCAGTTCCCGCGCCGACCACAGCGGATTGGCGAGATGCAGGTAGTCGTCGGGCAGCAGCGGGGTGGTGATCTGGGCGGCCAGCTGGCGCAATGCGTGGCGGACAGGATGCCGGTAGGTGCGAATGACGCTCGGACGTTGGGTGTCGACGACGTCGGCGGACGGCCTGGAGATCTTCTTGCTCATCGACAACCTACGCTACCGTAACCTACGCCCCCGTATCCAGTGCTTCAGAGCAGTTCGAGCAGGAACGGCAGCTCCTGGGTGGCGTACCAGGCCAGATCGTGGTCCTGGGCATCGCCGACCGCCAGCTCGGCGTCCTCGTCGCCGAGGTCGGCCGCATCGATGACCTCGATGGCCCTGGTCACGTCCGGCTCCGCGGCGGCGTTGTCGACGAACGCGGCCACCACGTCGTCGATGGCCACCGGCGCGCCGAGACGAACCACGGCGTCGTCGAGATCCGGCCGCAGCGTGACGGCTCCAGCGTCCTTGACGTCGGCGACCAGTACCGCACGCCGCGGCGGCAGCTCGTCGGTCGCGGTGGACAGCAACCGCAGCGATGCCAGTGCCGCATCGCGCAGGGCGACCTCACCGAGTTCGTCGTCGTCGCCCTCGGCGTAGGCCTCGCGCAGCGACGGCGTCACGGCGAACGCGGTGCCGTTGACCGGCCACAGCGACCGGTCCGCGACCAGTCGCTGCAGCATGGCCAGGGTGGCCGGGATGTACACCCGCATCTACTGCGCCGCTTCCAGCAGTTCGTCGAGCGATTCACTCAGCAGGCCCGGCAGCACGTCGACGTCGCTCATCGCGTCCCGGTCGGCGTTGATGCCGAAATACAGCATGCCGTTGTACGACGTGACCCCGATCGCCAGCACCTGCTTGTTCAGCAGCGGCGGCACCGCGTAGGTCTCCAGCAGCTTGGCACCGGCAACGTACATCTGTGCCTGGGCACCCGGCGCGTTGGTGATCAACAGGTTGAACGCCCGCCCGCCGAAGCTGGGCAGGCTGGTGGCGACCCGGATGCCCATCGCATGCAGGGTGGGCGGAGCGAAACCCGACAACGTCACGATGCTGCGGGCGTCGACCAGGTTGCCCGCGACCGGACTCGATTCGGTGGCGTGCGCGATCTGAGACAGCCGCACCACGGCGTTGCCCTCCCCGACCGGCAGGTCGACCAAAAACGGCGCCACCTCACTGATGGCCTGACCCGGGCCGGCCAAGTCGAACGATTCGTCGACGTACACCGACAGCGGAGCCATCGCGCGCACCGTCGCTGTCGGCGCCACCGCCTCGCCGCGGGACAGCAGCCAGTTGCGCAACGCGCCGGTGATCACGGCCAGCACCACGTCGTTGACGTCGCACTCGTAGCGGGCCCGCACCATCCGGTAGTCCTCCAGGCGTCCGCGCGCGACCGTGAACCGGCGGTTGCGCGACACCGTGGTGTTGAGCGGGCTGCTGGGCGCCCTGCCGCGCGCGAGTGTGCGGGCCACGTCTAACGCACGGCGCCCGACGTCGACCAGTTGCTCGGAATTGGTTGCCAGCTCGATGATTCCGGACCGGACCGCCTGCAGCTGCACGCCGGGACGGATAGCCCACTCGCCGACGGCGCCCAGCAGCAGCCGGGCAGTGCCGGGTTCGCGGGCCGGCACCCAGATGTCCTCGGGAAACGGCGGCGGGCGCCGCGTCCGGTCGGCGATGACGTGGCCGATCTCCAGCGCGCCCAGCCCGTTGATCAGCGCCTGATGCGACTTGGTGTACAGCGCGATGCGGTTCTTGGTCAGCCCCTCGACGAGGTACATCTCCCACAGCGGCCGCGACTTGTCGAGCGGTCGGGCGGCCAGCCGGGCGATCAGTTCGTGCAGCTGCTCGTCGCTGCCCGGCGACGGCAGGGCCGAGCGCCGAACGTGGTAGGTGATGTCGAAGTCGCGGTCGTCGATCCATACCGGACGGGCCAGGCCCATGGTGACTTCGCGGACCTTCTGCCGGTACCGCGGTACCTGCGGCAGCCGCTGCTCGATGGTGGCCAGCAGCGTCTCGTAGCTCAACCCGGCCCGCGGCCGGCGCAGGATCGCCAGCGACCCGACGTACATCGGGGTTGCCGTGTTCTCCAGCCGATAGAAGGAGGCGTCCGATGGGGACAGTCGCCTCACGTCCGGACTCCCTTGCGAATTCGCCGATATCGTCGCTCACGGTAACCGCCGCGCGGGTGCCTGTGCAGGGCGGGTACGCGGACGCGGCACTTGTGCGATGATCGTCACAGTCCTGCCACTCTCCAGCAGGCCTGTCCGGTTGTGCCCGTGCGACATCCCTGGAGAGTGCTGTGCAAAGTGTCCGGCCCGTCGTCGACTACGAACCGCCACCGCGAGACGTCCGGCAATGCCGGCCACCGTTGGTCAGCGCCTTGCGGCGCCCGAATACCCGTCCGCCGCAAGTGTTTCCGGCACGACCGCAGGCGACGAGCGTGCCCCCGCAGATGCGGCAGGCCGCGATTTTCGCCGACGCGGCGCTGCGTCGCGTCTTGGAAGTCATGGGCCGCCGCCGCCCGGCGGCGCAGCTGCTGGGCCTGCTGGACAGCGGTCTCGTCGACTCGGTGCTGGCCGCCACCCGGGCCACGGCCGGTCGGCTTGCTGCCCACGACGGCGCGGCGGTGTTGCGACGGCTGCGGGTGCAGGCGGTGGGCCCGGCCGCGGCCGAGGTGTTCGGAACCTACAGCCGCGGGCACCGCGTGCACGCCGTCGCCTGCCGGGTGGAGCGGCAGCCCGACAGCCGGTGGCTGGTGGTGGCGCTGCACATCGGCTAATTCCGTTACGCCGCAGCGCGTGCGGCCGCCGGCACCGGTCCGCCGGTGAACCGTGTCACCAGCGGGCCGACGATCGCCATCACGAACACGTACGACGTGGCCAGCGCCGCCATGCCGGGGATCGACGAGCCGACCAAGCCGATGATGATCAGCGAGAACTCACCGCGGGCGATCAGCGCCGTACCGGCGCGCAGCTGACCCCGTCGCGCCACCCCGTCGCGCCGGGCGGCGAACACTCCGGTGGCCAGCTTGGTGGCCGAGGTGACGGCGGCCAGCGCCAGTGCCACCGGAAGCATCGGCAGCAGGTGTTCCGGGTCCACCGTGAGCCCGACCCCCAGGAAGAAAATCGCGGCGAACAGGTCACGCAGCGGCCCGAGCACGCGGCGCGCCCGCGAGGCGGTCTCACCGGTCAGCGTGAGGCCGACCAGAAATGCGCCGACGGCCGCCGACGCGTGCACGGATTCGGCCACCGCCGCCACCATCAGCGTGATGCCGAGCACCCGCAGCACCAGCTGTTCGGAATCCGGGTGAGTCACCAGCCGGCCGACGTGATGGCCCCAGCGGTAGGACGCGGTGAATGCCACCGCCAGCGCGGCGATCGCTACCGCCATGCCGCCCAGCGCGTGCAGCCAGGAGCCGCCCGATGCCAGCACCGCGAACAGCGGCAGGTAGCCCGCCATCGCGAAGTCCTCGAGCACCAGCACCGACAGCACCGCCGGGGTCTCGCGGTTACCGACCCGGTGCAAGTCCTCCAGCAGCCGCGCGATCACCCCCGACGACGACACGGAGGTGACGCCGGCCAGCGCCAGGATGCCGACTCCGCCGAATCCCAGCAGCCAGCCCGCCACCGCGCCGGGCGCGGCGTTGAGCACGACGTCGACGGCGGCCGACGGCAGATGCCGGCGTAGGCTGCTGGCGAATTCGACCGCCGAGAATTCCAGCCCCAGCGTGAGCATCAGCAGCACGACCCCGATTGGGGCGCCCGTTGTGATGAAGTCACTGGCCGCGGCGACCTGCGCGATGCCGCCGTTGCCGAGAAAGAGTCCGGTCACCAAATACACCGGTATCGGCGACAACGCGAAGCGCCGCGATACCGCGCCCAAAACGGCGAGCAGGGTGAGGATGACGCCGAGTTCTAGCAGCGGCGCCACCGAAACCTGCATGGCTCAGCCCTTATCGACGATCTGCTCGACCGCGCCGATGCCGTCCTCGGTGCCGATGACCACCAGGACGTCCCGCGCCCGCAGGATCTCGGCCGGCCCCGGCGAGGCGAGCACCTCCTCGTTGCGGACGATCGCGACGATCGATGCCCCGGTGCGGGTGCGGGCCTGGGTGTCCCCGAGCGGACGGTCCACGAACGGGCTGCCCGGCGCGATGTGCACCTGACCGGCTTCCAGGCCGGGCACTTCGCGGGTGAGTTCGGTGAACCGCTCGGCGATCCGCGGGGCGCCCAGGATCTGAGCGACGGCGTCGGCCTCTTCGTCGGTGAGGCTGAAGACCGGCTGGGCCTGGTCGGGGTCGTCGCGCGCGTACAGGACGATCTCGAAGTCGCCGCTGCGCCGCGCGACGATGCCGATCCTGTCGCCGTCGCGGTTGGTGAACTCGTAGCGCAGACCGATGCCGGGCAGCAGCACCTCTTTGACGTCCACGACTACCTACCGGCGCTTGGTCGATTTGGGTGGTTTGGCCCCCCGGCCTTGCCGGCGCGCGGCCTCGCGCCGTTCGCGGCGACTGGCGCCGGCCGTCACCTTCTGCGCCCCGCCGCCGTTGTGCTGCACCTGCGCCGAGCCGTCCTCGGCCGGACCGGAGTAGGTCAGCGCGCGCGAGTGGTCTTCAATTCCCTTGGCGCGCAAGGCACTTGGCGCTGCCTGCCGCGGCTCGGCGCGCTGCTGGGCGCTGGCCGCCGCGGCGGTGGCGAACTCCGCCAAATCTTCCGGCTCGGCCACCGGGGCCACCTCCGGCGGCGGCACCGCTTCGACGGTGACGTTGAACAGGAAGCCGACCGACTCCTCTTTGAGGCCCTCGAGCATCCCGACGAACATGTCGTAGCCCTCGCGCTGGTATTCGACCAGCGGGTCACGCTGGGCCATCGCCCGCAGCCCGATGCCCTCCTTGAGGTAGTCCATCTCGTACAGGTGCTCGCGCCACTTGCGGTCGATGACGTTGAGCAGCACGTTGCGCTCCAGCTGGCGCATGGCGCCGGGACCGGCGAGCTCCTCGAGCTCGGCTTCCCGCGCGGCGTAAGCCCTTTCGGCGTCTTTGATCAGCGCGTCGAGCAACTCCTCGCGGGTCAGCTCGCCGGGCTCGCCCTCGGCGTCGGGGTCGAACAGGTCCTTGTGGTCGATCCCCACCGGGTACAGCGTCTTGAGCGCCTCCCACAGCTTGGCCAGATCCCAGTCCTCGGCGTAGCCCTCGGCGGTGGCGCCGTTGACGTAGGCGGTGATCACGTCGACGAGCATGTCGTGGGCCTGCTCCTGCAGGTTCTCGCCCTCGAGGATGCGGCGACGCTCGGCGTAGATCACCTTGCGCTGCTGGTTCATCACCTCGTCGTATTTGAGGACGTTCTTTCTGACCTCGAAGTTCTGCTGCTCGACTTGGGTCTGGGCGCTCTTGATCGCCCGGGTCACCATCTTGGCCTCGATCGGCACGTCGTCGGGCAGGTTGAGCCGGGTCAGCAGCGACTCCAGCGCCGCGCCGTTGAAGCGGCGCATCAACTCGTCGCCCAGCGACAGATAGAAGCGGGACTCGCCGGGGTCGCCCTGGCGGCCGGAGCGGCCGCGCAGCTGGTTGTCGATGCGGCGGGCCTCGTGCCGCTCGGTGCCCAGCACGTAGAGTCCACCGGCCTCGATGACCTGCTTGGCCTCCTCGGCGGCCTCGGCCTTGACCTGAGGCAGGGTTTCGTGCCAAGCGGCTTCGTATTCGTCGGGCGTCTCCACCGGGTCCAGGCCCTGCTCGCGCAGCCGCTTGTCGGTGAGGAAGTCGACGTTGCCGCCCAGCACGATGTCGGTGCCGCGGCCGGCCATGTTGGTGGCGACGGTGACCGCGCCGCGCCGGCCCGCCTCGGCGACGATGCCGGCCTCCTGCTCGTGGTACTTGGCGTTGAGCACGTTGTGCGGGATGCGTTTCTTGGTGAGCAGCCGCGACAGATACTCCGAGCGCTCGACGCTGGTGGTGCCGATCAGCACCGGCTGGCCCTTTTCGTAGCGCTCGGCGATGTCGTCGGCGACGGCGAGGTACTTGGCTTCCTCGGTCTTGTAGATCAGGTCGGACTGGTCGGTGCGGATCATCGGCTTGTTGGTGGGGATCGGCACCACGCCGAGCTTGTAGATCTCGTGCAGCTCGGCCGCCTCGGTCTGGGCGGTACCAGTCATCCCGGCCAGCTTGTCGTAGAGGCGGAAGTAGTTCTGCAGGGTGATCGTGGCCAACGTCTGGTTTTCGGCCTTGATCTCGACGTGCTCCTTGGCCTCGATGGCCTGGTGCATGCCCTCGTTGTAGCGACGGCCGTAGAGCACGCGTCCGGTGAACTCGTCGACGATGAGGACTTCGCCGTCGCGGACGATGTAGTCCTTGTCGCGCTGGAACAGCTCCTTGGCCTTGATCGCGTTGTTGAGGTAGCTGACCAGCGGCGAGTTGGCGGCCTCGTAGAGGTTGTCGATGCCGAGCTGGTCCTCGACGAACTCGACGCCGAGCTCGTGCACGCCGATGGTGCGCTTGCGCAGGTCGACCTCGTAGTGGACGTCCTTTTCCATCAGCGGCGCCAACCGGGCGAACTCGGTGTACCAATTGGAGCTGCCGTCGGCGGGCCCGGAGATGATCAGCGGGGTGCGGGCCTCGTCGATCAGGATGGAGTCGACCTCGTCGACGATCGCGAAGTTGTGCCCGCGCTGGACGCACTCGTCGAGCGAATGCGCCATGTTGTCGCGCAGGTAGTCGAAGCCGAATTCGTTGTTGGTGCCGTAGGTGATGTCGGCGTTGTAGGCGACGCGACGCTCGTCGGGGGTCATCTGGGCGAGGATCACCCCGACGTCGAGGCCGAGGAAGCGGTGCACGCGACCCATCCATTCGCTGTCGCGCTTGGCCAGGTAGTCGTTGACGGTGACGATGTGCACGCCCTTGCCGCCGATGCCGTTGAGGTAGGCCGGCAGCACCGAGGTCAGCGTCTTACCTTCACCAGTCTTCATCTCGGCGACGTTGCCGAAGTGCAGCGCCGCCGCGCCCATCACCTGCACGTCGAACGGCCGCTGGTCGAGCACCCGCCAGGCCGCCTCGCGGGCCACCGCGAAGGCTTCGGGCAGCAGGTCGTCGAGGCTTTCCCCGTCGGCGTGGCGCTTCTTGAACTCGTCGGTCTTGGCCCGCAGCTCGGCGTCGGTGAGCTTTTCGACGTCGTCGGACAACGTGCCTACATAGTCGGCGACCCGCTTGAGGCGCTTGACCATGCGACCTTCGCCAAGGCGCAGCAACTTACTCAGCACAGCTTTGTCCCTTGTGGGTAGGAGTCTTTGGCGACCCCCATCCTAGGTGACGTCGCTCTTTGGACGCCGTAGCGGCGACCGCAAGCGCGGCATTGCCGGGCGCAGCGGGTCGGCGCCATCAGACCCCGTCAGGCCAGCCGGATCAGCCCGTAGTCGTAGGCATGCCGACGGTAGACCACGCTGGCCTTGTCCGTCTCCTTGTCGTGGAAGAGAAAAAAGTCGTGGCCGACGAGCTCCATCTGCGAGAGCGCGTCGTCGACGGTCATCGGGGTGGCCGGGTGCTCCTTGACGCGCACGATGCGGCCGGGCTCGTGGTAGCCGTCGGCTTCGGGTGCCGGTTCAGTGCTCGTGGCCGGCGCCGGCGGTGGCACGGCCGCGGTGGCCGCCGCTACCGATACGGGGGTCTTGTCGCCGTAGTGGACCTTGCGGCGGTCCTTGACGCGACGCAGCCGGTTCTCGAGCTTGTCGACCGCGGACTCGAATGCGGCGTAGAAACTGTTGGCGCACGCCTCGCCGCGCACCACCGGGCCGCGGCCGCGGGCGCTGATCTCGACGCGTTGACACGATTTGCGCTGGCGCCGGTTGGGCGCGTGTTTGAGCTCGACATCGAACAGATAGATGGAGCGGTCGAATCGCTCTAGGCGAGCGAGTTTCTGCGAGACGTAGACGCGGTAGTGGTCGGGAATTTCGACGTTGCGGCCTTTGACGACGACCTCCGCACGCGGCGTGGGCTCGTCGGGCTCGTCGGTGTCCGCCAGCAGCTGGCCGGAATCCACGGTTTGCCTTGACATTCTGGACAACTCGTTTCTCTCGCGTCGCACGCGCCAGGCGTGCCCGGCTTTCAGATACACACGCCGACGGGGTTCGCATGGTGCCGTGGTCGCCCGCCGGTGCAAGGTGTCGAGAACTCACCCCCTACCGTTATCGGTGTCGTGGCGCCTCGATCTACTCGAAAAGCGCCGCCGTGAGGCGTTCACGGGTGCTTGATCCCGACCGTAGCCGGGGCCAGGAGCAAGTGCCAGTACTTTCCTGTTGCGAGTTCTTCACGATCTGTTACGCCGCCGCTACGGCCAGCACGGCGGCCACTTGGATGCCCGACGCGTGCAGGATGCGGACCGACTCGCATGCGGTTGCGCCGGTGGTGACGATGTCGTCGACGAGCAGTACTTCTTGTTGGATTTGTGCTCGCCGGGTCAGCACGACCCGGCCGGCGATGTTGCGCTCGCGCTCGGCCGTGCCGAGGCCGGCCGAGTCGCGGGCGAGGGCCTTCATCCTCAGCGCCGGCGCCACCGTGATCTCGGGGTGGTTTTGCACCGCGGCCGTGGCCATGCGGGTGACGGGGTCGCCGCCGCGTTTTCGGGCTGCGGCGCGGCGAGTCGGTGCCGGGACGATCGTCAGCGGCACGTCGAGCAGGCCCCAGGTGATGAGGCGATGGATGCCGAGGGCCAGGGCGTGTGAGAGCGGCTTGATCAGGTCGGTGCGGCCGCGGTCTTTCATCGCGACGATCGCGTTGCGGCGGGCACCGGCGTAACGGCCGAGCGCGAACACCGGCACCTGCGGGTCGACGCGCGGCGTTACGACGTGGGGCTGCTCCAGAGTTGGCGCGAGTTCGTTGGCGCAGGCGTCGCACCAGCGGGTCTTTGGCGCTCCGCAGCCGCCGCACTGCAGCGGCAGCACAAGATCGAGCATGGCTGCAGTGTGGCCGACAGGGGTGACAGGCGCGCGTCTAAACGGGGCGCACGATACGGAAATCGAACTCGCCGCTGTGTTGGCTTACGGCCGCTGGCGGGCTCAACTGGCTCGAAGTATGGCCGGAACTGGTGGAAGCCGCGCTGGCCAGGCGGCCAAGAATGCCCAGCAAGCCCAACACAAGCAGGACAGTGCCGATAGCAATCAGTGCCGTGCCCGGTGAAGCTCCGGGACGAGGGGGCGGAGGGTAGCCCTGATATGGCGTTGGAGGGTAGGGCATTTGGGGCTGTTGAGGCTGGTATGGGTAGCCACTGCCCGGCGGTGGTGGCTGCTGCGGCCACGGGCCGGGCTGGTACGGATAGCTGCTACCTCCTCCCGGCACTCCCGGAGGGGGCGGGTAGCCCGGCGGATACGGGCCCGGCTGCATTCGACTGCGCGAGCGCTGCTGCAACCCGATGATCAGCATCACCAAGCCTGCCAAAGGGATTCCGAACAGCCCGATCAGGTACCCGACCTGAACAGCGGCGTCTCGCTCGGCGAGGAATGTGACCACCACGCCGAGATTCTAGAGTGGGCCGAACGAATTCTGTTACGGAACCGTAGGAGGCCAAGGCACTCAGGTCCTCGTCCTCAGACCGATCGCAAAAAGAAGCAGACCGGCAAACATCACCATCAGGCCCGGGGCAATTATCCACCGAGAACCGTCAAAGACAGTCGCCCACGTCCCACACACCGCAGCGACGAGCGCGTGAAAGACGCGCGCGGCAGCAATAGTCCGATCGCGCAACACCGAAACCAACACCCGACGAGGTATCTCGCGAAGCAGCCGCGCCAGTAAGACGATCAGCGCGGTGGTCGCGATCCCACTGACCACTCGGTTCGCCGCGGTTGGTTCACCGTAGCTGTGGTCGTTTCCCACACTGGTGACAGTCCAGCCCACGATCGTTGCGATGGCGGTCAATCGCCTCGTTGCCCTCGCGAGGGCCAGACCAATGTTTCTGCGCGCAAGGTCGCCGAGCGAGGGGTCGAGTCCGGCGGCGCCGAGGAAACCACGCAACGCTCGCCGGAACTTGCCGCGCTTAAGCCGGTTGACAGCAATGTTGTTGACTGCTTCGGCGTTAGTGGAATCCAGTGAGAGCACTTCGCGATAGACCGCGGTGGATTCGTCTATTCGGCCCAGACCATTAAGGATCACGCCGCGCAAGACCAGCGCGTCGACATACGTAGGGTCGAGCCGCAGGGATTCATCGATAGCCTGCAGGGCAGAGCAAAGTTGGCGTCCTTGATATAAGAGTCGGGCGTAGACGTAGTGTTCGAGCGGCTCATTCGGATGGGCAATGACGGCGCGCCAGGCCACCCATAGTGCGTCGTAACGCCGCCCGAGGCCGTCGAGTGCCAACGCATAAATCCGCATGGCAAGCTCGTCATCCGGTGCGATGGATAGGGCGGCGTAGGCGCTCTGCGCGGCGCTCGCATAGCTTTTGAGCAGTAGTTCAGTCTGGGCGTAATGCGCCAGCAAGTCCGGATCGTTGGGGTTCGCCGACAAGTAGCGCTGCGCGATTTCGCGTGCACGCTCGTACTTGCGGGTGTCGATATAGGCCCGGATTATATGGATGGCCTCATTCGTCTCACCGCCGACCGCAGCGTCCGCGGTCACCGAAACTTCCTGCGGCGCAGGTACTTTGCGAGTTCGTCATAGGTTCCGTCGTTGTTCGCGAACTCGACGACGTTTCGGGCAGTCTCGAACCAGGGTCCAGTGCTGGCCTTGATCTGGCCGATCGCCGTGTCCACATCCGTCATAGTCACCGGACGGACTTCTCCGCTGCGAATGGAGTCGGCCATCGCGAATTGGGTTGCGGTGTCGCAGACATAGGCAAGATCTGCTCCCGAAAATCCGTCGGTGCGGCTTGCAATCGACTTGAGATCTATCCCTGACAGAGGCCGGTCTTTTAAGTGAACACGGACGATCCCGGCTCGGGCTTCGGCATCGGGCAGACCGACAAAACACATGCGGTCGAATCGACCTGGCCTCCGCAGCGCGGGATCAACGTCCCATGGGGCGTTCGTCGCACCAAGCACATACACACCCTCATTGCTGGACGTTGCCGAATCCAACTCTTCGAGTAAGCAGTTGACTATGGTGCGTAGGCCAGTGCTGTTGCTTAACCCGGAACGTCTGTGCCCCAAAGCATCTACTTCATCGAAGAACAGCACACAGGGGGTGTTGCGGCGAGCGGTGTCGAACACCGCGCGGACGGCACGCTCGCTGTCGCCGAACCAGTGGTGCATGACGTCGGCAATGCCTACTTGGTAAAAGTTGGCCCCCAGCTCTCCCGCGATAGCTTTGGCGATGTAGGTCTTGCCGCACCCAGGGGGCCCGTACAGCAGCAGTCCGCCGCGAGCGGAAACCTTGTATGCCTTCATCAGCTCCGGGTTGCGGATTGGGCCCAGCAGCGACAGCTCGAGCTGGCGTTTGACGTCGGCCATACCCGCGACATCGGCGAGACTGACCCCGCTGCGATGCACTCCTTCGAAGTCGTCTTCGGCGACGACATCGGCGGGCGCTTCGACAAACGCCGGCTGAACAATGTCGGCAACCTCTTTTTCTGCGCTGGACCAGTCGAAGCTTGCCGCCGATGGTTTTTCCTCTGCTGGAGTTCCGGCCGATGCCGAGGCCAACGCGGCGCTGCACTGCTGCAGGATGGCCAGCGCCTTCGCGTTTCCGGCCTCCTGTGCCAATGCCGCGCTGCAATGCCCCAGGGCCTCGGCATAGCGGCCTTGATCGGCCAGCAAGCCGGCCAGATGCAAGCGCAACTCGATCACATCGGGGCTACGGTCCACCGCAGTAGACAACTCTCGGATGACCGGGTCCTCGTCCACTGGTATCTCCTGACGTATTCGCGATCCTGCTGGCTCGATCGTAAGAGACGCACGCGCGTGTCAGGCTCGGCAATCAGGCGTGAGTGGACCCCAGCTCGGGAGTCTCGAACCAGCGTCGCGCAGACGGCTGACGTAGCCCAGAACCTATTACAGCCGCGAGGTTACCGATTCTGGCATCCCCTCCAAGAGCAATGCATCAAGCTCGTCATAGGACAATGGAAGCAACCGGTTTTCTGGCTGAACACTCCCAGCTTCCAGCACAAAGTATCTGCTTGGGTCGTCTTTCAATTCGTATTTCGACACGTAGGTATCGAGCGAAATCTGTTCTACCCGCGGGTCGAGCCCCTCGGCACGCCATGCCTGTCCGACAGAAGGGAGGCGAAGAGCCACCCGCGCCCCCACCGCCGACTTCAAAATAATGTATTTACCAGCGTCTTCCAAATGGGAAAAGAATGCGAGGAGGCTTTCAGCTGGCTCATTGCGGTGTTCGGTAGTAGCCCGAAGGACTTGATACCCCGTATCTTTGGGATCGAGAATATAAGCGGTCCAGCCCTCGTAGGGATAGCCGGACCGGAAGTTCAGCCTCCTGTTCTCCCATTCCGGCTCATCTGGAGCGGGTTGGCCGGCATTGGAATAGATCCGTCGCCATTTCTCGTATCGGCTGATCAGTTCTGCGAGATCGTCGCGTGAATCAGAAGTCATTGTAGCCCCTCCTGGCGTGGGGTCGCTTCTGGCTGGTCAATCGTGCCCCCGTCCAGTAACACCTCGACCGGTGCTGGATAGCCTGCGGTTTTGTCGATGACAGCCCGTGGAATCCTATTTCCCCACGAATGCCAGAGAATGTGCAGCAGCAAAGTTCATCGTGGTGCTCGACGGGTCATGCAACGCGCTACCTAGGAGTTCCTCTATCCCTCCCCGGTTCGTAAACGAGCAGATCGTCGTGCTCACGACGACGACAAGCCTCTGCAAATTCGAACGCTAAGTCTTGGTTTCTTAGGAAGCTTTCATATTGAGCGTCGTCGATCCAATAGAATTCGATGTAGTCAACCATGGCATTCGATATCGGAATCCCAAGGTAATGTCTACCGGATTCTTCTTCATTTCCAAGCCAATATCTCCCTTCTCTGGAGAAGTAAGTCTTCTCGAATCTCATTCATTTCCTCCCGGGTCTCGGAAATCTTCTATTATTAGATCTTCCGGCGGCACTTTCGATCCGTCGATGACCGCTTCAGGCATTCCGTGGGGCAAGAAACCGCCGGGGATCCAGTAATCATTGGCGCCGGCTTCATTACCCGATGGCATTCGCAAGCTATAGTGCTGTGGGTCGGAGATATCGACGCGAATTACGTTATCCTTTAAGTAACCGTTTGGTAGCCCAAGCGCTTGTTCGAGTGCGGTTGAGTCGCCCTTGGTTGCCTCCATAAGAGCATCAATTTCACTCGTCGGAAAAACAAAGCTTGTTCCGTCGACCTGCCCTATACCGAAGTCTTCAAAAGTATCTTTCAGCATAAAGCGAGTCGCGCCGTCATTGAATTTTTCCAAATGTCGCTCTATGTACTCAGGCGACAAGTATTCAGAAGGATCGGGCCGGGTGCCCTTATCCATCGCGAGGATTTCGTCACGTTTCTCATCGCTTAGCCCAGTTGATGATGTGTCGTCAGAATGCGATCCGCCGTGACCGCCGCCGTCGCCCCCGTGGCCGTCGCCAGCGTCACCTTGGCCACCTCCGTGGCTGTCACCGCCGCTACCACCGGCGGCATCTCCGCCGCCGTGATCACCACCACCGCTGTGACCACCTCCACTACCAGCACCGCCGCCATGGCCGCCACCGCTGCCACCGCCGCCGTGGCCATCGCCACCGCCGGCGTGGCCGCCACCTCCGCCTGGTCCCCCGGGATCGTGCGGTGGCGGTTCGGGCGGGTGCGCCCCGCCGGGGTATGAGTCGGGAATCGTTTCGTGCGCAGGGGACATCGGAGCACCCTCCGGCGCATGCGCGCTGGCAAGCGTCGGTTGGCCCGCGTACGCGTCAGTAGTCGCGGGCATGCTCGGAGCCGCGGCCGGCACATGCTCGCCCGACGCCGCAGCCGAACCCACCGGCACTGGTTCGTGAACACCACCGCCGGGGGTGGCGCTTGCCGGTGCGGTGTGGTCGGCTGCCGCCATCGGTACAGGTTCATGCGCGCCTCCACCGGGCGCGGCGGCTGCAGCTGGCGGGTGCCCGCCAGGAGGGCCAGATCCAGGCGGAGCGGTCACCTCGTTGCCGAGTGAACCATGTGGCACGTCGCCGCTAGGGGGAGGTGGAGTGCCATCGACCGGCGGTCGCCCCGCGGCTGCGCTGCCGCTCCCCGCACCTGCTCCCGGCGCTTGGGCGGGCGCCGACTCGGCCGGCCGTACCGACGGCCCCGGCTCTGGTGGTCGTACGGGCGGAGCAGGGGCTGCTACTTCGCTGGGCTTGACGTCGATCGAGTTGAGATCGCGCGCAATGCTCGAACCTTTTGCGGCAACTCCGGATTCCGTTCCGGCACCGAGGATTCCCTCACCTGCGCGTGCCGCTTGACTTTCGGCCCGAGCCGCTTGCGCCGCTTCGTCGGCGACCTTGCCGGCTTCGGCCCCTGCCTTGGCTTCCCCCGCACCGGGAATCAAGAACTGCGCGATAGTACCGCCGACGTACCCCGCTCCCCGCAACGGATGATCGCTGGTCCAGTCCTTCGCGTCGACCATGCCCTTGGCCATGTCGAGCTTCTGATCGAGGAAGCCTTTAGGATCATGGGCAAATTGCATCGCTTGCTCCGCAAACGCGTTGACTGCCATTGCGGGGTTGGCCATGGCCGCGAGCTTGGCGAGGTCTTTCGGATGGGTAGCCAAATCCTCCAGGCTGCCGACAGTGCTCACAACGCTCTTGACGCCACCCTCGGCCAAGTCGAGATCGGCGGTGAACACGCCGCCCACGAAGCCGCCGACGTCATCGCCCAGGTAGTAAGTGAACTCCTTTTGTGCCCAGTTCTCGAATTCCGTTGTCAGATTGTCGAGTTCGTTCATCGCGCCCTGAAACAGCGTCGAAACGCTGTCCGCCTCACGATTGAGGGTATGCAGAATCTCCTTGATGTCGTTGGCGATCTGCTTGATGTCGTCGATCGGGTTGTGCCCAGTGAAGAATCCCACTACCTCTTGAGCCATTCCCGACGGGCTCAGCTTGTGCAATAAGTCGCGGATCGCGTTCTGTGACGACTCAACCTCGCCCGCAAAGGAATCCAGCGACGACGCGATCGATTCGCATTGCTTGCCGAAGCCGCCCACACCGGAACTCATTTTCGTCACCGCTTCGGTGATCTTTGACAGTTCGGGGATGTCGTGGCCCGACAAGTCGGCAGAGCAGGCCCCGACCGCCGCGGTCATGCCCGACACCGCCGAACCGAAGTTCCGCCAGGCGGCCGCCGCAGCCCGCAATGTCGCCGGGTTGCCATCCGGCCATGGACTGCCCACGAACTGTCGGACCACCGCCCACAACATCGGTTCGCCGACCGCGGGTCCGAACGGATTGGGCATCGTCGGACCCGAGAACTTCGGCGGCTCACCCGGCGGCGGCACCGACGGCTCGGCTCCCCCGACGGTCGAGGCCGCCTCGCTATGCGCATAGTTCGACGCCGAGACCTCGATGCCGTAGCCGATCTTGCGGCATGCATTCACCGCCGCCTCAGCCGCCGAAAACAATGCCTGCCCACCTTGGCGATAGCTCAGCGCGAACGCCTTGCCGGCGGGGTCGTCGCCACACATTTGACCCGACGACGACAACGCCGACTCCAGCGCTTGCACCGCCGCCGCTAAGGCGTCGCCCTTTTCTGCGAGGTTCTTACCGTCGCCGGCAAGCCGGACCGGATCGACCTCATAGCCACCCACGAGGGGTCAGCCCCAGTTGCGGATATTCGTTTGTATTGCGCCGTGGTAATTCTCATGCGCGCCGACGGCGATACGACGCAGATCGGCCAACGCCTGGCGCATCTCCTGCGCACCTTCGGACCATCGCTGCTGCGCGGCGGCCTGAGCTTGTCCGCCGGCGCCGTCCCATGCCACGCCCAGCGACCGCTCCGCCGCTGTCACGTGAGCCAGCTTGTCTTCCATATGCTGCTCGAACTCCGACATCTGGTCTGCCGCCGCCAACAACGCCGCCGGATCGACCCGAAACGCACTCACGGCTACACCCCCGCCCCGTCGATGCCGGCGGCCCCGGCCTGATCAGTCTGCGCATACCGCGACGCAGCATCGGCCAACAAGGCCGACATCGTCGTCAGTCCCTGTAGCACTTTTGACGCGCCCTCATGCCATTCACGCCACACCGCTCCATACGACGACGACGCCTCGCCGGTCCAGGAACCACCCAGCAATTTGCCGACTTCGTCGTCAATGGACCCCAGACCCGCACGCAACTCCTGCGCCACCGCACCGAACTCTGCAGAGGCGTGAGTCAGCTGCTCCGGGGTCACCCGCAATTCGGACATCGCACCTCCCCTGAACGAACGACCATAAAACGCTACCCCACCCGCAAGACCCCGAGTGATACTAATTTTCGCATGTCAGCGCGATCTAGGTCACGGGATCGGGCTGCTCTATTAGGCGTGAAGTATCGCATTTGGAATAGCCCCGCGAGCGCCGCCGATGCGCCGCAGACGATCATCGCCTAGGGCGTTCGGCCTGCACATCGCCAGCCAGCGCGGTGGGATCAATGTCCAAGTCGGGCAACGCTCCCAACAGAGCAGGATTGTCTGCACGACGGGAAGCCTCCGCAAGTTCCTGGACTGCTATGGCGGACACCGACGTGTTGGCACGGGCGCCCAGCCGCTCTAACCGCTCGATGACGTCGTCGGGCACATTTCTGAGATATAAGTTTTTCATCCCGCCATCCGCCTCGACTCTAACCCGGCAACACCGGCACAGCGCCGCCGACCATGAACGGCGCGACGCCCAACCAGCCCTGCGGGCCTTCGGCGCCGGAGCCCGACAGCTGCAACACCCCACGCGGATCGGCGACGTAAACCGTCGACGGGTTGGCTGCGATCGTCGACACCGGAAGCTGCAAATTGCCGCTCGGCGCATCGGAATTCACCCCGTCGAGGTTCACATACGACACCGGATGCTGGGCGTCGGTGCGGCTCACCGCCAAGTCGTCGCCGGTGCGCCAGGACAACGACACTACCGATGAGCCCAGCCCGAAGCCCAGTCGCCGCGGGAAGGTCAGCGCGAACTGGCCGGCCTGCGTCTGCTCGATGCTGGCGAGAATCACCTGCCCCTCGATGACCATCGCGGCCCGCGTCCCGTCGCGAGACAGCTGCAGCTCGGTGATCGCGCCCGGGAAACGGCTCGACACCGCAGCCGAATCCACCGGCATGCGCGCAGGCTGCCCCGACGCCGTCTCCTGAATCGCGCGCAGCACGTTGTTGCCGTCGGCCACTACCCACACCGCGTCGTCCAGCGACCAGCTGGGCCGCGAAAGGCTGTGTCCGTCAGCGGCTTGCACGGCCTCGCCGCCCAGATCGCCGATCCACAACGACGCCTCCGCGTCGGGCGCGCCCGGCCGCAGCGTCACCACGGACGCCGCCCGGTGCCCGTTGCGCGACAGTGCCGCCGCGCTCTGGTTCGTCGGGCGGCCGAACGCGCCCGCGACCGGAGCCGAACGCTGCCCGTCCAGCGACACCATCGCCCCGCCGACCAGCGCGTGCACACCTGCCGCCGCGCCCTCGTCCACCCCCGGGTCGGTGGCGGCGACATCGGAGGCCTTCCACCCGTCGGCGAACCGGTCGTCCAGCGCAGCGCCGTCGGCGTTGATCACATAAGGGCCCTTGATGTCTGCCCGGGCCAGCGTCCAAATGATCTGCGCCGCAAGCAGTTGCCGACTGTGCGGGTCGGTGACCGTCGGCGCCTCCAACTCGATCCGAGCCCCGCCGTAGCCGCGACCCACACCGGTTTTACCGCCGTCGGCGCGAGTCACCGGACCGCGCAACCGCACCGGCGGGCCGAGCATGTTGTGCACGGCTTTCCCGATCTCCGGACGCGGTCCGGCGATCAGCTTGGAAACCAGCTCGGTGGCCAACTGATCCGGATCGGACACCGCGACGTAGCGCGGATCGGGAACCAGGGTCTTGCCGGTGGGGTCGGCGAAGTACAGCGTGTTGCGCTTATAGGTTGCCTGGAATTGCTGCCAGTCCAAGAACACTCCGTTGGGCAGGCGGTCGATGCGCCAGCCGCCGGGCGTCTTGACCAACTCGATCGGGCCTGGGTCGGGCAGCACGCCCTCGGCGGTCTCGAACACCCCCATATCCGACAGCGAACCCAGGATGTCGGCCCTCATCGACACCGAAACCCGGTCGGTGCCACGGGTTTCCACGAATACCACGTGGTCGATCAGCAACGCGCTGCCGGCGTCGTCCCAGCCGTTGGATGCCTTTTGCGTCAGGAACTGGCGGGCGGCCAGGTGCCGGTTGGCGGGATCCGCTGTGGCCTTGAGGAATTCGCGCAGCAGCAGATCGGGGTCCATCCCCGGTGTCGGTTTGGGCAGGTTCGACGGCGCAGGACGCTCGACGGTGCCGATGGCCTGCGGCGCCGATGAGCTGGGCACGCCGGCGCAGCCCCCCAAGACGGCCACGGCGAACAGCAGCGCGGCCAGCCGCCGCATCACGCGCCCCTCTCCGCGTGCTCGCGCTGGCGGACCTGACGCTCGTTGCGGTCGCGGTCAACGGGTTTCATCGGCAGCGGGCTGGTGGTGACCTTGTGTCCGCGCACAAGCGGAAGCGTCAGCCGGAAGCATGCGCCCTTGCCGGGTTCGCCCCACGCCTCCAGCCTGCCCTGGTGAAGCCGCGCATCCTCGACGCTGATCGCCAAACCCAGTCCGGTGCCGCCGGATCGGCGCACCCGTGACGGGTCCGAGCGCCAGAACCGGCTGAACACCAGCTTCTCCTCGCCGGGCCGCAGCCCAACTCCGTAGTCGCGCACCGTGACTGCGACGGTGTCCTCGTCCGCGGCCATCCGGATCCGCACCGGCTTGCGCTCGGCGTGGTCGATGGCGTTGGCGATCAGGTTGCGCAGGATGCGCTCGACGCGACGGGAGTCGACCTCGGCGATCACCTCCTCGGGCGGCATGTCGACGATCAGCTTGACGCCGGCGTCCTCGGCCAGATGCCCGACGTTGCCCAGCGCGCTGTTCACTGTCGAACGCAAATCGACTGCCTCGACGGACAATTCGGCCACACCGGCGTCGTGGCGGGAGATCTCCAGCAGATCGTTGAGCAGCGTCTCGAACCGGTCGAGCTCGTTGACCATCAATTCGGTGGAGCGCCGCAGCGCGGGATCGAGGTCCTCACTGTGGTCATAGATCAAGTCGGCCGCCATGCGCACGGTGGTCAGCGGTGTGCGCAACTCGTGGCTGACGTCGGAAGTGAACCGGCGCTGCAGGTTACCGAACTCCTCCAGTTGCGCGATCTGCCGCGACAGGCTTTCGGCCATGTCGTTGAACGACACCGCCAGCCGGGCCATGTCGTCCTCGCCGCGCACCGGCATCCGCTCGGACAGGTGGCCTTCGGCGAATCGCTCGGCGGTTCGCGCGGCCGCCCGCACCGGCACCACCACCTGCCGGGAGACCAGCAGCGCAATGCCGGCCAGCAGCACCAGCAGCACCACGCCGCCGGTGGTCATGGTGCCGCGCACCAGCGCGATGGTGCTTTGCTCGTTGGCCAACGGGAAAACCAGGTACAACTCCAGGTTGGTCACCCGCGACGACGCCGGGCTGCCGATCACCAATGCCGGGCCGGAGAAGCCCTCGGTGTGTACGGTCGCGTACTGGTAGGCCACCTGCCCGGCCTTGACGAATTCGCGCAGCGCCGTCGGCAGCTGGTCGACAGGCCCGGCGGCGGCCGCGGGCCGAGGACCGTAGCCCGGCACCACCAGCACCGCGTCGAACGCCCCGGCCGTCCCGGCGCCCGACGTCGGGTCGGTCTTCGACGTCAACGTGTTGCGGGCCAGCTGCAGGCTGGAGTCCAGCGAGCGCGCCTCCTCGCCGCTGACGATGCCGCTGACCGTGGTGCGGGCCCGCTCGATCTGTTCGATGGCCGCACGGACCTTCACGTCGAGCACCCGGTTGGTGACCTGGCTGGTCAGCACGAAGCCGAGCGCCAAGATGACGGCGAGGGACATTCCGAGAGTCAGTGCCACCACCCGCAGTTGCAGCGAACGGCGCCAGGCGACGGCTATGGCTCGACTCAACGCACTCATGCCCCGCATCAGTGGGCCAGACAGGCCCCAACGACCGCGAATGCGTCGCCGCGAGCCCCAGATCACGGGGGTCCGGCCTTGTATCCCACTCCTCGAACGGTCAGGACAACGGTCGGGTTCTCCGGGTCTTTTTCGACCTTGGCCCGCAGACGCTGGACATGCACGTTCACCAAGCGGGTGTCCGCTGGGTGACGGTATCCCCACACCTGTTCGAGCAGCACATCACGAGTAAACACCTGGCGGGGTTTGCGTGCCAGCGCCACCAGCAGGTCGAATTCCAGCGGTGTCAGCGAGATCTGCTCGCCGTTGCGAGTGACCTTGTGGGCCGGGACGTCGATGTCGACGTCGGCGATGGACAGCATCTCGGCCGGCTCGTCGTCGTTGCGGCGCAGCCGTGCCCGCACCCGGGCCACCAGCTCCTTGGGTTTGAATGGCTTCATGATGTAGTCGTCGGCACCCGACTCCAGGCCCAGCACCACGTCGACCGTGTCGGTCTTGGCGGTGAGCATGACGATCGGCACGCCGGAGTCCGCGCGCAGCACCCGGCACACGTCGATGCCGTTCATCCCGGGCAGCATCAGGTCCAGCAGCACCAGGTCGGGGCGCAGCTCGCGCACTGCGGTGAGCGCCTGGGTGCCGTCACCGATGACCGCGGTGTCGAAACCTTCGCCGCGCAGCACGATGGTGAGCATCTCGGCCAGCGAAGCGTCGTCGTCGACGACGAGAATCCTTTGCCTCATGGTGTCCATGGTGTCACCAGTTCGCGACAAAACTCAGTTCCCACACCCGTGTTTCTTCCAGTTCAGCCGGGCAGCAAGCTCCGCGGGGTCGACGTCGGCGTCCACCACCAGCCAGCGCCCGCCCCACCCGGCGGCGGCCAGGCCGGCGTACACGGCGCCGGTTCGCTGCTGCAAATCGTCGTCGCGCTCATAGGCATCGCGGGCGCGACCGGCTTCCTGATCAGCCCGCTGCCGCGCGCGCTGGCCGGCCAGTTCGGCCGAAACATCAAGCAGCACTTGATAATCCGGCCTAGGCAGGCCCAACCGCCGGTATTCCATCTCATACACCCAGCCCGCCACTTCCCCGTCGGCGCCCTGGTGGAGCCGGGCCGCGCTGTAGGCGGCGTTGGATGCCACGTAGCGATCCAGGATGACGACGTCGTGGTCGCGGCACAGCTCGCGGATGTGCTCGACGGCGCCGGCGCGATCCAGCGCGAACAGCATCGCCATCGCATAGACCGACGACGCGAGGTCGCCATGCTGCCCGTGCAGCGCCTCGTGCGCGACGTCCGCGGCCACCGACTGCCCATAGCGCGGGAACGCGCACGCGGCCACCGATTTGCCGGCCGCCTCGAATGCTGCCCGCAGGCCGTTCGACAGCGTCCGTTTGCCGGCGCCGTCGACGCCTTCAATCGCGATCAGCACGGCGCGAGCCTATCCCCCCGAGCGCCGGTCGGCCGTTAGCCCGTCAGCCGCCCCATTTGGCGGCTTCGGCTTGGTCGCGGGCCAGCATCGAGACGGTGTTGGTCTCGTGGGTGCCGGCCATCGCGTGATAGGCCCGCACCAGATCGGCCATCGCCTGATTCCACTGCGCCTGCCACGCCTGATACGTCATCCCGGTATCGCCCTGCCAGGCCGCCGACAACGCGGCCTGCTCGGACGCGATATCGGCCCCCAGGCCCTGCATCGTGGCCGCATAGGAGGCCATGTCCCCGGCATGCGCCAGCATCGCCGGGTAGTTGTACATAATCTGCGACACCTGCATTAACCCCTTCCCTTAGAACCCGGTGTAGGTGGACGCCGCGGCGGCATCGGCGGCCACATAGGTGCCCGCCGCATCACCCAAATTGGCCTGCGCGATATCCAGCAGCGCGTTCACCTTCGCCGCCACCTCCACAAACCGGGCATGGGCAGCCTGAAACGCCGCCGCCGATTCTCCGACATGAAACGCCTGCGCCGAGACCGCTTCCTGCTCGGCCTGACCGATCGTCGAGCGCATCAACCCCGCCTTAGCCGCAAACGCCGACTGCGACGCCACCAACTGCGGAATATGAGCATCCAACAAACTCATCACTTACTTCCTTTCCTCATCAACCACCCAACTACCCGGCACCATGGGAACCCTTGGGCCACCACCGAACTCATCACCACCCAACCTCGCCAACCCCCGCTCCACAGCATCACCACGCACCGTCCCGGCAAAACCCAACGGCCCCGCCCCCTGCTCGGAGGCCACCGTCGGCTCGTAGTCCATGTATTCGTAGCGGTGGCCACGATCCATCGCCGCCGACCGGCGCCGCCGGGCCCGCGCCTGCTCGCGAGCCGACCCGGCTGCCGGCGCCGCAGCATCGACGTCCTCCGACGACGATTCCTTGGTCCCCCGACGCGCGCGACTGCTGGCGCTGCTTTGCGCGGGCAACCCCGCCGCGTTCACCGCGTAAAAGCCTTCGGTCATTCCCGTGGTCGGACCGAAGCCGACTTCCGGGCCACCACCGGCCGGTCCCCCACCGCTCGGCATGGCCGAACTGGGCGTCGCAGTGCTCGACGTCGTCGGGGCGTTGCTCACGCTTGATTCCACACCGGTCGCCGTTGAGAACGCCGGCGCGGATCCCATTGGCGTCGGGATGGCCGCGGCCGCCGGCATGTCCGCTGCCGGAGGGACCGCGACGCCGGCGACGCCTGTGACTCCGGCCAGCCCCGCCAATCCCGCCAGCCCGGCGGCAGCGGCGCCGGCGACCGCCGGAAAAGCGGCCATCATCAAAGCCGGGGCCGTCTGCGCAAGGGCAAGAACGAGCATCAAATTATGGAAGACGAACCACGCGAGTGCCGAGGCGAGGGCTGGTGAGATTCCGGGGATTTGTGAAAAGAACGGCAAAATTGAATTGACGAATCCCATCGGGTCGATGGGATAGCCATTGGGAAAGAACAGCTTAGCCAGGGGATCGGCGAAGCCCATGTTGTAGTTGGTTATCAGCTGCGCAAGCTGGTCCTGCCACGACGAACCACTGGTCGCCGCCTGCTGGGTAGCCGAGGCGTCCGCGCTGTTGAGCTGCGAACCGGATTGCGAGGCGGGGGCCATGGCGGCCGATTGCGTTGTGGCAGCGGTGGCTTCACCGCCCGGCGCGACGATCTGCGGCGCCGGCACCGTCGGGGGGACGGCGGCCAGAGCCGATCCGGCAACGGCCTGATAGGTGCTCATCGTGGTGGCCGCCTGAACCCACATCCGCACGTAGTCGGCTTCGTTGAGCGCAATCGGGATGGTATTGATCCCGAAGAAGTTGGTCGCGACCAACGCCGCGTGCACAGCGTGATTCGCCGCGAGCTCGCCCAGCGTGGGCATCGCGGCCAGCGCGGTGGTGTAGGCACCGGCGGCGGTCTGGTGCATGGTCGCCGCGACCGTGCTCTTCTCGGCACTGTCCAGCAGCCAGCTCAGGTACGGGCCGTGCGCCGCCACATACTTTTCCGCGGTCGGGCCTTCCCACGCCGCCTGGGCCCCGGCCAGCACTGTGGTGAGTTCGTCTGCGGCCGAAGCGTATTCGGCGCTCAACGACGACCACGCCCCGCCTGCTGCCAACAGTGACCCCGGCCCCGGGCCGCTGCTCAGCAGCGTCGAGTGCACCTCCGGCGGGAAGGCCATCCAGATGGGCGCCGTCATAGGCCGCCGGCAACCGCGTACGACGACGCGGCGGCCGCGTCACCGGTGACGTAGCTGGCGGCGGCCTGGCCGACACCGGCACCGGACCGGCTCAGCTCCTCCACGCCCTGCGCGGCCGCGACGCCATGCTCGTTGCCGGACGCGCTGAAACCCACAGCCGTCTGCAGCGACACCGGATCGACGGCGGGCGGCAGCACCGCCGAAATCAGCGGCGCCGCACCGGCCTCCGCAGCGGCAAGCCGCGCTGTCAACGCTTCCACCGCAGCGCTGGCCGCGGTCAGGCCCTCGGGAACAACTCGCAGGGACACAGATACCTCTTCCGGTTGATCGTGCGTACCTACAAGTGGTCGGGCCGCGACGCGAATTAGTTCCCGGGGTTGTCGCGCGGCGACCCGCCCTTTGTGCGGGGCCCGGGAATGCGCGACGATACAGCGATGCGGTGTGAGGTTGCGCGCGAAGCGCTGTCGGCGAGGTTGGATGGTGAGGCTGCGCACGTGCCGGCCCAGCGGGTTGACGCCCATCTGGGTTCGTGTCACGAGTGCCGCGCCTGGCTGATCGGAGTGGCGGTGCAGACCCGCCGGCTGTCCTCGGTCGAGGCGCGCCGGGCACCGAACTTGGTCGAACAGATCATGGCGAGCGCCGGTGTGGCGGGGCAGCCGCCGTATCGCCGCTGGCTGCGGGATCTGGCGTCGGACTACCGGCGGTGCGGGCTGATTGTCGTGGGGGTGGTTCAGGTTGCGTTGGCGTTGGCTCAAATCGCCGGAATCGACTTCGGCCTGGTGTCCCACCACGCGCATGGCGCTGCGACGGGGGCACACCTGCTGCACGAGTCCACGGCGTGGTTCCTGGCGTTGGGCGTGGCGATGATTGCCGCCGGCATCTGGACCGCGGCGGCAGTCGGTGTCGCGGCGATCGCCGGCGCGTTCGCGGTGGCGCTGCTGGGCTACGTGGCCGTCGACGCCTGCACCGGACAGGTCACCGCGGCGCGCATCGCCAGCCACGTACCGATGCTGATCGGCTTGGTGTTCGCGTTGCTGGTGGCCCGCGAACGGGTCGGGTCGGCCAAGCCGGAGGCCGACGACGGCGTCGAAGCAACCGAGTTGGTGCTGACCCCACGCGCGCCGGCTGCTCGGCGCCGCGCCCATCTGTGGCCCGTCAACCGCTCCGCCGCCTGACCGTGCGATCTACGACAGTGCGTCGTACTAAGGTGGGTGGTCATGACCGCGCGTAGCGACGACGAGGCCCTTACCGCGCTCGCCCTCGCCGCTGCACGTGGAAACGCCGGGGCGCTCGAGACATTCATCAAAGCCACCCAACAGGACGTGTGGCGGTTTGTCGCCTACCTGTCCGACGGATCCCACGCCGACGATCTGACCCAGGAGACGTTTCTGCGGGCCATCGGCGCCATCCGGCGATTCTCCGGACGCTCCAGCGCCCGGACCTGGCTGCTGTCCATCGCGCGCCGCGTCGTCGCCGACCACGTGCGCCACGCCCAGGCCCGGCC
This sequence comes from Mycobacterium branderi, assembly GCF_010728725.1. Classification (NCBI taxonomy): domain Bacteria; kingdom Bacillati; phylum Actinomycetota; class Actinomycetes; order Mycobacteriales; family Mycobacteriaceae; genus Mycobacterium; species Mycobacterium branderi. The sequence continues at coordinate 296,299 of NZ_AP022606.1, forward strand.
GCGGACCGCGCACGGCGCCGATCCCGAGCAGCTGCTCAACCGCGACCGGCCCACCCGCGGATTCGAAGACGTCGTGGAAGTCACGACGATGATCGCCAACCTCACCGCCGACCAGCGCGAGGCGCTGCTGCTCACCCAGCTACTGGGTTTGTCGTACGCCGACGCCGCCGCGGTGTGCGGGTGTCCGGTGGGCACCATCCGGTCCCGCGTCGCCCGCGCCCGCGGCGCGCTGCTGGCCGGACTCGACGTCGACGAGGCGACCGGCTAGCAGTTCAGTAGCGGTAGTGGTCCGGCTTGTAAGGACCCTCGACGTCGACGCCGATGTACTCGGCCTGGTCCTTGGTCAGCTTGGTCAGCTGACCGCCCAGCGCCTCGACGTGGATGCGGGCCACCTTCTCGTCGAGGTGCTTGGGCAGCCGGTAGACCTCGTTGTCGTACTCGTCGTTCTTGGTCCACAACTCGATCTGGGCGATCACCTGGTTGGAGAAGCTGTTGCTCATCACGAACGACGGGTGGCCGGTGGCGTTGCCGAGGTTGAGCAGCCGGCCCTCGGATAACACGATGATCGACTTGCCGGTGTCGGGGAACGTCCACTGGTCGACCTGCGGCTTGATGTTCAGCTTGGTGGCGCCCGAGCGCTCCAGCGCCGCCATCTGGATCTCGTTGTCGAAGTGGCCGATGTTGCCGAGGATCGCCTGGTCCTTCATCGCCTTCATGTGCTCGAGCGTGATGATGTCCTTGTTGCCGGTCGCGGTGACGACGATGTCGGCTTCGGCGATGGCCTCCTCGACGGTCTTGACGTCGTAGCCCTCCATCAGCGCCTGCAGCGCGTTGATCGGGTCGATCTCGGTGACAGTCACCCGGGCGCCCTGGCCGGCCAACGATTCCGCGCAGCCCTTGCCGACGTCGCCGTAACCACACACCAGCGCCTTCTTGCCGCCGATCAGCACGTCGGTGCCGCGGTTGATGCCGTCGATCAGCGAGTGCCGGCAGCCGTATTTGTTGTCGAACTTGGACTTGGTCACCGAGTCGTTGACGTTGATCGCCGGGAACGCCAGATCACCGGCGGCGGCGAATTGGTAGAGCCGCAGCACACCGGTCGTCGTCTCCTCGGTGACGCCCTTGACCGACTCGGCGATCTTGGTCCACTTGGTCTTGTCGGACTCGAAGCCCTCGCGCAGCCGGTTCAGGAAGATCTTCCACTCGGCGGAGTCGTCCTCCTCGGCGGGCGGCACCACACCGGCCTTCTCATACTGCATGCCCCGCAACACCATCATCGTGGCGTCGCCGCCGTCGTCGAGGATCATGTTGGCCGGCTCGCCCGGCCAGGTCAGCGCCTGCTCGGCCGCCCACCAGTACTCCTCGAGCGTCTCGCCCTTCCACGCGAACACCGAGGTGCCCTTGGGCTCCTCGGGTGTGCCGTGCGGTCCGACGACCACCGCGGCAGCGGCGTGGTCCTGGGTGGAGAAGATGTTGCAGCTCGCCCATCGAACTTCGGCACCGAGGCTTGTCAAAGTCTCGATCAGCACCGCGGTCTGCACGGTCATGTGCAGCGACCCGGAAATGCGGGCGCCCTTCAGCGGCTGCACCTCCGCGTATTCGCGGCGCAGCGACATCAGGCCCGGCATCTCGTGCTCGGCCAGCCGGATCTCCTTGCGACCGAAGTCCGCCAACGACAGGTCGGCGACCTTGTATTCGATGCCGTTGCGCACGTCGGTGCTCAGCGCGTTCTCGGTGGTCGTCATCTCGGGCGCACTCCTCATCGGTCAACTAGTTAGCTTGCATACACATTAGTCCCCGATGCGGCGGGCGTGCGATGCCGGGTCAGGGGGCTCGGCTGATTACCCGCCTCCTCCTCGGCCGCACGCGGCCGCATCGTCACCGGGTGTCGATCACACCGTAGCGTTCGACGGCGGGCGTCATCAGCCGCGCAAGATCGGCGGCGACGTCGTGGTCGGCCTCGGGCGGCATCGACACGTAGCTCATCGCCAGCCGCACGATCGCGCGCGCGATGATGCCTGCGTCGTCGTCGCTGGCCTTGACCCAGCTGTGCTGGAACGTGTTGGTCAACCGCTCCGAGCAGTGAGTGATGATCGGCCCGCTGTCGGTGGTGATCAGCTGCAGCAGGTCGGGCTTGGCGACCCCGGTGAGCAGCGAGATCACCAGCGGGTCGGCGGCCGACTCGGTGAAGAACATCCGGAAGCCCTGCAGGAAGGCGGCGTAGACGTCGCCGACGTTGGAGTAGATGGCGTCGTCGACGGCGTCCACCAGCCGATCGGCCAGCCGCAGCGCGTAGCCCTGCGCCAGGCCTTGCCGGGAGCCGAATTCGTTGTAGATGGTCTGCCGGCTGATGCCCGCGGCGCGAGCGACGTCGGCCAGCGTGATCGCCGACCAGTCACGGCTCAGCAGCAGCTCGCGCGTGGCGTCGAGTACCGAATCGCGCAGTAGGACCCGCGAAGCCTCGGCATACGGGACCCGTTTCACATGCGCGAGAGTACTGGTCACGAACGCGCGACTTCTACCATCTCGAAGTCGGACTTTGCCGCGCCGCAGTCCGGGCAGCTCCAGTCGTCGGGGATGTCGTCCCAGCGGGTGCCGGGCGCGATGCCGTCTTCCGGCCAGCCCTTGGCCTCGTCGTACTCGAAGCCACACTGGACACAGACGAACAGCTTGTAGTCCGTCATTGGGTTACTCCTATAGGTTCGAAGTCGATCTTCTCGCGGACCCCGCAGTCCGGGCAGCACCAGTCGTCGGGGATCTGCTCCCAGCTTGTGCCGGCCGGAAAGCCTTCCCGCGCATTGCCTTTGGACTCGTCGTAGACGTAGTCGCAGACCGGGCAGCGGTACGACGACATCACGCCACCGCCCCGTAGCGGGCCAGCACCCGGTCGCGGACGCGCGGGTGGATGTTGGCTCGTGTGATGTCGCCGTCGTAGTGGGCCAGCACGCGGTGATCCATCAGCCTGCGCCACAGCGGCGGCAGGTAGGTCAGCCCAATCAACGACGCGTAGCCGCTGGGCAGGTTCGGTGCGCCGTCCATGCTGCGCAGCGTCTGGTAGCGCCGGGTCGGGTTGGCGTGGTGGTCGCTGTGCCGCTGCAGGTGGTACAGGAACAGGTTGGTGACCAGGTGGTCGGAGTTCCAGCTGTGCTGCGGCGTGCAGCGCTCGTAGCGGCCGTTGGCGGTCTTCTGCCGCAGCAGGCCGTAGTGCTCGAGATAGTTCACCGACTCCAGCAGCGAGAAGCCGTAGACGGCCTGGATGATCACGAACGGGATCAGCGCCGGGCCGAACACCGCGATCAGCACCGCCCAGAACACCACCGACATCGCCCAGGCGTTGAGCACGTCGTTGGAGGGGTGCCACGGGCTCTTGTTGAGCCGGCGCAACCGCTGGGCTTCGAGGTTCCACGCCGAGCGCAGGCTACCAATGACGCTGCGCGGGAAGAACTCCCAGAACGTTTCACCGAACCGCGCCGACGCCGGGTCCTCCGGGGTGGCCACCCGCACGTGATGCCCGCGGTTGTGCTCGATGTAGAAGTGGCCGTAGCAGGTCTGCGCCAGCGTGATCTTCGACAGCCACCGTTCCAGCGTTTCCTTCTTGTGGCCCATCTCATGCGCGGTGTTGATGCCGATGCCGCCCATCGCGCCGATCGAGAGCGCCAGCCCGATCTTGGCCGGCCAGCCCAGCGGCCCGTCGTAGCCGAGCCAGCTCAGGTCCGACGCAATGAACAGGTAGGCACCCAGGACGACGCTGATGTATTGGAACGGGATGTAGATGTAGGTGCAGTAGCGGTAGTACTTGTCGTTCTCGAGGCGCTCCATCACCTCGTCGGGCGGGTTTTGCCCGTCGGGCCCGTAGCGCAGGTCCAGCAGCGGTAACAGCACGTAGACCAGGAACGGACCGATCCAGAACAGCGCCTGCGACGCGGTGTGCCAGCCTGCCTGATTCATCGCCCACACGATCGGCAGCATCAGCAGCACCGCCGTCGGGGCGATCAAGCCGAGGAGCCACAGATGGCGCTTCTTGTCTCGCCACACCGCGGTGTCGGGGCTCGTCGTGGTGGTCATGTAGCAACCTCCGTTGTGAGTCACAGCACGTTGGAGTTGACAATATCGACGTTTGCGTCTCGTGTCTAGACATATGATGGCAATTTGTAAAGAAGGTCAGGAAGCAACCTGGACGACAGGCTGCTCGTCGGCCCGCCCCGCCAACACCGAGTGGCGGCGGCCATAGCCGTAGTAGATGGCGATGCCGACGACCATCCACACGCCGAACCGGATCCAGGTCACCCCGGTCAGGTTGAGCATCAGCCACAGGCACGCACACACCGACGCGATCGGCAGCAGCGGCACCCACGGCGCGCGAAAGCCCCGCGGCAGGTCCGGGCGGGTGCGGCGCAGGATGATCACGCCGGCGGACACCAGGACGAACGCGAACAGCGTTCCGACGTTGACCATCTCTTCCAGCTTGGCCATCGGGAACACCGACGCCGCCAGCGCCACCAACACCGCGACCAGCACGGTGATCCGCACAGGCGTGCCGCGCGAGCTGGTCTGCGCCAGCAGGCGAGGCAACAGCCCGTCGCGCGACATCGCGAACAGCACCCGGCACTGGCCGAGCATCAGCACCATCACCACCGTGGTCAGCCCGGCCAGCGCGCCGATCGAGATGACGCCGGACGCCCAATGCACCCCGTTCGCCGCGAACGCGGTGGCCAGGTTCGCGTGCTTGCCGCCGGGGCGGTCCCGAAGCGCGGTGTAGGGCACCATCCCCGACAGCACGACCGACACTGCGACGTAGAGCACGGTGACGATGCCCAGGGTGGCAAGGATTCCGCGCGGCACGTCGCGTTGGGGATGCTTGGTTTCCTCGGCCATGGTGGCGACGATGTCAAACCCGATGAACGCGAAGAACACGATCGACGCCCCGGCCAGCACGCCGAACCAGCCGTAGTGGCTGGTGTGCGCCCCCGTCATCAGCGACAGCACCGACTGGTCGACGCCGGTTCCTGCGTGGTCGGCCTCCGGCGCCGGGATGAACGGCGAGTAGTTGTCGGCCTTGACGTAGAAGGCGCCGACGAGCACCACCAGCGCCACCACCGACACCTTGATCGCGGTAACCACCGCAGAAAAATGCGCCGACAACCTGGTGCCCAGCGCCAGCAGCGTCGCTACCAGCGCCACAATCAGCAATGCACCCCAGTCGAGCTGGAAGGACTCGAAAGTGATTGTGCCCCTGGTGATTCCGAACATTGTGTCGAGGTAGCTGGACCACCCCTTGGCCACCACCGCCGCGCCGATGGCCAACTCGAGCACCAGGTTCCACCCGATCACCCACGCCAGGAACTCCCCGAACGTGGCGTAGGAAAAGGTGTAGGCACTGCCCGCCACCGGCAGCGTCGAGGCGAACTCCGCGTAGCACACCGCGGCCAGCCCGCAGGTGATCGCCGCGATCAGAAACGAGATCCAGATGGCCGGGCCGGTGATGTTGCCGGCGGTCGAGGCCGTAACCGTGAAGATCCCGGCGCCGATCACCACCGACACACCGAACACGGTCAGGTGCCACCAGCTGAGGTTCTTGTGCAGCCGGCTGTCCGGTTCGTCGGTGTCGGCAATCGACTGCTCGACGGATTTGATGCGCCAACGATCGGCCATGTCCCGGGACAGTACCGACTACCGGGCCGATACGCGCGCCGGCGCGGGGCTAGCGGATCAGCGTGCGATCCAGGTCGGGCTCGAGGTAGATCACCCGGGCGGCCGGCACCGCCGCGCGGATGTTGGCCTCGGCGGCGTCGATGGTGGCCGCCACAGTGGCCAGCTCGACCTGTGGGCCCACCGCGATCTTGGCGCCCACCAGCATCTCGTCGGGGCCCAGATACTGCGTGCGCAAATGGATCAGGCGATCGACATGTTCGGTGTTCTCCAGCGCCGCCCGGATGGCGTCGACTTCCGCGGTGGTGGCGCTCTCCCCGATCAGCAGGCTGTGCATCTCGACCATCAGGATGGTCGCGATCGCGCCGAGCAGCAGACCGATGGCGATAGTGCCGACGCCGTCCCAGACCGGGTTGGCGGTGACCGTCGTCAAGCCGACGCCGACGAGCGCGAACACCAATCCGATCAGCGCGCCGGTGTCCTCCAGCAGCACCACCGGCAGCTCGGGATTGCGGGAGTTGCGGATGAACCGCCACCAGCTGCCGCTACCCTTCAGCGGCCGAGACTCAACCACCGCCGTGCGAAAACTGAACGCCTCCAACGTGATTGCCACCACCAGGATCGCCAGTGCCACGACCGGAGACGTCAGCTCGGCGGGGTGGACGATCTTGTGGTAGCCCTCGTAGAGGGCGAACACCGCGCCGAGAGTGAACAACACCAGCGCCACCACGAACGACCAGAAGTAGCGGCTGCGGCCGTAGCCGAACGGGTGCAGCGCGTCGGCCTGTCTGCGCGCCGCGCGCTGACCGAACAGCAACAGCGCCTGGTTGGAGGTGTCGGCCACCGAGTGCACCGCCTCGGCGAGCATCGACGAACTCCCGGTGACCACAAAGCCGACGAACTTGGCGGCGGCAATGCCGGCGTTGGCGGCCAGCGCGGCCAGGATCGCGCGAGTACTGCTGCTGGTGCTCACAGGCCGACGGTGGCCCGGAACAACTTCGTCGGCTGATGCGCCACCAGCCGGATCGGCCCGTCGTCGGCGGCCACCCAGGCCGCAGCGCCGCGCTCGAGGGTCAGCGTCCCGGATTTTCCGTGCACGGTGGTGGCACCCTCGGTACAGAGCAGGATCTGCGGCCCATCATGCCGCGACGGCGCGTCCACCTCGTGGCCGACCTGCTCCCCGTCGATCCTCAGCACGCACACCGCGAACTCGTCAGTCGGGGTGTCGTAGACCAGCCCCAGACCGTCGCGGTGTGTCGGCGGGCGCAACTGGTCCTCGGTGGTGGGGGTGAAGTCCAGCACGCGCAGCAGCTCCGGCACGTCGACGTGCTTGGGCGTCAGGCCGCCGCGTAACACGTTGTCGGAGTTGGCCATAACCTCCAGCGCGACGCCGCGCAAGTAGGTGTGCAGGTTGCCGGCGGCCAGGAAGATCGCCTCACCGGGGGCCAGGCTGATGCGGTTGAGCAACAACGCCGCCAGCACACCGGCGTCGCCGGGATAGCGCTCACCCAGCTCCAGCACCGTCCTGGCTTCGGCCGCGAATTCCGTTGCGCCGCAAGTGATGTAGTTAATCGCGCCGTCGATGACGGCGGGGACCAGCACGTCGATGTCGGGCTGCGGGGCGGTGATCCAGGTAGTGAACAGCGCGCGCAGCCCGTCGGCGTCGGACTGGTCGTTGAGCAGATGGATGAACGGATCCAGGTCGGAGACAGCCAGCGCGCGCAGCAGCTCGACGGTGCGGGCCGCCGGGCGGAATCCGGCCAGCGCCTCGAACGGCTGCAGCGCCACCAGCAGTTCGGGTTTGTGACTCTTGTCGCGGTAGTTGCGCACCGGCGAGTTGACAGGGATGCCCAGCCGCTCCTCGCGCAGGTAACCCTCGGCGGCCTGCGCGGCGCTGGGATGCGCCTGCAGCGACAACGGCTCGTCGGCGGCAAGCACTTTCACCAGGAACGGCAGCCTGTCACCGAATCGGGAACGAGTCGCCGAACCGAGCTGGCCGTCCGGGTCGGCGAGCAGCGCGTCCAGCAACGACGTTTCGCCACCGGCGGTCTCCAACAACGCCGGATCGGCCGGATGCGCGCCGAACCAGAGTTCGGCTTCGGGGTGAGCGGCCGGGACCGGTCGCCCGGTGAATTCGGCGATGGCCGTACGCGATCCCCAGGCGTACGTCCGTATCGCTCCGCGTAGCAGTTCCACGTCTGTTGTCTATCCCCGCACCAGCCGCAAATAAACGGCGGCCATCTCCAGTCGAACGGCCAATATTGCCAGTTGCTGCTCGGCCCGCTGCGCACCGACCTGGCCGGCGGCGCCGACGGACACATCGGGCACGTCCTCGGCGCCGACGATGTCGACGTCGTCGAGCGGCGCGACCCTGGCGGCGACGACAGTCCGGTCGGCGGCCAGGGTCAGCGCCAGCACCCGCAGCCGCTCCGGCAGCGGGCCGTCGATCGCCTCGTCGTGAAACAGCGCATCCGCCGCATCGCCGAACGACGGCGTGGCGCGCAGCGCCACCAGCGCGTCGGCAAGGCCGGTGGCCGCCACCACCTGATGGCCGAGCCGCAGCAGCGCCGACGAGCCGTGCCGGGCCAGCGCCAGCGTCGCGGCGCAGTCGCCGGCCAGCACGACGCTGCGCCCCGTCATCCGTTGGGCCAGCGCCTTGGCCGGATTGGTGAACACTTCACGTCCGGCGCTGTTGCGCAATGCCTCGGCGTCCAGCTCGTCGGCCAGCACACCGAGATCCGTCCGCAGTTTGGGGTCGACGCTTTCCAGCGCGGCCAGCCCGGCGGCCAGGTAGCGGGTTAGGGCGAACTCGTCGGGCACGCGCATCCGCGGCTCCAGCACCGCGACCCGCCCGGCCGTGCTGTCGCGCAACGGTCCTTCGTAGGGTGCCGCGACGACCACCCGAGCGCCGCGGCGGACCCCGGTGGCGGCGGCGCCAACCAGCGCCGGATCGCCCGGGTCGTCGCCGGCGACGATCAGCACGTCGAGCGCGCCGATCCACGGCGGCGCCTCGGCGGCGACCACGATCGGCGCGGCAGCTGTGCCGCCGAGCGTCGCGGCCAGCATGGTGCCGGCGGTTTCGGCGGCGCCGCGGCCGCTCACCCAGATCAGCGTGCGGGGGGTGTCCCCGCCGACGGGGTCAAGGGCGCCCTCGTCGGACGCGGCGGCGGTGGCCCGCACCTGCGCGCCGGCCATCGACGCGGCCCGCAGCATCCCGTCGCGGTCGGCGGCGATCAGGGCGTCGGTGTCGTCGAGGTCGATGGTGGCGTGGATGGCGTTCACGTGACTGCCTGTGTCAGCCCGGCTGTTTCGGCTCGAATTGTTGCACTGATCTGCTGGACCACCGCGTCGACGTCCTCGGTGCAGCGTCCTTCCACGTTGAGCCGAAGCAGCGGCTCGGTGTTGGAGCTGCGCAGGTTGAACCAGCTTCCGTCGCCGAGGTCGACGGTCACTCCGTCCAGATGGTCGATGGAGTGAATGCGGCTGCCGAACGACTTCAGCACCGCTTCGGTGGCCGAGGCGGCGTCGGCGACGGTGAAGTTGATCTCGCCGGAGGATTCGTAGCGCTGGTAGTCGGCGGTGAGCTCGGACAGCGGCCGGTCTTGCTCGCCGAGCGCGGCCAGCACGTACAGCGCGGCCAGCATCCCGGAGTCGGCGCCCCAGAAGTCGCGGAAGTAGTAGTGCGCGGAGTGCTCGCCGCCGAAGATCGCCCCGGTGTCGGCCATCAACGCCTTGATGTAGGAGTGCCCGACGCGAGAGCGCACCGGTGTGCCGCCGCGTTCGACCACCAGTTCCGGCACCGCGCGGGAGGTGATCAGGTTGTGGATCACGGTCGCGCCGATCTCCCGTTGCAGTTCCCGGGCGGCCACCAGCGCGGTCACCGTCGACGGCGACACGGGCCGGCCGCGCTCGTCGACCACGAAGCAGCGATCGGCATCGCCGTCGAAAGCCAGCCCGATATCCGCGCCGCTCTGCTGCACGTAGGCCTGCAGGTCTTTGAGGTTCGCCGGGTCCAGCGGGTTGGCCTCGTGGTTGGGAAACGAGCCGTCGAGCTCGAAGTACAACGGCAGCAGCGTGATCGACTCGATCGCACCGAGCACCGCCGGCGCGGTGTGGCCGGCCATTCCGTTGCCGGCGTCGACGGCCACTTTGAGCGGACGCAGCGACGACAGGTCCACCAGCGAGCGCAGGAATTGGCCGTAGTCGGCGAGCACATCCTGGTCGGCGATGCTGCCCGTCGGCCCGTCGTAGCCCGGCACGCCGGCGATCAAGTCGTCGCGGATGGTGCTCAACCCGGAGTCGGCGCCGACGGGCTTGGCGCCCGCCCGGCACAGCTTGATGCCGTTGTAGGCGGCCGGGTTGTGGCTGGCGGTGAACATCGCGCCCGGGCAGTCGAGCAGCCCGGATGCGAAGTAGAGCTGGTCGGTGGATGCCAGGCCGATCCGGATCACGTCGAGCCCCTGCCCGGTGACCCCGGACGCGAAGGCTGCGGCCAACGCCGGCGAACTGTCCCGCATGTCGTGGCCGAGGACTACCCGCCCGGCGCCCTCGTCACGCATCAGCCTTGCGAACGCGGCGCCGACGTCGGCGGCAAACGTCTCGTCGATCTCGTCGCCGACGACGCCTCGCACGTCATAAGCCTTGATCACACGGTTGACAGCCGCGGCGGGCCGAGACATGACAAAGCTCCTGACTATCGGGACTGTTGGTGGTCAGCCTAATGGTTTTGAGGGGACCGGCTGACAGCTAAGCAGGCTTCTACTCGGCGGGGTCGGGCAGCACCCGCAGATGGCCGCGGCGGCGGCCGGTGCCGGCGGGGCGCGGTGCGGCCGGGGTCAGCACGGCGCCGCTGGGACTGGGGACCGGGGTCGCGTCGGGGTCGGCAAAGCCGTTGACCGGTGGTCCGGCGGGGACCGCGGCGCGGCCCTCGCGCACCGCCTCGGCCAGCGCGACCAGATCGTCGTCGTCGGACGGGACGGACAGCGGGCCGGAGTGGCGGACGAGCTCCCAACCCCGCGGCGCGGTGATGCGACCGGCGTGGCTGACGCACAAGTCCCAGGAGTGCGGCTCGCGGGCGGTGGCGAGCGGGCCGATCACCGCGGTGGAGTCGGAGTAGACGAACGTCAGCGTTGCCACCGCGTAGTGCGGGCACCCGGGCCGACAGCAGCGACGCGGAACATTCACGATCGAGAGGCTATCGTGCGCAAACGTCCTCGCATCGGGTGACACGCGCATTGGTCCGGGCTGCGATGTGCAACCGTTACCATCGGCGCGTGAGCGATTCGCGCAGCTCTGGGCGCTCGATGCGCAGATCTGCGTCGCGGCGGGGGCGCGAGATGCGCGGTCCGCTGCTGCCGCCGACGGTGCCAGGATGGCGCAGCCGCGCCGAGCGTTTCGACATGGCAGTGCTGGAGGCCTACGAGCCGATCGAGCAGCGCTGGGCCGACCGGTTGTCCGGGCTCGACGTGGCCGTCGACGAGATCCCGCGGATCTCGGCCCGCGATCCCGACAGCGTGCAATGGCCGCCCGAGGTGATTGCCGACGGGCCGATCGCGCTGGCCCGGTTGATCCCCGCGGGAGTGGACGTGCGCGGTAATGCCACGCGGGCGCGGATCGTGTTGTTCCGCAAGCCGATCGAGCGGCGCGCCAAGGACACCATCGAACTCGCCGAATTGCTGCACGAAATTCTGGTGGCTGAGGTGGCCACGTATTTGGACGTCGAACCCTCGGTCATCGACCCGACGATCGACGACGACTGACGCGCGGGCGATCGCAAGCGCGGCGCAGCCGGGCGCGGCGGGTCGCCCGCTGACTAAGCCTGCGCGTTAGACGATGCCGCGCTTGAGGCGACGGCGTTCCCGTTCGGAAAGCCCGCCCCAGATGCCGAACCGCTCGTCGTGCGCCAGTGCGTACTCCAGGCACTCGGTGCGCACCTCGCAGCCCAGGCAGATCTTCTTCGCCTCCCGGGTGGAGCCGCCCTTCTCGGGGAAGAACGCCTCGGGATCGGTCTGCGCGCACAGCGCGCGGTCTTGCCATTGGTCGGCGCTAACCGGCGCCGGCTCAAAGACTTCCGGCACTTCGGGTGCGCTGGGCACCAAACTCAAGTGGGGTCGAGCTGCGGCCCCCGCCGTCGCCGCGCCGGTATTGGTGTGCGGTGTGCTTCCCATCAGGCCCCGTAGGTGCTCATAGGACATGCTCCGCCTCCTCACCTGATTTCGTTGATTCGTGAAACTCGCCCACTGTTTTGATGTGCGGCCATCTCAATTCGAACAGATGATCGAATCTCGGTCTGCGACACCGAATCCGGCCGGCCAACCGGGAAATGACACTGATGAGATTACACACGTGTTATCAGCCGTGGTCAAGCGATTGGGAAGATTTCCATACCATCTCGTGACCGTTTTTTGACGGCACTGCCGCCAATTCGGCCCTCGGCGTGTCGGCGTAGGGTCGTCGGATGTGAAGGTCACGGTTCTGGTCGGCGGGGTCGGCGGCGCCCGCTTTCTTCTCGGCGTGCAGCACCTGCTGGGCTTGGGCCAATTCGCGGCCGAGGGCGCGGCCGGCGATCACGAGCTGACGGCGGTGGTCAACATCGGCGACGACGCTTGGATGCACGGCGTGCGGATCTGCCCTGACCTGGACACCTGCATGTACACCCTGGGCGGCGGGGTCGACCCGCAGCGCGGCTGGGGTCATCGCGACGAATCCTGGCACGCCAAGGAGGAACTGGCCCGCTACGGCATGCAGCCCGACTGGTTCGAGCTCGGCGACCGCGACTTGGCGACCCACCTGGTGCGCACCCAGATGCTGCGGGCCGGCTACCCGCTCACGCAGATCACCGCCGCACTCTGTGACCGCTGGCAGCCCGGAGCACGCCTCCTGCCGGCCAGCGACGACCGATGCGAAACCCACGTTGTCATCACCGATCCCGCCGACGGCAACCAGCGCGCGATCCACTTCCAGGAGTGGTGGGTGCGCTATCGCGCGCAAGTTCCGACCCACAGCTTCGCCTATATCGGGGCCGAAAACGCCCATGCCACAACGGACGTGCTCGACGCCATCGCCGACGCCGACGTCATCATGGTGGCGCCGTCGAATCCGGTGGTGAGCATCGGTGCCATCCTGGCCATCCCCGGAATCCGCGGCGCACTGCGATCGGCGGATGCGCCCGTCGTCGGCTACTCCCCGATCATCGACGGAAAACCGTTGCGCGGCATGGCTCAGGAATGTCTTTCCGTGATCGGTGTGGAATCCACCGCCGAGGCGGTCGGCCGGCATTACGGCGCACGGTCGGGCACCGGCATCCTGGACTGCTGGCTGGTCCACGAGGGCGACCACGCCGACATCGACGGCATGACAGTGCGATCGGTACCGCTGCTGATGACCGATCCGAACGCGACGGCCAAGATGGTCAGCGCCGGACTGGAGCTCGCGGGCGTCGCAGCGTGAGCGAACACGGCACCGCGGCAGCGGTCGAGATCCTGCCCGTCACCGGCCTTCCCGAATTCCGTCCCGGCGACAACCTGGGCAACGCCATCGCCGAGGCCGCGCCGTGGCTGCGTGACGGCGACGTGGTGGTGGTCACCAGCAAGGTGGTGTCCAAATGCGAGGGCCGGCTGGTGGCCGCCCCCCACGACCCGCAGGCGCGGGATACGTTGCGGCGAAAGCTCGTCGACGCCGAGGCGGTCCGGGTACTTGCCCGCAAGGGTCGCACGCTGATCACCGAGAACCGGCTCGGGTTGGTGCAGGCAGCCGCCGGGGTAGACGGTTCGAACGTCGGGGTGACCGAATTGGCGCTGCTGCCAACAGATCCCGACGCCAGCGCCGCCGCGCTGCGTGCCGCGCTGCGCGAGCGGCTGGGCGTCACCGTCGCGGTGGTGATCACCGACACGATGGGCCGGGCGTGGCGCAACGGACAGACCGACGTGGCCGTCGGCTCGGCCGGCCTGGAAGTGCTGCACGGTTATGCCGGGGCGGTCGACGCCCACGGCAACGAACTGATCGTCACCGAGATCGCCGTCGCGGACGAGGTCGCCGCGGCGGCCGATCTGGTCAAGGGCAAACTCACGGGGATCCCGGTGGCCGTGGTTCGCGGATTGCCGGCGTCCGACGATGGTTCGACGGCACGGCAACTGGTGCGTTCGGGCACCGAGGACCTGTTCTGGCTCGGCACCGCCGAGGCAGTGGAACTGGGCCGCCGCCAGGCTCAGCTGCTGCGCCGATCGGTGCGCCAGTTCGCCGACGAGCCGGTGCCGCACGATCTCGTCGAGGACGCGGTGGCCGAGGCGTTGACCGCACCGGCCCCGCACCACACCCGGCCGGTTCGGTTCGTGTGGCTGCAGACTCCCGCGGTGCGCACCCGGTTGCTGGATCGCATGCGTGAGAAGTGGCGCGCCGACCTCGCCGGTGACGGCAGGTCGGCCGACGCGATCGAACGGCGGGTGGCTCGCGGCCAAATCCTTTACGATGCACCGGAAGTCGTCATCCCGATGCTGGTACCCGAAGGCGCGCACAGCTATCCCGACGCCGCCCGCACCGACGCCGAGCACACCATGTTCACCGTCGCGGTGGGCGCGGCGGTGCAGGCGCTGTTGGTCGCGCTCGCGGTCCGCGGCGTGGGCAGCTGCTGGATCGGTTCGACGATCTTCGCCGCCGACCTGGTCCGCGACGAGCTGGGGCTGCCGGCCGATTGGGAACCGTTGGGCGCCATCGCGATTGGCTATCCGACGCAACGCCAGGAGCCCAAAGACCCGGTGCCGGTGACCGACTTGCTGGTGCGCAAGTGAGCGTCCGGGAGTCGGCGATTGCGCTGCTGTCCGACTGGCAGGCCCCGGATCCGGCTCAGGATTCGGTGCGCCACGCCGTATTGGCGTTCCTGCTTGCCCGCGACGATGCCTGCCGCCGCGAGTGCGTGCCCGGTCACGTCACCGCCTCGGCCCTGGTGCTCGACGACGCCGGCGCCCGGGTGCTGCTCACCCTGCATCCGCGGCTGGGCCGTTGGGTCCAGCTCGGCGGGCACTGCGACGACGGCGACGACGACATCGCGGCGGCAGCGCTGCGGGAGGCCACCGAAGAGTCGGGTGTCGCGGGTCTGCGGCTCGCCGAGTTGGCGGCCATCCATGTCCATCCCGTGACGTGCTCGCTGGGTGTGCCGACCCGCCACCTCGACCTGCAGTTCGTCGCGCACGCCCCGCCGGGTGCGCAGATCGTGATCAGCGACGAGTCGACGGATTTGCAGTGGTGGCCGGTCGATGCGCTACCCGAAAGCGCCGACGATGCGCTGGCTTACTTGGTCGCCCGCGCGTCGAGTGCGGACTTGTGACACGCGTTCGTCGAAAAACCGTGCCTCAAGCCCACATTCGGCGCAACTAGACGTCGCTCGAGTAGCGGATTCCGCCGTCGGGAATCGAGACGCCGGGCCAGACCCGCGCGCCGCGCAGTAGCTCGCAGCGGGCGCCGATGTCGGCGCCGTCGCCGATCACGCCGTCGCGGATCAGCGCCCGCGGGCCGATCCGCGCGCCGAAGCCGATGATCGAACGCTCGATCACCGAGCCGGCCTCGACCTTCACCCCGTCGAAGATGACCGCACCGTCGAGCCGTGCGCCGGGCCCGATCTCGGCGCCGCGCCCGACCACCGTCCCGCCGATCAACACCGCGCCCGGGGAGACCGCCGCTCCGTCGTGCACCAACTGCTCGCCGCGCTGCCCGCGCAGGGCCGGCGACGGCGCAATGCCGCGCACCAGATCCGCCGAGCCGCGCACGAAGTCCTCCGGCGTGCCCATGTCCCGCCAGTAGCTGGTGTCGACGTATCCGCACACCTTGACCCCGTCGGACAGCAGCGCCGGGAACACCTCGCGTTCGACCGAGACCTCCCGGCCCCGCGGTATCCGGTCGATGATCTCGCGGGAGAACACGTAGCAGCCGGCGTTGATCTGGTCGGTGGGCGGATCCTGCGTCTTCTCCAAAAACGCTGTGACCCTGCCGTTTTCGGTCGGCACGCAGCCGAAGGCGCGCGGGTCGCCGACGCGCACCAGATGCAGCGTCAAGTCGGCCCCATTGGAGCGGTGGTAGTCGAGCAGCTGCCCCAGATCGGCCCCGGAGAGCACGTCGCCGTTGAACACCATCACCGTGTCGTGGCGCAACCGGCCGGAGACGTTGGCGATTCCGCCGCCGGTGCCCAGCGGGTGCTCTTCGGTGACGTATTCGATCTGCAGCCCCAGTTTGGAACCGTCGCCGAACTCCGCCTCGAACACCGCCGGCTGATACGACGTGCTCAGGATCACGTGCTCGATGCCGGCGGCGGCGATGCGCGACAACAGATGCGTGACGAACGGCAACCCGGCGGTGGGCAGCATCGGCTTGGGCGCGGACAGCGTCAACGGCCGCAACCGGGTGCCCTTGCCGCCGACCAGCACGACGGCGTCTACTGGTGCCACTACCGCCGCCTTTCTGCGCTGCGCACCATCAGGCGCGCCCGGATCGCCAAACCGGCGCGAAACGACCACCGCAACGGCGCCCGCCACCACCCGGAATGCCGGTCGGCGAGGAAGGTGTAGGTGCTGTTGTGGTGGGCGATCAGGTTGCGCGCCGACTGGCGACCCGTGGCGTGCCCCTTGTGGTGCAGGACTTCCGCCGACGGCACATACACGTTGAGCCAGCCTGCTCGGCCCAGCCGGTCGCCGAGATCAACGTCTTCCATGTACATGAAGTAGCGCTCGTCGAAGCCGCCGATCTGGTCGAACGCCGCCCGGCGCACCAGCAGGCACGACCCGGACAGCCAGCCCACCGGCCGCTCGCTGGGTTCCAGCCGCTCCTGGCGATACGCCGTCGACCAGGGATTGCTCTTCCACAGCTGGCCCAGGACGGCGTGCATGCCGCCGCGAACCAGGCTCGGCAGGTGGCGCGCCGACGGGTACACCGACCCATCAGGATCGCGGATCAGCGGGCCCAGCGTCGCCGCTCGCGGCCAGCGGGCCGCCGCGTCCAGCAGCGCGTCGATGCTGCCGGGCCCCCACTGCACGTCGGGGTTTGCCACCACGACCCATTCGTCAGCCTCCGGAAGCTGCGCAACCGCCCGGTTGACCGCGCTGCCATAGCCCAGGTTGGCGCCCGTGGAGAACAGCCGAACGTTCGGGTAGCGCTCGACGGCCGCCTCCGGCGCCCCGTCGGTGGAGCCGTTGTCGGCCATCAGGACGCTCAGCGGCCGCTCGGTGGCCAGCGACAGCGAGGCCAGGAAGCGGTCCAGGTGCGGGCCCGGCGAATAGGTCACCGTCACCACCGGCAGGACGTCACTCACGCATAGAGGGTAGCGACAACGCTTCGGCCAGCGCGTCGCGCCACGGCCGCAACGGCGTCAGCCCCGCCTCGGTCGAGACTCGGGCGCCCAGCGCCGAATAGTGAGGCCGGGGCGCCGGCCGCGGCTTCTTGTCGCTGCTGATCGGCCGCACCCGCTCCGGGTCGGCTCCCACACCGGCGAACACCGCGCGGGCCTGCTCGAACCGGCTGACCGCGCCCGCGTTGGCGGCATGCAGCACGGGCGCGCGCACGCCGTCGTCGACCACCTGCAGCAACGCGTCGGCCAGGTCGCCGACGTAGGTCGGTGAGCCGGTTTGGTCGTCGACAACCTCGACAGGCCCGTCCCCGGCGGCCAGTCGGCGCATGGCGGCGACGAAGTCGTTGCCGGTGCCGCCGGTGTAGACCCAGGCGGTGCGGACCACGATGGCCTCCGGCAGCGTTTTGCGGACGGCCACTTCGCCGGACAGTTTGCTACGCCCGTACACGCTCAGCGGCCCGGTTTCGTCGTCGGGCTCGTAGGGGCGGCGGGCCGAGCCGTCGAACACGTAGTCGGTGGAGATGTGGATCAGCCCCGCGCCTACGTCCGCGCAGACCCGCGCGATGTGTTCCGGGCCCTCGGCGTTGACCGCATGCGCTCTGGCCTCGTCGCTTTCCGCGCCGTCGACGTTGGTGTAGGCGGCGCAATTGACCACCACGTCGCCGCCTCGGATGATCCGCTCGGCGGCGCCGGGGTCGGTGATGTCCCACTGCGACGACGTCAGCGCCAGCACGTCGCGCCCCTGCCGGGCCGCCTTGGCCGCCAGAACGCTGCCGAGCTGTCCGCCGGCGCCGGTGATCACGAGCCTCTGCATGATCTTGAGTCTGGCACGCCGACGCATGCAGCTACCGGCGATACCGCTGTGACACAAGTAGTCTGAAGTGATGCCTGCGCAACGTGTGGTTCGTGTGGTTGCCACCGTGGCGGCCGTGGCCGTCGTGCTCGGTACCGGGGTGGCGTGGAGCCAGGTCCGCTCGTTCGAGGACGGGATCTACCACATGTTCGCCCCGTCGCTGGGCCAGGGCGGCGACGACGGCGCCGTCGACATCCTGCTGGTCGGCATGGACAGCCGCACCGACGCGCACGGCAACCCGCTGTCGGCCGAGGAACTGGCGGCCCTGCGGGCCGGCGACGAGGTGGCCACCAACACCGACACGATCATCCTGGTGCGCATCCCCAACAACGGGAAGTCGGCCACCGCGATCTCGATCCCGCGCGACACCTATGTCTCGGCACCGGGGTTGGGCAAGACCAAGATCAACGGCGTCTACGGACAGGTGAAGGAGGAGAAGCGGGTCAGCCTCGTCGAATCCGGCGTCGACCCCGCCCAAGCCGAGGCGCGCGGCACCGAAGCCGGCCGGGAGGCGCTGATCAAGACGGTCGCCGACCTCACTGGCGTCACCGTCGACCACTACGCCGAGATCGGCCTGCTGGGTTTCGCGTTGATCACCGACGCCCTCGGCGGCGTCAACGTCTGCCTCAAAGAGGCCGTGTACGAGCCACTTTCGGGCGCCGACTTTCCGGCCGGCTGGCAAAAGCTCAACGGCCCGCAGGCGCTGAGCTTTGTCCGCCAGCGCCACGATCTGCCCCGCGGCGACCTGGACCGGGTGGTGCGCCAGCAGGTGGTAATGGCCTCGCTGGCCCATCAGGTGATCTCGGGCAAGACGCTGTCGAGCCCGGCGACCCTGGAGCGGCTGCAGGGCGCCATCCAGCGCTCGGTGGTGCTGTCGTCCGGTTGGGACATCATGGATTTCGTGAAGCAGCTGCAGAAGCTGGCCGCCGGCAACGTCGCGTTCGCCACCATCCCGGTGCTCGACGAAGCCGGCTGGAGCGACGACGGTATGCACAGTGTGGTGCGGGTCGATCCGCACCAGGTGCAGGAGTGGGTCGGCGGCCTGCTGCACGACCAGGCGGAGGGCAAGACCGAGGAGATCGCCTACACGCCGGCCAAGACCACCGCGAGTGTCTTCAACGACACCGACATCAACGGGCTGGCCTCTGCGGTGTCGCAAGTGTTGAGCGCCAAGGGTTTTGCCGCCGGAACCGTCGGCAACAACGAAGGCGCGCACGTGACGGGCAGTCAGGTGCAGGCCGCCAAGGCCGACGACCTGGGCGCGCAGGCGGTGGCCAAAGACCTCGGCGGGCTGCCCGTCGTCGCCGACGCGTCGGTGCCGGCCGGCACGGTGCGGGTGGTGCTGGCCAACGACTACACCGGCCCGGGATCCGGGCTCGACGGCGGCGCCTCGCCGATGGCGGTGTCGTCGAATGCCGGCGGGGTCTCGAATCCCGACGCTCCCCCGCCGTCGCCGATCCTGACCGCGGGCACGGACAAACCGGAGTGTGTCAATTAACCTCAGCCAAGCGGTTCTCGACCCGATGCTGCGCGCCGACCCGGTCGGCCCGCGCATCACCTACTACGACGACGCCACCGGCGAGCGCATCGAGCTCTCCGCGGTGACGCTGGCCAACTGGGCCGCCAAGACCGGCAACCTGCTGCGCGACGAGCTCGGCGCGGGGTCCGGCAGCCGGGTGGCGGTACTGCTGCCGACCCACTGGCAGACCGCCGCGGTGCTGTTCGGGGTGTGGTGGATCGGCGCCGAAGTCCTGCTCGGCGGCTCCTGGGACGCCGACGTCGCGTTGTGCACCAAGGCGCGCCTGGACGAGGCCGACGCGACCGGCGCCGCCGAGGTGGCAGTGTTGTCGCTCGACCCGTTCGGCCGCCCCGCACCCGACCTGCCGGTCGGAGTCACCGATTACGCGACCGCGGTGCGGGTCCACGGCGACCAGATCGCCGCCGAACCCAACCCCGGTCCCGCGCTCGCCGGCCGCTCGGTCGACGAGTTGCTCGCCGACTGCGAAATCTCCGCAGCTACAAGAGGTTTGACGTCCACCGACCGGGTGCTTTCGTCGGTGTCGTGGGACCGGCCTCCCGGGCTGGTCGACGGGCTGCTGGCGGTGTTGGCGGTGGGCGCGTCGCTGGTACAGGTGGCCAACCCCGATCCGGCGGGGCAGCAGCGCCGGATCGAGACTGAGAAAATCACGCGCGTTTTCGACTAGCGCCCGCCGAACGTGGGGGGTATGGACGAACAGTGGCCGGTTTGTGTGCATACCCCCACGCTCGGCGCGCCGCCCACCCGCCAATCCATATTGGTATCGCAATATTTCTATGTTAGCGTCGAGTGCGAATCGACCTAAAGGAATGGAGTGTGGCGATGGTGGTGCACGGGCTACTCGCAAAGGCGGCCGGGACGGTCGTCACCGGGCTGGTCGGAGTAAGCGCCTACGAAGTGCTGCGCAAAGCCGTGCGCTCGGCTCCGATGCACAATGCGGCGGTGACCGCGACGGAGTGGAGCCTGCGCGGAACCCGGCGCGCCGAGGAAGCTGCGGAGTCCGCCCGGCTCAAGCTCGCCGACGTGGTGGCCGAGGCGCGCGAACGCATCGGCGAGGAGGCCCCGCCGCCCGCCGTCGGAGGCAACCACGACCACGAGCACTGACGTGCACGTCGTTTCCGACGCGGCCGGGCGGATGCGGGTAAAAGTCCCCTGGGTCCGTTCGAATTCGCGGCGCGCGGTCGCGGTCGAAGAGGCCGTCGACAAGCAAAACGGTGTGCGCACAGTGCACGCCTATCCGCACACCGGGTCGGTGGTCGTGTGGTATTCACCGAAGCGCTGCGACCGCTCCGCGGTCCTGGACGCCATCAAGTCAGCCGAACACGTTGCGGCCGAACTGATTCCCGCGCGCACGCCACGCTCGTCGGATGTCCGCAACGCCGAGGTGCTGCGCATGGTGATCGGCGGCGCGGCGCTGGCGCTGCTGGGGGTGCGCCGCTACATCTTCCAGCGCCCGCCGCTGCTCGGCCCGACGGGTCAGCTCGTGGCGACCGGCGCGACGGTGTTCATGGGCTACCCGTTCCTGCGCGGCGCGCTGCGCTCGCTGCGGTCCGGGCGCGCCGGCACCGACGCGTTGGTCACCGCGGCGACGGTGGCCAGCCTGGTGCTGCGCGAGAACGTGGTCGCGCTGACGGTGCTGTGGCTGCTGAACATCGGTGAGTACCTTCAGGATCTGACGCTGCGACGGACCCGGCGGGCCATCTCCGACCTGCTGCGCGGCACCGCCGACACGGCATGGATCCGCCTCGACGAGGGCAACGAGGTCCAGGTGCCTATGGACACCGTGCAGGTCGGCGACGAGGTGGTGGTGCACGACCACGTGGCGATACCGGTCGACGGCCAGGTGGTCGACGGCGAGGCGATTGTCGACCAGTCCGCGATCACGGGCGAGACGCTGCCGGTCAGCATCATCACCGGCGCACGGGTGCACGCCGGTTCGGTGGTACTGCGCGGGCGGCTGGTGGTGCGCGCCAGCGCCGTCGGCAACGAAACCACCATCGGCCGCATCATCGCCAGAGTCGAAGAGGCCCAACATGATCGGGCACCGATTCAGACCGTCGGCGAGAACTTCTCCCGTCGCTTCGTTCCCATTTCGTTCGTCGTCTCGGCGATCACCCTGGCGATCACCGGCGACGTCCGGCGCGCGATGACCATGCTGCTGATCGCGTGCCCGTGCGCGGTGGGGCTTGCAACGCCGACCGCGATCAGCGCCGCGATCGGCAACGGCGCCCGCCGGGGCATCCTGATCAAGGGCGGTTCGCACCTCGAGCAGGCCGGCCGGGTGGACGCCATCGTGTTCGACAAGACCGGGACGCTGACCGTCGGGCGTCCTGTGGTTACGAATATCATTGCACTGCACAAGGATTGGCAGCCTGAGCAGGTGCTTGCCTACGCGGCCAGCTCGGAACTGCATTCGCGGCATCCGCTGGCCGAGGCGGTGATCCGCTCGACCGAGGAACGCCGCATCATCATCCCGCCGCACGAGGAATGCGAAGTACTGGTGGGCCTGGGCATGCGGACGTGGGCCGACGGGCGGACGCTGCTGCTGGGCAGCCCGTCGCTGCTGCAGTCGGAAGACGTCGAGGTGTCCCCCGAGGCCGCGGAGTGGGTGGACAAGCTGCGGCGCCAGGCCGAGACGCCGCTGCTGCTGGCGGTGGACGGCACGCTGGTCGGGCTGATCAGCCTGCGCGACGAGGTTCGCGCCGAGGCGCGCCAAGTGCTGAAGCAGCTGCGCGCCAACGGGATCCGTCGCATCGTCATGCTCACCGGTGACCATCCGGAGATCGCCAAGGTGGTGGCGGCCGAGCTGGCCATCGACGAGTGGCGCGCCGAGGTGCTGCCCGAGGACAAGCTCGAAGTGGTACGCCAGCTCCAGGCAGACGGCCACGTCGTCGGGATGGTCGGTGACGGCATCAACGACGCGCCCGCGCTGGCGGCCGCCGACATCGGGATCGCGATGGGGTTGGCCGGGACCGACGTGGCGGTCGAAACCGCCGACGTGGCGCTGGCCAACGACGACCTGCAGCGCCTGCTCGACGTGCGGGACCTGGGTGCGCGTGCGGTCGAGGTGATCCGGGAGAACTACGGCATGTCGATCGCCGTGAACGCGGCAGGGCTGCTGATCGGCGCCGGCGGCGCGTTGTCGCCGGTGCTGGCGGCGATCCTGCACAACGCGTCGTCGGTGGCCGTGGTGGCCAACAGCTCACGGCTGATCCGCTACCGGATCGCATAGCGGCGATCCGATCCGCAACGCCGGGGGAAGCACGTACCCTGGGCCGATGAACGAGCAGCTTCATTCGCTCTCCCGCGAGTTGGCCGAAGTGGGCCGACTGGTCGACGACGACGACGTCGTCAGTGTCGTCGACCGGATGGTCAGGCGTGCGGTGCGCACAATTCCCGGCTGCGAGCACGCCACGGTCACCGTGGAGGTTGCGCCGGGCAAACTCGAGACAGTCGCCGGCGGCGAAATCGCCTCGCTGGCACACCATCCCGACGAGCCTCGCCCATGGGAAGGCCCGATCCTGGACGCGATCCGCTACCGCGAGCCGCGGCGGGTCGAGGACGCCGAGACCGAGCAACGCTGGGCGGGATTCGCCGAGCGGATGCGCAGCGCCGGTTTTCGCAGTTGCCTCGCGTTGCCGTTGCCTGCGTTTCGCCGGCCGTCGGTGGGATGCACGCTGTTCTCGCCTCGTCCCAACCAATTCACCCAGCACGTCATGGATTTGGTGATGCTCTTCGCGTTGCACGCCGGCGCCACCGTCGACAACGCCGCGCTCTATGACGACTCCCGCCGCCTGGTCGACCACCTGCATGCCGCGCTGGCCACCCGCGATCTGATCGGTCAGGCGAAGGGGCTGCTGATGCGTCACTACTCGTGCGACTCCGATGACGCGTTCGACCGGCTGCGGCAAGCCTCGCAACACCACAACGTCAAGCTGCGCCACCTGGCCGCCGAGCTGGTCGGGGCTCAAGAGCAGGGCCGGCTCGAGCCGCTGGTGAACCGGTGGTTCGCCACTGGCGAGGAGCCCAGCGTGGCGGCCACCGCGACCTGACCGCGCGCCGCCGTCGGCCACGTGCGAACGGCATGCAACAATGTCGCCCGTAAGGCGATGACGATGCAGGAAGCCGGTGCGAATCCGGCGCGGTCCCGCCACTGTCATCGGGGAGCGACCCTCACACGCCACGGCCCGCGGGTTGGAAGGCGAGGCGAGCAGCGATCCGAGAGCCAGGAGACTCGCGTCATCGCGTCCTGCGACCCGGGGCGGTGTACCCCGAGAGAGCTGACCGACGTCCGTGTCCCGCGTGTCATGGGCGGCCCTCGCCGCTGCCATTGCCTTGGCGCTGCTTCCGTGCGCCTGCGCTTCGCCTGCCGATACCAGCGGCCCACGCCGGAGCTGCATCACCGAATTCGACCCGGGCACCGATTACTTCCCGGATAAGTCGACGGTCACCGACGCCACCAACTTCACGCTCAGCTACCACCGCAGCTATCAGGTCCTGACCGTCAAGCAGCCCTACCCCAACGCCTCTCCCGAGTCGTACGTGCTCGTGCGCTGCGGCGCCCCGGCCCCGCAGCTGACCGGCGAGCTGGCCCACGCGCGGCAGATCACGGTGCCGGTCCCCAGCCTGTACGCGGCGTCGACCACCCACCTGGGCATGCTCGCCGAGCTCGACCAGACCGACGTGGTCAGCGGTGTCGCCGCCGCGCAGGTCGATGTCGAGGCCGTGGTCGCCGCGCGGCCCGGCGTGCTGGTGACCGCGGGCACCGACGACCCGGGCTACGCCAGACTGCGCGACGCCGGCATCGACGTGCTGGCCGACGCCGAATGGCTGGAGGCCACCCCGTTGGGCCGCGCCGAGTGGGTCAAGGTGTTCGCCGCGCTGACCGGCACCGAGAAGAAGGCGGGCAAACTGTACGGCAAGCTGCGCGACGACTACGGCACGATCGCCGAAAAGGCCTCCACCGCAAGGCCTGTCGAGGTGCTGTCCGGAACCATGCATCAGGGCACCTGGTCGATGCCCGGCGGCGGTGGCTACGCCGGGCAGCTCATCGCGGACGCCGGCGGCAGCTACCCGTGGGCCGGCGACTCCAGAACCGGCAGCCTGCAGTTGAACTTCGAATCGGTGTATGCCAAAGCCGGCCACGCGCCGCGTTGGCTGGTCACCAGCGACTGGAAAACTCTCGACGACGCGCTGGCGGCCGACATCCGGTACGGCCAGCTGACCGCGGTCCGCGAAGGCCAGGTGTGGTCGGCGAGCACCGACTACTGGGAGCGCGGTGTGGTCCGCCCGGATCTGGTGCTGGCCGATCTGGTGGCGATCCTGCATCCCGAACTCGACCCGGACCACCGGTTCGTGTTCTACCGGAAGCTGACATGAGCCGGGCCGCAGCGGTGTTGACCGCATTGGCCGGCGGGGTGGTCGTGCTGGGTCTGCTGGGACTAGCGCTCGGGCCGGTGCGGGTGCCGCTGGCCGACACCACCCGGATTCTCCTCGGCGCGGCGCCGTCCGATCCGCGCTGGCAGGTGATCGTCGCCGACATGCGGCTACCGCGAGCACTCACCGCGATCGCGGCCGGCGCCGGCCTCGGGGTCGCGGGGCTGCAGATGCAGACGCTGTTTCGCAACACGCTCGCCGACCCGTACGTGCTGGGCGTGAGTTCCGGCGCAAGCCTGGGCGTCGCGGTCGTGGTGATGGCCACCGGAACTGGTTTTTCCTGCGGTGGCCGGGCGGGCGTCGTCGTTGCCGCCGCGCTGGGGGCGGCGCTGGTGCTGGCTGTCGTTCTGCTGCTCGCGCGCCGGGTGCGTTCGGCGGCCAGCCTGCTGCTGATCGGGGTGATGGTCGGCGCGTTCGGCACCGCGATCGTCAGTGTCCTGCTGGCCTACGCCGATCCGCAGCGGGTCCAGCAGTACTTGCTTTGGGGGCTGGGCAGTTTCGCGGGCACCGGCTGGGCCGACCTGCGGCTGCTGTTGCCGCTCGTGGCAGTGGGGCTTGCGGCGTGCGCGCTGACGGTGCGTCCCTTGAACGCGCTGCTGCTCGGCGAGGGTTACGCCCGCACGATGGGCATCGACGTGCGACGGGTGCGGTTGATCACCGTGGCGTCGGGTTCGCTGCTGGCGGGGGCGACGACGGCGTTCTGCGGACCGATCGCGTTTCTGGGGCTGGCCGTACCGCACGTGACCCGGCTGGCGCTGGGCACCTCCGATCACCGACTCGTGCTGCCGGGTGTGGTGCTGACGGGCGCCGCGGTCGCGCTGGGATGCGGGATCGTCAGCCAGGTTCCGGGCCGCGACGCGGTGCTTCCGCTCAATGCGGTCACCGCGCTGATCGGGGCGCCGATCGTCGTCGCCGTGCTGCTGCGCAGCCGTCGCGGTGTGGGGATGGCGCCGTGATCGAATTGCGTGATCTGGCAATCGGTTACCGCAGCCGGGTGGTCGCGGCGGGCCTGCAGGGCCGGGCGAGCCGCGGCGAGCTCACCGTGCTGTTGGGCCCCAACGGCTGCGGCAAGTCCACGCTGATCCGTACCCTGTGCGGGCTGCAGCCGGCGCTCGACGGGCTGGTCCTGCTCGACGGCGACGACCTCGCCCGGGCGGGGTCCGGCGGGCTGGCCCGGCGGGTGGCGGTCGTGCTGACCGACCGGATCGAGCCCGGGCTGCTGTCGGCGCGGGAACTGGTTGGGCTGGGCCGCATTCCGCATCTGGGTGTCACCGGCCGGCTGACCCGGGCCGATCACGCCGTCGTCGACTGGGCGCTAACGGCGGTGGGCGCAGCGCATTTGGCCGAGCGGCCCGCCGCCGAACTCTCCGACGGCGAACGGCAGCGCGTGCTGACCGCTCGCGCGCTCGCCCAGCAACCGTCGGTACTGATCCTCGACGAGCCGACCGCCTTTCTCGACGTGCCGTCGCGCGCCGGCCTGGTCGAGGTGCTGCGTGCCCTGGCCCGCGACCACGGTCTGGCAGTCGTGATGTCCACGCACGACCTCGAATTGGCGCTGCGCGTCGCCGACCGGGTGTGGCTGCTGGGTCCTGACGGCACGCTGATCGACGCCATCCCGGAGGAACACCTGTTGTCCGGCCGCATCGACGAGCTGTTCGCGCTGCGGGACAACGGCGGACGGGCGGCGCGTGTCACCGCGCCGGATCCGTTGCGCAGCGCGCTGTACCGGATGCTCGCCCGGGAAGGTTGGGGCACAAGAGAACCCGCTGAGCTCGTCGTCACGGCAGCCGAGCCTGAGCGGATCACCGTACGCGCCGCCGGGTTTGCCGCGTCGACAACACTGAGCAGCCTGCCGGCGCTGCTTCGCGAGATTCCGCCGAGCACCCACCGGGCCGTACCGGAGTCGCAAACCACGGCGATGCTGACCGAATTGTCCACCGTCAGCCAGTATTTCGCGGTCGGCGTGGGGCCGGTCGATGGCGGTTGGCGGCCGCTGCAGCGGCTCTACACCGACACAGACTCGCTCGACGGGATCGTGCGCCGGGTGCAGGCGCGCATCGACGCCTCGGAGCACCGGGTCGCGGCCTCGACGCTGTTCCTAGGTTTCGCCGCTCGGCTGTGGTCGATCGGGCTCGGCGCGGTGGCCGGGTATGGGCTGCTGCCCGACCTTTTCCCCGGGCAGTTGCTGTTCCGGGAGACCGACGGGCAGATCCGGCTGCACCTCGAGCGCCCCGTCGCATGGCAGGGCGACGACCTCGAGCCGTTGCTGGCCGACACGGTCCTCGACGCGCACCTGGCCCCGCTGGCGGCGGCGTTGCGTCGGCTCGGCCCACTCTCGGACAAGGTGCTGCGCGGCAACTCGGCAGCGGCCCTGCTGGGCGCCGCGCGGGTCTTCGGCCGCGAGTCCGGCCGGCGCCTGGCTCACAGGTTGTGTTCTGACGAAAGACTCTCGGGCGCAATCTGTTTCGACGACGACGGCTACCGCCGTAACAGCTGCTGTCTGTACTACCGCACACCCGGTGGCGGGCTGTGCAGCGAATGCGTGCTCACGCGTGACAGAAAGGATGCGTCATGACCCAGACCGCCAGCCCGCCCGTCGTCGAGACCGAAGGCGGAGGGCGAGAACAGATCTGGCCGTTGCCCACCGACGAGCAGCGGCTCCTCGACCTGATCCACCTGTGCTTCGACGAGTACTGGGACGACATCTGGTTCGGTGTCCTGATCGAAGGTGCGGCCTGGGAGGTGGCGGCACCCTGCCCGCCCAAGCGCATCTCGATGTACGACGGGTACGCCACGGTCGACTTCGGCCGCTGGCACTTCCATCTGTGCATCGGCGAGCACACGGCGAGCGGGCCCGAGCTCGGCCGGATCCGGAAGTGTTCGCGGGCCGAGATGTATCGCCGGCTCGGCAGCGACGGATACCCCACGTCGTGGGGCGTGCGGCTCTACAACGGGCGCGACGAACAAATGATGACGCTGATGCTGCCGAATCCGTTTCTGACCAACGACCAGCAGATCCGCGACGAGCCCGCATGGGGCCAACTGGAGCTGTGGGACCGGCTGCGCGCCACCTACCTCGGGCTGGGCCCTGACCCGCTTGACCGCGCCGGCAAGGGATTTCGGCACGGATGACCGCACCCATCTGGATGGCCTCACCCCCGGAGGTGCATTCGACGCTGCTGCGCAGCGGCCCGGGCCCGGGCTCGTTGCTGGCAGCCGCGGGGGCATGGAACTCGCTGAGCACCGCGTACGCGGAGACGGCCGAGGAACTCACGGCGGTGTTGGACGCCGTGCGGGCCGGGGCGTGGGACGGCCCGACGGCCGAGGCCTATGTGGCCGCCCATGCGCCGTATCTGGCGTGGCTGATGCAGGCCAGCGCCGACAGCGCCGTCACGGCCGCGCAACACGAAACCGCGGCCGCGGCCTACACCAGCGCCCTGGCGACCATGCCGACGCTGGCCGAATTGGCCGCCAACCACGCCGCCCACGCGGTGCTGGTCGCGACGAATTTCTTTGGTATCAACACGATTCCGATCGCACTGAACGAAGCCGACTATGTGCGGATGTGGATTCAGGCCGCCACGGTGATGGCCACGTACCAGAGCGTCACCACCGCCGCGGTGAGCACCACGCCCGCCACCACCGCGGCGCCGGCAATCATGAAAACCGATGCGGCCGCGACGTCGTCCGACGCGCCGTCGGGCACCGACGACTTGTCTGCGATCGAGCAATTCCTGGACCAGATCGGATATACCGACTTCTACAACAACTTTCTGGAACCGCTGGCCAACCTGTTCTCGTCGCTGGCCTACCTTTATCCGGAGTTTCCCTGGCTCCCGGTGACCGGCAATCCGCTTTTTCACCTCAGCCCGACCAACATCGCGTGGTTTCTGGCCGTTCCGCTCGACCCGGGTTCGTATGCTGCGATTCTGGCCGGCAACTTCGCGACCAACGCGGCCGAGATCGCGGCGGCGTTGGCTACCGGAAACCCCGGAACTGTGCTCATCACACTGGGATTCGTCACTGTCGAGGCTATCGGCTTTACCGTGACCGACACCATCCAGTTGCTTCACTACCTGATCCAACAGACCGTCACACTGATCCCGGTCATTCTGCCGCTGGCCGCCGCCTCCGTGGTTCCGCTGGGCGCCGCTCCAGGTGCGGCGGGCGGCGTCGTGGGCTTGGCGGGGTTGGCTGGGTTGGCCGGTCTTTCTCCTCCCACCGTGGCGCCGGTTGCGCCGCCGCCTGTTGCGGCGCTCGCGCCGAGCATGCCTTCGGCCCCCGCTCCGGCTCCCGCCCCCGCACCAGCTCCGGCGTCGGCGCCCGCGGCTGCCCCCGCGCCACCTGCGCCCGGCGCCCCTCCGCCGACGCCGTCGCCGCCGACGCTGAACACGATGCACGCCTTCGGCTACATGGTTGGTGGCCTGAGCGCAGATGCCCGGCGAGCGGCCAGTACCCGTTCGCGCCAGAGGAAAGCGCCGGATCCCTACACCGCTGCGGCGCCGGTGGCCGCCGCCACGCCGGAGGAGGAGGCGCAGGCGCGTCGGCGACGGCGGGTGAAGGTCAGCCAGCTCGGCCGCGGCTACGAGTACATGGACCTCGAAGCGGACGAGCCGTTGGAGTCCGATCGGGGCGCGGGAAGCCTCGGCTTCGCCGGAACCGTCCGCAAGCAGACCGCCAGCGCGGCGGGATTGACCCGGCTGTCCGACGACTTCGGCGGAGGCCCGCGCATGCCGATGATGCCGGGCACGTGGGACCCCGAGGGTTGACGGTCAGCAGGCGCAGTTCTCGCCGCGCCAGGAGCGGACGCCCTGCCACACTGCGACGACGGCAACGGCCAGCCCGATCGCGGGGTCAAGCCACCAGCCGCCGGGCCACCACGCAGTCACCACCAGGCCGAGCATGACTGCGGCGGCCTGTGCTCCGCACAGGTAGTTCTGGGTGCCTTCGCCGGCGGTGGCCGCCGACCCCAACCGCACGGCCAGGATGTGCTTGGCCCGGCCGAGCGTCGGCATCAGGAGCAGGGCGAGCGCCGTCAAGGCAATCCCGATCACCGAGGTGTCGGCGTGGCGCTCGTCGAAAAGGTGGTGCAGGGATTCCGCGGCGATGTAGGGGGCGGTCAGCCAGAACGACAACGCGACGCCGCGCTGGGCGCGTCGTTCGGCGGTGTCGGACAGGGTGCGCCGGCCGCTGAACCGCCACACCACCATCGCACTCGCCAGCCCCTCCGGGGCGCTGCCCAGCGCCCAGCCGGTCAGCGCGATCGATCCGACCGCCAGGCCC
Organism: Mycobacterium branderi; assembly: GCF_010728725.1. NCBI lineage: Bacteria > Bacillati > Actinomycetota > Actinomycetes > Mycobacteriales > Mycobacteriaceae > Mycobacterium > Mycobacterium branderi. The sequence goes on from NZ_AP022606.1 coordinate 326,389, forward strand.
TGCCATAACCCCACGACACCCTCGGCGAGCATCGCGACCAGGCTGACCCAGGCCAGCCGTCGCGCCCACCGGGCCCGTCGATGCCACGTCTCGTCGCGCGTGCAGCAGGTGTGGTCGACGAGACCGACGGGATCGTGGGAGTGAGAGACGGTCACCAGGCGATCGTAGAGGTCGTTACGCTGCTGAGCATGTCACGTACCGACAACGACACGTGGGACCTGGCAACAAGCGTCGGCGCCACCGCCACGATGGTGGCCGCGGGACGGGCCCGTGCCACCAGGGCCGGACTCATCGACGACCGGTTCGCCGAGCCGCTTGTTAGGGCGGTGGGCGTGGACTTCTTCACCCGGTGGGCCGCCGGCGAACTCGACGCCGCGGAGGTCGACATTCCCGGCCACGCGTGGGGCATGCAGCCGATGACCGACCTGCTGACCGTGCGCACCCGCTTTATCGACAGCTTTGTCGCCGACGCCGCGGCGGCCGGCGTCCGCCAGACGGTCATCTTGGCCTCGGGGCTGGATGCGCGCGGCTACCGGTTGTCGTGGCCCGCCGATATGACGGTCTACGAGATCGATCAGCCACAGGTCCTCGAATTCAAGGCCAGCACTGTGGCCGAGCTTGGCGCCGAGCCGACCACCGAGCTGCGCGCGGTCCCGATCGACCTGCGCCACGACTGGCCGGCCGCGCTGCGGGAGGCCGGGTTCGACGTGCGGCGGCCCGCCGCCTGGATCGCCGAGGGTCTGCTGGCGTTCCTGCCGCCGGAGGCTCAGGATCGCTTGCTGGACAACATCACCGCGCTCAGCGCCGAAGGCAGCCGGCTGGTCGCGGAGATTTTCCTGAATTCCCCGGAGTCCCTACAGGTGATGCATACCGCAGCGCAGAAATGGTACGAGCATGGTTTGGACGCCCGCATCGACGACCTGTGGTACGCCGGCGGGCGTCACGACGTGGCAACCTATCTGGACGAGCGAGGCTGGCGCACCACGCGCACGCTGGCCAGTCAGTTGTTGTCCGACAACGGTTTACCGATCCCGCCGCGCAGCGACGCCGAATCCGCCGAGAACTACTACTGCACCGCAGTTCGCTCGTGAATGCCAACGGCCCCAAGCCCCTCGACGGTTTCCGGGTGCTCGATTTCACCCAGAACGTGGCGGGCCCGCTCGCGGGGCAGGTGCTGGCCGACCTGGGCGCCGAGGTCATCAAGGTGGAGGCGCCGGGCGGAGAAGCCGCCCGGCAGATCACCTCCGTCCTGCCGGGACGCCCGCCGCTTGCGACGTACTTTCTGCCCAACAACCGCGGCAAGAAATCGGTCGCGGTTGACTTGACCACCGACGAAGGCAAGCAGCAGATACTGCGGTTGGCCGACACCGCCGACGTGGTCCTCGAAGGCTTCCGGCCGGGCGTGATGGAAAGGCTGGGGCTGGGCCCGAGCGAATTGCAGTCGCGCAACCCGCGATTGGTCTATGCGCGGTTGTCGGCGTTCGGCGGCAACGGTCCGCACGGTGACCGGCCGGGCGTCGACTTGATGGTGGCCGCCGAGGCCGGCATGACCACGGGCATGCGCACGCCCGACGGCAAGCCGCAGATCATCCCGTTCCAGCTGGTCGACAACGCCAGCGGACATGTGCTCGCCCAGGCAATCCTGGCCGCGCTGCTCAACCGTGAGCGCCACGGCGTGGCCGATGTCGTCACCGTCGCCATGTACGACGTCGCGGTGAGTCTTCAGGTCAACCAGTTGACTGTGCACCTGAACCGGACCGGCGGTGACCAGCCGCCGAAGCCCAAGGGGCGCAAGAGCGTTGGTTTCGCCACCCAACCGTCGGACGCGTTCCGGACGGCCGACGGCTACGTCGTCATCAGCGCATACATACCCAAGCACTGGGAGCTGCTGTGCCGAACGATCGACCGCCCTGATCTGCTCGATGACGAGCGGTTCGCCGACCAGCGTTCGCGGTCGATCAACTACTGCGAGCTGAGCGACGAACTCGAGTCGACGCTTTCTACGAAGACGTCGGCGGAGTGGGTGGAGTTGTTGCGCCGCAACGGCTTAATGGCATGCCTGCCGTACACCTGGAAGCAGGTCGTCGGCACCCCGCTGTTCGCGGAGAACGAACTGGCGCTTGAGATCGGCCGCGGCGACGACGCCGTCACGCTGATCCGCACTCCGGCCCGCTATTCGACGTTCACCGCCGCGGCGACCGATCCGCCACCGAAAGTGGGCGAACACAACGCCGAGTTCCTCACGGGCATCGATTAAATGAACAGCCGGTAGCCGGCCGGTGTCGTGGTGCTATGAACCGCTGCTCGATAAATATGAGCGCACATAGAATTGCGGTCGGCGAAAAATGGCCGCTGACGTGCTGTTATAGTTTCGCCACTGTGACTTTCAGCGACCGACCCAGACCACCAGGGTGGCAGTCTGCCGTGGCCGTCGTTGTCGCGATCTGCACCCTGGTTGGCGTTATCGGTTACGGGCTGGTGCAATTCGAGTTCGCGTCGTCCGCTCCGCCGTCATCGGTGTCACTGATTGCCGACGACGTCGAGCGCGCGGAGACGGACCACGATTCGTCGCCTGTCGCCCAAAAGGCGTTCGACGCCGTGGCGCTGCACCGCGCGCTACCACCGCGGCTGCGTTCGACGTCGCTGTGGCGGTGGACTGCGCTGTCGATCTCCTTGCAGGCAGCGTGGTCCCGGTTCGGCGTGACCCATCCAGGTGCGCCCCCGACTTTCCTTGCCGGGCAACAACTCTTGACTCACTTCTGCATCGCGCGCCGCTGATCGGTCGGCATTCGCCCGCTTGATCCGAATGCTCGTCTGCTTTGTGCAGCCACGAGCCGCTACCTCATGTCTTTTTCAAGGAGAAATCCATGGTCTTCGACTTTGGCTCATTACCGCCCGAAATCAACTCGGCGCGAATGTATTTAGGCTCCGGTTCGGGATCCATGCTGGCCGCCGCCGCAGCCTGGGACCAGCTGGCCGCTGAGTTGCACACTGCGGCCGCGGGCTACCGGTCGGTCGTCTTGCAACTCGCCGACGGGCCGTGGCTCGGGTCGGCGTCGGCGTCGATGGGGGCGGCTGTCGCGCCGTACGTCGAATGGATGCGCACGACCGCGAAGCTGGCCGAACAGGCCGGGGCTCAGGCCAGAGCCGCCGCGGGCGCTTACGAGTCGGCACGCGCGACGACGGTGCCACCGCTAGTGATCGCCGCCAACCGCGCGCTGCAGGCGTCGCTGGTGGCCACCAACGTCTTGGGGCAGAACACCCCTGCGATCGCGGCCACCGAATCCCACTACAGCGAGATGTGGGCCCAAGATGCCGCGACGATGTACGCCTATGCGGGCGCGTCCGCCGCGGCTTCCAAGGTGACGCCCTTCACGCCGCCTCCGCCTTCGACCAACCCGGCGGAAACACAGGCGGCCCTGTCGCGGTTGACGTCGGCCATCCCAATCACGTTGCAAGAGGCTGCATCTCCCTCGCGCGTGTGGGAGAACCTGGAGGAGATGTGGACGACGATCACGATGGATCCGCACTTCTGGTCCAGGACGGGTTCGACGATCACGTCGGTGATTTCGACCGGAAAGTCGCTGATGCCTGCGGCCAAGGCTGCCGAAACCGGCGCCAAGGCGTCCGGCTCACTGCTGGGCGGAGGGCTGGGCTCGCTGCTGAGCAGTAGTGCTGGCGCGGCGGGCTCGGCCGGCTGGGCAGGGGCGGCCGGACCGAGCGTCGCGGCGAGCCTTGGCCGGGCCGCGTCGATCGGGGCGCTGTCGGTGCCGCAGAGTTGGGCCGCGGTCGTGCCGGCGACGAATTCGGTTGCCGCGGCGTTGCCCACGGGCTCGGGCGGTTGGAACGCCGTGCCCGTCAGTGGCCCGGCGGGACCGGCCGGTGTGCCCGTCATGCCGATCACCGGAATGGCTGGCCACGGCGCCGGACGTCTGGCTGATGCTGCGCGGTTCCTGCCGCGCCCCAACATGCTTCCGCGCTGGCCGGCCGGCGGGTGAGTTTGGCCGGGCGACCTGTGGACAAAGTCGCGACTGTGGATAACCCAGGCCGGAACACTTCGGACGGGAGCTCGCGTCGGCGGCGGAGGGTAGGGTCGCTCGTATGTTCGATAATTCGCTGCCTGGTCTGGAGGCGCTCGAGTGTGCGGATGACGCGATGGTGGTGGCGGCGATCGCGGGGTGGGCGCGGGTGGAGGCCGCGGCGGCGGCGCGACGTCTGGCCGCGATCGGTGAGCTGGTCGAGCGGCGGGTGCACGGCGGGTCGCCCGAGGCTGGACGGTGGTCGTGTGACAACTGGGATGCGATGGCCGCTGAAGTCGCTGCCGCCCAGGGCCTTAGCCATGGCATGGCCTCGGGTCAGATGTATTTGGCGGTGGCCTTGCGTGACCGGTTGCCCCGAGTGGCGGCGTTGTTCGCCGACGGCATGATCGGCTATGGGCTGGTGCGCACGATTGCCTGGCATACCGATTTGATCAAGGACCCCGAGGCGCTGCGGCTCGTCGATAAGAGCCTGGCCGAGGACGCGGTGCGCTTTGGGCCGCTGTCGGCGAACAAGACGGTCCAGGCCATCGAGGCGATCGTCGACCAGTATGACCCGGGGGCGCTGCGCCGCACCCGTGCCAACGCGCGCAGCCGTGATGTGGTCATCGACTCGGCCGATCAGGAGTCGGGCACTGCGCCGATGTGGGGGCGGTTGTTCGCAGCAGATGCCGCGGTGTTGGATCGGCGGCTGATGCAGATGGCGCACGAGGTCTGCGATGACGATCCGCGCACCCTCGCGCAGCGCCGCGCCGATGCGTTGGGGGCGTTGGCTGCCGGTGTTGAGCGGTTGGCGTGCGGCTGCGGCAATGCTGATTGCCCGGCCGCTGGCGAGGGTGCCGAGCGGTCGGCCAACGTGGTAATCCACGTGGTGGCACAGGAATCGGCGGTGCAGGCGCAGGTCGATCCGCATCTGTCGGGGCAGCCCGCCCCTGCCCCGCTCGGGCCCGACGAACCACTGTCTGGGCCTCCTGAACCCGAGCCCGACGTGCCTGCGGTGAGGTTGCCGCCCGCCGTGCTCACCAGCGGCGCGGTGGTCCCCCCGGCGCTGCTGGCCGAGCTGATCCGAAATGGTGCCAAGCTTGAGCCGCTGTGGCACCCCGGCGACACCGCGCCGGAGTCGGGATATCGGCCCTCGGCGGCGCTACAGCGGTTTGTGCGCTGCCGGGACATGACGTGCCGATTCCCCAATTGTGATCGTCCGGCGGAATTTTGCGACCTCGACCACACCGTGCCCTACCCGCTCGGGCCGACGCATGCCTCCAACATCAAATGCCTATGCCGAAAACACCACTTGCTCAAGACTTTTTGGACTGCGTGGCATGACGAGCAATACCCGGATGGCACCGTGGTGTGGACTTCGCCGACCGGGCAGAAATACACCACTCGCCCGGGCAGCCGCCTGTTGTTCCCCAGCCTGTGCCTGCCCACCGGCCAATTGCCTTCTGCCCAATGCCGATGCAACCACCCGGCGAGCGCGGGGTGATGATGCCGTTACGCCGGCGAACACGCCAGCAAGACCGCGCCAAACGCATCGACGCCGAACGCGCACTCAACGCCGCCCACATCGCCGAACGCAACCAACCACCACCATTCTGACGGGATAGCCGATAACCGATGCGACGCAGTAGCTGCGGGCGCACAATCATCGTCAGCACGAACCCGCGCCGGAAGGGGCCAAGGCCATGTCACATTCCCGCGTCGTCACTAGGAGGATCGCTGCGGCGCTGGTGGCGGGTGGCCTCGCGGTGGTCGGTTTGGGGCTGGCAGGCACCGCAGGTGCGACCTGGGGCCCATTCACGTGGTGTCCAGGACAGTCGATGGATTCGCCGAGTGGACCCAATGTTCCCCGCGCCGTCGCCCAGAACTACGTCTGGGACATGAATGTGTGCCACACGTGGTACAGAGTCCCCGACGGGTGGGGCAATGTTCCTCGCATCGCCCTCAATGGGCAACAGACGCTACAGAGTTCGAATGTTTGGGACGGCGACAATCCACCGGGTGACAATCCCGGCAACGTGAATTGCGGCCTGATGTGGTGCCCCAACCCCGGGGGCCTCGATCCAGGCTTCCACGGATAGACGTCCGTCAGAACCTGTAACGCCTCAGCGCAGTAACGCCCGCGCCATCACCACGCGCTGAATCTGGTTGGTGCCCTCGTAGATCTGGGTGATCTTGGCGTCGCGCATGAAGCGTTCGACCGGGAAGTCGATCGTGTACCCGGCGCCGCCGAAGAGCTGTACGGCGTCGACGGTGACCTCCATCGCCACATCGGAGGCAAAGCATTTCGATGCCGCCGAGATGAACCCTAGGTTGGGCTCGCCGCGCTCAGCCCGGGCCGCCGCGGTGTAGACCATCAGCCGGGCCGCCTCCACCTTCATCGCCATGTCGGCGAGCATGAACTGCACGCCCTGGAATGTGCTGATCGACTCGCCGAATTGCTTGCGGCCCTTGGTGTATTCGATCGCCGCATCCAACGCACCCTGCGCGATGCCGACCGCCTGTGCGCCGATCGTCGGGCGGGTGTGGTCCAACGTCGCCAGCGCGGTCTTGAACCCGGTTCCGGGCTCGCCGATGATGCGGTCACCCGGAATGCGGCAGTTCTCGAAATACAGCTCGGTGGTCGGCGAGCCCTTGATGCCCAATTTCTTTTCCTTGGGCCCCACCGAGAACCCCTCGTCGTCCTTGTGCACCACGAACGCCGAAATCCCATTGGCGCCCTTGTCCGGATCGGTCACCGCCATCACCGTGTACCAGGTCGACTTGCCGCCGTTGGTGATCCAGCTCTTGGCGCCGTTGAGAATCCAGTCGTCACCGTCGGCGACGGCCCGCGTGCGCATCGACGCCGCATCACTGCCGGACTCCCGCTCCGAGAGCGCATACGACGCCATCGCCCCCTCGGTGGCCAGCGTCGGCAGCACCTGCTTTTTGAGCTCCTCCGACCCCCGCATGATCAGGCCCATGGTGCCCAGCTTGTTCACGGCCGGAATCAACGACGCGGACGCGTCGACGCGTGCCACTTCCTCGATCACGATGCAGGTCGCCACCGAGTCCGCACCCTGACCGCCATACTCCTCAGGCACATGCACCGCGTTGAATCCCGACGCGTTCAGCGCCGCCAACGCCTCCTCGGGAAAGCGCGGCGTCTCGTCTACCTCCGCGGCATACGGAGCGATCTCTTTTTCCGCCAGCGCCCGAATCGCCGCCCGCAGCTCCTCGTGCTCCTCGGGCAGCTTGAACAGATCAAACGACGGATTTCCACCCCACCCCGCCATCTCGGCCTCCTCCTATTACTCGCCGGTAACTTTACCGCGCAGCGCGTCGTCCTTGGCCAGCACCGACTCGGCCAGCTGATCCTGGAAGGCCACCACCCGGCTCCGCAGCGCCGAGTCGGATGCGCCCAGGATCCGCACCGCCAGCAGGCCGGCATTGCGGGCCCCGCCGATCGACACGGTGGCCACCGGCACCCCGGCCGGCATCTGCACGATCGACAGCAGCGAGTCCAGCCCGTCGAGCCGGGCCAACGGCACCGGAACCCCGATCACCGGCAGGGGCGTGGCCGAGGCGACCATGCCCGGCAGATGCGCGGCCCCACCGGCCCCGGCGATGATCACCTCGATGCCGCGGTCGGCCGCCCCCCGCGCGTAGTCGAGCATCCGGCCCGGCGTGCGGTGCGCCGAGACCACCCCGACCTCGAACGGAACGTCGAATTCGGCCAGCGCATGGGCGGCGTCCTGCATCACCGACCAGTCGCTGTCGCTGCCCATGATCACGCCGACTCTCGGTTCAGCCATGCGGGTCCCATCCGTCGGTCCACTGCCCATGCGACAACCAGTGTGCCGCCAGCGCGGCTCGCTCACGCAGCTTCGCCAGCTGCTCGCGGTCCTCGGCCCGGAAGTGCCCGAGGAAGTTGACGTGCCCGATCTTGCGGCCCGGCCGTTCGCCCTTGCCGTAGAGATGGACGCGAGCCTCGGGCATCCGCGCGAACAGGTGGTGCAGCCGCTCGTCGACTGTCATCGTCGGCGTCTGCGCGGCGCCCAGCACGTTGGCCATCACCGTCACCGGCACGGTGGCGTCCGTGTCGCCGAGCGGGTAGTCCAGCACCGCGCGCACGTGCTGCTCGAACTGGCTGGTGCGGGCGCCGTCCATGGTCCAGTGCCCGGAGTTGTGCGGCCGCATCGCCAGCTCGTTGACCACGAGGTCGCCGTCGACCGTTTCGAACAACTCGACCGCCAGCACGCCCACCACGCCCAGCTCCCCCGCCAATCGCAACGCCAGCTGCTGCGCCCCGGCGCCGACCTCGTCGCGCAGCTCCGGCGCGGGCGCGATCACCTGCACGCAGATCCCGTCGCGCTGCACGGTCTCGACGACCGGCCACGCCGCGCCCTGCCCGAACGGCGAGCGTGCCACCAGCGCGGACAACTCGCGGCGCAGGTTCACCTGCTCCTCGGCCATCACCGGCACCCCATCCGCCAGGAAGGCGGCCGCGATCTCGCGGGCGTGCTCGGGGTCGCGGGCCATGCGCACCCCGCGCCCGTCGTAACCGCCGCGCACGGCCTTCACGACGACGGGCCCGCCGACCCGCAACGCAAAGGCGTCCAGCTCGTCGACGGTCCGGATCTCGGCGTAGCGGGGCACCGGGATGCCGAGCGCATCCAACCTTCGCCGCATCACCAGCTTGTCCTGGGCATGCACCAGGGCTTCCGGGGGCGGCGCCACCGTGACGCCCTCGGCCACCAGCTTCTCCAGCAGCTCCGACGGCACGTGCTCGTGGTCGAACGTCAGCACGTTGGCCCCGGCCGCGACCCGGCGCAGGTCCTCGAGATCGGTATGCGAGCCGATCACCACGTCCGCACAGACCTGGGCGGCCGACTCGTCGGCGTTGGCGGCCAGCACCCGAAGGGTTTGGCCCAGCGCAATCGCGGCCTGGTGGGTCATCCGGGCGAGCTGGCCGCCGCCGACCATTGCGACCACCGGAGCAGCGGTGGGTGTACTCGTCACGCCAAATATGGTGTCATGGCCCGCCGACCGGGGTATTTAGCGGCGGTGACACCGATGCTTCGCGGAGGCAAGCGTCAATACGTACACTGCGACACTGTGTCCTTTGCCGATGCCACGATCGAGCGACTGCCCTCGCTGATCCGGCCTTATGCGGAACGCCACCACGAACTGATCAAGTTCGTCATCGTCGGCGCCACCACCTTCGTCATCGACTCGGCGATCTTCTACACGCTCAAGCTGACCATCCTGGAGCCCAAGCCGGTGACCGCCAAGGTCATCGCCGGCATCGTCGCGGTCATCGCGTCCTACATCCTGAACCGGGAATGGAGCTTCCGGCACCGCGGCGGTCGCGAGCGCCACCACGAGGCGCTGCTGTTCTTCGCGTTCAGCGGAGTCGGCGTGCTGCTGTCCATGGCGCCGCTGTGGTTCTCCAGCTACATCCTGCAGTTGCGGGTGCCGACGGTGTCGCTAACCGTGGAGAACATCGCCGACTTCATCTCGGCCTACATCATCGGCAACCTGCTGCAGATGGCGTTCCGGTTCTGGGCGTTCCGCCGCTGGGTGTTCCCCGACGAGTTCGGCCGCACTTCGGAGAAGGCGCTGGAGTCGGCGCTGACCGCGGGCGGAATCGCCGAAGCCATGGAGGACAACATCGAAGGCGGCGGCACCGTCACGCTGATGCGGGCGTGGCGGTCACGCCGGTCTCAGCTGGACGACTCCTCCGAGCCCAGGGTGTCGAAAACCTCGTGATACAGCAGCGCGTGGACTTGCTCCACGCGCGGAATATCGTTGAATTCCAACGGATCTTGTGACGCCGACTCGATGATCAGCGTCCCGGTCCGCAAGATCCGGTCGACGATGCGGTGCCGGAACTCGACGCTGTTGATCCGCGCCAGCGGGATGTCGATACCGCTGCGGGTCAGCAGTCCGTGCCGAAACATCACCCGCCGGTCGGTGATCACGAAATGCGTTGTGAGCCAGTCCAGGAAAGGCCACAGCGTCAGCCAGCCGACGACGACGAGCCAGACGGCCGAGATCACCGCGTAGACCACGTTTTTGGTGGTGGGATTCCAGTCGGTGGTGTTGACGACGGCCGACCCGAACGACGCCAGCCCGGTCGCCAGGACGAGCACGACGACGGCGCCAATCAGCCGCTTCCAGTGCGGATGGCGATGCAGCACAACCTGTTCGCCGCCGGCCAGCACATTGTCGGGATAGGGCACGGCTGCACTCTAAACGCCGGGCCGCAGATGGGTGATGTCTCCGGCCGAAACCGTCTCGACCTGCCCGCCGGTGTCGATGCAGAGTCGGCCCAGCTCGTCGATGGCCTGCGCGACGCCGACGACCTCGTGGTCGCCGGGCAGGATCGCCCGCACCCGGGTGCCCAGTGTCAGGCTGTGGTGCTGGTAGTCGGCGAACAGCGCCGGGTCGGCGCCTCCCGCGGTACGCCACGCGTCGATGCGGGCGGCCAATTCGCGAAGGATCCGGTGCGCCAACGCATTTCGATCGATAGCCGACGACCCCAGCATGAGCAGCGAGGTGGCCACCGGGTCGGGTGCCTCGTCGGCGGTCAGCGTCACGTTGAGGCCCAGGCCGACGACGATCACCGGCGCCGGTGCCGCGACTTCGGCGAGGATGCCGGCCAGCTTCCCATCGCCGACCACCACGTCGTTGGGCCACTTCAGCCCGGCGCTGATCCCGGCGACCGCGGCCAGCGCGTCGACCACGGCGACACCTGTGGCCAGCGGCAGCCAGCCCCATCCCGACCGGGGCACCGATGCTCCGCCCACTCCGACGGACAACGCGATCTGCGCGCGCGGCGGCGCCAGCCAGTGCCGGCCGTGCCGGCCCCGGCCGGTGGTCTGGTACTCGGCCATGAGCACGGCGCCGTCGATGTCCTCGCCGTCGCTCGCCCGGGCCAGCAGGTCGGCGTTGGTGGAGCCGGTTTCGTCGACCACGTCGAGCCGACGCCACGGCAGTCCGGGCCCGATCAGCCCGTCGCTGATGACCGCCGCGTCCAACGGAGCCCTGGGATCCATGGACACTCAGCCTAAGACGACGTACTGGATTGGGATCGGAATCTAAGGAACCGCTAAGCTCGACAGCCATGACAAGCGTTTCGGATGCCCATGTCGAAGCCAAGGCCGAGCACGAGATCGACATCCACACCACCGCGGGCAAACTGGCGGAACTGCGCAAGCGGACCGAGGAGACGCTGCACCCGGTTGGTGAGGTTGCCGTCGAGAAGGTGCACGCCAAGGGCAAGCTGACCGCCCGCGAGCGCATCTACGCGCTGCTCGACGAGGACTCGTTCGTCGAACTCGACGCACTCGCCAAGCACCGCAGCACCAACTTCGGGCTGGACCAAAAGCGACCGCTCGGCGACGGCGTGGTCACCGGCTACGGCACCATCGACGGCCGCGACGTGTGCATCTTCAGCCAGGACGTCACCGTGTTCGGCGGCAGCCTCGGCGAGGTGTACGGCGAGAAGATCGTCAAGGTGCAGGACCTGGCGATCAAGACCGGCCGCCCGCTGATCGGCATCAACGACGGCGCCGGCGCCCGCATCCAGGAGGGTGTGGTCTCGCTGGGCCTCTACAGCAAGATCTTCCACAACAACATCCTGGCGTCCGGGGTGATCCCGCAGATCTCGCTGATCATGGGCGCGGCCGCGGGCGGGCACGTCTACTCCCCCGCGCTGACCGACTTCGTCGTGATGGTCGACCAGACCAGCCAGATGTTCATCACCGGCCCGGACGTGATCAAGACCGTCACCGGCGAGGACGTCACGATGGAGGAGCTCGGCGGCGCCCACACCCACATGGCCAAGTCCGGTACTGCGCACTACGTCGCCTCCGGCGAGCAGGACGCGTTCGAGTACGTCCGCGAGTTGCTGAGCTACCTGCCGCCCAACAACTTCACCGACCCGCCGCGCTACCCCGTGCCGGTCCCGGAGGGCGCTATCGAGGACAACCTGACCGACGAGGACCTCGAGCTGGACACGCTGATTCCAGACTCGGCGAACCAGCCCTACGACATGCACGAGGTCATCACCCGCATCCTCGACGACGACGAGTTCCTCGAGGTGCAAGCGGGCTACGCCCAGAACGTCGTGATCGGGTTCGGCCGCATCGAGGGCCGGCCGGTCGGCATCGTCGCCAACCAGCCCACCCACTTCGCCGGTTGCCTGGACATCAACGCCTCGGAGAAGGCGGCCCGGTTCGTGCGGACCTGCGACTGCTTCAACATCCCGATCGTCATGCTGGTCGACGTCCCGGGCTTCCTGCCGGGCACCGACCAGGAATACAACGGCATCATCCGGCGCGGCGCGAAGCTGCTCTACGCCTACGGCGAGGCCACGGTCCCCAAGATCACCGTGATCACCCGCAAGGCCTACGGCGGCGCGTACTGCGTGATGGGTTCGAAAGACATGGGCGCCGACGTGTGCGTGGCCTGGCCGACGGCGCAGATCGCGGTGATGGGTGCCTCCGGCGCGGTCGGGTTCGTGTACCGCCAGCAGCTCGCCGAGGCCGCCAAGAAGGGCGAGGACGTGGACGCGCTGCGGCTGCAGCTGCAGCAGGAGTACGAGGACACCCTGGTCAACCCGTACATCGCCGCGGAGCGCGGTTACGTCGACGCGGTTATCCCGCCGTCGCACACCCGCGGCTACGTCGGGACGGCGCTGCGGCTGCTGGAGCGCAAGATCGCTCAGCTGCCGCCGAAGAAGCACGGGAACATTCCGCTGTGACAGATCAGCACGAGACCCACGAACCGCACATCGAGGTGCTCAAGGGCAACCCGACCGACGAGGAGCTGGCCGCGCTGATCGCGGTGCTGGGCAGCGCTGCCGGCGGCGGGGGCGAAACACACCAGCCCGAGCGCACGCGCTGGGGGTTGCCCGTCGACAGGCTGCGCTACCCCGTGTTCAGCTGGCAGCGGATCACGCTGCAGGAACGGACGCACATGCGGCGATGACCCGCCTCGTGCTGGCGTCAGCCTCCCCGGGCCGCCTGCGGGTGCTGCGCCAAGCCGGTGTCGACCCGCTGGTCGTGGTCTCCGGAGTCGACGAGGACGCGGTCATCGCGACACTGGGACCGAACGCCGCGCCGGCCGAGGTCGTCTGCACGTTGGCTCAGGCCAAAGCCAACCAGGTAGTGGTCGGCCTTGATCCGTCCATCGCATCGGATTGCGTTGTCATTGGCTGTGATTCGATGCTGGAGGTCGACGGCGAGCTGGTGGGCAAGCCCGGCACCGCGGATGCTGCACGGCGGCAATGGCATTCGATGGGTGGGCGGTCCGGGCACTTGCACACTGGACATTGCGTGCTGCGGGTGGACGGCGGCGCGGTGAGCGGATGTGAAGTCGAATCAGCCACTACCACAGTGCATTTTGCCAACCCGACGGAAGCAGACCTGCAGGCCTACGTCGCCAGCGGCGAACCGCTGCAGGTGGCGGGCGGGTTCACGATCGACGGGCTGGGCGGCTGGTTCGTCGACGGCGTCGAGGGCGACCCGTCGAACGTCATCGGGCTGAGCCTGCCGCTGCTGCGGCGCATGCTGGGCCGCGTCGGAGTCTCCCCCGCCGCCTTGTGGACCTGCTGATTGCCGGCCGCAACCGTGACCTAACTGCAATCTGGCGCGCCCGCCGCGGTTGCCGGCTTCGGCCGCAAACCACCCGCACACTGGGCCGATGCCAGTCGAAGAAACCATGTGGGACGTCGGCGTCCCGCGCGACATCGACCGCTACGACACCGAACGCCTTCGCGCCGCACTCGCCGACGTCGTCCGCAACCAGCTCTCACCCGGCAAGCGCCTCCTGCGAGTGGTCGCCTGGAGCCCCAACGGCGGCGCGCTGTTCCGGCCCAAGCCGGGCACCCGCCGCTTCGCGGTGGCGTACGAGGTCGCGCTGGGCATCTGACATCCTCCGTGGTGATCGCAAGCGCGGCGAAGCCGGGCGCAGCGGGTCACCACATAGTTTCCTGGCGGTAGGCTCGATACCGTGCCGCTACCAGCAGATCCCAGCCCCAGCCTGCAGTCCTACGCCCACCCGGAACGGTTGGTCACCGCCGACTGGCTGGCCGGCAATATGGGCAAGCCCGGCCTGGTCATCGTCGAATCCGACGAGGACGTACTGCTTTACGACGTCGGCCACATCCCCGGCGCGGTCAAGATCGACTGGCATACCGACCTCAACGACCCGCGGGTGCGCGACTACATCAACGGCGAGCAGTTCGCCGACCTGATGAACCGCAAGGGCATCTCGCGCGATGACACCGTGGTGATCTACGGCGACAAGAGCAACTGGTGGGCCGCGTATGCGCTGTGGGTCTTCACGCTGTTCGGCCACCCGGATGTCCGGCTGCTCAACGGCGGTCGCGACCTGTGGCTCTCCGAGGGCCGGGAGACGACGCTCGAGGTCCCGACCAAGACCTCGACCGGCTACCCCGTCGTCGAGCGCAACGACGCACCGATTCGCGCGTTCAAGGACGACGTACTGGCCATCCTGGGCTCCGAACCGTTGATCGACGTGCGCTCCCCCGACGAGTACACCGGCAAGCGCACCCACATGCCCGACTACCCCGAGGAGGGTGCGCTGCGCGCCGGACACATCCCGACGGCGGTGCACATCCCGTGGGCCAAGGCCGCCGACGACTCCGGCCGGTTCCGGGCCCGTGAGGAGCTCGAGCAGCTTTACGGGTTCATCAAGCCCGACGACAAGACCATCGTGTACTGCCGCATCGGCGAGCGGTCCAGCCACACCTGGTTCGTGCTGACCCATCTGCTCGGCATACCGGGCGTGCGCAACTACGACGGCTCGTGGACCGAGTGGGGCAACACCGTGCGGGTGCCGATCGTGGCAGGTGACCAGCCAGGAACTGTATGAGCATGCCCGCGCCGCTGGCCGAGGTGGTGTCCGACTTCGCCGAAGTCGAAGGCCAGGACAAGCTGCAGCTGCTGCTGGAGTTCGCCAACGAGCTGCCGCCGCTGCCGGCCGACCTGCAAGAAGCAGCGATGGAGCCGGTACCCGAATGCCAGACTCCGCTGTTTTTGCACGTCGACGCCACCGATCCGCAGCGGGTGCGGTTGCACTTTTCCGCGCCGGCCGAGTCCCCCACCACCCGCGGATTCGCCTCGATCCTGGCCACCGGGCTCGACGAGCAACCCGCCGCCGACATCCTCGCGGTGCCGGAGGACTTCTACACCGATCTCGGCCTGGCGGCGCTGATCAGCCCGCTGCGGCTGCGCGGCATGTCGGCGATCCTGGCCCGGATCAAACGACACCTGCGCGAGCCTTAGACTCTCACCGACAGACTTGTAAGAGAATTTCTTAGAGAAAGCCATCAAGGGAGGCGCAGTGCCTAGTCACGCCAGCTCGAAGATCGCCAAGGTCCTCGTCGCCAATCGCGGTGAGATCGCGGTCCGGGTGATCCGGGCGGCCAGGGACGCCGGCTACCCCAGCGTGGCGGTGTACGCCGAGCCCGACGCCGACGCGCCGCACGTACGGCTGGCCGACGAGGCGTTCGCGCTGGGTGGTCAGACCTCGGCCGAGTCCTACCTGGACTTCGGCAAGCTCCTCGAGGCCGCCGAGAAGTCCGGCGCCAACGCGATCCACCCCGGCTACGGATTCCTTTCCGAGAACGCCGACTTCGCCCAGGCCGTCATCGACGCCGGGCTGATCTGGATCGGGCCCAGCCCGCAGTCGATCCGCGACCTCGGTGACAAGGTCACTGCCCGGCACATCGCCGCCCGCGCGCAGGCGCCGCTGGTGCCCGGCACCCCCGACCCGGTCAAGGACGCCGACGAGGTGGTGGCGTTCGCCAAGGAATACGGCGTGCCGATCGCGATCAAGGCCGCGTTCGGCGGCGGCGGCAAGGGCATGAAGGTGGCCCGCACCCTCGAGGAGATCCCCGAGCTCTACGAGTCGGCGGTGCGCGAGGCGACCGCTGCGTTCGGCCGCGGCGAGTGCTTCGTCGAGCGCTACCTCGACAAGCCCCGCCACGTCGAGGCTCAGGTGATCGCCGACCAGCACGGCAACGTCGTCGTCGCCGGCACCCGGGACTGCTCGCTGCAGCGCCGTTACCAGAAGCTGGTCGAGGAAGCGCCGGCGCCGTTCTTGACTGACGCGCAGCGCAAGGAAATCCACGAGTCGGCCAAGCGGATCTGCAAAGAGGCGCACTACTACGGCGCCGGGACCGTGGAATTCCTCGTCGGCCAGGATGGGCTGATCTCGTTCCTGGAGGTGAACACCCGGCTGCAGGTCGAGCACCCGGTCACCGAGGAGACCGCCGGCGTCGACCTGGTGTTGCAGCAGTTCAGGATCGCCAACGGCGAGAAGCTCGACATCACCGAGGACCCCACCCCGCGCGGGCACGCCATCGAGTTCCGCATCAACGGCGAGGACGCCGGGCGCGGCTTTTTGCCCGCTCCCGGACCGGTCAGGAAGTTCGAGCCGCCGTCTGGCCCGGGTGTGCGGCTGGACTCCGGGGTGGAAACCGGCTCGGTGATCGGCGGGCAGTTCGACTCGATGCTGGCCAAGCTGATCGTCCACGGCGGCACCCGGGAAGAGGCGCTGGCCCGGGCCCGTCGCGCTCTGGACGAATTCCACGTCGAGGGCCTGGCCACCGTGATCCCGTTCCACCGCGCCATCGTGCGTGACCCGGCTTTCATCGGCGACGGCAACGGCTTCTCGGTGCACACCCGCTGGATCGAGACCGAGTGGAACAACACGATCGAGCCCTTCACCGGCGGCGAGCCGCTCGACGAAGAGGACGCCCGTCCGCGGCAGAAGGTGGTCGTCGAGGTCGGCGGCCGCCGCCTCGAGGTGTCGCTGCCGGCCGACCTGGCGTTGTCCAACGGCAGCGGCGGCGACGCGGCCGGGGTCATCCGCAAAAAGCCCAAGCCGCGCAAGCGGGGCGCGCTGGCCGGCGCCGCCGCGTCGGGTGACGCCGTGACCGCGCCCATGCAGGGCACCGTGGTCAAGGTTGCCGTCGAAGAGGGGCAGGAGGTCACCGCCGGCGACCTGGTCGTGGTCCTGGAGGCGATGAAGATGGAGAACCCGGTCACGGCACACAAGGACGGCGTCATCACCGGCTTGGCTGTGGAGGCCGGCGCCGCGATCACCCAGGGCACGGTGCTCGCGGAGATCAAGTAGGCGCGCGCTGGAGCCGGTCCAGATCAACGCGGGCGGGTGGTATTTGCTCCCGCGCGACGACGCCGACCGCTACGGGTGGTCGGTGTGCGAGGCGACGACGGGCGAACCGCAGGCCGATGTGACGCTTGACCCGGTCACCGGCGAGATCACCACCCGCGCCCGCGACGGCCATGACGACGCCGCGGCCGCGGCCGCCGAGGCGGTGCAGCGATTTGCTGTCGCATTGGGGATGCAAACCGGGTCGGCGCAGGAGTAAGGTCGAATCTGGTTGAGTTCACAGCCGCCCGGAAGAACGTCAATGACGTGCGGGGAGGCTTCCAACCAGTTCCCCGCCACGAGGGGCCACCGCTTGACGTGATCCACAGCACGACACTCGTTGACTGATGGAGTCACCAATGTCTACAACTGCAGGATTTGCGGCCACCGCATTTCCGTCTCAACCGTGGGAAAGCCACACCGCCCGTTTCACTGCTCACCGCGGCGCGACGGCGGCTGTGGTCAGCGCGAGCGGCGAGCTCGACGCATCCAACGCGAATCAACTCGCCGACTACGTAGTGCGCTGCGCTGCTTCTACCAAGTCACTGGTCGTGGACCTGAGCGGCGTGGAATTCTTTGGCACCGCTGGTTTTTCGGCGTTGCACACGATCAATGTCCGGTGCGCCGGCGCCGACGTGCGCTGGGCCGTGGTACCCAGTCACGCGGTCTCCCGGCTGCTGCGGATCTGCGATCCGGACAAGACGCTGCCGATCGCGGAGTCGGTGACCGAGGGGTTGGCCGACAACGAAGAGCCGCGTCGCCTACTCCAGCTGATCGCGCAGTCGCGTTAGCGATTTCGCCAGCAAGCGGGACACATGCATCTGTGAGATGCCAACCCGCTCGGCAATCTGCGTCTGCGTCATCGACTCGAAGAACCTGAGCACCAACACCGTTCGCTCGCGCTCGGGCAGCGCGTCCAGCAGCGGGCGCAGCGCCTCGCGGTTCTCGATCCGCTCCAGGCCGGCGTCCACATCACCGAGCGTGTCGGCGATGGCGCGGGCGTCTTCGTCGCCGCTACCGCCACCGCTGTCGATGGACAAGGTGTTGTAGGAGCTGCCCGCCACCAGACCCTCGATCACCTCGGTCCGGTCCATGTCGAGCTCGTCGGCCAGCTCCGACGCCGTGGGCGCCCGGCCGAGCCGCTGGGACAGGTCGGCGGTGGCAGTGCCCAGCCGCAGATGCAGTTCCTTGAGTCGGCGCGGCACCTTGACCGACCAGCTGTTGTCGCGGAAGTGGCGGCGAACCTCCCCCATGATCGTGGGCACCGCGAACGAGACGAAGTCCGATCCGGCGTCGACGTCGAAGCGCACGACGGCGTTGACCAGCCCGACCCGGGCTACCTGGACCAAGTCGTCGCGCGGTTCGCCGCGGCCCTCGAAGCGGCGGGCGATGTGGTCGGCCAGCGGCAGGCAGCGCTCCACGATCTTGTCGCGCTGACGCTGGAACTCCGGTGAATCGGCCGACAGGCTGGCCAACTCACGGAACATATCCGGAACGTCGGCGTATTCATTGGGCCGCGACCCCGAACCGCCGACAGCTCGCGCTGTCACCTGGCAGAGCCCGCCCGTCGCGTCGTCAAGGTGATGCCGAATACGCCACCGGACCCTTCGGGGCCGCGACCGTCGTGGAAGGTCTGGACGTCGTCGGTCAGCGAGGTCAGCACATGCCAGCTGAAACTGCCGGGCGTCACCACATCGGAGGTCTGGCAGGCAGCCGAGGCTTGCACCACCAATTCGCGCTCGCGCGGGTCGACCACCACAACCAGCGTCGCGTCCGGGGCCGCGGAGCGGATCAGCCGGGTACACACCTCGTCGACCGCCAGCCTCAGGTCGGCCACCGCATCGAAATCAAGGTCCTCGAAGGCACCGACCGCGCCGACCAGAGTGCGCAGCATCGCCAGATTCTCCAGCCGGGCGGCCACCCGAAACTCGATGGCACGGTCGCCTCGTTGCTGGGCGTTACCTGATGCTTCGGTAGCGGTCATCTGGCCTCCCGGCAATATTTGACTGAGACTACCCCCGCGTTCGAGCCGGTTAGTCATGAGCGCCCGCCGGTTAGTCGCGAGCACCGCCGGGTATTCCACCCGCCATGGAGGAGGCCGACACCACGGAAGTTCGCCGCACGCGACGACTTCGGCGCGCCGCGGTGATCGCGGTGATCACGCTGCTCGTCGTGGTCTTGGTGGCGATCGGGATCTACGTGATCGCGTTTGTGATTCTGGCCCCGATGCTCGGCTAGCCGGGGTGCTGCGCCGTTGCCGGCTGCTGTTGACGTCATCATTGTGTAGACCTGATACCCCTTCGCCGCGGCGAGCGAAACCCAGGAGTGTGCGATGGACAACCGCGATCCCCTGTCCGACGAGGTTCCCGTCGCCGACGCCGTCGAGCAGGAGCAGGAAACCACGCCCGAACCCGAGGTGCCCGAGGTGGAGATTCCACCGATCGAGACCAATGCCTCGGACTGGCAGGAGCAGCGTCAGGAGGTTGCCGACGAGGACGACCGCGACTTCTACCGCGAGTGAGCCCTCCCAGACCTACGCTGGTGCTATGACGCAAATTCTGGTGCGGGCGGTCGTGGTCATGGTGTCGTGGGCGATCGGGCTGCTGGTGGCCGCGTGGGTTGTTCCCGGTGTGGCCGTGTCGGCGTCGGGATTCATTGTCGCCGTAGCGCTTTTCTCGATCGCGCAGGCGCTGCTGTCTGCGTTGATCTTGAAGTTGCCCCATGCCTATGCGTCGCTGGTGCTCGGCGGCACCGGCCTGGTGTTGACGGTTGCCGCGCTGGGTCTGGCCGCGGCGTGGACCGACGGGTTGAGTTTCCGCGACATCGCCTCCTTCGCCGCGGCGACGGTCGTGGTGTGGCTGGTGACCACGATCGGCGCGATTTGCCTTCCCGAGGTGTTTGCCCGCACAGACGTAGGCCCTGTCTGAGTAGCATTTGTGTCACCTGGTCCGACGACGGAGGAGAGCTGATGGGCGACACGCATCACAATCCGACGGATCCATTCCGGACCACCCAGCCGCACGCCGGCATCACGATGAAAGACAACTTGTTCTGGCCCGGGTTCATCCTGCTCGCCGTCGCCATCGCCGGGATGATCAGCACGGTGGCCGTCGCCGCCTACCGACATTACGAGTGGCTCTCGGCAACCGTCGCGATCGCCGTGCTCGGAACGATCGCCGGAGCGCTGTGGTTTGTCATCGAACTACGCCGGGTGGCTCGCATAGAGCAGCAGTGGAAGTCCCGGCAGTCCTCAGCCAGCTAAGGCCGGACCCGCGATCGGCGGGGCGCCCATCGTCAGCGTGAGCAGCATCAGCATCAACAGGAACCATCCCGCGCCCTGCCACGCCCACCAGGTGCCCTCGTCCCGCCAAATGCGGTAGGTGCGGACGAATGCCCACAGCCCACCGGCCAACAAAATGGCCGGAGCACCGAACGCCAGCAACGTGCGCTGCGGCGCGCCGCAGGCCGCCGTGTCGACAGCCATCACACCGTTGCAGGTGCTGACCCATAGCGCCGCAACGATCAAAAACGCCACTCCGGCGACGCCAGCCAGCACAGCGAACCGCACGGCCGACTGGACGTCGCGGTCCTGAAGACCCAGGTGGTCGCCACCTGAGCGCTGACGTGGTTTTTGCATCTGCGAACCTCTATCTTGCTTTCGGCTGCTTTTTGATGCATCGGCAAACCGGCGACTTGGGTTACATCGCCGGGCCTAGACCCGACCTCAGCGAGCTTGCCGGGGGTATACCCGATGGTAGAAGGCGGTAAACACGTCGCGGACGGCGTCCAGCGCCTCGTTGATCTCGGCACGCGAGACGGTCAGCGCCGGCCGGAAGCGCACGCCGTCGGCCCCGCTGGGCAGCACGATCACCCCGCGTTGCCACAGCTCGCGGATCACCTCGTCGCGCTCGGCGGCGCCGGGCAGGCTGAACGCGCACATAAGGCCACGGCCACGGACGTCGAGCATGGCCGCGGGGAAGTCGGCGGCGAGTTCGTCGAGCCCTGACCGCAAGTACCGGCCCTGGGCGGCGGCGTTGGCGAACAGCTGCTCGGATTCGATCACCTCCAGCACGCGGCGCGCCCGGACCATGTCGGTGAGGTTGCCGCCCCACGTGGAGTTGAGCCGGGAGTTGACCGCGAACACATTGTCGGCGACCTCGTCGACGCGCCGTCCGGCCATCACCCCGCACACCTGGGTCTTCTTCCCGAACGCGACGATATCCGGCGCGACGCCCAATTGCTGGTAGGCCCAAGCGGTTCCGGTCAGCCCGCAGCCGGTCTGCACCTCGTCGAAAATCAGCAGGGCGTCGTGCTCGTCGCACAGTGCGCGCATGGCGGCAAAGAACTCCGGGCGGAAGTGACGGTCGCCGCCTTCGCCCTGAATCGGCTCGGCGATGAAGCAGGCGATGTCGTGCGGATGGGCTTCGAAAGCCTTGCGGGCCTGGCGAAGCGACTCGGCTTCGGCCGCAACCACATCGGTGTCCACGCGGATCACCGGCGCGTCGATACGCGGCCAGTCGAATTTCGGGAAGCGCGCCACGTTAAGCGGGTTGTGGGTGTTGGTCAACGACAGCGTGTAGCCGCTGCGGCCGTGAAACGCCCCGCGCAGGTGCAGAACCCGGGTGCCGAGCGCGGGGCCGATGCCGCGCGCCTCGTTGTGCCGGCTCTTCCAGTCGAAGGCGATTTTCAGCGCGTTCTCCACCGCCAGGGCACCGCCGTCGATGAAAAACAGGTGCGGCAGCGCCGGATCGCCCAGCACCCGCACGAAGGTCTCGACGAAGCGGGCCATCGGCACCGAGTACACGTCGGAGTTGCTCGGTTTGTTGATCGCGGCGTGTGCGAGTTCGGCGACGAAGTCGTCGTCGGCGGCCAGCGCCGGGTGGTTCATGCCCAGCGCCGACGACGACACGAACGTGAACATGTCCAGGTAGCGCCGGCCGGTGCGGGCGTCGACCAGATACGAGCCGGTTGAGCGCTCCAAATCGAGCACCAGGTCGAAGCCGCCGAGCTGGATGCTGCGGCCCAGCACGTCGAGGACGCGGTCGGGCTGCAGCTGTTCGTCGGTGGGCGCCAGCACGGTCATGCCCCGATTTTAGCAATATGTTTACGTTTTCAAGCGGGCCACACCGTAAGAGTTACGGCACAAACTGCCTGCTAGTGTAAAAAGTGCGTAGAATGATCGTGCTTCGCGTCCGAACGTTGGCCGTGGTCCGGATCCGCTGTAGGAGGTCCTCCAACGCCCGCGCGGACTCGACACGGACCAGCAGGATGTAGCTCTCCTCGCCGGCCACCGAGTGACACGACTCGATCGCCTCGATGTGTTCGAGGCGGGCGGGCGCATCATCGGGTTGGGAGGGATCGAGAGGAGTGATGGCCACGAACGCCGACAGCAGGTGCCCGACCGCTTCGGGGTCGACCCGTGCCGAGTACCCGGTCACCACGCCGCGCTCCTGGAGGCGACGCACCCGCGACTGGACCGCCGACACCGACAGGCCGGCGGTGGCGGCCAGGTCCGAGAGCGTCGCGCGCCCGTCGGCGACCAGCTCGCGCACCAGGGTCCGGTCGATGTCGTCGAGAGCCATGGCCGGACGATAGCCGACGATGAGTGCTGCGAAAAAGCTTGCGGCCTGGCAGCTGCGGGAGCGATTCGCCGCCGGGTTGTCGGCGATGTACGGCCGCGAGGTGCCGGCCTATCCGACGTTGGTGCAGGTCAGCACCCAGGTCAACCGGGAATACGTGAAGCGGCATCGCGATGCCGAACGTCTGGGGTCGTTCGACCGGGTGACCGCCGAGCGGCACGGGGCGATCCGGGTCGGCACGCCGGCCGAGTTGGCCGCCGTCGCCGACCTGTTCGGCGCGTTCGGCATGGTCCCGGTGGGCTACTACGACCTGCGTGAGGCGGCGTCGCCGGTTCCGGTGGTATCCACGGCCTTTCGACCGGTCGATGCAGAAGAGTTGGCGCGCAACCCGTTTCGGGTGTTCACGTCGATGCTGGCGCTGCGGGATGCGCGGTTCTTCAACACCGGCCTGCGTACGAGGGTGCAGGAATTCCTGGCGCGGCGGCAGTTGTTCGACCCGGCGTTGATCGCTAAGGCGCGCGTGATCGCCGCCGAGGGCGGATGCTTGGCAGGCGAGGCGGACGAGTTCGTCGGGCAGGCGGTGGCGGCGTTCGCACTGTCGCGCGAGCCCATCGACAAGTCGTGGTACGACGAGCTGTCTCGAGTGTCGGCGGTGGCCGCCGACATCGCCGGGGTGGGCTCCACGCACATCAACCACCTCACGCCGCGGGTGCTCGACATCGACGAGTTGTACCGGCGGATGACGGCGTGCGGTATCGCGATGATCGACGCGATCCAGGGACCGCCGCGCACCGACGGGCCGCAGGTGTTGTTGCGCCAGACGTCGTTTCGCGCGCTGGCCGAACCACGGCGGTTCCGCTGCGACGACGGCTCTGTTGTCGACGGCACTGTGCGGGTGCGCTTCGGCGAGGTCGAGGCCCGCGGGGTGGCGCTGACACCGAAAGGTCGCGAACGCTACGACGCCGCAATGGGGAGCGACGACCCGGCAGCGGTGTGGGGCCAGTACTTCCCGTCGACCGACGAGGAGATGGCCGCCCAGGGACTGGCCTACTATCGCGGCGGCGACCCGGCCAAACCCGTTGTCTACGAAGACTTCCTACCGGCATCGGCGGCCGGCATCTTCCGGTCCAACCTGGACCGCGACGCGTCGACCTGTGACGCCTCCGACGACTCCGGCTACAGCATGGACTGGATGGCCGGCTCGATCGGCCGGCATATCCATGACCCTTACACCCTCTACGACGAGGAGACCGCCGCATGAGCTTGCCCACCGCCGACGAACTGCGCACGCGGGTGCGCCACGCGCTGGGCGCGATCGGCGCTGACGTCGCGCTCGGGGAGCCGGGCGGGCACGGCCTGCCGGCCGGTACGCCGATCACGGGCGACGTGCTGTTCACCGTCGACTCGGCTGCCGACGCCGACAGCGCGATCAGCGCTGCGGCGCAGGCGTTTTCGGTATGGCGGGCCACCCCGGCGCCGGTGCGCGGCGCCCTGGTGGCCCGGCTCGGCGAGCTGCTCACCGCGCACAAGGAGGAGCTGGCCACGCTGGTCACCGTCGAGGTCGGCAAGATCACCGCCGAGGCGGCCGGCGAGGTGCAGGAGATGATCGACGTCTGCCAGTTCGCGGTCGGGCTTTCGCGTCAGCTCTACGGCCGTGTCATCGCATCGGAACGGCCGGGGCACCGGCTGCTGGAGACCTGGCATCCGCTGGGGGTGGTCGGCGTGATCACCGCGTTCAACTTTCCGGTCGCGGTGTGGGCGTGGAATACCGCGGTGGCGCTGGTGTGCGGCGACACCGTGGTGTGGAAGCCGTCGGAGTTGACGCCGTTGACGGCGCTGGCCTGTCAGGCGCTGCTCGAGCGGGCAGCCCGTGATGTCGGTGCGCCTTCCGGGGTGAGCGGTCTGGTGCTGGGTGATCGCGAGGTCGGCGAGCAGCTGGTTGACGACGAGCGGGTCGCGCTGGTGTCGGCGACGGGCTCGGTGCGGATGGGCCGCGAGGTCGGGCCGCGGGTGGCGTCGCGGTTCGGCCGGGCGCTGCTGGAGCTGGGCGGCAACAACGCAGCGATCGTCACGCCGTCGGCCGACCTGGATTTGGCGTTGCGCGCCATCGTGTTTGCCGCCGCCGGCACCGCCGGGCAGCGCTGCACCAGCCTGCGCCGGCTGATCGTGCATCGCTCGGTGGCCGACGACGTGGTGGGCCGCATCGCGGCGGCGTACCGGCAGCTGCCGATCGGCGACCCCTCGGCGCACGGCACACTGGTCGGCCCGCTGATCCACGAGACCGCCTACCGCGACATGGTGGGCGCGCTGGAGCGGGCCCGCGCCGACGGCGGGCAGGTAACGGGCGGTGAGCGCCACCATCTCGGCCCGGAAAGCGCCTACTACGTCGCGCCGGCGCAGGTGCGGATGCCGGCGCAGACGGCGATCGTGGCCACCGAGACGTTCGCGCCGATTCTCTACGTGCTGACCTACGACGATCTCGAACACGCGATAGCGTTGAACAACGGAGTGCCGCAAGGTCTTTCGTCGGCGAT
Organism: Mycobacterium branderi; assembly: GCF_010728725.1. Classification (NCBI taxonomy): domain Bacteria; kingdom Bacillati; phylum Actinomycetota; class Actinomycetes; order Mycobacteriales; family Mycobacteriaceae; genus Mycobacterium; species Mycobacterium branderi. Next base: position 351,727 of record NZ_AP022606.1, read on the forward strand.
CTTCACCACCGACATGCGCGAGGCGGAACGCTTCATCGACGGCTCGGACTGCGGCATCACCAACGTCAACATCGGTACCTCCGGCGCCGAGATCGGCGGCGCTTTCGGCGGCGAGAAGCACACCGGCGGCGGCCGGGAGTCCGGCTCGGATGCGTGGAAGGGCTACATGCGTCGCGCCACCAACACCGTCAACTACTCCGACGAGCTGCCGCTGGCCCAAGGCGTGCAGTTCACCTAGCTTCGCGGCCCTGCCGGCTGCGCCCATAGGCGCCGCGCCGCAACTCGCTCAGCCAGGCCGGTGCCAGCCCGACGTCCACCGGACTGTGGATGGTGGGGTCGAACACAAGGTCGCGCGTTTCGTCGCCGGCCAGCAGGCGATTGAGCGTGAGCTGGCCCAGCATCTCGAAACATCCTGTTCCGCAGGCTTGGTCGACTGCGAACAGCAGTCCTCCGTCGTCGACCTGGTTGCGGACGCTGTCCAGCGACACCCCGGCGTCGGGAATTCCGGTGACCAGCCGGGCCCGGATCCACCAGTAGCTCTGCTCGTAGCGAAGCGGCATCAGGCTGGACAGCGTCACACCCGACCACGACGTCACCGGCCGCAACCCGACACGGGTGAGCAGCCTGTCACCGGTGGACGCCAACAGCACGTCCCAGCCGGTCGGCGGGTAGGAGGATGCCGGCATCTTCCAGGCCAGGCCGACGATGTCGGGCAGCGCACCCGGAGTCCCAATACCTTTGGAGATCCGGGCAACCACCTCGCTGGAGGTGATCGGCAGCCCCTGCCCTGGCGGGGCCCACCGCTCGATCCAGCCGCCGGCGAACACCCCGTCGGGGTGAAACACCCGGCGGCCGCGAAGCGCCGCCGCCCACCGAAATGGCGTGGTGACCAGGTCGGAGAACGCGATGGTCATCAGGCCGGCACCGAATCGGTTTCGCGGTCCCAGGCACGGTGCTTGGCAAGCGCGGCCGCGAACGCCGCGAAGAAGTCGTCGGAAAGGTCGTCCGCGGCTGCTGTCGTCGTCACAACGCCATGGGAGTCAACAACTTTCGCGTTCTCGGCGGTCTGCTCGGCGATCCCGGCTTTCGGCAGTAACTCGACTCCGGCGCCGAAGGCGCCGACCGGCTTGAGGTGCTTGTACGCCTCGGTGACGAAATGCATGGCGTCGCCGTCCGCGGCGAGTGCCTTGATGGCGTCCGGCCCGCACGGCACCACCACCGCGTCGTAGAGCACCGACGCCACGCTGTTGATGGCGCGGTCGACGGCAATCTCACCGCCCGAGCCGCCCGACAGGCTGCCGCCGCCGACCGGAGCCAGCACCTCCGGGATGGCGCCGCGCTGCCGCATCGCCCGGATGAGCCGGTCCGTGCCCGCCACGTCCACTCCGTCGGCGGCCAGCACCGCGATCTTGCGGCTCTCGATGCTGTCGGTGGCGGTGTTGAGTTGCGAAAGCGCCGGCGAGGCAGGCATTTTGTCGTCGACGGGCGCTTCGTCGGGCACCGGCAGCCCGAGTTGTCCCGCGACCTGCGCGGCCAGGTCGTGGTCAACCATGTTCAGCTGTTCGACCACCCGCGCCCGGATCTCGACGGTTTCCACGTGGCCGAGCTCGAACGCGTAGGCGGCCACGATGTGTTTGGCCTCGACCGGCGACATGCTCTTCCAGAACATCCGGGCCTGACTGTAGTAATCCTGAAAACTCTTGGCGCGCTGGCGAATCTTGTGCCCGTCCACCTTCTGGGTGTAATGGCGGAACACATCCTCGTCCGCCAGTGCCGGGCAGCCGCCGCCCAGCGAGTTCTTGTAGTAGCTCGACTTGCCTTTCGGAATGGCGATTTGGCCGTAGCCGTCGTGCTGGTTGGTGCGCACCTCGGCCACCGGCCGGTTGACAGGCAACTGAGCGAAGTTCGGCCCGCCCAGGCGGATCAACTGGGTGTCCAGGTAGGAGAAATTGCGGAACTGCAACAGCGGGTCGTTGGTGAAGTCGATGCCGGGAACCACGTTGGCGGTGTGGAACGCCACCTGCTCGGTTTCGGCGAAGAAGTTGTCCGGGTTGCGGTTGAGCACCATCTTGCCCACCGGTCGGACCGGAACCTGTTCTTCCGGAATGATTTTCGTGGCGTCGAGCAGGTCGAAGTCGAAGTTGAACTCGTCACTTTCCGGTACCAACTGCACACCCAACTCCCATTCGGGGTACTGGCCGGCCTCGATGGAATCCCACAGGTCGCGGCGGTTGAAGTCGGGGTCCTTGCCGGCAACCTTCTGGCATTCGTCCCAGACCAGGGAGTGCACACCGAGGCGCGGCTTCCAGTGGAATTTCACAAACGTGCCTTCGCCTTTGGCGTTGACCAGACGGAAGGTGTGTACGCCGAAGCCCTGCATCATCCGGTAGCTGCGCGGCAACGACCGATCCGACATCAGCCACATGATGGTGTGCAGCGTTTCCGGCTGCAGCGACACGAAGTCCCACAGCGTGTCGTGCGCGGACTGGGCCTGCGGAATCTCGTTGTGCGGCTCGGGTTTGACGGCGTGCACGAAGTCGGGGAACTTGATCCCGTCCTGGATGAAGAACACCGGAAAGTTGTTGCCGACGAGGTCGTAGTTGCCCTGGTCGGTGTAGAACTTGGTGGCGAAACCCCGCACGTCGCGCACCGTGTCCGCGGATCCGCGCGAGCCCGCCACCGTCGAGAACCGCACGAACACCGGCGTCTGCTTACCGGGCGTCGTCAGGAATTTCGCGACGGTGTAGTCGGCAAGCGAGTCGTCGTACGGCTCGAAATAGCCGTAAGCGCCGGCACCGCGGGCGTGCACCACGCGTTCGGGGATGCGCTCGTGGTCGAAGTGGGTGATCTTTTCCCGGGCGTGGAAATCCTCCAGCAGGGTGGGCCCGCGCTCGCCGATGCTCAGCGCGTCGTCGGTGTGGTCGACCCGAACACCTTGCTGTGTCGTCAGGTAGCCGGTGTCCCGTTCGACGCGGTAGTCGTCGAGCTGCTGCTGCTTCGGATTTGCGTTCTTGTCAGCCATTGCGTCCCTTCCCGGAATAGGAATCCCAGGCCTGAGTACCCAAGTGGGCCTTAGGCAAACGGCGCATGCTCACCGCCGCGGCCGGGTTTGCTCGCCGGGACCGCGTTATTGACGGACACGTAACCCGAGCAAACGGGCTGAACCTTGGCGACTATCTGAAGCCAGCGAAATCGGTGTGGAAGTACCATCGAGCGCATGCGAACGCCTAGGCGCCGGTTATCTCCTGACGACCGGCGATCAGAGTTGCTGGCGCTTGGCGCGGAGGTCTTCGGTCAGCGACCTTACGACGAGGTCCGCATCGACGAGATCGCCGAACGCGCGGGGGTCTCGCGCGCGCTGATGTACCACTACTTCCCGGACAAGCGGGCATTCTTCGCCGCGGTGGTCAAGGCGCAGGCCGATCAGCTGTTCGAGACCAGCCATAACCTGCCGTCGCCCGGCCAGTCGCTGTTCGAGGAGGTGCGGACCGGCGTGCTGGCCTACATGCAGTACCACCAGGAGCATCCGCACGCGGCCTGGGCCGCCTATGTCGGGCTCGGTCGTTCCGACCCGGTGCTGCTCGGCATCGACGACGAGGCCAAGGATCGCCAGATGGAGCACATCATGCGGCGCATCCTCGAGGTGGAGGGCCCGGACCACAAGCTCGAACCGGACGTCGAGCGGGATTTGCGGGTCATGGTCCACGGCTGGTTGGCCCTCACCTTCGAGGTGTGCCGGCAGCGGATCATCCACCCGTCCACCGACGCCGGCCACCTCGCCGACGCCTGCGCGCATGCGTTGCTCGACGCGGTCGCCCGCGTGCCCGGGATCCCCGAGCGGCTCGCCAAAGCGGTGGCGCCCGACCAGCGCTGAGTGCCCGCCCGAGGTTTGCCAGTTGAGGCCACGCTAATTCGGCAAACGTTCAACAGCTTCGACGTAGCATCGCAATATGGCAGGGCGCAGGCGTCGGTTGTCCCCGGATGACCGGCGCTCGGAGTTGCTGGCGCTGGGGTCGCAGGCCTTCGGCGAGCGCCCCTACGACGACGTCCGCATCGACGAGATCGCCGAACGCGCCGGGGTGTCCCGCGCCTTGATGTATCACTACTTCCCCGACAAGCGCGCGTTTTTCGCGGCCGTCGTCAAGCACGAGGCCGAGCAGCTGTACGCCGCGACCGAGAATCCGCCAGACCCGGGGGGCACGCTGTTCGAGCGGGTGCGCGCCGGTGTGCTGGCGTACGTGGACTACCACCAGAACCATCCGCACGCGGCCTGGGCGGTGTATGTGCGGGCCGGCCGCTACGACCCGGTTCTGGTCGAAATCGACGACGAGGCCAAGAACCGCCAGATGCAGCGCATCATGGGTGCTGCCTCCGCGCTGGTGCCGGGAGGGCTCAGCAACGGATTTGCGCCGGCGGTCGAGCGTGACCTGCGGGCGGCGGTGTTCGGCTGGCTGTCGTTCACCTTCGAGATGTGCCGGCAGCGGATCATGGACCCGTCGATCGACGCGAACTACCTCGGCGACACCTGCGCGCATGCGCTGCTGGATGCGATCGGCCGGGTCCCCGACATTCCCGCCGAGCTGGCCGCGGCGGTCGCGCCGGAGCGACGGTGATGTCGGTGCCTGTTGGCACCATGGTCAGATGAGCTCGGATCCGCTCGCACGGTTCAGCGCCGTCACCCGCGACTGGTTCGCCGGGACCTTCGCGGCGCCGACGCCCGCGCAGGCCGAGGCCTGGGCGGCCATCGCCGACGGCCACCACACCTTGGTGATCGCGCCGACGGGCTCCGGCAAGACGCTGGCCGCGTTCCTGTGGGCCATCGACCAGTTGGCCGGGTCCGCCGACCGCGGGCCGGGTACCCGGGTGCTCTACGTGTCGCCGCTGAAGGCGCTGGCCGTCGACGTCGAGCGCAACCTGCGCGCCCCGCTGGCCGGCATGACCCGGGTGGCCGAGCGACGGGGGCTGCCGGTCCCGCAGATCAGCATCGGGCTGCGATCGGGCGACACTCCGCCTGCGCGCCGTCGCCAGCTCGTCAGCACGCCGCCCGACGTCCTGATCACCACCCCCGAGTCGCTGTTTTTGATGCTGACGTCGGCGGCGCGGCAAACCCTGGCCGGCGTGCAGACGGTGATCGTCGACGAGGTGCACGCCATCGCCGGCAACAAGCGCGGCGCTCACCTGGCGCTGTCGCTGGAGCGGCTGGACTCGCTGACCGAGCGGCCGGCCCAGCGGATCGGGCTGTCGGCCACCGTGCGCCCGCCCGAGGAGGTGGCCCGGTTTCTGGCCGGTGCGGCCCCGGCGACCATCGTGTCTCCGCCGGCCGCCAAGACCTTCGAGCTGTCGGTGCAGGTTCCGGTCCCCGACATGACCAACCTGGCCGACAACACCATCTGGCCCGACGTCGAGGCCCGGCTGGTCGATCTGATCGAGGCGCACAACTCGACCATCGTGTTCGCCAACTCGCGCCGCCTGGCGGAGCGACTTACCGCGCGGCTCAACGAGATTCACGCCGAAGTCTGGGGCGACGGGTTGACGGCCGGGCCCAACCCGCAAGTCGCCGGCGGCGCGCCGGCACAACTGCTGGGCAGCGGTCAAAGCTACGGCGCGCCGACCCTCCTGGCGCGCGCCCACCACGGCTCGGTGAGCAAGGAGCAGCGCGCCGCGGTCGAGGAGGACCTGAAAAGCGGGCGACTCAAAGCGGTGGTCGCGACGTCGAGCCTGGAGCTGGGCATCGATATGGGCGCGGTCGACCTGGTGATCCAGGTGGAGGCGCCGCCGTCGGTGGCCAGCGGCCTGCAGCGCATCGGCCGGGCCGGGCACCAGGTCGGCGAAATCTCCCGGGGGGTGGTGTTCCCCAAGCACCGAACCGATTTGATCGGTTGCGCGGTCACCGTGCAGCGCATGCTCGACGGCCAGATCGAGACAATGCGGGTACCCACCAATCCGCTGGACATCCTCGCCCAGCACACCGTGGCGGCGGCCGCGCTCGAGCCGCTCGACGCCGACCGCTGGTTCGACACCGTGCGGCGCAGCGCGCCGTTCGCGACGCTGCCGCGCAGCGCGTTCGAGGCGGTGCTGGACCTGCTGGCCGGCAAATACCCGTCCACCGAGTTCGCCGAGCTGCGCCCGCGGCTGGTCTACGACCGCGACTCCGGGACGTTGACGGCGCGGCCGGGCGCACAGCGGCTGGCGGTCACCTCCGGCGGCTCGATCCCCGACCGCGGGCTGTTCACCGTGTGGCTGGCCACCGAAAAGCCTTCGCGCGTCGGGGAACTCGACGAGGAGATGGTCTACGAGTCGCGGCCCGGCGACGTGATCTCGTTGGGGGCCACCAGCTGGCGGATCACCGAGATCACCCACGACCGGGTGCTGGTGATCCCGGCACCGGGCCAACCGGCCCGCCTTCCGTTCTGGCGCGGCGACGACGTCGGTCGTCCCGCCGAGCTGGGCGCCGCGCTCGGTGCGTTCACCGGCGAACTAGCCGGCTTGGACCGGGTGTCATTCGAAAAGCGTTGCACAGAACTGGGTTTCAACGACTACGCGACCGAGAATCTGCGTCGGCTGCTGGAGGATCAGCGCGCCGCCACCACCGTCGTGCCCACCGACACCAACCTGGTGGTCGAGCGGTTTCGCGACGAGCTGGGCGACTGGCGGGTGATCCTGCACTCGCCCTACGGGCTGCGGGTTCACGGCCCGCTGGCGCTGGCGGTCAGTCGCCGGCTGGCCGAACGCTACGGCATCGACGAGAAACCCACCGCCTCCGACGACGGCATCGTGGTGCGCCTGCCCGACACCGATGCCGCCGAGCCGCCGGGCGCCGAGCTTTTCGTGTTCGACCCCGACGAGATCGACCCGATCGTCACCGCAGAGGTGGGCGGTTCGGCGCTGTTTGCGTCGCGGTTCCGGGAATGCGCGGCACGTGCCCTGCTGCTGCCGCGCCGCCATCCGGGCAAGCGCTCGCCGCTGTGGCACCAACGGCAGCGCGCGGCGCAATTGCTCGACGTGGCACGCAAATATCCCGACTTCCCGATCGTGCTGGAGACCATCCGGGAATGTCTGCAGGACGTGTACGACGTGCCGATGCTGGCCGAGCTAATGGGGAGGATCGCCCAGCGCCGGGTGCGGGTGGCCGAGGCCGAGACCGCGACGCCGTCGCCGTTCGCGGCCTCGTTGCTGTTCGGCTATGTGGGGGCCTTCATGTACGAGGGCGACAGCCCGCTGGCCGAACGCCGCGCCGCCGCACTGTCGCTGGATGCCACGCTGCTGGCCGAGCTGCTGGGCCGGGTCGAGTTGCGCGAGTTGCTCGACCCGGAGGTCGTGGCCGCCACGGCCCGGCAGTTGCAGCACCTGTCGGCAGACCGGGTGGCCCGCGACGCCGAGGCCGTCGCCGACCTGCTGCGGCTGTTGGGCCCGCTGACCCAAGAGGAGGTCGCCGCCCGGGCCGGCGGCGCCGATGTCGGCGGCTGGCTGGAGGGACTGCGCGCGGCCAAACGCGCGCTGACGGCGTCGTTCGCCGGACAGACCTGGTGGGTGGCCGTCGAGGACATCGGCCGGCTGCGCGACGGCGTCGGGGTGGCGGTGCCGGTCGGGGTGCCCGCGAGCTTCACCGATGCGGTCGCCGACCCGCTGGGCGAGTTGCTCGGCCGCTACGCGCGTACCCATGGCCCGTTCACCACCGCCGAGGCGGCCGCGCGGTTCGGTCTGGGCCTGCGGGTGGCCGGCGACGTGCTGGGCCGGCTAGCCGCTGACGGGCGGCTGGTGCGCGGCGAGTTCACCGTGGATGGGGACCAGTGGTGCGACGTCGAGGTGCTGCGGATTTTGCGGCGCCGCTCGCTGGCGGCGCTGCGCGCCCAAGTGGAGCCGGTCAGCACGGCCGCCTACGCGCGGTTCCTGCCGGCCTGGCAGCACGTCGGCTCGCCGGACAATGCGGGCATTGACGGGCTGGCCACGGTGATCGATCAGCTCGCCGGTGTGCCGCTGCCTGCGTCGGCGATCGAGCGGCTGGTGCTGGCGCCGCGGGTGCGGGACTACTCGCCCGCCATGCTCGACGAGCTGCTGGCTTCCGGGGAGGTGATCTGGTCGGGCGCCGGGTCGATCTCGGGTTCGGACGGCTGGATCGCTTTCCATGCGGCCGAGTCGGCGCCGTTGACTCTTCAGCCCGGGACCGAGATCGACTTCACCGACGCCCACCGCGCCATCCTGGACACCCTGGCCGGCGGCGGCGCGTTCTTCTTCCGCCAATTGGCTACCGACATCCCGGAGGGCGAACTGAAAGCCGCGCTGTGGGAACTGATTTGGGCCGGCTGGGTCACCGGTGACACGTTCGCGCCGGTGCGGGCGGTGCTCGGCGGCGGCCCGGGCACCCGCAAGCGGTCCAGCCCGGCGCATCGGCATCGCCGCGCGCCCCGGCTGAGCCGCTACAGCGTCGCTCACGCGGCCACCCGCGCCACCGACGCGACGGTGGCCGGCCGCTGGTCGGCGCTGCCGGCACCCGAGCCGGATTCCACGCTGCGCGCCCACTATCAGGCCGAGCTGCTGCTGGGCCGCCACGGCGTGCTGACCCGGGGCGCGGTCGCCGCCGAGGCGGTTCCCGGCGGGTTCGCCACGCTGTACAAGGTGCTGACGGCGTTCGAGGACGCCGGCCGCTGCCAGCGGGGCTACTTCGTGGAGTCCTTGGGCGGCGCGCAGTTCGCCGTCGCCTCGACGGTCGACCGGCTGCGCAGCTACCTCGACGGTGTGGACCCACAGCGGCCCGCCTACCAGGCGGTGACGCTGGCCGCCGCCGATCCGGCCAACCCGTACGGCGCCGCGCTGCCCTGGCCGCCCACCGACGGCGCGGCCCGGCCCGGCCGCAAGGCCGGGGCGCTGGTGGTGTTGGTGGACGGTGCGTTGGCCTGGTTTGTGGAACGCGGCGGCCGGACGCTGATGAGCTTCACCGACGACCCCGAAGCGGCCAATGCCGCGGCCGCGGCGCTGGCCGATCTGGTCGGTGCCGGACGCGCCGAGTCGATCCTGGTCGAGCGAGTCAACGGCGTACCGGTGCTGCAGTTGCAGGATTCACCGGTGCACGGGGCGCTCACCGCCGCCGGTTTCGCGCGCACACCCCGCGGGTTGCGGTTGCGGTAATGCCCGAGGGCGACACCGTCTGGCACACTGCCGCCGTCCTGCGCGACGCGCTGGCCGGAAAGACGCTGACCCGCTGCGACATCCGGGTGCCGCGGTATGCGACCGTCGACCTGACCGGGCAAACGGTCGACGAGGTGCTCAGCCGGGGCAAGCACCTGTTCGTCCGGGCCGGGCCGGCCAGCATCCACTCGCATCTGAAGATGGACGGCAGCTGGCGGGTCGGTCGCCATCGTGTCGATCATCGGGCACGAATCATCCTGGAAGCTGGCGGTATTCGGGCTGTCGGCATCGATCTCGGTGTGCTGGAGATCCTCGACCGGGAACACGACCAGGACGTGGTGGCACATCTGGGCCCCGACCTGTTGGGCGACGACTGGGATCCGCAGGTCGCGGCGGCCAATCTGACGGCCGACCCGCACCGGCCGCTCGCCGAGACGCTGCTGGACCAGCGGGTGATGGCAGGCATCGGCAACGTCTACTGCAACGAACTGTGTTTCGTCACCGGCCTTCGGCCCACCGCCCCGGTCAGCGCCGTCGCCAACCCGCAGCGGCTGGTCGCTCGGGCCAGAGACATGTTGTGGGCCAATCGTTCCCGGTGGGCGCGCTGCACCACCGGCGACACCCGCCCCGGACGCCAGCTCTGGGTGTACGGGCGGGCGGGACTGGGCTGCCGTCGCTGCGACACCCCGATCGCCCACGACCAGACCGGCGAGCGGGTTGCCTACTGGTGTCCAACCTGCCAACGCTGAATGACCAAGTCGCCCACACGGTTCTGGCATGCGATGATCCTCCCGTGCGTTCGCCACGGTCCGCGCGGCTTGTCCTCGCGGTTGCGCTAGTTGGCCTTGGAGGCCTGGCCGCTCCGACTGCGCATGCCGACGCCGTCGACGTCAACTTCCTGTCGGCGCTGAAGTCCAAGGACATCAACTTCGCGTCACCGCAAGCCGCGATCATCGCCGGTCACGAGGTATGCGATGAACTCGATCTCGGCAGGCAGAAAAGCGATGTCGCCTCCGACGTGATGAACAACAGCAATCTCGACGGCTACCACGCCGGGTTTTTCGTCGGCGCCAGCGTCGGAGCGTTCTGCCCGAGGCATGCCGGGTAGCGCTGAGCCGCTCACCCCGCCGACGGCGGTCGATGGATCACCGTGCCCTTGAGCTCCAAGCCGTATTCGAGATCGTCGTACTTCTGCTGTTTGCGCTTGCGCCAGCCACTGCCCGCCGACACCGGCGGCGGCATGATCGGCGGCAGCATGGGCAACCCGGATTCGCCTGCGGGAAGCGGTGACGCTGCTGACGCCAGTTGCACCGGCGCTTGGGAGGCCGGCAACAGCCCCACCACAGCGGGCGGTGCAGTCAGCTTGCCCATCGACACTCCGACACCGATCGCCGCCGTGGGCTCCGCTGAGAGTCCGGCGGCGCCCAACGAACCCAGCGATGGCACCAGAGCGGCCTCGCCCTCCGCGAGGCCCTGGCCGATCTCACTGCCCATGCCCTGCAGCGCCTGGGCCGACGTGTTCTGCGCCAGGTAGCTGAGCAGGTTGATGGGAAATCCGGACGAGATGAACTGATTGGCATAGGTATTCGCCAGCCCGAACCAGCCGCTGTTGGGGTCGAAGTCGGTGGCCGACGCCGCGGTAATAGAGGGCGGCGATGCGAATTGCGGCAACGCGGTGGCTTGTGCCGAAGCGGCCTGATAGCGACCGATCGCCGTCGAGTTGTTCGCCCACATCACCTGGTACTGGTCTTCGGTTTCGGCGATAGCCGGAAGGTTGGTCCCGAACCTGTTGGTAGCCAACAACTCCGCCAGGCGCGTCCTGTTGGCACTGACCTGTGCGGTGGGAACGACGGCCGCGCGAACAGAGTTGTATGCCGTCGCCGCGGCCTGCGCCGAAACGGCCAATTGCTGACACTGCTGCGCGGTGGTGCGAAGCCAGGACAGGTAGGGCTCGACAGCTCCGACCATCGCTGTCGCGGACGGGCCGTGCCACGCCGAAGTCAGTGACGACACTGCGGCAGCGTAGTTCTCGGCCGAATCTTCCAGGTGGGCGCCAAGGCGCTGCCACGCTGTGGAGGCCTCGACCAGCGACTGCGCACCCGGCCCGGAGTGGATCAGCGCGGACGTGACTTCCGGGGGCGCCGTCAGGAACTCCATGACGCAAAACTTCAGCTACCGTGGAAAAACTTTCGGAACATCGCGTTGACGAGAGTGAAAAGAACCCTGGAACATTGCGCGCCGGATCACGAGACAGCGTTGACCGCCGTCGACAATCGCGGCTTGAACTCTTCGGGAATCGGGATATATCCCTTGCCTGCCAGATCATTCTGGCCGGGGCCCAGCGCGCTATGCAGGAACGCCTTGACTGCCGTACCCGCCGCCGGATCCGAATACCGTGAGCAGACGATCTCGTAGGTCGCCTGCACGACGGGATACGAGCCTGGCTGGTTTGGCCGGTAGAACGAAATCGTGTCGAGCGCTAAGTCGTTGCCCTCCTTGACGAACCAGGCTGCTGAGATCGTCTTTCCCACCGACTCCGGGCTGATCGCTACCGGCTCAGGACCGGCCGACGTGACGACCTTGGCCACGTTGAGGTGCTGAGCCTGGGCGAACGACCATTCGATGTAGGTGATCGACCCTTCAGTGCCTTTGACGGCCGCGGCGGCGCCGTCGCTGCCGACGGCGCCCTCGCCCACACCGCCGTTGAACTTCTTTCCGGCTCCGTTACCCCAGGTGCCGTTGGACGCCGTGTCGAGATACCTCTGGAAGTTATCCGTGGTGCCGGACTCGTCGCTGCGGAACACGACCCGGATAGGTTCTGCCGGCAACGCGACTCCCAAGTTGAGCATCTGGATTGCGGCGTCGTTCCAGGTTGTAATTTGACCGTTGAAGATCTGGGCCGCCGTCGGACCGTCGAGGTTCAACGAAGGCAAGCCGTTGACGTTGTACGCGATGGCGATGGGGCCGAACACCATCGGCAGGTTCCACGCCGGCGAGCCGCACCGCTGCTGCGCCTTGGTGTATTCGCCTTTGCTCAGCGGCGAGTCGGAGCCACCGAAATCCGTTTGGCCGCTTAGAAATTCGCTGATCCCGACGCCGGACCCGGTGGCCGTGTATGTCAGCGACTGCCCCGGACAGGACCGTTCGAAAGCCGCGACAAACGTTGTCATTGCGTTTTCCTGGGCGCTGGACCCACTGGCCTTCAGAGTCGGCTTGCCGCCGCAGCCCAATTTCCCTTCGGCCGCATGGTTGTCACCGCCGCATGCCGACACCATCGCCGCACCGGTGGCCAACACGCACATTGCGACACCAAAACGATTGACTCTCAAAGAATTCCTTCGGCGATCTAGGCGACGGGCCGAGAGCGATGGTAGTAAGACCGCCCATCGCTGGGCATCGCCGTACTCAAGATTCAGCCACTGTTTGTGACCTGGCTACTGTCTCGACAGCGCGTAGGCAACGGCCACCTCGGCCGCCAGCGCAGCGTTGTCGGCGATCAGCTGCTGGTTGACCGCGACGCTGCGTCCACCGGTCAGCTCTTCGACCAGCGCCAAGACGGCCGGTGTCACCGCCTGACCGGTCACCCCGGCCCGCGCGACGCGGCCGACCGCCTCGGCGAGTACGGGCTCGATGTCCAGTTCGGGCTGCGGCGGCCGCCCCAGCAGCAGCCCGGACGGGCAGCCCAGCTTCCAGTGAAGGGCGGCGATTCGCGCGGCGTCGACGACACCGTCGACGCGTGCAGCCACAGGTGGGCCGCCCGCGCCGCGGTAGAAAACCGGAAGAGTGTCAGTGCGCCAACCCAGCACCGGCACGCTGAGCGTCTCGAGCAGCTCGGCCGTCGCGGGGACGTCGAGGATGGCCTTGGCACCCGACGACACCACCATGGTCGGCGTGCGGGCCAGCTCTACCAGGTCACTGGAGATGTCGAGGCTGTCGGCGAAGCCGCGATGCACGCCGCCGATGCCGCCGGTGCCCATGAACCGGACACCGAGGACGCGGCAGATGGCCAGGGTGCCGCCGACTGTGGTGGCGCCCAGCACGCCCTGGGCCACACACGCCGCGAGGTCGCGGGCGCCCGCCTTGCGTGCCGCCGTCCCGGCCTCGGCGAAGCGCTGAAGCTCGGCGGCGCTCAGGCCGGCCCGGACCTGTCCGTCCGCAATGCCGACGGTGCACGGCACCGCCCCGGCGGCGCGAACTCGCTGCTCGGCCTGCTGCGCGGCCACCAGGCCGCGTCCATCCGAGAAGCCGTGCGAGACCAGCGTGGTCTCCAGCGCAACGACAGGACGACCCGACGACAGCGCGTCGGCAACCTCAACGGCCACCCGCAGCACACCCTGGAGGCCGGCATCCGATCTCATGCCGTCCATCTTGCGGGAATAGAACCTGCGCGGCGGCTGTTGCACATGCGCGTGTTAACTCTGCAGAACCGCGTCAGCTTCACGGGCACATTGCGCACCGTCGCGCACGCCATGGCGCACGGCGTCGCCCGCAGGCCGGTACGCGACGACGCACACCGGACGGCTAGCGCAGCGACGCGGAATTCTGCACCGCCGCGGATCCTGCAGCGAGGTCTCGAGCGCTGCTGACGAACCGACGGCAAGTACCCGTGATCGGGTCGTCGAATTCGAGCGTGTGTGCCAGCAGCTGTAACGGTCGGCTGAAGTCGTCGGGCGCGACGTCAATGACCTTGGGATACAGCGGGTCTCCGATAATCGGCACACCCAGCGACGCCATGTGCACCCGCAGCTGATGTGTGCGCCCGGTTTTCGGTGTCAGCCGGTACAGGCCGTCACCGAGCGGCTCGACCAATGTTTCGGCGTTGGGCACGCCGGCTTCCTCGACCGCCTGTAAACAGCCGCGGCGCTTGACGATTCGGCTGCGCACCGTCAGCGGCAGCGTGACCGAAGCTACCCCGGCCGACCGGGCCAGATACGTCTTGCGCACCGCGCGGCGGGCGAACAGCGTCTGGTAAGCGCCGCGCAGCTCACGGCGGGTGGTGAACAGCAGCACGCCAGCGGTCAACCGGTCCAGCCGGTGAACTGGTGACAGCTCTGGCAGCTCGAGTTCGCGGCGCAACCGCACCAGCGCCGTCTGCGCGACGTGCCGGCCGCGCGGCATGGTGGCCAGAAAATGGGGCTTGTCGACGACCACGATGTCGTCGTCGCGGTGAAGCACCGGAATATCAAAAGGGACCGGAACTTCCTCACGCAGTTCGCGGTACAGGTAGACGAACGAACCCGCGGGCAGCGCCGTCGTCTCGTCGACCGGGGTGCCGTCGGCGTCGACGACCTCCCGTGGCCGCACGCCGAACCGGGAATTCAGCTCTGCCAATACGGGTCCGCCGCGTAACCGCACCCGCGCCGGCCCCAGCCCGTCGCGCACCGGCAATGGTGCCGGTCTCACGTTAAGGGCACCGGCTCGAGGATTTCGGCGCGGGCCTCGGGAGCGGCGGCCCGCAGCGCGTCGGCCGACGCGTCGTCGGGCTGGGCCTGCGAGAGTATCTCCGCTTCCACCCGCGCGGTGTAGGTCTCGACCTCCCGGTCGATGTCGGCGGACGTCCAGCCCAGAATCGGCGCGACGACCTCGGCCACCTCACGCGCGCAGTCGACGCCCCGATGCGGGTATTCGATGGAGATCCGCATCCGGCGGGCCAGGATGTCCTCGAGGTGCAGCCCACCTTCGGCGGCAGCGGCGTATGCGGCCTCGACCCGCAGGTACACCGGCGCCGCAGCGATCGGGTTCAGCAGGTCCGGACGGCCATCCGCCATCGTCAGCACCTCGCCGATCAGCGAGCCGTAGCGGTCCAGCAGGTGGCGCACCCGATAGGGGTGCAGGCCGTGCAGATCGCCGACATGCTCGGCCTGATTGACCAGCGCGAAGTAGCCGTCGGCGCCCAGCAGCCGCACCTTCTCGGTGATCGACGGCGCCACCCGGGCCGGAACATATTGCGCCGCAGCGTCAATCGCGTCGGCCGCCATCACCCGGTACGTGGTGTACTTGCCGCCGGCGATGGCGACCAGACCGGGAGCGGGCACGGCCACCGCGTGCTCGCGGGACAGCTTCGAGGTGTCGTCGCTCTCCCCGGCCAACAACGGCCGCAGCCCGGCGTACACGCCGTCGATGTCGGCGTGGGTCAACGGGGTGGTCAGCACCGTGTTGACCGTGCCGAGGATGTAGTCGATGTCGGCCTTGGTGGCCGCCGGGTGGGCCAGGTCGAGATTCCAGTCCGTGTCGGTGGTGCCGATGATCCAGTGGCTGCCCCACGGGATGACGAACATCACCGAGCGCTCGGTGCGCAGGATGATCGCGACGTCGCTGACGATGCGGTCGCGGGGCACCACGACGTGCACGCCCTTGGAGGCGCGGACCTGAAATCGCCCGCGCTGCTTGGACAATGCCTGAATCTCGTCGGTCCACACCCCGGTCGCGTTGACCACCACATGACCGCGCACGTCGGTGACCGCGCCGTCCTCGGAGTCACGCACCCGCACCCCGGTCACCCGGTCTCCGTCGCGCAGCAACGCGATCACCTGAGTCGACGAACGCACCACCGCGCCGTAATGCGCGGCGGTGCGCGCCACGGTCATGGTGTGGCGGGCGTCGTCGACCACGGTGTCGTAGTAGCGGATCCCGCCGATCAGCGAGCTGCGCCGCAGCCCGGGGCACAGCCGCAAAGCGCCTGCGCGTGTTAAATGCTTTTGCGCCGGAACGGATTTCGCGCCGCCAAGCTGGTCGTAGAGGAAGATGCCGGCCGCCACGTAGGGGCGCTCCCACCACCGCTTGGTCAACGGATACAAAAACGGCAGCGGCTTGACCAGATGCGGCGCCAGCGTCGTCAACGACAGCTCGCGCTCGTAGAGCGCCTCGCGGACAAGACCGAACTCCAGCTGCTCGAGATAGCGCAGCCCGCCGTGAAACATCTTCGACGAGCGACTCGAGGTGCCCGAGGCGTAGTCGCGGGCCTCGACCATCGCGACCTTGAGCCCGCGGGTGGCGGCATCCAGCGCGCAGCCGGAACCCACCACGCCACCGCCGATGACCACGACGTCGAATTGCTCGGCGCCGAGTCGCTCCCAGGCGGAGGCGCGTTGCGCCGGCCCCAGCGATGAAGCCGGCCAGAACCGATCGCTCACGGCGCAGGACTCCTGTTACTCGTCGGTAGCACTGGCCTAAGGCTACCGGCAGCTAGTCCAGATCGTCGTGCGCCATCAACCGCCGGGCCGCCTCGGTGATCGAACCCGACAGCGACGGATAGACCACCAGCGTGCGCGCCAACTGGTTGACGGTGATGCGGTTCTGCACGGCCACGGCGATCGGCAGGATCAGCTCCGAGGCGATCGGCGCGACCACCACGCCGCCGATCACCACGCCGGTGGCCTGCCGGCAGAACAGCTTGACGAAACCGTGCCGCAGCTCCGACATCTTGGCCCGCGCGTTGGTGCGCAGCGGCAGCATGATCGTGCGGGCCAGCACCGATCCGTTGTCGATGGCCGATTGCGGCACCCCGACCGCGGCAATCTCCGGCCGGGTGAACACCGCGGCGGCGACCGTGCGCAGCCGGATCGGTGTGACGGCCTCCCCCAGCGCGTGCCACATCGCGATCCGGCCCTGCATCGCCGCGACCGATGCCAGCGGCAGCAAACCCGTGCAGTCGCCGGCCGCGTAGATGCCGGGCACCGATGTGCGTGACACCCGGTCGACGGTCAGATAGTTGCCGCGGCCGAGCTCGATGCCGACCCGCTCCAGGCCGAGGCCGGCGGTGTTGGGCGTCGACCCGATCGTCATCAGGGCATGGCTGCCCTCGACTGTGCGGCCGTCGGTCATGGTCACCAGCACCCCGCCCTCGGTGCGGGTGACCGAGTCGGCGCGGGCATTCTTGACCAGCTTGACGCCGCGTTCGGCGAACGACTCCTCCAGCACCAGCGCGGCGTCGGCGTCTTCGTAGGGCAGCACCCGGTCCCGGCTGGCCACCACGGTCACCTCGACACCGAGTTCGGTGTAGGCGTTGACGAACTCGGCGCCGGTCACCCCGGAGCCGACCACGATCAGGTGATCGGGCAGCGAGTCGAGGTCGTAGAGCTGCCGCCAGGTCAGGATGCGCTCGTCGTCGGGCTGCGCCGACGGCAGGATCCGCGGGCTGGCGCCGGTCGCGATCAGCACCACGTCGGCGTCGAGCTCGGTGGTGGCGCCGTCGTCGGCGGTGACCTTGATGCAGTGCCGGGCCAGGCCGGGGCTGGTGTCGACCAGCTCGCCCCTGCCCGCGATCACCTCGACGCCCATGGACAGCAGCTGCGCGGTGATGTCGGCGGACTGCTCGGCGGCCAGCGTCTTGACCCGCTGGTGGATTTCCGGCAGCGAGATCTTGGCGTCGTCGATGTCGATGTCGAACCCGAGGCGGGCGGCGCGGCGCAACTCGGTGCGCAGCCCGGTCGAGGCGATGAACGTCTTGGACGGCACGCAGTCGGCCAGCACGGCCGCGCCGCCGATGCCGTCGGAGTCGACGACGGTGACCTGAGCATCGCGCGCGGCGGCCACCAGCGCCGCCTCGTAGCCGGCCGGTCCTCCCCCGATGATCACGATGCGGGTCGCCACGATCCCTAACCTAGCGGCGATCGCAAGCGCGGCGGAGCCGGGCGCTGGGGGCGCCCCCAGCCGCGCAGCGGCGAGGGGGACGGGTCGGCGCGCGATAATTTAGCCTGGCGTGGCGTTTAAGCTTTCCCCGTGCCGCTCTACGCCGCGTACGGGTCGAACATGCATCCCGAGCAGATGCTGCAGCGGGCACCACACTCGCCGATGGCCGGCACCGGCTGGTTGCACGGCTGGCGGCTGACGTTCGGCGGCGAGGACATCGGCTGGGAAGGCGCGCTGGCCACCGTCGTCGAAGACCCGAACTCGAAGGTGTTCGTCGTGCTCTATGACGTCACGCCGGCCGACGAGAAGAACCTCGACCGCTGGGAAGGGTCTGAGCTGGGAATCCACAAGAAGATCCGGTGCCGGGTGGAGCGATTGTCGTCGGACACCACAACCGATCCGGTGCTCGCATGGCTGTATGTGGTGGACGCGTGGGAAGGCGGCCTGCCGTCGGCGCACTACCTGGGCGTGATGGCCGACGCCGCCGAAATCGCCGGCGCGCCAGAAGAATACGTGCACGACCTGCGTACCCGCCCGGCCCGCAACATCGGCCCCGGCACCTAACCCCTTGCCGCAGACCCTAAAGGGAACCGGCCTGCTCGACGATGTTGACCATCACCCGCACCCCGATCGCCAGGGCCCGCTCGTCGAGGTCGAACGTCGGCTGGTGCAGGTCCAGCTGCGGCCCGTGACCTGACCACACGCCAAGCCGGGCCATCGCGCCGGGGACCTCCTCCAGATACCAGGAGAAGTCCTCGCCGCCGCCGGACTGCCGGGTGTCAGCGAGCACGTCGGGGCCGACGGCCTCGATGGCGTGCGCCAGGATCCGCGTCGACACCTCCTCGTTGACCACCGGCGGAACCCCGCGGTGGTAGGCCAGCGTGTACTCGACACCGAGCGGCGCCAGCAGCGAGGACACGGCCTCGCGGATGATTCCTTCCAAGCTCTGCCAGGTTTCCCGGCTGGCGGTGCGCACGGTGCCGGCCAGCACGCCGGTCTGCGGGATGGCGTTGGCGGCCACGCCGGCATTGACCGCGCCCCACACCAGCACCGTGCTCTTGCGCGGGTCGATGCGCCGCGACAACACACCGGGCACGCCGGTGATCAGCGTGCCGATGCCGTAGACCAGGTCGGCGGTCAGGTGCGGCCGCGAGGTGTGCCCGCCGGGCGAATGCAGGGTGATCTCGAGCCGGTCGGCCGCCGACGTGATGGGGCCGGGTTTGACCGCGACCCGCCCGACCGCCAGCCGCGGGTCGCAGTGCAGCGCGAAGATCCGGGTCACCCCGGCCAGCGCGCCCGCGGCGATCGCGTCGATCGCACCGCCGGGCATCAGCTCCTCGGCGGCCTGGAAGATCAGCCGCACGCCGACCGGCAGCTCGGGCACCGACGCCAGCGACAGCGCGGTGCCCAGCAGGATCGCAGTGTGCGCGTCGTGCCCGCACGCGTGGGCGACATTCGGCATCGTCGACTCGTACGGCGCGCCGGTCCGCTCGGCCATCGGCAGCGCGTCCATGTCGGCCCGCAACGCAATCCGCGGCTCGTGTTCGGGACCGAAATCACAAGTCAACCCCGTCCCGCCGGGCAGCACCTTGGGGTTGAGGCCGGCATCGGCCAATCGCTCGGCGACAAACTGCGTAGTCGCGAACTCCTGGCGACCCAGCTCCGGGTAGCGGTGGATATGCCGGCGCCACTCGACCAGGTCGTCGTGGTGGGCGGCCAGCCAGGACTCGGCGGCATCGATCAGGCTCATGACGCCGCCCGCAACTCACGCGCCGCGAGCACCCGGTCGCGTTGCTCCGGCGACTCGGCCAGGTGAACGACCGTGCGCGCCAACATGATTGCGCCGTCGACCACGGCCTGATCCGCACTGGGCCCGACCGCGGCCGCGGTGAAGGCGGGCTGGTGCAGTACCGCGCCGTCGGCGTCGACGGCGACCAGCGGATGGATTCCGGGCAGCAGCTGGGTGACGTTGCCCATGTCGGTGCTGCCCACCGGAAGCGCCGCCTCGAGCTGTTCGTCAACCGGGGTGCGCCCCAGCCGGGCCATCTCGTCGCGCACGGTCCCGGCCAGCCACGGGTCGGGCTTGAGCGCCTCGTACGTCGGCTCGAAGTGGCCGACGTCGTAGTCGCAGCCGGTGGCCACCGCGCCGGCCAGGAAGCAGTCGCCCACCCGCGCTTCCAGATCGCCCAGCAGCGACGAGTCGGGGGCGCGCAGCGCGTACTGCAGTTCGGTGTGCGCCGGGATCACGTTGCTGGCCTGCCCGCCGTCGGTGACGATGCCGTGCACCTGCTGGCCCGGCACCAGCTGCTGGCGTAGCAACCCGATGGCCACCTGCGCGACGGTGGCCGCGTCGGCGGCGTTGACCCCGAGAAACGGCGCGGCCGACGCGTGTGCCTCCCGGCCGGTGTAGCTCACCCGGATTCCCGCCAGCGCCAGCGAGCGGGCGGCCGCAATGTCCAGCGGCCCGGGATGGATCATCACCGCGGCCGCGACGTCGTCGAACACTCCGGCGTTGAGCAGCAAGACTTTTCCGCCGCCGGACTCCTCGGCGGGGGTGCCGATCAGCGCGACGGTCAGCCCGAGCTCGTCGGCGACCTCGGCCAACGCCAGCGCGGTGCCGACCGCCGACGCGGCGATGATGTTGTGGCCGCAGGCGTGTCCGATCTCGGGCAGCGCGTCATACTCGGCGCACACGCCGATAACCAGCGGGCCGCTGCCGAAGTCGGCGCGAAACGCGGTGCCCAAACCACCGGCGGCGGCGGTGATCTCGAAGCCACGCTCGGCGACCAGCGCCTGCGTCTTGGCGCAGCTGCGGTGCTCGTCGAACGCCAGCTCAGGTTCGGCGTGGATTGCGTGGGACAACGCGACCAGGTCGCTGCCACGGCGCCGCACCGCATTCTCGACGGCATCCAATGCGGTGGCTGTGGGCATTCTCGCAGTATCTCACCGGTTAGGCTGCCGCATTGTGACTGGTCCCGATGCCCTTGCGCAACGGGCGGCCGAGCTCATCGCCGAGGGCACCGGCGTCGCCGACCACGATGTCGCGGTCGTGCTCGGGTCGGGGTGGGCGCCGGCCGTCGCCGCGCTGGGCTCGCCCACCGCGGTGTTGCCGATGGCCGAGCTGCCCGGGTTCACTCCGCCCACCGCCGTCGGGCACACCGGTCAGGTGCTGTCGGTGCCGGTCGGTGAACACCGGGTGCTGGTGCTGGCGGGCCGCATTCATGCCTACGAGGGCCACGACCTGCTGCACGTCGTGCATCCGGTGCGAGCGGCGTGTGCGGCCGGGGCGCGCCTCGTCGTGCTGACCAACGCGGCCGGCGGGCTGCGCGACGACTTCGAGGTCGGCCAGCCGGTGCTGATCAGCGACCACCTCAACCTGACCGCGCGCTCGCCGCTGGTCGGGCCGCAGTTCGTGGACCTGGTGGACGCGTACTCGCCGCGGCTGCGGGCGCTGGCCCGTGAGGTCGACCCCGGGCTAATCGAAGGCGTGTACGCCGGCCTGCCGGGCCCGCACTACGAGACGCCGGCCGAGATCCGGATGCTGCGGGTGCTGGGCGCCGACCTGGTGGGTATGTCGACGGTGCACGAGACGATCGCGGCCCGGGCGGCCGGCGCCGAGGTGCTGGGGGTGTCGCTGGTGACCAACCTGGCGGCCGGGATCACCGGCGAGCCGCTCAGCCACGCCGAGGTGCTGGCGGCCGGCGCGGCGTCGGCAACGCGGATGGGGTCGCTGCTGGCCGATGTGGTCGCGCGCGTGTGAACCCGCAAGAGTGGATTGCGCACGACCCGGACCCGGTGACGGCCGCCGAGCTGGCCGCCTGTGACGCCGACGAGCTGGCCGCGCGGTTCGCCCGGCCGCTGAGGTTCGGCACCGCCGGGCTGCGCGGACCGGTGCGCGGCGGTCCCGACGCCATGAACCTCGCCGTGGTGCTGCGCGCGACGTGGGCGGTGGCGCAGGTCCGCCAAGCCGGCACCGTGGTTGTCGGCCGCGACGCGCGTCACGGGTCGGCCGAGTTCGCGGTGGCAGCAGCCGAAGTCCTTGCCGCCGCCGGGTTTTCGGTGGTGTTGCTGCCCGGCCCGGTGCCCACGCCGGTACTCGCGTTTGCGGTGCGCCACCTGGGCGCGGCAGCCGGCATCCAGATCACCGCGTCGCACAACCCGCCGGCCGACAACGGCTACAAGGTGTATTTCGACGGCGGCATCCAGATCGTCTCGCCCACCGACCACGACATCGAAACAGCCATGGCCGCGGCACCTTTCGCCGATCAGATACCCAGGCAGCCGGTTGAGCCCGCCGACACCGATCTGATCGACCGCTATATCGAGCGGGCCGCGGCGGTGCGACGCTCGATGGGTTCGGTGCGGGTGGCGCTGACGCCGTTGCACGGAGTGGGTGGCGCGGTGGCCGTCGAGACGCTGCGGCGCGCCGGCTTCGGCGAGGTACACACCGTCGGGGCCCAGTTCGCACCGGATCCCGACTTCCCCACCGTCGCGTTCCCCAACCCGGAAGAACCGGGCGCCACCGACGCGCTGCTGACGCTGGCCGCCGACGTGCACGCCGACGTGGCTATCGCGCTGGATCCCGACGCCGACCGCTGCGCGGTCGGGATTCGAAACCCCGACAGCTCGTGGCGGATGCTCTCCGGCGACGAAACCGGTTGGCTGCTAGGCGATTACATCCTGTCGCACACTGAAAGCCCCGAGACCAGCGTGGTGGCCAGCACCGTGGTGTCGTCGCGCATGCTGGCTGCGATCGCCGCGCAGTACGGCGCGCGCCACGTCGAAACCCTGACCGGTTTCAAATGGCTGGCGCGTGCCGACGCGGACCTGCCCGGCAAAACGTTGGTCTACGCCTACGAGGAGGCGATCGGGCACTGCGTCGACCCGGACGCGGTTCGCGACAAGGACGGCATCAGCGCCGCGGTACTGGTCTGCGACCTGGTGGCATCGCTCAAGCAGCAGGGCCGCTCGGTGCCCGACATGCTCGACGACCTCGCTCGCCGCCACGGCGTGCACATGATCGCGGCCGTATCATGGCCGGTCGCCGACCGGCACGAGGCGGCCTCCCTGATGACGCGGCTGCGAGAAGATCCGCCGACCCGGCTGGCCGGATTCGCGGCGACCATGACCACAAGCACCAATCTGCTGGTCTTCACCGGCGGTGACACCGACACATCGGTCCGGGTGGCACTGCGGCCGTCGGGAACCGAACCGAAAGTCAAGTGCTACATCGAGATTCGGTGCGGCGACCGCGACCGCGCGACTGCGCTACGTGACGAAGTGGTGTCCGAAATTCAGCGCGGCCCGAACTGGCGATCACCGGCGTCGCCGAGACCCGGCACAATGTAGGCGTTTTCGTTGAGCCCGTCGTCGACCGCCGCGGTGAACACTCGAACATAGGGTGCTGTCTTCTCCAGCGCCGCAATCCCTTCCGGCGCCGCCACCACGCACAGCACGGTGATGTCGCGGGCGCCGCGGCGGTGCAGCAAGCCGATGGTGTGGGTCATGGACCCGCCGGTGGCCAGCATCGGGTCGAGAACCATCACCGGCTGGGCGCTCAAATCGTCGGGCAGCGCTTCGAGATACGGCACGGGCGAAAAGGTTTCCTCGTCGCGGACCACGCCGACGAAGCCCACCCGGGCTTCCGGCAGCAGCGCGTGCGCCTGGTCGACCATCCCCAATCCGGCCCGCAGCACCGGCACCAGCAGCGGCGGCGTGGCCAGCCGCGCGCCGGACGTCTCGGCCAGTGGGGTGCGCACCGGGACGATGTCGCGCGGCGCATCACGGGTTGCCTCGTAGACCAGCATCAGCGTCAGGTCGCGCAACGCGGCGCGAAACGCGACGTTGTCGGTGCGTTCGTCGCGCAGTGTGGTCAGCCGGGCCGCGGCCAGCGGGTGGTCAACGACACGCACTTCCACGGGAAACGACCTTAGTATTTTCGGGCCGGACACGCCTTATACTCCCGGCATGCGGCGCCGCGGCCGGCGACACGGCAGACGACAGCGAGCGGTCAGCCTGTTCGGCGTCTTGGCCGTGTTGACGGCGGTGATGTCTTGGCCGCCAGCACATTTCGAGCCTCCCGCGACGCCGGTGAACGTCGCCGCCGCTATTCCGACGCCCGCGCACGTCGTCGTCGTGGTGGAAGAGAACCGCTCCTACGCCAACATCATCGGCAACCCGGCTGCCCCCTACATCAACTCGTTGGCCGCCGGCGGCGCGTCGATGACGCAGTCCTTCGCCGAAGTGCATCCGAGCCAGCCGAATTACTTCGCGCTGTTCGCCGGCAGCACGCTGGGGGTCAAGGAGAACAACTGCCCGGTCAGCGGCGGCACCACCCCGAACCTGGGTTCGCAATTGCTCAGTACCGGACGCACTTTCGTGGGCTACGCCGAAAGCCTGCCGGCCGTCGGCTCGCAGGCATGCAGCTCGGCCAAATACGCCCGCAAGCACGCGCCGTGGGTCAACTTCACCAACATTCCCCCCGCCTACTCGCTGCCGTTTTCGGCATTCCCGGCCAATTACGCCGCGCTGCCGACCGTCTCATTCGTCATCCCCAACGTCGACAACGACATGCACGACGGCTCGATAGCGCAAGGCGACACCTGGCTGTACCGCAACCTGTCGCCCTATGCGGAATGGGCGAAGGCCAACAACAGCCTGCTGATCCTGACCTGGGACGAGGACGACAACTCCCAGCGAAACCAGATCCCGACCATCTTCTACGGCGCACACATCAGGCCGGGGACCTACAGCGAGCCGATCAGCCACTACAACGTGTTGTCCACCCTGGAGCAGATGTACGGGCTGCCCAAGCTCGGCCTGGCCGCGCGGGCCCCGGCGATCACCGACATTTGGGCCTCGTAACCCGCTCGGGGCGGCGTCGTTATTCTGTGCCGATGGCTGCTGACCTCGTGCCTATCCGCCTGAGCCTGACCGCCGGCGACCGCTACACCGTGTGGGCGCCCCGCTGGCGCGACGCCGGCGACGAGTGGGAGGCGTTCCTGGGCCGCGACGAAGACCTCTATGGCTTCGAAACCGTCGCCGACCTGGTTGCTTTCGTACGGACCAACACCGAGCACGACCTGGTCGACCACCCCGGTTGGCAGGAGTTCAGCACGGCCAACGCACATAAGCTGGATCCCGCCGAGGACCAGCAATTCGACCTGATCGCGGTCGAGGAAGTGGTCGCGGAGAAGCCGACCGAGGAATCGGTCGCGGCGCTGGCGGGCACGCTCGCGATCGTGTCGTCGATCGGATCGGTGTGCGAGCTGCCGGCAGTGACGAAGTTCTTCAACGGCAACCCGACCCTGGGCACCGTGGCCGGCGGCATCGAGCACTTCACCGGCAAAGCCGGCCTCAAACGCTGGAACGCGATCGCCGAGATCATCGGGCGCGGCTGGGACGACGTGCTCGCCGCCGTCGACGGCATCGTCAGCACACCGGAGGTGGACAGCGCGGCGTCGGCGAAGGCGGCCGACGAATTGGCCGAACCGCCGGAGGAACCCGACGAGGTGGTGGCCGACGAGGACGCCGCCGAGGAGGAAACACCGGCCGAGGACGTCGAGGAGGATGCCCGCGCCGACGGCGACGCGGTGGTACTCGGCAGCGACGAGGACTTCTGGCTGAAGGTCGGCATCGACCCCGTCCGGATCATGACCGGCGCCGGCACGTTCTACACGCTGCGCTGCTATTTCGACGACCGGCCGATCTTCCTGGGCCGCAACGGGCGGATCAGCGTGTTCAGCTCCGAGCGGGCGCTGGCCCGCTATCTGGCCGACGAGCACGACCACGACCTGTCGGATCTGAGCACCTACGACGACATCCGCACCGCCGCCACCGACGGCTCGCTGGAGGTCGACGTCACCGACGACAACGTCTACGTGCTGACCGGGCTGGCCGACGATTTCGCCGAGGGACCCGATGCGGTGGACCGCGAGCAGCTCGAGCTGGCCGTCGAGCTGCTGCGCGACGTCGGCGACTACGCCGAGGACAACACCGTCGACAAGGCGCTGGCTACCGAACGCGCGCTGGGCCAGCTGATCGCCTACGTGCTGGAGCCCGGCTCGGTCGACAAGCCCACACCGCCGTACGCCGAGGCGGTGCGGGAGTGGGAGGAACTGGACCGGTTCGTGGAGTCGCGGCTAAGGCGCGAGTAGCGCCGCGAGACGCCGACGACATTCTCGTGAGCGTCAAGGCTGCGGCGCGAGTAGCGGCAGCAGCCGGTGATCGCGGGTGAACACCCGCCGCACCAGGCCGAGCGCGACCACGACGGTGGTCACCGCCACTGAACCCAGGATCAAAAACATCACTACGGCCTGCACGAGCACGGCCTGCACCGGGGAGACCCCGGCGAGGATCAGCCCGGTCATCGCGCCGGGCAGAAACACCAGCCCGGTCGCCTTGGTGGTTTCGATCTGCGGGGATACCGCCGAGCGCAGCGCGATCCGCAGATACGGCGCGGCGGCTTGCCGGTAGGGCTGCCCGAGGGCCAGCCGCGCCTCGACCTCGGCGCGTTTGTCGCGCAGCTCGTCGACCAGTCGCCGGGCCACCAGCACGGTGGCCGTCATCGAGTTGCCGATCATCATCCCCGCGATCGGTACCAGGGTGCGCGGCTGCAGCGGAAATACCCGCAGCCCGAATATCACTCCCAGAGTGACCACCGCCGCGGCGGTGAACGCGGCGACGGCCAGCACGCCCAGCCGCGGCACCTCGGGCGCGCGCCGGCGTGCAACGTCGCCCGCGTAGGCGACCATGCCCGCGGTCCATGCCCACGACCACCACAGCGAGCGGCCGGGCGCAAACAGTAGCGTCAGCGCTCCGCCCACGAGCAGCAGCTGGGCCAGCGCGCGGGTCGCCGCCCACAGCACCTGCCGCTCCAGACCGAGGCGCTGCCACAGCGAGATCGCCGCCGCGAACGCCACCAGGGCCAGCGACGTCGCCAGTCCCACCCAGCCGACTTCGCCGTTCATCGCGTCACCTCCTCCAGCCCGACACAGCGGCCGCGTTCGATGCGCAGCACCCGGTCGGCGATCCGCTCGAGCTGCGCGGCGTCGTGAGTGACCCACAACGCCGGTATGCCGTCGTCGTGGGCGAGTTCCCGCACCGCGGCCTCGATCACCGCCGCGGCGGCGGCGTCCACCGCGGAGGTCGGTTCGTCCAGCAGCAGCACCTGGGGTCGGGCAATCAGTGTGCGGGCCAGACACATTCGTTGCGCTTCCCCGCCGGACAGAGAGGCCGTGTCGCGGTCCAGCCACGAGCCGGTCAACGCCACCCGCGTCAATGTCTCGGCCATCGCAGACTCGGAGACCTGCGGGTCGGCGACACGCAAATTGTCGGCCACCGTGCCGGGAAACGGGGTGGGGCGCTGAAAGCACATGCCAACCCGGCGTCGCAGCCACAACGGATCGATGTCGGCAATGTCCTTGCCGCAGAACGACACTCGGCCGCTGGTCGGCACCTCCAGCCGATTGCACAGTCGCAGCAGGGTCGACTTGCCCGAGCCCGACGGCCCGAACACCACCGTGACGCCCTGCTGCGGAACAGCGGCGGTGAAGCCATCCAGCGCGCGGATTCCGCCCCGCTCCACCACGACGTCGGCGAAGTCGAACACCGTGTCGGGGTTCTTATCGACCACTGCGCCTCCTCGCCTGCAGACTGTATCGGGGTCGGTTAACGTGCTGCGAGTGCAAGCCGATGCGGCGCCGGTTGCTCGACGCGACTTCCTCAAGTGGAGCAGCCTGGCCATCCTGACTGCCGGAGGTCTCGCGACGGGAACGGCGTCGAGCTGTCTGCGGTCGCCGGGCAAGGCCGACTACACGTTGCGGATCGCGGTGACGGATGTGGAAGTTGCCCCGGGCAAGCTCATCACGACCGACCTACAACGGCCAATTCCCCGGACCGCTGCTGCGGTTCACCGCGGGCAAACCGACTCGGGTCGACGTGCACAACGACACCGACATTCCCCAACAGCTGCATTGGCACGGGCAGCGCCTGCCGGTGGATGTCGACGGTTCCGCCGAAGAAGGCACGCCGTTCATCCCGGCCCACGGCATGCGCCGAATTTCGTTCGTCCCAGGCCCGGCCGGTTTCCGCTTCTACCACACCCATCTCACTCCGGCCGCCGACATGACCGGCGGCCAGTACAGCGGCCTGGTCGGCCCGGTGTACATCGAGCCCAACAATGATCCCGGCTCCTATGACCGCGAAGCCTTCCTCACGCTCAAGGAATTTGAGCCCAGCCTCACCCAGAGCGAAGAGATGGACAGCGACTTCCTGGCCGGAGACGCCGTTGCCGAGCTGCAGAACACCGGCGAGCAAGCGATGGCCACATCGGTGGCGGCCGGCACGCCGCACGGTTACGAGGTCGGCTACGACACCTTCACCGTCAACGGGCGCACACTCGGCCACGGCGAGCCGATCCGGGTGAAAGCCGGTGAGCGGCTGCTGCTCCACGTGCTCAACGGCAGCGCAACGGAAAATCGAAGCCTCGCCCTGCCCGGCCACACGTTCACCGTCATTGCCCTGGACGGCAACCCGGTGCCCAAGCCTGCCAGTGTGCCGGTGCTGTGGCTGGGCGCCGGCGAGCGTGTCTCGGCGATCGTCGAGCTGACCCACCCCGGCATCTGGGTCCTCGGCGACCTGTCCGACGAAGATCGCCGGCGCGGTATGGGTGTGGTGGTCGAGTACGCCGGGCGCACAGGCAGCCCAGAATGGGCATCGCCACCTGTATTCCGATGGGACTACCGGTTATTCGCCGCAGCAGGCCAAACCCCGGCGCCCGTTGACCACGTCATCGACATGCTCATCGAAAAGCGCAACGCGGCTCACGACGGGTTCAACGTCTGGACCATCAACGGGACGGCGTTCACGATGGACAGCAAGCAACCGGTGCTCGACATCTCCTCCGGTAAGCGGTATCGGCTGCGGTTCCGCAACGCCAGCGACGACCTCCACCCCATGCACCTGCACCGGCACACCTTCGAAATCACCCATGTCGCAGGCACACCCACCGCCGGTATCCGCAAGGACGTCGCCATGCTCGGCGGCTACCAGACCATGGACGTCGACTTCCTCGCCGACCAGCCCGGCTTGTCGCTACTGCACTGTCACCAACAGCTGCACATGGATTTCGGGTTCATGTTGTTGCTGCACTGCTCCTGATGCGGGCCATCAGCCGATCAGGACGGCGAACCGCGGCTTGATCACCTCATCGATGATCGCCAGCCGCTCGTCGAACGGAATGAACGCCGACTTCATCGCATTGATCGTGAACCGCTCGAGGTCGCTCCAGCCATAGCCGAATGCTTCTACCAGCCGGTGCATTTCGCGGCTCATCGACGTGTCGCTCATCAGCCGGTTATCGGTGTTGATGGTCACCCGGAACCGGGCCCGGGCCAGCAGGTCGAACGGGTGCTCGGCGATGCTGGCTACCACACCGGAATGCACGTTGGAGCTGGGGCACAGCTCCAGGGGAATTCGCTTGTCCCGCAAGATCGATGCCTGCTGGCCGAGCCGCACGGTGCCGTCGTCGTCGACGTCGATGTCGTCGACGATGCGCACCCCGTGACCGAGCCGGTCGGCACTGCAGAACGCGATCGCCTCGTGAATCGACGGCAGCCCGAACGCCTCGCCGGCGTGAATCGTGAAGCGCGCGTTGTGGTCTCGCATGTATTCGAACGCGTCCAGGTGCCGGGTCGGCGGATAGCCGGCCTCCGCGCCGGCGATGTCGAAACCGACGACGCCCTTGTCCCGGAACCGGATCGCCAGCTCGGCGATCTCGCGGGACAGCGCGGCGTGGCGCATCGCGGTGACCAGGCAGCGGACGGTGATCGGACGGCCGGCCGCAGCGGCGGCCTTCTCGCCATCGGCGAATCCGGCCAGCACGGTGTCCACGACCTCGTCGAACGACAGCCCGCGGTTGATGTGCAGCTCGGGGGCGAACCGCACCTCGGCGTAGACGACGTTGTCGGCGGCCAGGTCCTCCACGCACTCGACGGCGACCCGGTGCAGCGCCTCGGGCGTCTGCATCACCGCCACGGTGTGCGCGAACGGCTCCAGGTAGCGCTCCAACGATCCGCTGTAGGAGCGAGTGTGAAACCAGCGAGCGAGCTCGTCGACGTCGGTGGCGGGCAGGTCGTCGTAGCCCAGTTCCCCGGCAAGGTCCAACACGGTGGCCGGGCGCAGCCCGCCGTCGAGGTGATCGTGCAGCAGCGCTTTGGGTGCCTGCTGGATGGCCTCCAGGCTCAGCGGCGTCGTCATCCGGTGATCCGATCGATGACCAGGGGCCGCGGGGCCGGCGGTACATCCCCGACGCTCCAGCCGCCGTCGAGCTCGGCCATTGCCGCGGGGAAGCGTTCGGGGGTGTCGGTGTACAGGGTGAACAGCGGCTCACCGGCGGCGACGGGCTCGCCGGGCCGGCGGTGGATGCGGATCCCGGCGCCGGGCTGCACCCGCTCGCCCGGGCGGGACCTGCCCGCGCCGAGCCGCCATGCCGTCATTCCCACTGCCATCGCGTCGATATCGCCCATTGTGCCGCCCCGAGGCGCGGTGACGCTCTCCGAACACGCGCCGACGGGCAACGGCACCGACAAGTCGCCGCCTTGCGCGGCGATCAGCGCCCGGAACCGGTCCATAGCGGTGCCGTCGCGCAGAGTCTGCGCCGGGTCGCGGCCGTCGACGCCGGCGAGCCGCAGCATCTCGGTGGCCAGCGTCACCGTCAGCTCCACGACGTCGGGCGGACCGCCGCCGGCCAGCACGTCCAGCGCCTCGGCGACCTCCAGCGCGTTGCCGGCGGTAAGGCCCAGCGGACGGTTCATGTCGGTCAGCAGCGCGTGCGTCGGCACCCCGTGCGCCGCGCCGAGCCGGACCATCGTGTGCGCCAGCTCGCGGGCACGGTCCTCGGAGGTCATGAACGCTCCGGTGCCGACCTTCACGTCGAGCACCAGCGCCCCGGCGCCCTCGGCCAGTTTCTTGCTCATCACCGAGCTGGCGATCAGCGGCAGCGACTCGACGGTGCCGGTGATGTCGCGCAGCGCGTAGAGCTTTGCGTCAGCCGGCGCTAATCGCCCGGCCGCGAAGATGGCTGCGCCGACGTCGCGAAGTTGTTGGCGCACTTGGCTGTTGGTGAGGTCGGCGGTGAAGCCGGCGATGGATTCCAGCTTGTCGAGGGTGCCGCCGGTGTGGCCCAGCCCGCGGCCCGACGCCTGCGGCACCGCCGCGCCGCACGCCGCCACGACCGCCACCAAGGGCAGGGTGATCTTGTCGCCGACCCCGCCGGTGGAGTGCTTGTCGACGGTGAGGAGGTCGCTGAAGTCCAGCCGTTCGCCGGAGGCCATCATCGCCGCTGTCCACCGCGCGGTCTCGTCGGCGTCCATGCCGCGCAGAAAGATCGCCATCAACAGCGCCGACATCTGTTCCTCGGCGATCTGCCCGCCGGTGTAGGCGTCGATCACCCAGTCGATCGCGGCGTCGGAGAGCCGACCGCCGTCGCGTTTGGTCTTGATGACCGTCGGCGCGTCGAAACTCACGGGAGGCTGTCCGGGCCGAACGCGTCCGGCAGCAGGTCGCCGAGCCGGCGCGGCCCGTCGGGATGGCCGATCAGCAAGTCCGGCCCGCCGTGCTCCAACAACACCTGCCGGCAGCGCCCGCAGGGCATCAGCGTTGCCCCGTCGGCGTCGACGCACACCAGCGCCAGAAGCCGGCCGCCGCCGCTCGAATGCAGGGCGCACACCACACCGCACTCGGCGCAGAGACCTAGACCATATGAGACATTCTCCACATTGCAGCCGGTGATCACGCGGCGATCGTCGACCACCGCCGCCGCCCCGACCCGCAATCGCGAGTACGGCGCGTAAGCGCCCTGTGCAGCTTGGATTGCCATGTCCCGCAGGCTATTCCAGTCGATTGCGGCTGTCGTCATGGCATTACCCGACATGTGTGGAACACATCAGCGAGCGCCGTTCACTGTTGGCCAATTCACAAGGCAACCCTAGGGTTTCTGGCCAGCGCCGACACCGGCAACCGCGAAGTGGTTTATCCGCAGCTACAAATGGGTTTAGAGTCCACCCGACGGTTCCATGTAGGAGGCGATCGCAAGCGCGGCGAAGCCGGGCGCAGCGGGTCGCCGACCAGCTACTGGAGGGGGCTGATGACGACGACGTCCGCGGCGGCGCCAGAATCGCGCGCTCGACCGCCGCGCCGGACCCTGTATCGCGGCGACCCGGGTATGTGGTCGTGGGTTCTGCACCGCATCACCGGCGCGACCATCTTCTTCTTCCTGTTCGTACACGTCCTGGACACCGCGCTGGTCCGGGTGGCCCCGCAGACCTACAACGAGGTCATCGACACGTACAAGACGCCGATCGTCGGGCTGATGGAACTCGGCCTGGTCGCCGCGGTGCTCTACCACGCACTCAACGGCGTGCGGGTCATCCTGATCGACTTCTGGGCGCAGGGTCCCCGCTACCAGCGGCTGATGTTCTGGGCGATCACCGCCGTCTGGCTGCTGGTGATGGTTCCGGCGACGGTCGTGATCGGTATCCACATGATCGGGCGCTTCCTATGACCACACCCGACCTCCAGCTGGGCCGCGGCGACATCGCCCCGGTGCGGCAGCGCAGCTACGACCGCCCGGCCGGACTGGACAACCCGCGGGCACCGCGCCGGCCCGGCGGAATGCCCAACTTCGAGAAGTACGCCTGGCTGTTCATGCGGTTCTCCGGCATCGTGCTGGTGTTTCTGGCGCTGGGGCATCTGTTCGTGATGCTGATGTGGGACGACGGCGTCTACCGCATCGACTTCAACTACGTGGCGCAGCGGTGGGCGTCGCCGTTCTGGCAGACGTGGGACCTGCTACTGCTGTGGCTGGCCCAGCTGCACGGCGGCAACGGCCTGCGCACGATCATCGGCGACTACACCCGCAAAGACTCCACCCGCTTCTGGCTGAACACCCTGCTGGCGCTGTCGATGATCTTCACGCTGGTGCTGGGCAGCTACGTCCTGCTGACCTTCGACCCGAACATCTCATGATCCAACAACATCGATACGACGTGGTGATCGTCGGCGCCGGCGGTGCCGGGATGCGGGCCGCCGTCGAGGCCGGGCCCCGGGCGCGCACCGCGGTGCTGACCAAGCTCTACCCCACCCGCAGCCACACCGGCGCCGCCCAGGGCGGCATGTGCGCGGCGCTGGCCAACGTCGAGGACGACAACTGGGAATGGCACACCTTCGACACCGTCAAGGGCGGCGATTATCTCGCCGACCAGGACGCCGTCGAGATCATGTGCAAGGAAGCCATCGACGCCGTGCTGGACCTGGAAAAGATGGGGATGCCGTTCAACCGCACCCCCGAAGGCCGCATCGACCAGCGCCGCTTCGGCGGGCACACCCGCGACCACGGCAAAGCCCCGGTGCGCCGGTCCTGTTACGCCGCCGACCGCACCGGCCACATGATCCTGCAGACGCTGTACCAGAACTGCGTCAAGCACGACGTGCAGTTCTTCAACGAGTTCTACGTCCTGGACTTGGTGCTCACCGAAACAGGCAGCGGCCCGGTGACTTCCGGCGTCGTCGCCTACGAATTGGCTACCGGCGACATCCACGTCTTCCACGCCAAGGCGGTGGTGATCGCCACCGGCGGCTCGGGCCGGATGTACAAGACCACCTCCAACGCGCACACATTGACCGGCGACGGCATCGGGATCGTGTTCCGTAAGGGACTTCCGTTGGAGGACATGGAGTTTCACCAGTTCCACCCGACTGGCCTGGCCGGGCTGGGCATCCTGATCTCCGAGGCGGTGCGCGGCGAGGGCGGCCGGCTGCTCAACGGCGAGGGTGAGCGGTTCATGGAGCGCTACGCGCCGACGATCGTCGACCTGGCGCCGCGCGACATTGTCGCCCGCTCGATGGTGCGCGAAGTGCTGGAGGGCCGCGGCGCCGGGCCTAACAAGGACTACGTCTACATCGACGTTCGCCACCTCGGCGAAGACGTGCTCAACGCCAAGCTGCCCGACATCACCGAGTTCGCCCGCACCTACCTCGGCGTTGACCCGGTCAACGAGCTGGTCCCGGTGTATCCGACGTGTCACTACGTGATGGGCGGCATCCCGACGACGGTCACCGGACAGGTGTTGCGCGACAACACGAACACCGTGCCCGGCTTGTATGCGGCCGGGGAATGCGCGTGCGTGTCGGTGCACGGCGCGAACCGGCTGGGCACCAATTCCCTGTTGGATATCAACGTCTTTGGCCGCCGGGCCGGTATTGCCGCCGCGAATTACGCACTGGGCCATGACTTCGTCGACATGCCACCCGAGCCCGCGGGCATGGTCGTCGGCTGGGTCTCCGACATCCTGTCCGAGCACGGCAACGAGCGCGTCGCCGACATCCGCGGCGCGCTGCAGCAGACGATGGACAACAACGCCGCGGTGTTCCGTACCGAGGAGACGCTGAAGCAGGCTTTGACGGACATCCATGCTCTCAAGGAGCGGTACTCCCGAATCACCGTGCACGACAAGGGAAAGCGGTTCAACAGCGACCTGCTGGAAGCCATCGAGCTGGGCTTCCTGCTGGAGCTGGCCGAGGTCACGGTCGTCGGTGCGTTGAACCGCAAGGAATCTCGTGGCGGGCACGCTCGCGAGGACTACCCCAACCGCGACGACACCAACTACATGCGCCACACGATGGCCTACAAGCAGAGCAGCGGACTGCTGTCCGACATTCGGCTGGATTTCAAGCCCGTCGTGCAGACCCGCTACGAACCCAAGGAGCGGAAGTACTGATGAGCTCGGTCGTCGACAAACCCGAACCCGGGGATCCGCCGCTGCCGCCGATCCC
The DNA here is from genome assembly GCF_010728725.1 of Mycobacterium branderi. Taxonomy (NCBI): domain Bacteria; kingdom Bacillati; phylum Actinomycetota; class Actinomycetes; order Mycobacteriales; family Mycobacteriaceae; genus Mycobacterium; species Mycobacterium branderi. The sequence goes on from NZ_AP022606.1 coordinate 386,317, forward strand.
CGAGGGCGCGGTGATGGTGACGCTGAAGATCGCGCGGTTCAACCCGGAGAACCCCGACGCCGCCGGCTGGCAGAGCTTCCGGGTTCCGTGCCTGCCGAGCGACCGGCTGCTCAACCTGCTGATCTACGTCAAGAGCTATCTCGACGGGACGCTGACCTTCCGGCGCTCCTGTGCGCACGGGGTGTGCGGGTCGGACGCGATGCGGATCAACGGCGTGAACCGGTTGGCGTGCAAGGTGTTGATGCGCGACCTGCTGCCGAAAAAGCCGGGCAAGCAGCTGACCATCACCGTCGAGCCGATCCGCGGGCTGCCGGTCGAAAAAGACCTCGTGGTCGACATGGAGCCGTTCTTCGACGCCTACCGCGCGGTGAAGCCCTACCTGATCACCAGCGGCAACCCGCCGACCCGCGAACGCATCCAGAGCCAAACCGACCGCGCCCGCTACGACGACACCACTAAATGCATTCTGTGCGCGGCCTGCACGACCAGCTGCCCGGTGTTCTGGAGCGAGGGTTCGTACTTCGGGCCGGCCGCGATCGTCAACGCGCACCGCTTCATCTTCGACAGCCGCGACGAGGGTGCGGCCGAGCGACTGGACATCCTCAACGAGGCCGACGGGGTGTGGCGCTGCCGCACCACGTTCAACTGCACCGAGGCCTGCCCGCGCGGCATCGAGGTGACCAAGGCCATCCAGGAGGTCAAGCGCGCGCTGATGTTCGCGCGCTAAAGGTTGCCGCTCGTCACACCCTGGCGGGTTGCCTCGTCTAACGGGTATGACACAGAAAACCCGCATCGAACCGCTATCCCCCAAGCAAGCCAACCTGTTGACCCGCATCATGTACCGGGTTGCCAAGCGGCGCTTCGGTGAGGTCCCCGAACCCTTCACCGTCGCTGCCCATCACCCGCGACTGCTGGTCGCCAACGCCGTACACGAGTCCATGCTGCAGTCCGCCTCACGCAAGCTGCCGGCGAGCGTGCGTGAGCTGGCGGTGTTTTGGACCGCCCGTACCATCGGCTGCTCGTGGTGTGTCGACTTCGGGTCGATGCTGCAGCGCCTCGACGGCCTGGACGTCGAAAGGCTCAAGAACATAGACGGTTACGCAACTTCTCCGCTTTTCACCGACGACGAGCGGGCCGCGATCGCCTACGCCGACGCGATGACCACCGATCCGCACTCCGTCACCGACGAGCAGGTCGCCGATTTACGGGCACGCTTCGGCGACGCCGGCGTGATCGAGCTGAGCTATCAGATCGGCGTAGAGAACATGCGGGCCCGGATGTATTCGGCACTCGGCATCACCGAACAGGGCTTCAATTCCGGTGATGCCTGCCGGGTGCCGTGGGCCTAGCGACTCGCCGCGAAAACAGCGCTACAGTGACGCAATGCGCGTCTGGGACCTGGGCTCGGGCCGGTTCATGGTTGCCGGCGCGTTCTCGGATCTCGCGCTCCACCATCACCCTGCCGTTCAGGTCACGGTCGGCGGGCAGGGTGTTTTAACGGTCGGCGACGCCGGTGATGCGCACGACGTCTGCCGGGTGGTCGTGGTGGCGAGCGGTGCACGCCATGCCGTGCGGTCGGATCCGGAATCCGACGCGCTGACACTGTATTTCGGGCCACATACACCGCAGGGCGATGCGCTGAACACGTTGAGCCGTAGCCGCGGTCGCCGAGGTGTGTGGATCATCGACGACGGACAGCGACTGGCCGAGGCGACAGCCACGCTGCTCGACCGGAATGGTCCGCATGCCGCAGCCGACTTCCTCGTCGATCAGCTCCACGGAATGCCAAACCAATGCTCCAGCGAGCCACCGACCGTCCATCCGCAGCTACGGCAAGCGATCGAAGTCGTTTCGAGCCGCGTGCCCGATCACATCGACCTGGCTTCGGTGGCGGGGGCCGTCGCGCTGTCGCCCGACTACCTCGGGCGGCTGTGCAAGCAGCAGACGGGCCTCTCGTTCTCGGCCGCCATCCGCTGGCAGCGCCTAGTGACCGCCATCGGCCACCTGGTCGACGGCCGCTCCGTCACCGATGCCGCCCACCTGGCCGGATTCGCCGACGGCTCGCACGCCAACAAAGTGTGCTGGGAGATGACCGGAGCGGCCCCACGCGAGTTCGCGCAAGCCGTTCGCAAAACCCAGATCTGACGGATCCATACAAGCGTTCCCATCGTGGTTGACCCACGCTTGGGACATGCCCGTGATGTCACAATTCGAACGTGCCTACTGCTGCAGCGCCGCGTGGCGACTGGCCAGCTCGGCGATCGCGCGGGCACTTCGCGCCCAACGACTGGGCCACGACATCCTGGAAATCGGCGCGGGCAGTGGCTCCGTTGCCCAACAGATCCTCTCAAAGGATCCCGAACTTGCCTGGGTGGCAATAGATATCGACCCACACATGACGATTCGTTCGACTCCGTCGTCAGTTGTGTGATGCTGCATCACATCATCGATTGGGAACGCGCGGTCGCGGAGGTGGTACGCGTATTGCGGCCGGGCGGAACATTCGTTGGCTATGACCTTGCCCGCACACCGCTGGCCAGTCTGTTTCGCCGCATAGACGGCTCTGCGCATATCGTGCCTCGCAAATTTCGCACCGAGTGCGCGCGACAAGGGCTCACCGTCAGCGTCCAGTCCCAACTTCTCGGCCACGTCATGCGATTCGTCGGCCGCAAAGACACCAACGTCCAGAACGGAGAAATCTCATGGCAGCACCGTTAGGTACCCGCACTAAGGCAGCAGTCCTTCGCACGCTATTCAAGTTGCCCACGCCGGCACGCCGCCTACTGGCAGGCCCGCCGGTCCGAATCGACGGGCAGGAACAAGCGCTCGATGCCCAGCTCATGATCCGGATCAAAAACCGTTCCGGCTCAGATGTTTTCACCGACCCGATTGAGGAGGCGCGGATACGCTACGACGGCCTCCCGCGACTCCTCGGGTACCAATCGCCTTTACCTGTCGCGACGCGGGAGATCGTTATCCCCGCCGAGCACGGGTACATCCCGGCCACCTTGTACACCCCTGCCGGCCTCGCAACCCCGTCGGGCCTGCTGCTGTACTACCACGGCGGCGGCTTCTCCGTCGGCTCACGCATCAGCCACGACCCAGTCGCCCGTTTCTTTGCGATCAACGCCGCCGTGCAAGTGCTGTCGGTCGAGTATCGACGCGCGCCCGAGCACCGGTTCCCCGCTGCTGTAGAGGACGCGATGACCGCCTTCGACTATGCGTGCCAGCAGGCCGCTGACCTGGGTGCCGATCCGCACCGCATCGCGGTCGGCGGAGACAGCGCCGGCGGCAATCTTGCAGCGGTCACCGCGCAGCAGGCGACGCGACGTGGCGGTCCGCTTCCGAGGTTTCAGCTGCTGATGTATCCCCCGACCGACCTGAGCACCCGTCGGCCCTCGCGTGACCTTTTCAACCACAGCTCCACCTTCACCGACCAGAATTTGCAGTGGGCGCTGAGCAATTACCTGCCGCCGGGAACCGATCTGAGCGATCCGCGATTGTCCCCACTGCACGGCGACGTCAAGGGCTTGCCGCCCGCCTATATCGCCACCGCGGGTTTTGATCCGCTGCGCGACGAGGGCGAGGCATACGCGAATAAACTGCGTGCCGGCGGAGTCCCGGTAGTGCTGAGCCGCCAGGCCGACCTACCCCACGCATTCCTCAACTTCGTGGCCCTCGGGGGTCGGTTCGCCCAAGCCGCCGCCGAGGCGGCCGAGGCGCTGAAACTCGGCCTCGCCGTCGCTACCGAGACCGCAGTGGAGAACCGGTACTAATGCTAACCAGCAGGCGTGATTTCGATGTAGGCCATCGGGATGTGCAGCGCTTCGCTGCTTTTGTCGAGGCTGTGCTCCAACGCCTTCATGGGCCTGCTCCAGTTCGCCGCAATCACCTCGTTCGCATGCGCGTGTTCGGACTCCGGCAGGATTCGGGCGACCCCGGCGACGGCCGGGCCCTTCGGTTTCCCGCGCAGATTGCTCGGTGCGACGACGACGCGCGGATTGTTGCGGATCCGCTTGACCTTGCCGGTGGAGGCATCGGTGCGCACGTAGATCTTCCCGTCGGCGACACCATGATTGATCGGGCTCGGCATCGCCTCGCCAGAACGCTTGAACGTCACGAGCACGATCTGACGCGTCTTGTCGAAACCGGTGAAATCGGCGCCCTGAGGATCACCAAGGTCGAAGGCGCTGCGATGGCGCAGCTTGTCCATGCCGCGAAACATCAACGCATTCATCTTCTTTACGGCGTTACTGGTCATGCTCACCCTTCCATTCGTCACGCAGCGGAGAGCCGGTGAACTTGTCGGGATTGGCGATATCCCATATCGCGCAAACCTTTCCGTCGCGCACCGTCATCGCGGTGATGCGGGGCATCATCTCCCAATACTCGCCGTATCCCGGCGCCCCCGCGGTATAGGTGCCCAATTCGCCGTTGACCAGCGCCAGCTGGTTCGCCGCCACGAACGACGGCCCGTAGCGTTGCGCCAACCCGAACAGGAAGCGCGCCACCTTGTCGGCCCCGTGGATGACCCTGGCGGCCGTCGGCGCCCTGCGGTTGGAGTCGCCGGTGAACGTCACGTCCGGGTGCAGCAGGGCCACCGCACCGGCCATGTCGCCGGACGCGATGGCCGCCATCAGCTTGCCCACCACCTCGTTGTGGGTCGGGTCCGGTTCCGGTGGCGGCGCGTCGGCGACGGCCTTGCGGGCCCGCGACGCCAGCTGCCGGGCGGCGGCCGCACTGGTGCCCAGCACCTCGGCGACTTCGGGGAACGGCACCGAGAACCCGTCGTGCAGCACGAACGCCACCCGCTGGTCGGGGGAAAGCCGCTCCAGCACCACCATCGCGACAAATCGCGCGTCCTCCCCGGCGACGACGGTACACAACGGGTCGGCGCCGTCGAAACCGGTCACCACCGGCTCGGGCAGCCACTGGCCGACATAGGTCTCGCGACGACGCGCCGCCGACCGCAACCGGTCCAGCGCGAGTCGGCTCACCACCGTGGTCAACCACGCTCGCAGGTCCGCAATATCGGTATCGGCGGCATTCCACCGAAGCCAGGCTTCTTGCACCATGTCCTCGGCGTCGGCCACCGTCCCGGTCAGCCGATACGCGACCGCCAGCAGATGCGGTCGCAACGCTTCGAATTCGTCGACCTGCTGGGCCGAGGTCATCACCCGAGCGTAACGTTCGCGGCACGATGACCGAGAACCTCTGGCTCCACTTTGCCCGGCACGGCCCCGGGATCACCCCACCGATCATCGCCCGCGGCGAGGGTGTCCGGATCTTCGACGACCGCGGCAAAAGCTACCTCGACGCGCTATCCGGATTGTTCGTCGTGCAAGTCGGCCATGGACGCGACGAGCTCGCCGAGGCCGCCGCCAAACAAGCCCGCACACTGGCCTACTTCCCGCTGTGGTCGTATGCCACCCCGCCCGCGATCGAGCTCGCCGAGCGCGTCGCCCACTATGCGCCGGGCGATCTGAACCGGGTCTTTTTCACCACCGGCGGCGGCGAAGCCGTCGAGACCGCGTGGAAACTCGCCAAGCAGTACTTCAAGCTGACCGGCAAACCCGGGAAATACAAAGTGATTTCACGGGCCGTCGCCTACCACGGCACGCCGCAGGGCGCACTGGCCATCACCGGCGTGCCGGCACAGAAGGCGCCGTTCGAGCCGCTGACACCGGGCGCGGTGAAAGTACCCAACACCAACTTCTACCGCGCACCCGAGCCGTTCAACACCGACCTCAAGGCCTTCGGCCAGTGGGCGGCCGACCGTATCGGCGAGGCAATCGAATTCGAGCGACCCGACACCGTCGCCGCGGTGTTTCTCGAACCCGTGCAGAACGCCGGCGGCAGCATCCCGCCGCCGCCCGGCTACTTCGAACGAGTCCGCCAGATCTGCGACGACTACGACGTGCTGCTGGTCTCTGACGAGGTCATCTGCGCCTTCGGCCGGATCGGGTCGATGTTCGCCTGCGACGACTTCGGTTACGTGCCAGACATCATCACCTGCGCCAAGGGATTGACGTCGGGCTACTCGCCGCTCGGCGCGATGATCGCCAGCGACAGGTTGTTCGAGCCCTTCAACAACGGCACGACGACGTTCCCGCACGGCTACACGTTCGGCGGTCACCCGGTGTCGGCGGCGGTCGCGCTGGTCAATCTCGACATCTTCGAGCGCGAAGGCCTGTGCGACCGCGTCAAACACCAAGCGCCCCAACTTGGCAGCACCTTAGAGCGGCTGTACGACCTGCCCATCGTCGGCGATGTCCGCGGGGAGGGCTACTTCTACTCGATCGAACTGGTCAAAGACCAGACCAGCCGCCAGACCTTCACCGCCGACGAACGCCGCCGGCTGCTCCCTGCCTTGTCTTCGGCGCTGTACGACGCCGGACTGTACTGCCGCATCGACGACCGCGGCGACCCGGTGATCCAGCTGGCGCCGCCGCTGATCAGCGGCCAGGCCGAGTTCGACGAGATCGAGTCGATCCTGCGCGCAGTGTTGTCTGGCCGCGAAAGTGCAACTGGCGACGTGTTTCTCGAGTAACACCGTCGCGGAATGCACTTTCGCGGCAAGATGCGCATTGTGAGCAAACCACGTATCGACCCGGTGCGGTGGCAACCGCCACCGGTCGAGCCGCTGCCCGATGTCCCGTCGCCGGACGTCACCATCGTCCCGCTGCCGGGCAAGGGCCCCGAAGACGTCGTCGCCGACGCTGCCGGCCACATCTTGGCGGGCCTGGAAGACGGTTGCATCGTGCGGATTTCGCCCGACGGCGGCGAGCCCGTCGTCGTCGCCGACACCGGAGGCCGGCCACTGGGCCTGCACGTGGGCCGCGACGGGCGAGTGCTCATCTGCGACAGCTACAAAGGCCTGCTGGCATTGGACGCCGACAGCGGCGCGTTGGACGTGCTGGCCGATTCGGTGGCGGGCAGACCGCTGATGTTCTGCTCCAACGTCACCGAAACATCCGACAGCACAATCTATTTCACCGAATCGACGCGCGACTTCCGGTTCGAGCACTACACCGCCGCGGTCATCGAGGCACGCGGACGCGGCGGCCTGTTCGAGCTCGGCGCCGACGGCACCGTTACTCAGCTGCTCGACGGGCTGTACTTCGCCAACGGGGTGACGCCGACGGCCGACGAGTCGGCGCTGGTCTTCGCCGAAACCCAGGCACGACGGCTCTCGAAGTACTGGCTTTCCGGCCCGCAAGCCGGGTCGGTGACCCCGCTGGCCAGCCATCTGCCCGGGATGCCCGACAACATCTCCACCGGCGCCGACGGCCGGATCTGGGTCGCCATGGTGGCCGAGGTCAACACCGCGCTGGAATGGCTGGTGCCGCGGGCGCCGGTTCTGCGCAAGCTGGCGTGGCGGCTGCCCGAGCGGCTGCAACCGCAAATCAAGCCCGAAGTGTGGGCGGTCGCCTTCGACCCCGACAGCGGCCACGTCGTCGCCGGTCTGCGCACCAAACATCCCGATTTCGGCGTCGTCACCGGGGTCGTGGAGAGCGCCGGCAGGCTGTGGTTGGGCACGATCAACTACCCGGCGGTTGCCTACGTGGACGTGGCGGCCACCAGCGTGTAAGCCGAAGTCTTAGTAACTTCTGCAACATTAGTCACAGCGCGGCTCCGCGGAAAAACGCCGCCCATCGCCTAATCTGCACGACGATGGCCCTCTTACGATCCGCATTGTGCCTGGCAGGGGCGCTTTTCCTGGCGGCTGCGCCGAGCATGCCCGCCGCCGCTGCCGAGCCCAACGCCGCGACCGGCACCTGCCCGTACCGGGTGACCACGCCACCGGCGGTCGACTCCTCGGAGGTGCCGCAGGCCGGCGATCCGCCGGCTCCGCTGCCGGTACCCGCCGCGCCGGTCGGCGGCAACGCGCTGGGTGGCTGCGGCGTCATCGCGGCACCCGATACGCCGCCGGTACCCGGCGACGTCTCCGCCGAGGCATGGCTGGTCGCCGACCTGGACAGCGGCGCCGTCCTCGCCGCCAAAGACCCGCACGGTCGTCACCGCCCGGCCAGCGTCATCAAGGTGCTGGTCGCGATGGCGTCGCTTAACGAGCTGAGCCTCAACAAGACGGTGGACGGCACCCCGGAGGACGCCGCCGCGGAGGGCACCAAGGTCGGCGTCGCGCCCGGCGGCAGCTACACGATCAACCAATTGCTGCACGGGCTGCTGATGCATTCGGGCAACGACGCCGCGCACGCACTGGCCATGCAACTCGGCGGCATGCCGGTGGCGTTGGAGAAGATCAACACGCTGGCCCGCAAGCTCGGCGGCGGCGACACCCGCGTCGCGACTCCCTCCGGGCTGGACGGGCCCGGCATGAGCACGTCGGCGTATGACATCGGGCTGTTCTACCGATACGCCTGGCAGAACCCGACATTCGCCGACATCGTGGCCACCCGCACCTTCGACTTCCCCGGCCATGCCGACCATCCGGGGTACGAACTGGAGAACGACAACCAGCTGCTCTACCACTACCCCGGCGCGCTGGGCGGCAAGACCGGCTACACCGACGACGCCGGGCAGACGTTCGTGGGCGCGGCCAACCGGGACGGGCGGCGGCTGATGGCGGTGCTGCTGCACGGCACCCGCCAGCCGATAGCGCCGTGGGAACAGGCCGCGCACCTGCTCGACTACGGGTTCGCCACCTCCCCCGGCACCCGGGTGGGAACGCTGATCGAGCCCGACCCCGCGCTGGTGGCCGCCAAGCCTGATGCCGCCGACGACGGCACCACCAACCGGGCCGCGCCCATCGTGCCGCCCGCCGACGCGCTGCCGGTGCGGGTGGGCGTGGCGGTCATCGGAACGATCATCGTGTTCGGCTTGATGATGGCCGCACGGTCGCTGAACCGCCGACCCCAGCGCGAGTGCTGATGGCAACCCCCGTCGTCTCCGCTTCGACCGAGCGCTGGACCAGCGCCAATGGATTCGGCGCGTGCGAGTGGTGGCTACTCTCGACGAGCACCGGCCTGCTGCCGCTGGCCGTTGTCATCGCCACCGCGCTGGGAATCTTGCCGCATCGCTCATCGTGGGCGGGCGGCCGCAACGCTGCCGAAGACGTCGCCCGCGACCCGCGAGATGCGCTGAGCGACGGCCCGATCAGCCACTAAGCTTGACGGTGTGACTGACGCCCTCTACGACGACGGCGGCCTTCGGCTTGATGAAGATGGGGTTACGATCCGGCGCTACTACTTCCCCTGGGCCGGGCCAAAGCGGTTCGGCTACAACGCAATCCGTCATGTCGAGGTGCGACCGCTGAACTGGCTGAGCGGAAAGGGCCGCGGATGGGGAACAGCACATCCGGGCTATTGGTTTCCACTCGACATGCGCCGGCACGGCAAAAGCACCCTGCTGATATTCGATCTCGGCAGCCGGGTCAAGCCGTGCGTCACCCCTGACGAACCCGATCACGTGATGCAATTGCTTCGCAGCCGGGCTTCTGTTGGCGGTGACGGCTGAGCTCGCCGATAAGCAGCCGGCTTGCCGCTCGGGGACCTACCATCCTCTGATATGCAGCGGCTCAGCGGTCTCGACGCCAGTTTCCCCTACCTCGAAACATCCACCACACCACTGCATGAGCTGGAGTTGCGGGTCAAGGGAATACCCGAGTTCGGTCGCGCACTCGACGAATTGCTCGCCGCCAAGCCGCGTCGGTGAGCGGCAAGGGATTACTAATCGGTCTCGCCGCGGCCAGCCTCGGGGTCATCTACGGCTACGACATCTCCAACATCGCCGGCGCGCTATTGTTCGTCACCGACGATTTCGGCCTGTCCACCGGCCAACAGGAGCTGGTGACGACGGCGGTGGTGGTCGGTGAAATCGCCGGCTCGCTGGCCGGCGGAGTATTGGCCAACGCGATTGGACGCCAACGCACGATGGTGCTGGTGGCCGCGGGGTACGCGGCTTTCGCGCTGGCCGGCGCGGTGTCGGTGTCGGTGCCGATGCTGCTTGCGGCGCGGTTGCTGCTGGGCGTGACGATCGGCGTCTCGGTGGTGGTGGTTCCCGTGTTCGTCGCGGAATCCACGCCGGCCAGAGTCCGCGGCTCGCTATTGGTCGCCTATCAGGTGGCGACCGTCGTCGGGATTATTTGCGGCTACCTTGCCGCCTATCTGCTGGCCGGTCTGCACGCCTGGAGATTGATGCTGGGTCTGGCCGCGCTGCCGGCGGTGCTGACGATGCTGCTTTTGCTGCGGATGCCGGACACCGCACGGTGGTATGCCTTCAAAGGCCGCACCGAGGAAGCCCGCCGGGTGTTGCAGCGGGTGGAACCGGACACCGATGTCGACCGTGAACTCGCGGAGATCCGCAGCGCGCTAAGGGAAGAAAGCTCCGGCACGGTAGCGGAGATGCTACGACCGCCTTACCTGCGCGCCACCGCCTTTGTGATCGTGCTCGGGTTTTTCATCCAGATCACCGGCATCAACGCGATCGTGTATTACAGCCCGCGGCTGTTCGCAGCGATGGGGTTCACGGGCAACTTCGCGCTGCTGATTCTTCCGGCCTTGGTGCAGACCGCCGCACTAGTCGCGGTGCTCGTCTCGCTGGTTCTCGTCGACCGGCTGGGGCGGCGCCCAATTCTGTTGACTGGCATCGCAATGATGATCGCCGCCGATGTAATGCTTACCGGTGTGTTTGCGACGGGTTCCGGGCCGATGTTCGGATTGGTCGGGGTGTTGATGTTCACGGTCGGGTTCACCTCTGGTTTCGGCGCACTGGTCTGGGTGTTTGCCGGCGAAAGCTTCCCGACGCGGCTTCGTTCGATGGGTTCGAGCGTCATGCTCACCGCGAACCACACCGCCCACGCCGTCGTCGCCGCGATATTTCTGACGATATTGCAAACAGTCGGCGGGGCAACAACTTTCGCAGGGTTGGCCAGCCTTGCGTTGGCCGCGTTCGCCTTCGTCTACCGGTTTGCGCCGGAGACCAAGGGCCGCCAGCTCGAGGAGATCCGGCACTTCTGGGAAAACGGCGGCCGCTGGCCCGACGAGACGCCGACGGGTGCGCGGACATGCCCCTGATCGCAGCCGGCACAACGGTTCTCGGGCAGCAGGTCTGTCGGCCCGGGTGGGTGGACGTGTCCGGCCCGCGCATCGTCGACTGCGGGCCCGGTTTGCCGCCGCGCCCACCCGACGTTGACCTGCCCGACGCCGTGCTGGTGCCGGGATTCGTCGACATGCACGTGCACGGCGGCGGCGGAGCCTCCTACAGCGGACCGGACATCGTGCGGGCGGCCGAGTTTCACCGCCGCCACGGCACTACCACGACACTGGCCAGCCTGCTCACCGCGTCGCCCGGCGATCTTCTGACCAGCGTGCGGGCGCTCGCGGAGGCAACCCGGGCGGGCACCGTCGCGGGCATCCACCTCGAGGGGCCGTGGCTGAGTGCACAGCATTGCGGAGCACACGACCCCAGGCAGTGCCGCGACCCGCAGCCGGCCGAGATCGACGCGCTGCTTGCCGCAGGCGGCGGCGCGATCCGCATGGTCACCCTGGCACCGGAACGCCCCGGCGGCGACGACGCCATCACGCGTTTCGCCGACGCGGGAGTGGTTGTGGCCGTGGGACACACGGATGCCAGCTACGAGCAGACGCGGCACGCGGTCGCGCTCGGGGCGACGGTCGGCACCCATCTGTTCAACGCGATGCGGCCGCTGCACCACCGCGAACCGGGGCCGGTCCTCGCGCTGCTACAGGATGCCCGAGTGACCGTCGAGCTGATCGCCGACGGCGTGCACGTCCATCCCGCCGTGCTGCATGCGGTGATCGAGGCGGCAGGACCCGAGCGAGTGGCGCTGGTCACCGACGCCACCGCCGCGGCGGGCCGGGGCGACGGCTCGTTTCGCCTGGGAACACTCGACGTCGACGTCGTCTCCGGCGTGGCGCGGGTGCGCGGCACGTCGACCATCGCGGGCAGCACCGCCACCATGGATCAGCTCTTCCGTACGGTGGCGGCCGAGGCCGGGCTGGGCGCAGCGGTGCAGATGACGTCGACGACGCCGGCCCGCGCGCTGGGACTCGGCGAGGTCGGCCTCTTGCGCGCGGGTCTTTACGCCAATCTCGTTGTGCTGGACCGGGATCTAGAAGTGACAGCCGTGATGGCGGGCGGGCAGTGGCTCGGTTGACGCGTCCCAACCCGAGATTCGCGGTATCCACCGCGGAACATTGTGACGGTAGGTGTCGTATTCGTCCCCGTAGCGTTCGGCGAGATGCGGCTCTTCCCAGAACCGGATGGCGGTCGCCTGAAACGCCAGGAAGACCGCGAACCAGGCCAGCAGCGACGCCGACGCGGTAACCGCCGCTTCGCCCAGCAGGATGCACAGCACGCCGGTGATCATCGGATTGCGCACATGCCGGTACGGCCCGCGCACCACGAGGTGAACCGGTTCGCCCATCACGTTGCCCAGGCCGAGGGTGCCCTCGCCTACCCGGTCGAACAGCACCACCGTCCAGATCAGCATCCCCACCCCGCCGGTGATCAGCAACACGCCGGCGACCGCCAGCACGATGCCCAGCCCAGAACCGAAATCCGGCCCGCGCACGTCGCCGCCGCTCACGAGTAGCGCCGGGACGACGAGCGTGACCGTGGCGGGGAACAGCAGCACCGAGATCGCATGCCGCCACCACAGCCGTCGTTCGCGGGTGCCTGCCATCATCTCGTCCTCCTCAACTTCAACGCCTGCTGAAGAACTAACGTACGCCGCGGCGGCTCATAGGTCAACGCTTGTTGAAGTATGCTGCCGGGCATGTCAGAGGGCCGCCGCACGGGCCGGTGGCGCACCGGTCAGCAGAGCAGACAGCGCATTGTCGACGCCGCGCGCGAACGTTTCATGCACGACGGGTATGAGCGGGCCACTGTCCGCGCAATCGCCGCCGACGCGGGCGTCGACGTTGCGATGGTCTACTACTTCTTCGGCAATAAAGAGGGGCTGTTCGCCGCGTCGGCCCTGACGGGCCCCGAACACCCGCTGCATCAGCTGGCCACGCTGCTCGACGAAAGCAGCGAGCAGATCGGCCCGAGGCTGGTACGCCGCTTCCTGGAACACTGGGACCGGGGCGACACGTTCGAGCCGCTGCTCACCGTGTGGAAGTCGGCCGCTATACAACCCTTGGCGCGAAAAGTGTTGTACGACAGTCTCGCCGGCCCCATCGCCAACCGGGTCGCCGCCGAATTCGGGGTAGCCGACGCTGAGCTGCGAGCCGAGTTGGTGGCCAGTCACCTGATGGGCTTGGCATTCGCCCGCTACCAGCTGCGCATCGAGCCGCTCGCCTCGGCGTCCGTCGACGACTTGGTCGATTGGATCGGACCGACGATGCAGCGCTATCTCACCGGTACGTGACGACGGCATGTCACATGTGCGTGCGCTGCGGCGTCTTATCTAGGAATCACGCCCGATCCGGAGGTCCCAAGAAATGTCCGTGCACCCGTTCCGCGCCGTTGTCGAAGCCGGCGAAGTCAGCACCATCGGAAGACTGTTCACCGACGACGTGGTGCTGCACAGCCCCGTCGCACACCGCCCCTACACGGGCCGGGAGACGGTCGCGGCCATCGTCTCGGCGGTCGCAACCGTGCTGGACGGCTTTCACTTCGAGAGGGAAATCAGCGCCGACACCGCGGCTTTGATGTTCCGCGCCACGGTCGACGGCCTGGACATCCAGGGCTGTGACTTCATCCACAGACGGAACGACGGCTTGATCGACGAGTTGACCGTGATGGTCCGGCCGCTCAAGGCCGCTACGGTGTTCGCCGAGAAGATGGCCGCGGAACTCGCAAAAGGCGGGCGCCCGTAGGGTTTTGCTATCGTCGACCCGGTCGGCAATCGACACCGGACGAGGGGCACCGTACCCGGCCAGCGACAAGACGGCGCCGTGGAGGTGTGTGATGGCCTGGCTGGTGTTGGTGGTGTCCGGTGCACTGGAGGCGGTTTGGGCGACCGCGTTGAACCGCTCTGACGGCTTCTCGAGATTGGCGCCGTCGCTGGTTTTCGCCGTGTCACTGACGTTGTCGATGGCCGGTCTGGCGTTCGCGATGCGAAGTCTGCCGACCGGAACCAGCTACGCGGTGTGGGTGGGCATCGGCGCCGCACTCACCGTTGCCTACGCCATGCTGACCGGCGACGAAGCCGCATCCCTGGTGAAGATCGCGCTGATCACCGGCGTGGTCGGCTGCATCGTCGGTTTGAAGCTGGTCAGCTAACGTCGCCGAACCAGCCGCGAAATACCCAGCGCACCAACGGCTCCCGCAGCCGCAGCGGACAATGCTTGGCGCACGCTCAGGCCGTCGTCGACCTGCACCCGCGGGGTGATGACCGCCGGGGCGGGCGGCTCAACCGGTGTCGCAAGCAGGTTTTCCTGCGACGTCGCCGCCCACGCCGTGGCGAACAACAACAGCCGTGACGTGACGTAGACGAACACCATCAGGCCCAGCACCGGACCGAACGTGGCACCCGCCGGTGTGTGCAGCACCGACTGCAGATAGATCGATCCGACAAACTTGAACAGCTCGAAGCCCACCGCCGCAAGCAGCCCGGCGCGCACCGCGCTGGCGAAGCTGATCGACTCCCGCGGCAACCGGGCGATCATCCAGGTGAATACCAGCCACGACACCAGCACCGACATCAACACCGAGACAGCGCGCAGCACACCGTCGAGCACCGGAACGTTGTGAAGCCCAAGCCAGCCAAGCAGTTTGGCCATCGGCCGGGCGCTGGCCAGCGCGCTGAGAGCGATAGTGGCCAGGATCGCCACGAACGAGGACACCATCGCCGACAAATCCGACAGTTTGGTGCGGATGAAACCGGGCGGCTCGGCGCGCTGCTTCCACATGGCGCTGAGCGCTTCGCGCAGATTGGCCATCCAGCTCAGGCCGGCCCACCCGGCGGCGGCCAGGCCAATGATGCCGACCGACGCTCGCGAGTCGATCGCCGAATTCATGAGATCGATCACCTGCTGCCCCAGGCTGCCCGGGACGCTCGCCCTCACTTTGTTGTCGATCTGGTGCAATATGTCGGGACGCCGCGACAGCACAAACCCGGCGGTCGCGAAACTCACCATCAGCAACGGGAATAACGCGAAGATCGTGTAGTAGGTGAGCCCGGCGGCGAAGTAGTTGCCCTTGCATTCGTCGAAGCGTTCGTTGGCCAGCATGACGTGGTCGAACCACCCGTATCGCCTTCGCAGCCGGTCGAGAACGCTCATCGTCGCCGCGGCAGGAACCCGAGCCGGTCGTAGACCCGGTCGACTGTTTTAGCGGCCACGTCCTGGGCCCGTGCCGCACCGGTGGCGAGTATCGACTCCAATTCCGCTGGATCGGACAGCAATTCGTCGACCTTGGCCTTGATCGGTGACACGAATTCGACGACGGCCTCGGCGGTGTCCTTCTTCAGGTCGCCATAGCCGCGCCCGGCGTACCGCTGCACCAAGGTGTCCACGTCGGTTCCGGTCACCGCAGACTGGATGACCAGCAGGTTCGACACGCCGGGTTTGGCGTCCGGGTCGTAGCGGATGTCGCGTTCGCTGTCGGTCACTGCTGAGCGAATCTTCTTGGCGGACAAGGCCGGATCATCGAGCAGGTTGATCAGTCCGGCGTCGGTGGCCGCCGACTTGCTCATCTTCGACGTCGGGTCGGCCAGGTCGTAGATCTTGGCGGTGACCTTGGGGATGAGCAGCTCGGGAACCACGAAGGTGTCCGGGAACCGGCTGTTGAACCGCTGGGCGACGTCGCGGGCCAGCTCGAGGTGCTGGCGCTGGTCCTCGCCGACCGGCACCAGCTCGGCGTTGTATGCCAGCACGTCGGCGGCCTGCAGCACCGGATACGTGAACAGCCCGACCGTCGTCGACTCACTGCCCTGCCGTGTCGACTTGTCCTTGAACTGCGTCATCCGCGAGGCTTGTCCGAAACCGGTGAAACAACCCAGCACCCAAGCCAATTGAGTGTGGGCGGGCACGTGGCTCTGCACGAAGATCGTGCTGCGGGCGGGGTCGATTCCCAGCGCCAGGTACTGCGCGGCGGTGACGAGTGTGCGCTGCCGCAGCACCTCCGGGTCCTGCGGGATGGTGATGGCGTGCAGGTCGACGACGCAGAAGAAGGCGTCGTGGTTGTCCTGCAGGTCTGTCCAGTGGGTCACCGCCCCCAACGCGTTGCCGAGGTGCATCGAGTCGGAGGTGGGCTGCACGCCGGAGAAGACCCGGCGCAATCCGGTTGCGGTGCTCATGATGACTCGATCTTTTCACGCCGCCGCGCGGCCGCATGCCGCCTGCTTGCGGTACCGCCGGTATCACCTTACTGTCAGCTCCATGACGACGCGCGCACCGATCCACCTGGGCTCCGGCGAACCGGTCGTATTGCTGCACCCGTTCCTGATCTCGCAGATCGTGTGGGACACGGTGGCCCAGCAGCTCGCCGACACCGGCCGCTACGAGGTGTTCGCACCCACGATGGCCGGCCACAACGGCGGCCCCTACGCCGGCACGTGGTTCCTGAGCTCGTCGGTGCTGGCTGACCACGTCGAGCGGCAACTCGACGAGCTGGGCTGGAACACCGCCCACATCGTCGGCAACTCGCTGGGCGGCTGGGTGGCCTTCGAGCTGGAGAGTCGCGGGCGGGCACGCACCGTCACCGGCATCGCCCCCGCGGGCGGCTGGAGCCGGTGGACCCCGACGAAGTTCGAGGTGATCGCGAAGTTCGTGCTGGGCATGCCGGTCTGGGCGCTGGCCCGCTGGCTGGGGCCGCGGGCGCTGCGGCTGCCGCTGGCACGCCGGTTGGCCACGCTGCCGATCAGCGCAACACCGGACGGGGTCAGCGAGACCGAACTGCACGCGATCATCGACGACGTCGCGCACTGCCCGGCCTACTTCCAGCTTCTGCTCAAAGCGCTGGTGGGGCCCGGGCTGGTGGACTTGGCCCACACCGCGGTTCCCGCGCACCTGGTGATCTGCCAGAAGGACCGCGTGTTTCCCGGGCCCAGGTCCCACCGCTACTTCCGCTCCCACCTGCCCGAGGGAACGCAAGTGACCGAGCTCGACGGCCTGGGGCACATCCCGATGTTCGAGGCGCCGGGCCGGATCACCGAGGTCATCATCGACTTCCTCGATCAGTACAGCTGGCCGCCGATCCGGGCCGCCAACTAGACCGCGACTGTGAACGCTGCGACGCGTTCTCGGCGTGTCGCGTCGCGAAATTCACACTCGGCGGGCAATTAGCTCAAGGCCTTGGCCAGGTTGTCGGCGATCGTGTTGAGGAACTCCTCGCTGGTCTGCCACTCCTGGTCGTCGCCGATCAGCAGCGCGAGGTCCTTGGTCATCTGCCCGCCCTCGACCGTGGAAACCACGACGTCTTCCAGCTTCTGGGCGAAGTCGATCACCTCGGGGGTGTCGTCGAGCTTGCCGCGGTGCTGCAATCCGCGGGTCCACGCGTAGATCGAGGCGATCGGGTTGGTGGAGGTCGGCTTGCCCTCCTGGTATTGCCGGAAGTGCCGGGTGACGGTGCCGTGGGCGGCTTCGGCCTCCACCGTCTGGCCGTCGGCCGTCATCAGCACCGACGTCATCAGCCCCAGCGAACCGTAACCCTGAGCGATCGCGTCGGATTGCACGTCGCCGTCGTAGTTCTTACAGGCCCACACGTAGCCGCCCTCCCACTTGAGGCAGGCGGCAACCATGTCGTCGATCAGCCGGTGCTCGTAGGTCAGTCCGGCTTCTTCGAACTTGTCCTTGAACTCCTCGTCGTAGATGCGCTGGAACTCGTCTTTGAACATGCCGTCGTAGGTCTTGAGGATGGTGTTCTTGGTCGACAGATACACCGGGTAGTTCTCTTGCAGCCCATAGGCGAACGATGCGCGGGCGAAATCCTCGATGGATCGCTTGAAGTTGTACATGCCCATCACGACCCCGCCGTCTTCGGGGATCGACACCATCTCGTGCACGATCGGCTCACTGCCGTCGTTCGGGGTGAAGGTCAAAGTGACGCGCCCGGGCTTGTCCACCGCGAAGTTGGTCGCCCGGTACTGGTCACCGAAAGCGTGGCGGCCGATGATGATTGGCTTCTTCCAGCCGGGCACCAGTCGCGGAATATTCGAGATGATGATCGGCTCGCGAAAGATTGTGCCGCCGAGGATGTTTCGGATGGTCCCGTTGGGCGAGGACCACATGTGCTTGAGGCCGAATTCCTTGACCCGGGCCTCGTCGGGGGTGATCGTGGCGCATTTGACGCCGACGCCGTGTTTTTTGATCGCGTACGCCGAGTCGATCGTCACCTGGTCGTCGGTGGCGTCGCGGTTCTCGATGCCCAGGTCGTAGTAGGCCAGGTCGATGTCGAGGTGCGGGAAGATCAGCAGATCCTTGATCCAGGCCCAGATGACGCGCGTCATCTCGTCACCGTCGAGCTCGACAACCGTGCCTTCGACCTTGATCTTGGACATGAAGCCCACAGTACAAGCGGGCGGGACGCGGCAAACTAGCCCGCGGCGGCGAGTGCGGCGTTGAACGTTTTGCTCGGCCGCATGACCGCGGTGGTCATCGCGGCGTCCGGCGCGTAGTAGCCGCCGATGTCCACCGGCTTGCCCTGCGCCTCGTTGAGTTCGGCCACGATGTCGTCTTCGTTTGCGGTCAGCGCATCGGCCAGCGCGGCGAAGTGCTCGGCCAGCTGCTGGTCATCGGTCTGCGCGGCGAGTTCCTGCGCCCAATACATGGCGAGGTAGAACTGGCTGCCGCGGTTGTCGAGCTCGCCGGTCTTGCGCGACGGGCTCTTGTTGTTGTCCAGCAGCTTGCCGATCGCCGCATCCAGTGTGGTGCCCAGGACCTTGGCCCGCTCATTGCCGGTCTTGATCCCGATGTCTTCGAAACAGGCGCCCAGCGCGAGGAATTCGCCCAGCGAATCCCAGCGCAGGTGGTTCTCCTCCACCAGTTGGTGAACGTGCTTGGGCGCAGAACCGCCGGCCCCTGTTTCGTACATGCCGCCGCCGGCCATCAGCGGCACGATGGACAGCATCTTGGCGCTAGTGCCCAACTCCAGAATCGGGAACAGGTCGGTGAGGTAGTCCCGCAGGATGTTGCCGGTGGCGGCGATGGTGTCCTTGCCTCGGATCAGCCGCTCCAGGGTGTACCGCATGGCCCACACCTGCGGCATGATGCGGATGTCCAGGCCCTCGATGTCGTGGTCCTTGAGATAGGTCTGGACTTTTTTGCGCAGCTCGTTCTCGTGCGGGCGCTCGTCGTCGAGCCAAAACACCACCGGCATACCGGAATTGCGTGCCCGGGTAACGGCCAGCTTGACCCAGTCGCGGATCGGCGCGTCCCGCACGATCGGCATGCGCCAGATGTCGCCGGCTTCCACGTTCTGGCTCAGCAGCACTTCGCCGGTGGTGAGGTCGACGATGTTGGCGACGCCGTCCTCGGGGATCTCGAATGTCTTGTCGTGGCTGCCGTATTCCTCGGCTTGCTGGGCCATCAGGCCGACGTTGGGGACGGTGCCCATGGTGGCCGGGTCGAACGCGCCGTTGGTCTTGCAGAAGTTGATGATCTCCTGATAGATCCGGGCGAACGTGGATTCCGGGTTGACCGCCTTGGTGTCCTTTTGCCGCCCGTCGGCGCCGTACATCTTGCCGCCGGCGCGGATCATCGCGGGCATCGACGCGTCGACGATCACGTCGGACGGCGAATGGAAGTTCGAGATCCCCTTGGCCGAATCGACCATGGCCAGCTCGGGCCGGTGTTCGTGGCAGGCGTGCAGGTCTCGGATGATCTCCTCGTGTTGCGACGCGGGCAGCGACTCGATCTTGCTGTAGAGGTCGACGAGCCCGTTGTTGACGTTGACACCCAGTTCGTCGAACAGCTTCTGGTGCTTGGCGAAGGCGTCCTTGTAGAAGACCTTGACGGCGTGGCCGAACACGATGGGGTGGCTGACCTTCATCATGGTCGCCTTGACGTGCAGTGAGAACATCACGCCGGTTTTGCGCGCGTCCTCCATCTGCTCCTCGTAGAACTCGCAGAGCGCCTTTTTGCTCATGAACATCGAGTCGATGATGTCGCCGTCGAGCAGCGACACCTGGGGCTTGAGCACAATCGTCTCGCCGCCCTTGGTCTCCAGCACCATCTTCACGCCGCGCGCCCGGTCCAGCGTCATCGACTTCTCACCGTGGTAGAAGTCGCCGTGCTTCATGGTCGCCACATGGGTGCGCGACGCCATCGACCACTCACCCATGCTGTGGGGGTGCTTGCGCGCGTACTCCTTGACCGCCTTCGGTGCACGACGGTCCGAGTTACCTTGCCGCAGAACAGGGTTGACCGCGCTGCCCAAGACGTTGGCGTAGCGCTTGCGGACCTCTCGTTCCGCATCGGTCTTCGGGTTCTCCGGGTAGTCCGGAACCTTGAACCCTTTCTCCTGCAGCTCCCGGATTGCGGCCACGAGCTGCGGCACCGAGGCGCTGATGTTGGGCAGCTTGATGATGTTGGTGTCCGGCGACTGCGTCAGCTGACCCAACTCGGCCAGGTTGTCCGGCACGCGCTGCTCTTCGGTCAGGTGATCGGGAAACTCGGCCAGGATGCGCGTCGCGACCGAGATGTCGCTGGTCCGCACCTTGATGCCGGCCGGCTCGGTGAAGGCGCGCACGATCGGCAGGAAGGAGTACGTCGCGAGCAGCGGCGCCTCGTCGGTCAGCGTGTAGATGATGGTCGGCTGCTCGGCGCTCATTGGTTGCTCTCCCGGCGTTGGGTCGGATTCGAGGGCTCCCGCGGTGGGGTACGACGACCAGTATCGCGCACGGGGTGGTTGTCGAGCATTGCTGGCCACTGGGGCTAGACGGGGCTTGGCGCCGAAACCGGCGTTTTGCAGGCCATCTGTCGCGATTTGCCTGCAAAACGTCGATCTGGGCGATGCGTCGCCACCAAATAGCCCAGTGGCATCAGGTCGCCGACGTGCGATAAGCTGCGAATCGGTCATGAGCGCCAGCGCTAAGCCCCGGCTTGCTGGCCGGCAACCCTCCAACCGCGGTGGGGTGCCCCGGGTGATGACCAGGTTGATGTAGCCGAGAACCGGTTACGCGGCAAGCGCGGGTCCGCCGTGACGGGCCCCCCGAGTAGACAGGGAAACCTGATGCGCGCCTATTTGGGCCGGCCCATCGTGTCTCGCAGTTGCTGAACGCAGGCCTGCCGGTTGACGTCGTCTTGCGATGGCGTCCCGCAGCCCTGCGAGCAACCCGAACCTTCCAGCAGAAAGCATCCAGATGAGCGCTGAGCACACCACCGACGACGACCCGGCCTCGCACTGGTCATTCGAGACCAAGCAGATCCACGCCGGCCAGCGGCCCGACCCGGCCACCCACGCCCGGGCACTGCCGATCTACCAGACCACCTCCTACACCTTCGACGACACCGCGCACGCCGCGGCGCTGTTCGGGCTGGAGGTGCCCGGCAACATCTACACCCGGATCATGAACCCGACCACCGACGTCGTCGAGCAGCGCATTGCCGCGCTCGAGGGCGGGGTGGCCGCGCTGTTTCTGGCCTCCGGCCAGGCCGCAGCGACGTTCGCGATCCTGAACCTGGCCGGCGCCGGCGACCACGTCGTGTCCAGCCCGCGGCTCTACGGCGGCACCTACAACCTGTTCCACCATTCACTGGCCAAGCTCGGCGTCGACGTCACGTTCATCGACGACCCCGATGACCTGGAGTCCTGGCGTTCGGCGGTGCGGCCGAACACCAAGGCGTTTTTCGCCGAGACCATCTCCAACCCGCAGATCGACATCCTCGACACCCCTGCGGTGTCGGCGGTGGCCCACGAGCACGGCCTGCCGCTGATCGTCGACAACACCATCGCCACCCCGTACCTGATCCAGCCGATCGCGCAGGGCGCCGACATCGTGGTGCATTCGGCCACCAAGTACCTCGGCGGGCACGGCTCGGCGATCGCCGGGGTGATCGTCGACGGCGGCACCTTCGACTGGACCAGCGGCCGCTTCCCCGGCTTCACCACCCCCGACCCCAGCTACCACGGCGTGGTGTACGCCGAACTGGGTGCGCCGGCGTTCGCGCTCAAGGCCCGGGTGCAGCTGCTGCGCGACTACGGGTCGGCCGCCTCGCCGTTCAACGCGTTCCTGGTGGCCCAGGGCCTGGAGACGTTGAGCTTGCGCATCGAGCGGCATGTCGCCAACGCCCAGCGGGTGGCCGAGTTCCTCGCCGGCCACGACGACGTGGTGTCGGTCAACTACGCCGGGCTGCCCAGCTCGCCGTGGCATGAGCGGGCAAAGAAGTTGGCGCCCAAGGGTGTTGGCGCGGTGCTGGCCTTCGAATTGGCCGGCGGGGCGGCGGCGGGCAAGGCGTTCGTCAACGCGCTGAAACTGCACAGCCACGTCGCCAACATCGGCGACGTGCGGTCGCTGGTGATCCATCCGGCCTCGACGACGCACTCCCAGCTCAGTCCGGAGGAGCAGCTGTCCACCGGCGTCAGCCCGGGGTTGGTGCGGCTGGCCGTCGGCATCGAAGGCATCGACGACATCCTGGCCGACCTCGAGCTGGGTTTCGCCGCGGCCCGCGCGCACCGGGACTCCGCCGATCCGCAAGCCGTGGCGGCGTTCTGAGGAGGCTACAGGTGACGATCTCCGACGTGCCAACCCAGACGCTGCCCGCCGAAGGCGAGGTGGGGGTTGTCGACATCGGCTCGCTGAAACTGGAAAACGGCGAGGTGATCGACGACGTCTGTATCGCCGTGCAGCGCTGGGGCGAGTTGTCGCCGGCGCGCGACAACGTCGTGGTGGTGCTGCATGCGCTCACCGGCGATTCGCACATCACGGGGCCCGCCGGTCCCGGGCATCCGACACCCGGCTGGTGGGACGGTATCGCCGGGCCGGGCGCCCCGATCGACACCAACCGCTGGTGTGCGGTGGCCACCAATGTGCTGGGCGGCTGTCGCGGCTCGACAGGACCCAGCTCGCTGGCCCGCGACGGAAAGCCCTGGGGCTCAAGGTTTCCGCTGATCTCGGTGCGCGACCAGGTGGAGGCCGACGTGGCCGCACTGGCCGCGCTCGGGATCACCGAGGTGGCCGCCGTGGTCGGGGGTTCGATGGGCGGCGCCCGGGCGCTGGAGTGGATCGTCAGCCATCCCGACCGCGTCCGTTCCGGGCTGCTGCTGGCGGTCGGCGCGCGCGCCACCGCCGACCAGATCGGCACGCAAAGCACCCAGATCGCGGCGATCAAGGCCGACCCCAACTGGCAGGGCGGCGACTACTACGACACCGGGCGCACACCCGACGCCGGACTGCAGATCGCCCGGCGCTTCGCGCATCTGACGTATCGCGGCGAAGTCGAACTGGACACCAGGTTCGCCAACGACCTTCAGGACGACGGCCGGTATGCCGTACAGAGCTACCTAGAGCACCAGGGCGCCAAGCTGGTGTCGCGGTTCGACGCCGGCAGCTACGTGGTGCTCACCGAGGCTTTGAGCCGCCACGACGTCGGCCGCGACCGCGGCGGGGTGGCCGCGGCGCTGCGCGGCTGCCCGGTTCCGGTGGTGGTCGGCGGCATCACCTCCGACCGGCTTTACCCGCTACGCCTGCAGGAGGAACTCGCCTCGCTCTTGCCTGGCTGCACGGGCCTGCAGGTCGTCGACTCCATCTACGGGCACGACGGCTTTCTGGTGGAGTCCGAGGCCGTCGGCGACTTGGTGCGCCAGACGCTTGCGCTG
This sequence comes from Mycobacterium branderi, assembly GCF_010728725.1. Classification (NCBI taxonomy): domain Bacteria; kingdom Bacillati; phylum Actinomycetota; class Actinomycetes; order Mycobacteriales; family Mycobacteriaceae; genus Mycobacterium; species Mycobacterium branderi. The sequence continues at coordinate 410,005 of NZ_AP022606.1, forward strand.
ACCGACGGGGTGCGGCCACGGTGACTCGCTCCCGGCAAGAGCGCTCGCTGTCGTTCGGCGCGGAGGCGGCGGCCTACGAGCGGGGCCGCCCGTCGTACCCGCCGGAGGCGATCGACTGGCTGCTGCCGACGGACGCCCGCGACGTGCTCGACCTAGGCGCGGGAACAGGCAAGCTGACCACCCGGCTGGTGGAGCGCGGGCTGGATGTGGTGGCCGTCGACCCGATCCCCGAGATGCTCGACGTGCTGCGCAGCTCGCTGCCCGACACCCCGGCGCTGCTGGGGACCGCAGAAGAAATTCCGTTGGCCGACAACAGTGTTGACGCGGTGCTCGTTGCCCAGGCGTGGCATTGGTTCGAACCGTCGCGGGCAATCCCCGAAGTGGCCCGGGTATTGCGCCCGGGCGGGCGACTGGGCCTGGTGTGGAACACCCGCGACGAGCGGCTCGGCTGGGTGCGCGAGCTGGGCCGCATCATCGGCAGCGACGGCGATCCCGCCCGCGGCCGGGCTACACTCACGGCGCCGTTCACCGGCGTGGAGCGTCATCAGGTCGAATGGACGAATTACCTGACGCCGCAAGCGCTTATCGACCTGGTGGCGTCGCGCAGCTACTGCATCACCTCACCGACCGAGGTGCGCACCAAGACTCTGGACCAGGTTCGGGAATTGCTGGCCACCCATCCGGCGCTGGCCAACAACAACGGCCTGGCCCTGCCGTACGTCACGGTATGCGTGCGGGCAACGCTGTCGTAGCGCCGAGTGGCCAGTTATTGCACGCTTTTTGGTGATTTGCGTGTCATAGGTGGCCACTCGGTGCCTTAGAAGTTCAAGCCCGAGAACATGATTCGGCCGGGGTCGTACTTTTGCCGCACCGCAGCGAGCCGGCCCAGGTTCGGGCCGAAGTATCGCGACGCGGGCTGGTTCGCCTCGAGGTAGTTCACATAGCCGCCGACCGAATACGGCCGCACCGCTTGGTGTGCGGTGCCCAGCCAGCCGGTAGCCGCCGAAGGGTCACCGGATGTCTCGACGTACCACTGGACCAGCGCGGACTGCCGCCGCCACGGGAACGCGGTGGCCGTCGGCGCCGCACTGGCGAGCGCGCCGTCGAGGGCATGCATGATCGCCAACATGCGGCCGGCGCCACGCGGAAACGCGTCGACCGCCGACGCGATCCCCTGCGCGGCGGCCGGCGTGATCGTCGTGAAAACATCGGACCCGCCGACATATCCCAGCGGCGACGGGTTGAGGTTGCCGACGGCCAGGTAGTTGACCAGGTCCAAGTAGTTGAAGGTGTGGTTCTCGATCCCGGTTGGTTGCATCCCAACGGCTTTGGTGATTGCGCCCGCCACGCTGCTGCCCGACCCTGCCGGGCAGGTGGCGAGGATACGACAGTGTGTGCCCATCGCGTCGACGGTGGCGTCGGCCAGCGCCCAGCTGCTTGCGTCGGCGGTCCGCAGCCAGTTCTGCCAACCGACCAGAACCTGCGCGAACGACTGCGGCGGGAAGTTGAGGTTCACCGCGTCGACGTCGCCGGCGGGGAACGTGGCGAAGGTCAACGACGTTGTCACGCCGAAGTTTCCGCCGCCGCCACCACGCAACGCCCAAAACAGGTCAGGATTATCGGTGGGCGATGCGGTGACCGCCTGGCCGTTGGGCAGCACAACCGTCGCCGATCTCAGCGCGTCGCACATCAGGCCCGCGTGCCGGGACTGCGCACCGAGCCCGCCGCCCAGGGCGTGCCCCGAGGCGCCGACGGACGGGCACGTGCCGGTCGGGATTCCGCGGCCGGCCGCGGCCAGCGCCTGGTGTATCGCGTGCAAACTGGTCGCCGGCGTCACCGTGACCAACCCGGTTCCGGCGTCGTAGTTGATTCCGCCGGGCAGCTGACGCAGATCGAGGACCATCGCGCCGTTGGCCGTGGACGCCCCCACATAGGAGTGCCCACCCCCGCGCGGGGCGACCTTCAGGTTGTGGGCGGTGGCGAACGCCATTGCCTTCTGGACATCGGCCGCCGAGGAAGGAACAACGACGGCCGCGGGGGTCGAGTCGTTGTAGTTGGTGTTGAAAACCTGCTTGGCCGCGGCGAATTGGCCGCCGTCGCCCGGTGTGAGCACCTGCCCGCCGATAGCGGACGAAAGACCGCTCCAGCCAGCGGGATTCGGCTCCGCCCGGGCCCGCACCGGGCCGAATACCGCACCGGCGGCCAATGCTCCGGCTGCACCGCGTAGAAATGTCTTGCGTGAGAACTCACGAGCCACCGCCGCATTGTCGACCACGGGACTGGCAAAAACCGGGCTGACGCATACCGTGTCAGGCGTGTCGGGCCAACCGTAGGCGAACCTTTACCTCGCCGTGTCGTAGACGTGATGCGGGTGACTCAGTGTTCGTTGGAACCCCTAACAGATGAGGAGCGCGACATGCGTCGCAATTGGACATCACCAGCAGCTGCCGCCGGCCTGCTTGCGGCGGCTGCGGCCATCGCGGCGCCGGCGCAAGCGGATTCGATCGACGAGTCATTTCTTTCGGCGCTGGGCGGCGCCGGGGTCAACTATCAGGACCCGGCGGGCACGGCCGCACTCGGCCAGTCGATTTGTCCGATGCTGTCGCAGCCGGGCGGATCATTCGCTTCCGCCGCGTCGAGCGTGGTCGGCCACAACGGCATGTCGCCGGCCATGGCGCAGATGTTCACCAGCATCGCCATTTCCATGTATTGCCCGTCGATGATGGCGTCGATCGCCAACGGCCAGATGCCGAATCTGCCGCAGGTGCCGGGGATGCCCAATATCTAACGCGTGCCCAGCGGGTCGATCGTCGACGCGATGTAGACCATCGCCGTCGCCACCACCGCCGTCGTCGCGAAGTCAATTCCCTTGCTGCGCACCACCAGAAGACCCGCGCGGTCGTCGGATAGCACCAACCGCAGCACGGCGGCCGCCCCCACCCCGATACCGATCAGCAGCGCGCCGCGGCGCCAGAAGTTCAAGCCCGCCAACGTGAATGCCGCCACGAAGATCAGCCCGACCGAGAGGATCGGCCACTGCGCCTGCAACCGTGCGCGCAGACTCACCGGGTGGCCTCGGCCAGTTCGACGACATTGGTCAGCAGAAATGCCCGGGTCAGCGGGCCAACCCCGCCGGGATTCGGCGACACGTGACCGGCCACCTCCCACACGTCCGGGTGCACGTCACCGACCAAGCCGTCGTCGGTGCGGCTGACGCCGACGTCGACGACGGCCGCGCCCGGGCGCACCATGTCGGCGGTCAACAGGTGCGGCACGCCCACACCGGCCACGACGATGTCGGCTTGACGAGTCAACTTGGCCAGATCACGAGTTGCGGTGTGGCACAACGTCACTGTGGCATTCTCGGAGCGACGGGTGAGCAGCAGGCCCAACGGCCGGCCCACCGTCACACCGCGGCCGATCACCACCACGTGCGCCCCGGCGATCTCGACGTCGTAGCGGCGCAGCAGGTGCACGATGCCGCGAGGGGTGCATGGCAGCGGGCCCGGCGTGTTCAGTACCAGCCGGCCCAGATTGGTCGGATGCAGCCCGTCGGCGTCCTTACCCGGATCGACGCGTTCCAGGGCGGCGTTCTCGTCAAGATGCTTGGGCAGCGGCAACTGCACGATGTAGCCGGTGCACTCCGGGTTGTTGTTGAGCTCGTCGATGGTCTCGTCGAGCTTGGCCTGGCTGATGTCGGCGGGCAGGTCGCGGCGGATCGAGGTGATGCCGACCTTGGCGCAGTCGGCGTGTTTGCCGCGAACGTAGGCTTGTGACCCGGGATCGTCGCCGACCAGAATGGTGCCCAGCCCTGGTGTGCGGCCTTGCGCGGTCAGGGCGGCCACTCTTTGCTTGAGGTCGACGAAGATCTCGTCGCGTGTCGCCTTGCCGTCTAGCGTGATCGCACCCACGCCTGACAGTGTGTCACGGCGCATAAGTACGCTGCCCGTATGTCTGCCGCCCCGGACGTGTTCGCCCCGGCCAAGCTCGGTCCGCTGACGCTGCGCAACCGCATCATCAAGGCCGCGACGTTCGAGGCCCGCACACCCGACGCGCTGGTGACCGACGACCTGATCGAATACCACCGGCTGCCGGCGGCCGGCGGTGTCGGAATGACGACGGTGGCCTACTGCGCGGTCTCCCCCGGCGGTCGCACGTCGGGCGACCAGATTTGGATGCGGCCGGAAGCCGTTGCCGGGCTGCGCCGGCTCACCGACGCCGTGCACGCCGAAGGCGCGGCGGTCAGCGCGCAGATCGGCCACGCCGGGCCGGTGGCCGACGCCCGCTCCAACAAGGCCACCGCGCTGGCGCCGGTGCGGTTCTTCAATCCGATCGGGATGCGGTTCGCCCGCAAGGCCACCCGCGACGACATCGACCACGTCATCGCCGCCCACGCCACCGCGGCGAAGCTGGCGATCGACGCCGGATTCGACGCAGTCGAAATCCATTTGGGCCACAACTATTTGGCGAGTTCATTTCTCAGCCCGCTGATCAACCGCCGCGACGACGAATTCGGCGGATCGCTGGAGAACCGCGCCAAGGTCGCCCGCGGGCTGGTCCAGGCCGTGCGCCGCGCCGTCGAGGGCCAGATCGCCGTCACCGCCAAACTCAACATGGCCGACGGCGTGCGCGGGGGTATCACTGTCGAGGAGGCGCTGACCACCGCCAGATGGCTGCAGGACGACGGCGGGCTGGACGCCATCGAGTTGACCGCGGGCAGTTCGCTGGTCAACCCGATGTATCTGTTTCGCGGCGATGCGCCGGTCAAGGAGTTCGCCGGTGCGTTCAAGCCGCCGCTGCGCTGGGGTATCCGGATGACCGGCCACAAGTTCCTGCGTGAATACCCCTACCGCGACGCCTATCTGCTGCGCGATGCCCGGTTGTTTCGCGCCGAGCTGACCATGCCGCTGATCCTGCTCGGCGGCATCACCAACCGCGAGTCGATGGAGCTGGCGATGGCCGAGGGCTTCGACTTCGTCGCGATGGCCCGTGCGTTGCTGGCCGAGCCGGATCTGGTCAACCGGATTCGCGACGAGCGCGACGTGCGCTCGGCGTGCATCCACTGCAACCGCTGCATGCCGACGATCTACAGCCGCACCCGCTGCGTCGTCACCGGCGCACCGGACAGCGCTGCGTGACGGCCGCGTCAAACCCGACTGCGCCACAATGGATACAGTCGGTTCGGTGAACCAACCAGCTACAGTTGTCTCGATGAGTCAAGCAGCACCGCCGGCGCTGACGGTTCGGTATGACGGATCCCAACGCACGTTCGCACCGGGCCATGACGTGGTTGTCGGACGCGACCTTCGCGCCGACATGCGCATCACCCACCCGCTGATTTCGCGTGCGCATCTGTTGCTGCGCTTCGACCAGGGCCGGTGGCTGGCGATCGACAACGGTTCGCTGAACGGCACCTTCGTCAACGGCCGCCGCGTGCCCGTCGTCGACATCCACGACGGCCAGAGCATCAACATCGGCAATCCCGACGGGCCGCGGCTGACCTTCGAAGTCGGGCGGCATGCCGGAATGGCCGGCCGGCCACCGCGAACCGCGTCGATGCGCGTCGTGCAACCGTCCGCGGCCCCCCGCCCGTCGCACCCGCAGCCGGCGCGCCAGCCGGGCGGGTCGTGGCCGTCGCAGCCGGCCCCGATGCGTCCCCACCCCCCGGGCAGCCACCCGCATACCGCGCCGGCGCCGCCACAGCCGATGTATCCGCCCAGCGGCGGACAGCGACCGGCGGCGGCATATCCAAGCAGCCCCCCGCCGCCTCCGAGCGTTCAGCCACAGACCCGGATGGCTCCCGCCCAAGCCAAGCCGCCCGAGGTGGGCAACCTGGCGACCAAAATGATCCAGGTCTTGCGCCCGTCGGCCGCGACGCCGGAGAAGCCGAGCGGGTCGCTGACCATCGGCCGCGCGACCGACAACGACATCGTCATCCAGGACGTGCTGGCGTCGCGCCATCACGCGTTCCTCGTGCCATCGCCACTGGGCACCGAGATCCGCGACGCACGCAGCATCAACGGAACGTTCGTCAACGGCGTGCGGGTCGGGTCCGCGGTGCTCAACGAGGGCGACGTGGTCACGATCGGCAACGTCGACCTGGTCTTCACCGACGGCACCCTGGTCCGCCAGACCGAGGCCGCGACGCGGACCGGCGGTCTCGAGGTCAACGGCGTGCACTTCAAGGTCGACGGCAAGCAGCTGATCGACAACATCTCGCTGACGGCTCGGCCCGGCACGCTGACCGCGATCATCGGCGGATCCGGCGCCGGCAAGACCACGCTGTCGCGGCTGATCGCCGGCTACACCCGACCCAGCCAGGGCACGATCCTGTTCGAAGGGCACGACATCCATCGCGAGTACGCGACCATGCGCAGCCGGATCGGCATGGTCCCGCAGGACGACGTCGTGCACCGCCAGCTGACGGTCAACCAGGCGCTCGGCTATGCCGCCGAGCTGCGGCTCCCGCCGGACACCAGCAAAGAAGAACGCGCCCAGGTGGTAGCCGGGGTGCTCGAGGAGCTCGACCTGACCAAGCAGGCCGACACCCGCGTGGACAAACTCTCCGGCGGCCAGCGCAAACGCGCGTCGGTCGCGCTGGAGCTGCTCACCCAGCCGTCGCTGCTGCTGCTCGACGAGCCGACCTCCGGCCTTGACCCGGCGCTGGACCGCCAGGTCATGTTGATGCTGCGGCAGCTGGCCGACGCCGGCCGCACCGTGCTGGTCGTCACCCACTCCGTGTCCTACCTCGACGTGTGCGACCAGATCTTGCTGGTGGCCCCCGGCGGAAAGACGGCGTTCTGCGGTCCGCCCAGCCAAGTCGAATCGGCCTTTGGTACCCGGAACTGGGCGGAAATCTTCGCCAGCGTGGGCGCGGACCCCGACGAGGCCAACCGGCGCTTCATGGAGCGGGAGGGCCGGCGTCCCGAACAGCCGCTGCGAGCCACCACCACCGAGCCCGGGGACTTGGGCGAGCCGGTGCACACCGACAGGTTGCGCCAGCTGTCCACGATCGCCCGACGGCAGGTCCGGCTCGTCCTTTCCGACCGTGGCTACACGGTGTTCCTGGCGGTATTGCCGTTCCTGATGGGCGCGTTGGCGCTGACCGTGAAAGGGCCAAAACCGGGACTCGGTGTCGCCGACCCACAGGGGCCCGCACCCACCGAGCCCCAGTACATCATGGTGCTGCTCTGCATCGGGGCTGTCTTCATGGGCACCGCGCTGACGATCCGTGACCTGATCGGCGAGCGCCCGATCTTCCGCCGGGAACAGGCGGTGGGCCTGTCCACCACGGCCTACCTGCTGGCCAAGGTCGTCGTCTTCTCCATTTTCGCGACCATCCAGGCAGCGATTGCGACCATCATCGTCAGACTCGGCAAGGGGGCGCCCACCGCGCATCCGCCGTTTTTCGACAATTCGACGTTCTCGCTCTTCCTGACCGTCGCGGCAACCTGTGTCGCGTCGGCTATGCTCGGCCTGCTGCTGTCGGCGCTCGCCCAATCCAACGAGCAGATCATGCCGCTGCTGGTGGTGTCGATCATGTCGCAGCTGGTGCTCTGCGGCGGGATGGGGATCCCGGTCACCGGCCGGTTCGGGCTCAACCAGCTGTCCTTTGTCACGCCGGGACGGTGGGGATTCGCCGCCGGGGCGTCGTCGATCGACTTCCCGAGCCTGGTTAAAGTCCCGCAAATCCCGACCAACGACCGCTGGTGGCAACACACCAAGCACATCTACGTGATCGACATGGCGATGCTGGCGGCGTTGTCGATCGCCTACACCGTTTACATCCGCTGGCACATCCGGCTCAAGCGGAAATAGCCCTCAGCCGCCGGCCGGTTCCAGGGTTGCCAGCGCGTATTCGCTGATGGCGATCAGCGCGTCGGTGGCCGACCGGCGATCGCGGGCATCGATGTTGATGATCGGGATGTGCTCGGGCAACGTCAGCGCCTTGCGCACCTCGGCAACGGGATACCTTGGGGCGCCCTCGAATTCGTTGACCGCGATCAGGAACGGCAGGTTGCGATGCTCGAAGAAGTCGACGGCGGCGAAGCTGTCCTGCAGACGACGGCAGTCGACCAGGATGATCGCGCCGATGGCGCCGCGCACCAGGTCGTCCCACATGAACCAGAAGCGCCGCTGCCCCGGCGTGCCGAACAGATAGAGCACCAGATCCTCATAGAGGGTGATCCGGCCGAAGTCCATTGCCACCGTGGTGGTCCGCTTGTCGGGGGTGGCCTCGAGCATGTCCACCCCGGCGGACGCATCGGTGACCATCGCCTCGGTGCGCAGCGGCATGATTTCCGACACCGCGCCCACAAAGGTCGTCTTGCCGGCGCCGAACCCGCCCGCGATGACGATCTTCGTCGAGGCGGTCTCCCGCGTCTCAGAGCGCTCGTAAGCCACGCAGCGTCCTTCCTATGAGTTCGCGGCGTTCATCGCGGGTCGAACGCTCAGTCAAAGTCCGGCTCACCTGAAGGTAGCCCGAAGTCACCAAGTCGCCGACCAGGACGCGCGTAACCCCCAGCGGCAAATCCAGCCGGGCCGAGATCTCGGCGACCGACGGACTTTTGATGCACAGCTGGACGATCTTGCCTCGCAAGTCACTGGCAGGCCATTTGTGAAACAGCGCCGACTGCAGCGTCTGCACCGGCGCCTCCATGGGCAGGTCGACGGTGGTGTCGGTCCGTCCGGCCGTGAGGGTGTACGGGCGGACAAGGCTCGCTTCAGTTGCGGGCGGCGGCTCGGGTCTTTCCATCGCGGCTCACGAGTGCTTCACGAGGGTTGCGGGGCTCGCCGGGACGACTGCACGACGCCGCCCACCCGTTCGACAAGGACCGCCATTTCGTATCCGATCTGGCCGATATCGCACGACGTCGCGGCCAGCGTGGCCAGATGCGAGCCGTCGCCGACGCGCATCAGCAGCAGATAGCCGTTCTGCATTTCCACCACCGACTGCAGCACCTGGCCGCCGTCGAACAGCTGCGCGGCGCCGGTGGCCAGGCTGGCAAGGCCGGATGCCACCGCGGCCAGCTGGTCGGCCCGCTCGCGCGGCAGATGCTCACTGGCGGCCATCAGCAGCCCGTCGACGGACACCAGCACCGCATGTGACACCCCGGGCACTTCGCGGGCGAAGTTCGACACCAGCCAGTCCAGCGAGTTGTCGTGGGACTGGCGTGACGGATAGCTCATTCGTGATCAGGTCCTTGATTACTCTCGCGGGCGTGCGACCGTCCGGCCCGCACACCGCCGAAGTGGCTGCTGATGGAAGCGCGGATCGCTTCGGGGTCCGGGGCTTGGTGCCGACCGGCACCAAATCCGCCGTTCGATGCTACCCCGTTGCCCTCGTCGGCCCGGTGGTGCGCTGCGCCGTTGACACGGTCGCCGGCCGGCTCGGGCATTGCCCCGCCGGGTACCAGGCGCGCGCCGGGTTCGCGCACCGGCAGGCCCGTGTCGGTGTGCGTGGAGACCGGCAGGCTCTCGGCCTCGGCGGCCGCCGACCAGCCGCGGTCCCACACCGTCTGCCAGTCCAGGTCGGCACTGTGGGCCAGCTCGTGCGGGTCGACCAGCCACTCGGAAAGCATCCGCTGATAGATCAGGTCCTCGGGCTCGGCCGGCTGGCTGACCGGCGCGGCGGCCTCGGTCGGCCAGTATTCGTCGGCCTCCTGGGGTTCCGACGCCTCGACCCGGGGCCGCGAGAAGAACGACGACGTATTCGAAACCGGTTGTGCCGCAGGCGCTTCGGTAGGCTGCTCCTGCTCGCCCCACCACTGCTGCTCCGGGGGTTCGGCCGGACGCGCCGGCGCGCCGGTGATGCCGCTGGAGCCGGGGGTGCGCCGCGGCAACAAGCTGGCCGGTGCTTCGGGCGGGTGCGACCCGTTGCGCTCGGCGGGTTCGGGCGGGGCGGCGAACTCGGCGGAGTCGTCGTAGTCCGCGGCGGCCACCGCCTCCTCGACCGTGGCCATCCGCCCCTGCGCCGGAGCCGGTCGCGGCCCGACGTAGTCGGCGCCCACCAGCACCGCCGGCGGCAGATACACCTCGGCCGTCGTGCCCGGACGGTGCCCGTCGCGCGAGGAATTGCGCAGCCGGACCCGAATCCCGTGCCGGTCGGCCAGCCGGCCAACCACGAACAGGCCCATGTGGCGCGCGTTGTCCGGGGTGACCTCGCCGCCGGCGCGCAGCCGCATGTTGGCGATGCGCCGGTCTCCGTCGGTCATGCCCAGGCCGGCGTCGACGACCTGGATGAGCACCCCACCGTCGTTGCGCCGCGTCGCCGACACCCGGACCGGTGACATCGGCGGCGAATAACGCAGCGCGTTGTCGATCAGCTCGGCGAGCAGGTGGACGATGTCGCCGGCAGCGGTGCCGAGGACGGTGCTGTCGGGCACGGTCGGCGTCTCGACCCGGCGGTAGTCCTCGACCTCCGAGGTGGCGGCGTTGATCAGCGTCGAGAGTGACTGCGGTGCGCGCTGGTCGCCCCGGGAGGTCTGCGCGCCGGCCAGCACCAGCAGGTTGGCGCCGATGCGGCGCATCCGGGCGGCCAGGTGGTCCAGCCGGAACAGGCTGTCCAGCCGCTCGGGGTCCTGCTCGTTGCGTTCCAGCCGGTCGATCAGCGACAGCTGTTGGTCGACCAGCGAGCGGTTGCGCCGCGACATGGTTTCGAACATGTCGTTGACCAGCAGCCGCAGCCGGGCCTCGTCGCCGGCCAGCAGCAGCGCCTGCGTGTGCAGCTCGTCGACCGCGTGCGCCACCTGGCCGATCTCCTCGCTGGTGTAGACCGGCAGCGGCTCCGGGGCCCGCTCGTCGCCGGCGCGTACCCGGGCGATCTCACGCTCGAGGTCTTCGTGGGCGACCTTGAGCGCGCCGTCGCGCAGCACCCGCAGCGGCTGGATCAGCGAGCGCGCCACCAGCAGCACGATCACCAGCGCGGCCACGATGGCCGCCAGCACCAGCACGGTGTCGCGGATCGCGGCGTCGCGCCGATCGTTGGCGCGATCCTCGACTGCCTTGGTCACCGACGAGGTGGTGTCCTTGATGATTTGCGCGGCGATCGCGTCGGTGGTCTGGATCGAGCGCAGCAACGCCGGGTTGTTGACCAGCAGGCTGGCCGGGTCGGACATGACCGCCATCCGCGTCACCATCTGCTGCTGCAGCTTCTTGGCCTCCGGTGAGCCGACGCCGAGCACCTCGGCCATCCCGAACAGCGTCGACGGCTCGGTGCCGGCCAGGGTCATCATCGAGGTGCGCAGCTCCGGCTCGGGCAGGTCCCCGCCGCGGGTCACCAATAGTTGCTGCATCATCATCTGGCCGCGGGCCCCGATCGCCCGGCTCAGCCCCTGCGCGGCGGCCCGAATCTTCTCGTTGTCGACGCGGACGGACCCGTCGATGGCGTTCTCGGCGGTCAGCAGGATCGGCGCATAGCCGGTCACCCGGTCGCGCAAACCGATGCTGTTCGACGCGACCTTGTCCAGCAATGCCTGGCCGCCATTGAGCAGGACGCCGACGCCGTTGCGCACGTCGGCGGCCACGTCGGTGTCCGCCAGCCGCGACTGCAGCTCGAATTTGCGGGCCTCGTAGTTTTTCTTCGCGCCCTCGGCATCACCACCGTTGGACGCCGACAACAACGCCACGTCGAGCGCCGACATGTATTTGGTAATGGCCGGAACCACTTCGGCGCGGTCGGCGGCCAATCGCAGTTCGCTGGCCTCGTTCAGCGCGCCATAGATGCGCAATCCACCGAAAACCATTGCCAGTATCAGTGGCACCGCGACAATCGCGACGACTTTCCATCGGACCGGCCAATTTCGCAGCGACCATGTCGGCGGCCGTTTAACCGGAGCAGTGGTTTCCGGGGTTTCGTCTATAGCCGGCGACACCGCCCGAGTCGGGCGGGCAAACAGGGTCATCGGACCGCGGTCGTGCTACCGACCGCTCCGCTGATATGCAGTGTTCGCGCGTCGTTCATAAGGCTTCCTGCTTATTGCACCCGCGCTCAGGGCAGACGGGCGAGCGATATGCGCCTGGCAATTCGACGAGTATGACAGCCTGCGGCCGCACTGACCACAATTCTTACTGAACAGACAGAGTTCGCCGGACCGTGCCAGACGCCGCAAAGGATAGCTGAGCAAATTGGTGACGGACAACTGCGATGATCGTCAGATGTTCCGGCTGCTGTTTTACTCGCCGCGGATAGCGCCTAACACCGGCAATGCGATCCGGACCGCGGCGGCGACCGGCGCTGAGCTCCACCTGGTTGAGCCGTTGGGCTTCGACCTGTCCGAACCCAAGCTGCGCCGGGCCGGGCTCGACTATCACGACCTGGCGTCGGTCACCGTGCACGCGTCGTTGGATGCGGCGTGGCACGCGTTGTCGCCGCGGCGAGTGTTTGCGTTCACCTCGCATGCGACGACGTTGTTCACCGACGTGGCTTATCAGGCCGGCGACGTGTTGATGTTCGGGCCGGAGCCCACCGGACTGGATGCGGCGACGCTGGCCGACGCGCACATCACCGAGCGGGTGCGCATCCCGATGCTGGCCGGACGACGGTCACTGAACCTCTCGAATGCTGCCACCGTCGCCGTCTACGAGGCGTGGCGGCAGCACGGCTTTGCCGGAGCTTGAGGTTTACCAGCTGTTCCAGTGCGTGACCTGCTCGGCGGGCAGTCGCTTGGCCGGCTTGAAGTCGGTGCCCTTGGTGTAAGCGATCGGGAACAGCCCGCCCTGGCTGTACTCGTCGAAGGGAATGCCGAGCACCTCGGCGGCCTGCTTCTCACCGTCGCCGACCAGATGCAGCGTCGTCCACGCCGAACCCAGCCCGCGCGAGCGCAACGCCAGCATGAAGCTCCACACCGCGGGCAGTAGCGATCCCCAGAACGACGCGCTCATGCCGGCGGGCGAATTGTCCGGTCGCCCTTGCAGACACGGGACGAGCATGACCGGCACCTCGTGGAAGTGCTCGTTGAGATACTTGGCCGACTCGTACACCAGCGGCCGGCGTTCGTCGCGACTATCGCCGTACTTGGGCTTGGGCAGGTCGAGGTATGCGGTCGCGTTGGCGCGATAGATATCGGCCAGCGCCTTCTTCTTGTCGGGGTCATCGACGAAGACCCACTGCCAGCCCTGGGCGTTGGAACCGGTCGGCGCCTGTAAGGCCAATTCGAGGCATTCCATCAGCACCTCGCGCGGCACCGGCTTTTCCAGGTCGAGGCGTTTGCGGACCGAGCGGGTAGTGGTGAGGACTTCGTCGAAGGACAAATTCAGGGACATGGCCTCATCTTGCCGCGAACGTGAATTTCACGACGCGGTTTGGGCGTGTCGTGTCGTACGTTTCACACTCGACGGCTAGCGGAAATCGCGGGACTTCGAGGCCATTCTTAAGGTGAGCTTGCCCAACCGCTCGGCCACGACAGTGACTGCGCCGCTGGCGTTTTGGACCTGACCGCGAACCAGTAGCGCCGACGCCGTCTGCGCCAGCTTGCGATGCCGCGCCCACACTCCCGGCGTGCAGAGCACGTTGACCATCCCCGTCTCGTCTTCGAGGTTGACAAACGTCACTCCCTGCGCCGTCGCCGGCCGCTGCCGATGGGTTACCGCCCCCGCGATCAGCACCCGGTCGCCGTCGGGAACGCTGGACAGCTTTTCGGCGGGGATCACCCCCATGGCGTCTAAGTCCTCGCGCAGGAACTGCGTCGGGTAGCTGTCCGGGGAGACGCCGGTGGCCCACACGTCGGCGGCGGCCAGCTCCAGTTCGCTCATCCCCGGCAGTTCCGGGATGTGCGACGACGAGCCCACCCCGGGTAGCCGGTCCGGCCGTTGAGTGGCCGCCGCCCCCGCCGCCCACAGCGCTTCCCGCCGCGACATCCCGAAGCAGGCCAGCGCACCGGCGGTGGCCAGCGCCTCGGTCTGCGGCACCGAGAGCTGCACCCGGGCCGTCAAATCCAGCAGAGACATGAACGGCCCGTTGGCTTTTCGCTCCTCGACCAGTTTCTCGGCCAGGTCGTCGCCGATATGGCGGACACTGCCCAGCCCTAATCTGACGGCGTTCCCCCCATCTTCCAAGGTGGCGTGGGCCAGGCTGGCGTTGACGTCGGGCCCGTGTACCGCCACACCGTGCCGGCGGGCGTCGGCCACCAGCGACTGCGGCGAGTAGAAGCCCATCGGCTGGGCGCGCAGCAGCGCCGCGCAGAACGCCGCCGGGTGGTGCAGCTTGAACCACGACGAGTAGAACACCAGCGACGCGAAGCTCAGCGCGTGGCTTTCCGGAAAGCCGAAATTTGCGAAGGCTTCCAGCTTTTCGTACACCCGGTCGATCACCTCGTCGGGTGCGCCGTGCAGTGCGCGCATGCCGTCGTAGAACCGGCCGCGCAGCCGTCGCATCCGTTCGGCCGAGCGCTTGGAGCCCATGGCGCGCCGCAGCTGGTCGGCCTCGGCGGCGGAAAACCCGGCGCAGTCCACCGCGAGCTGCATCAGCTGCTCCTGAAACAGCGGCACGCCAAGGGTTTTCCGCAACGCCGTCTCCATCGACGGGTGGTCGTAGACAACCGGGTCGATTTCGTTGCGCCGCCGGATGTACGGGTGCACCGAGCCGCCCTGGATGGGCCCGGGACGGATCAGCGCGACCTCCACCACCAGGTCGTAGAACTTGCGGGGCTTAAGTCTCGGCAGGGTGGCCATCTGCGCCCGCGACTCCACCTGGAACACCCCGACGGAATCGGCGCGGGCCAGCATCTCGTAGACCGCGGGCTCTGTCAGGTCCAGCTTGGCCAGGTCCACCTCGATGCCCTTGTGTTCGGCCACCAGGTCGATCGCATAGTGCAGCGCAGAGAGCATGCCGAGTCCGAGCAGGTCGAACTTCACCAAACCGATTGCCGCACAGTCGTCTTTGTCCCACTGCAACACGCTGCGGTTTTCCATCCGGGCCCACTCCACCGGGCACACGTCGGCGATCGGGCGGTCGCAGATCACCATGCCACCGGAGTGAATACCCATGTGCCGCGGCAGGTTGGCGATCTGGGTGGCCAGGTCGATCACCTGCTCGGGGATATCTTCCACATCCGGCGAATCGGCCAACCCGTTCCAGCGGCTGATCTGCTTACTCCACGCGTCCTGCTGGCCTTGCGAAAACCCGAGTGCACGGGCCATGTCGCGCACCGCGATTCGCCCTCGATAGGTGATGACGTTGGCGACCTGCGCGGCATAGTCGCGACCGTATTTGTCGTAGACGTACTGGATGACCTTTTCGCGCTGATCCGACTCGATGTCGATGTCGATGTCGGGCGGCCCGTCACGCACCGGCGACAGGAAGCGCTCGAACAGCAACTCGTTGGCCACCGGGTCGACGGCGGTGACACCGAGCGCATAGCAGACCGCCGAGTTGGCCGCCGAGCCGCGGCCCTGACACAAGATATTGTTTTCGTGGCAGAACCGGGTGATGTCGTGCACCACCAGGAAATAGCCCGGGAACTTCAGTTGCTCAATGACTTTCAGCTCGTGCTCGATCTGCGCATAGGCCTTTCGCGCCTGAGACGGCGGGCCGTAGCGATTGCGGGCGCCAGCCAGAGTCAGCTCGCGCAGCCAGCTGTCTTCCGTGTGCCCGGGCGGCACGTCGAAGGGCGGCAGCTGCGGGGCGATCAGTGCCAGGCCGAACGCGCACTGCTCGCCGAGTTCGGCCGCGGCACTCACCGCCTGGGGATGCCAGGCGAACAGCCGGGCCATCTCCTCACCCGAGCGCAAGTGCGAACCTCCCAGCGGGGCAAGCCATCCGGCGGCGTCGTCCAGGGATTGCCGGGCCCGGATTGCGCCCATCGCCATCGCCAGCCGAGCACGCGACGGCTCGGCGAAATGCGCGCCGGTGGTGGCGACCACGCTGACGCCGAATCGCGGCGCCAGTGCCGCCAACGTGACGTTGCGTTCGTCGTCGAGCGGCTGGCCATGGTGGGTCAGCTCAATGCTGACCCGGTGGGCGCCGAACCGGTCCACCAGATCGGCCAGCGCGTCGGCGGCGGCTTCCGGTCCTTGAGTGTAAAGTGCTTGCCGCACATGACCTTTGCGGCATCCGGTCAGGATGTGCCAGTGCCCGCCCGCCGCCTCGGTCAACGCGTCGAAATCGAAGCGCGGCTTACCCTTCTCGCCGCCGGCCAGGTGCGCGGCGGCCAGCTGTCGCGACAACCGCCGATAGCCTTCCGCTCCGCGGGCCAGCACCAGCAGATGCGGGCCCGGCGGATCGGGCGCCTCGGTGCGGGCGCCGGACCCTAAGGACAACTCGGCACCGAACACGGTGGCCATGTCCAATTCCGCGGCGGCCTCGGCGAACCGCACCGCCCCGTACAGGCCGTTGTGGTCGGTCAGCGCAATGGCGCGCAGATCCAGCCGCACCGCCTCCTCCACCAGCTCCTCCGGCGTGCTGGCCCCGTCGAGAAAGCTGTACGCCGAATGCGCGTGCAACTCGGCATACGGGACCGACGAGCGAACCGTCTGCCTGTCGCCGGGCGGCTGGTACTTTCCGCGCTTGCGCGACCACGGGCCGTCGTCGGGTGGTCCAGAAGACGCGCCGGGGCGACGCGGCTTGCCGTCGAGCACCCGCTCCATTTCCGCCCAGCTCGGCGGGCCATTACCCCAGCCCACCCGGGCGAGTATATCGAATCTTTGTTCGAATAGCTACAGCGGCCGTAACCCTCAAAACACCTGTGAAGTTTCGTGAACTGCATTGCCACACAACCGACCCCAGTTGTTTACGTGATTTAATCCCGCGGCCACCTCCCGCCCGCGGCCACAGCGGATACTCGTACGAAGTGCCAAGGACCGAACGGCGGTGATGAGTCGTGGAGCAACTCAAGACGCTGGATGCGAGTTTCCTGATGGCGGAAGATTCGGACCGCAACGTCAGCCTGGCGATCGGCGGGATCGCCATTGTCGACGGCGCAGCACCGAATCGCGATCAGTTCAAAGATACGCTTGCACAACGGATTAGAGCGATCCCCCGGTGCACTCAGATGCTGAGAACCCAGCCGTTCGACGTCGGCGCTCCGCAGTGGGTCGACGATCCGGGTTTCGACGTCAACCATCACCTGCGCCGAGTTGCGCTTCCCCGACCCGGCGGTGACGCCGAGCTCTACCGGGTTGCCGCCGACATCTTGGAGCGCCGCTTGGACCGGAACCGCCCACTATGGGAATGCTGGGTCATCGAGGGTCTGAAGGGCAATCGCTGGGCAGTGCTGATGAAGATCCATCACTGCGTGGCCGATGGAATATCGGCGACCCGCATCCTCACCCGGCTGTGCGATGACGTCGGCGGTGATGCGTTCGCTCGGCCCGTAGCCGCCAAGCGGACCCCTGTCGCACGGCCATATCTGAAACCTGTGCCTGATATTGCACCGCGCAGCAACCCGATTGACGATTTCTGGCGAACGATCGCCCGCATTGCCGATACAGCGGTGCGGACCGCCAGCGGCGCCGCAGAAATTGCAGGCGGCTTGATCCGACCATCCGCCGGCTCGTCGCTGGTAGGCCCGGTCACGGCAATGCGGCGTTACCGCGCGGTTCGCGTCCCCCTCGCCGACGTCGAACAGATACGCCGAAAATTCGACGTGACCATCAACGACGTTGCGCTCACGGCGATTACAGCAGGCTTCCGATCGGTATTGCTGCATCGCGGCGAGCAGCCCCGTGTGGACTCATTGCGAACCCTGGTACCGGCATCGGTGCGCTCCACGGACACGCTCGAGGAGCCCGGCAATCGCATCTCGATCATGCTGCCCTATCTTCCTGTCGAACAGGATGACCCGATCCAGCAATTGCGGGCCGTACACAGCCGATTGGCCCGCACCAAACACGGCGGGCAGCGCCAAGCCGCCAACGTGGTATCTTCGGCGGCCGACTACGTCCCGTTCATGTTGTCGTCGTGGCTGATTCGGATCCTCACCCGGCTGCCACAACGCGGCATCGTGACGCTGGCGACCAATGTCCCGGGACCGCGCCGCCAGTTAGAGATGATGGGCCACCAGGTAGCGCGGCTGCTGCCGATTCCACCGATCGCGCTGCGATTGCGCACGGGTGTCGCGGTTTTGAGCTATGCCGACGACCTGGTGTTCGGCATCACCACCGACTACGACGCTGGAGCCGATATCGAAACACTCGCCAACGGCATCGAAACGGCCGTAGCGCGTTTGGCAATGCTCAGCCAGGACTCCGTCTTGCTCTTCGCCAAGTGATCAGCTTCGTCGGGCCACGATCACCGGCGTGCGCGAGGCCTGCACGACCGCCAGGCTGACCGACCCCAGCAGCATCCCCGCGAAGCCGCCCCGGCCGTGGCTGCCCACGACAACCAGCTGCGCCGAGTGCGACTGCTCGATCAGCTGGTCGGCCGGCCGATCACCCACGACCACCCGCCGCACCGACACATCGGGGTAGCGCTCCTGCCAGCCCGCCATCTGCTCGGCCAGCACCCGCTCGCCGTCGGCCTGCATCGTGGCGAGGTCGATTCCCGGCACGTCGAACACGCCCGTGTCGCGCCAGGCGTAGACCGCGACGAGCTCCACGTCCCGCAACGACGCTTCCTCGAACGCCAGCGCCGTCGCCGCATCGGAGACCGGCGAACCGTCGACACCCACGACGACCGGGGAGCCGACAGGGTGAGCCGCCGGGTCTTCGTCATGGATGACCGCCACCGGGCAATGCGCATGCCGGACCAGGTTGGCACTGACCGACCCCAGCAGCGTGCGCCGCAACCAGCCATGCCCGCGGCAGCCGACGACGATCATCGCGGCTTCTTTGCTCAGGTCCACCAACGTAGGGACGGTGTGTCCGACCACGGTCTCGGCGTCGACCTGCGGCGGGTCGGCCGTGCCCTGCTCGACGATCGCGAACGCGTCCTGCAGATGGCGCTGGCCCTGCTCCTCCTGCCATTGCATATACCCGGGCGGCATCGGGGTCTCGGGGAACGTCATCACGACGGGCGGGGCGAGCACATGGACCAAGCTGAGCGGAACGCCACGCATCGCCGCATCGTGTGCCGCCCAGTCCACCGCCACCTTCGACGACGGTGATCCGTCGACACCGACCACAATTCCGCCACGCATCTCCTCACCTGCTCCCACGCTAATTCGCCGGCGCACCTAATGTCATTGGCATGTCGGTCATCATCGACCCGCGCCGTCACGACGCGGTGCTGTTCGACGTGAACGATCCGTCGACCGACGCGTTGACCGAGCAACTGCGCGACGCCGGTGTCGGGGCCGAGCGGATCGGGGCGGCGGTGCGGCCGGGCCGCTGTGCGGTCATCACCGCCACCGCGGATGGCGTCGCGAAAGCTCGGGCCGGCGGATTCGCGCTGGTGATCGGGGTCGACGCGACGGGATCGGGCGACGAGTTGCGCCGCCGCGGCGCCGACGCGGTGGTCGCCGATCTGCGCGACGTGCAGGTGCGCACCGGGGATCGCCGTATGTCGGAGCTGCCCGACGCCGCTGCGGCCCTCGACCTGATGGCCTCGCGACAACCCGCGGTGTTCTTCGACTTCGACGGGACGCTGTCGGAGATCGTCGACGACCCCGCCTCGGCCCGGCTCGCCGACGGCGCGGCCGACGCGCTCACATCGCTGACGGCGCGCTGCCCGGTCGCGATCCTGTCCGGTCGCGACCTTGCCGATGTCCGGCGGCGGATCGGCCTGCCGGGTATCTGGTATGCGGGCAGCCACG
This sequence comes from Mycobacterium branderi, assembly GCF_010728725.1. Classification (NCBI taxonomy): domain Bacteria; kingdom Bacillati; phylum Actinomycetota; class Actinomycetes; order Mycobacteriales; family Mycobacteriaceae; genus Mycobacterium; species Mycobacterium branderi. The sequence continues at coordinate 429,693 of NZ_AP022606.1, forward strand.
GTTTCGAGCTGACCGGACCCGACGGCGAACACCACCAAAACGAGGCGGCGGCGGCCGCAATCCCGGTGCTGGAGCAGGCCGCCGGACAGTTACGCGATCAGCTGCACCGGATCACCGGTGTTGCGGTGGAACACAAGCGATTTGGCGTGGCCGTGCATTACCGTAACGCCGCACGGGACCAGGTAGGCGCGGTGACCGCGGCGGTCCGCGCGGCCGGTCAGCACACCGGGCTGCGGGTGACCACCGGCCGGGAGGTCATCGAGCTTCGCCCAAACGTCGACTGGGACAAGGGAAGAACGCTGCGCTGGGTGCTCGACCACGTCCGCGACGTCGCACGCGACCCTGTGCTACCGATCTATCTCGGGGACGACATCACCGACGAGGATGCGTTCGACGCGGTGCACGACGACGGCATCGGAATCGTCGTGCGCCACACCGAAGATGGGGATCGCGCCACCGCGGCGCACTATGCGCTGGACAGCCCGGCCCGCGTCGTCGCATTCACCGAGCAACTGGCAGGCCAGATAGGACACCATCGATGACGACATTCTTCCGGCGGTTGGGTTCCGTGCTGTGCGCGGTTGCTGTGGTCGCGACGGGCTGCACGTCGAAGAGCCAGGCTCCCGCTCCCCCGTCGTCGGTCGATCCGGCCAAGGCCCAGGCGGTGCTGAAGGTCGTCCGCGACACGATGACGCAGGCTCATCTGAAAGCCGCGCTCGTCCGGGTCACAGTGGACGGCAAGGAGATCGTCACCCAGGCGCTCGGCGAGTCGATGACCGGCGTGCCCGCGACGACGAGCATGTTCTTGCGCAACGGCGACGTCGCGATGTCCTACGTCTCGACGCTGCTACTCAAACTGGTCGACGAGAAGAAGCTGCACCTCGAGGACAAGCTGTCCACTTGGCTCTCCGACATCCCCAACGCCGACCGGGTAACACTGGGCCAGCTCGCGCACATGACTTCGGGCTACCAGGACTACGTGCATGCCGATTTCGAAGCGGCCCGCGACGCAGACCCGTTCCGGCAGTGGAAACCCGAAGAACTGCTCGGGTATGCGGTGCACAAGCCGTTGCTCTACGAACCGGGCACCGATTGGAACTACGCCCGCACCAATTACGTGCTGCTCGGCATGGCGCTGGAAAAGGCCACCGGCACCGAGTTGCCGAAGCTGTTGGGCGACAAGGTACTTGTGCCTCTCGCGCTGATCAACACTGCCAACTCGTACACGCCGCAGATTCCGGTGCCAACCCTGCACGCGTTCAGCTCGGAGCGTCGCCGAGCGCTCAAGATTCCCGCCGGCACACCGTTTTACGAAGACGCCACGTTCTGGAACCCGTCCTGGACGATGCCCCGCGGTGCGGTCCAGACCACCAACGTCTACGACCTGGAGGCCACCGCGGTGGGCATCGGCTCGGGCAAGCTGCTCTCGCCCGAGTCGTACAAGGCGATGGTGACACCGGATCACGGCTACGGATTGGGAATCGTCGTCTCCGGTAAGTGGCTGCTGCAACATACGACGTTCGCCGGCGAGTCCGCCGTCGAGGGCTACCTGCCGTCGCAGAAGATCGCGATCGCCGTTGCAGTCACCTACGACTCCAACGCGTTTGACGACCAGGGCAACTACCGCAACGAGGCCGACGGCCTGTTCCGGAAGATCGGCGCCGAGCTGGCCCCCAACGACGCCCCGCCGGAGCGCTAACTCAGCTCTCGTCGTCTTGCGCTATTTCCAGGGTGGCCCAGTGACTGGGCGAGAGCAGCACCGTCCACTTGCCGGCCTCGCGGCCCATCTTCAGGACGCCGTTGTCGACTTCCCACTTGGTGTCGTCGTCGTAGTCGGTCTCTTGACCGTCGCTGTAGGTGAGTTTGAACGCCATGGCCGCAGAGTGCCGCAATGGCGGCCTCGTTAAACCTCGGTGTATTCCACCGCGCCGTCCTCGAGCACCAGCCGCGCGTCGCTGCCGTCGGCGCCAGCAGCCTCGGTCTGGAACACCGCCTTGCCGGGTTCGGTGCGCCAGATCAAGGTGGTCAGCGTCTCCCCCGGAAAGACCGGCTTGGTGAACCGTGCGCTAATCGCGGTGATCGCGGCCGCGTCGCCCTTGCCGAGCTCGGCGACCAGCGCGCGGCCGGACACTCCGTACGTGCACAGCCCGTGCATGATCGGCTTGGGGAAGCCTGCCAGCTCGCGGGCGAACCACGGGTCGCTGTGCAGCGGGTTGCGGTCGCCGGAGAGCCGATAGATCAGCGGCTGATCTTCCCGGGTGGGCAAGGGGATTCGGGCGTCGGGCTCGCGGTCGGGGATTTCCGGCGCGACGGGACGCTGACCCGGCTCGCCGCCGAAGCCACCTGCGCCCCGGATGACGAGCGTCGTGAGCGTCTCGGCGACCAGGGTCCCCGAATCGGGGTCGGTGCCGCGGCCGCGCAGCATGACGACGGCGTTCTTGCCTTCGCCCTTGTCCTGGATGTCGGCCACCTCGGTGACCACCGACAGCTTGCCGGCGGGCGGCAGCGGCTGGTGCAGGCGAATGCCCTGCGAACCGTGTAAGAGCATGGCCCAGTTGAACGTTCCGATCTTCCCGGCCGCCCCGAACGCGGGGCAACAGATCACCGCATAGGTGGGCAACACTTGCTGGGTGATGCCGTGGCTGTTCTCGGTGGTGAACGACAGATCCTCGGTCCCACAGCCCACACCGAGCGCGTAGAGCATGGTGTCGCGGTCGGTCCACTCGAACAGCATCGGCTCGGTCGTCGCGCCCACGGCCTTCGGGTCGATCGCCATGCGGTCTCCTAATCTCTCTTCGCCCCAACCTTGGCAAACCCGCCACGTCGAGGCCCCTGACAAGGCAGGCTATCGCCATGCGCAACCGCAGCTACATCTGGAAGGTGGCGGCCGCACTCGTCGCCGCCGTTGTCATCAGCGCCTGCTCGGGAACACCGCACGTGCGCACGATCACCCTGACCTTCGTCCGGCACGCCGAGTCCGAGGCCAACGCGGCGGAGATCATCGACACCGACGTGCCGGGACCGGGGCTCACCGAGCAAGGCGAGGGTCAGGCCGAACAGCTCGCCCGCCAGCTTGCCCGCAACAAATACGACGGCGTGTACGCCTCGAACATGACCCGCGCCGAGCAGACCGCCGCGCCATTGGCCAGACAACTCCACGAACACGTCCAGATCCTGCCCGGGTTGCGAGAAATCGACGCCGGCTGGTATCAGGGCACCCCGAAGAAGCGGGCCGACCTCACCTATCTGCTGGCACCCGCGGATTGGCTGAACGGCGACATTCAGGACGCCATCCCGGGCTCGATCAGCGGAAAACAGTTCAACGACCAGTTCACGGCCGCCGTCCAAAAGATCTACGACAGCGGCAACAACAAACCGATCGCGTTCTCCCACGGCACCGCGATCGCGTACTGGACGTTGATGAACGTCAAGAACCCCAACGACAGCCTGGCCAAGACCCACCCACTGCCCAATACCGGCCGCGTCGTGGTCACCGGTAGCCCCGGGACGGGGTGGACGCTGGTGGACTGGGACGGCATCCGCGACTTCAACTACTAACCCGGTAGACGATCACGTCACAGGGCATTGACGATTACCGGTACCAGCGGTCACGATTGCATGCATGCGTTATGTCGTTACCGGCGGTACCGGGTTTATCGGGCGCCGCGTCGTGTCACGCCTGCTGGCTGCTGCGCCCGAAGCCGAGGTATGGGTGCTGGTCCGCCGCGGGTCGGTCGGCCGCTTCGAACGGCTGGCAGCCGAGTGGGGTGAACGGGCAAAGCCGCTGGTCGGCGAATTGCCAGACCTCGAACTGAGCGATGAAGCGCTCCCGGCGGACGTCGAGCACGTCGTGCACTGCGCGGCTGTCTACGACATCACCGCCTCCGACGCCGAGCAGCGCGCCGCCAACGTCGACGGCACCCGCGCGGTGATCGAGCTGGCACGCCGGCTCGATGCGACGCTGCACCACGTGTCGTCGATCGCGGTGGCCGGCAACTTCCGCGGCGAGTACACCGAAGCCGATTTCGACGTGGGCCAGGAGCTGCCGACGCCGTATCACCAGACCAAGTTCGAAGCCGAGCAGCTGGTGCGCTCGGCGTCCGGGTTGCGGTATCGCGTGTACCGGCCCGCGGTGGTGGTCGGCGATTCACGCACCGGCGAGATGGACAAGATCGACGGCCCCTACTACTTCTTTCCGGTCTTGGCTCGGCTGGCCGTGTTGCCCCGGTTCACCCCGATCATGTTGCCCGACACCGGGCGCACCAACATCGTGCCGGTCGACTATGTTGTCGACGCGCTGGTGTGGCTGATGCATGCGGAGGGTCGCGACGGCCAGACGTTCCACTTGACGGCCCCGAAAACCATTGGGCTGCGCGGCATTTACCGTGGTGTCGCCGCCGAGGCGGGCCTGCCGCCGCTGCGCGGATCGCTGCCGCGGTCGGTGGCAGCGCCGGTGCTCAAGGTGCGCGGCCGAGCCAAGGTGTGGCGCAACATGGCGGCCACCCAACTCGGCATACCCGGCGAAGTACTCGACGTCGTCGACCTGGCACCCACCTTCGTATCCGACGAGACGCGGAAAGCGTTGCGCGGCAGCGGAATCGACGTGCCGGAGTTCACGTCCTACGCACCGAAGCTGTGGCGGTACTGGGCCGAGCACCTGGACCCGGACCGGGCGCGGCGCAGCGATCCGGCCGGCCCGCTGGTCGGCAAGCACGTGATCATCACGGGCGCGTCCAGCGGCATCGGCCGGGCATCGGCAATCGCGGTTGCCGAGCGGGGCGCGACGGTGTTCGCCCTGGCCCGCAACGGTGAGGCGCTCGACGATCTGGTCGCCGAGATCCGCGCCGCGGGCGGTCAGGCCTACGCGTTCACCTGCGACGTCACCGATTCCGCGTCGGTGGAGCACACCGTCAAGGACATTTTGGGCCGGTTCGACCATGTCGACTATCTGGTCAACAACGCGGGCCGTTCGATTCGCCGCTCGGTGGTCAATTCCGTTGACCGCCTGCACGACTACGAGCGGGTGATGGCAGTCAACTACTTCGGCGCGGTGCGGATGGTGCTGGCGTTGTTGCCGCACTGGCGGGAGCGGCGGTTCGGTCACGTCGTCAACGTGTCCAGCGCCGGGGTGCAGGCCCGCAGCCCCAAGTACAGCTCGTATCTGCCGTCCAAGGCGGCGCTGGACGCGTTCGCCGAGGTGGTGTCGTCCGAGACGCTGTCGGACCACATCACGTTCACCAACATCCACATGCCGCTGGTGGCCACCCCGATGATCGCGCCGTCGCGGCGGCTCAACCCGATGCGCGCGATCAGCCCCGAGCACGCGGCGGCCATGGTGGTGCGCGGTCTGATCGAGAAGCCGGCGCGCATCGACACGCCGCTGGGCACGCTGGCCGAGGCCGGCCACTACTTCACGCCCAAGTTGTCGCGGCGGATCCTGCACCAGCTCTATCTCGGCTACCCGGATTCGCCGGCCGCGCTGGGTATCGAGCCCGCGGATTCTGTTGCCCCGCAGCCGTCGTCGCAGCGGCGGCCGAAGCGCCCGGTGCGCGCCGTCACTCGCGTGCGGGTGCCCCGGCCGGTCCGGCGGGCGGTGCGTTTGGTACCCGGGGTGCATTGGTAATCCTCTTGGCGTGACCGCTGAGCTGTTGGCCGCGACGGGCGTGTGCGTGATGTCGCCTGCTGACGTGGCGCGCGGCCTCGGCGTCGACGAGGACGTGTGGACCGGGTTCGCCGCGCACTGGGAGGAGTTGGCCCCGGATCCCTACGCGGCAGAATTGGGCATTCAGCGGCTGCGGCGCTACGGCCATTACACGTTCACCGACGGCGTCGCCACGCCGATGCCCACCGGGGCGTTCGTGCAGCCACACGACTCCAACCCGCTCTACGTCGAGCGGGATCGCCACTTCGAGCCGCTGACAGAGGCGTTCGCTCGCGATCCGGTGTTGCGGCGGCTGCTGCGGCTGCTGGGCCGGTTCGCGACGGCGCTTGACGACGTTGCGCAGTGGACGGTCAAGGTGCATCCGTTCCGGGTCGTCGCATCGGCGGATGGCGACGGGCGGCCCACGCCCGAGGGGCTGCACCGCGACGGGGTCACGCTGGTCACCTCGCTGCTGATCGACCGCCGCAACGCGATCGGTGGCGAAAGCACGGTGTTCGACGGTGCGGGCCGGCAACTGCTGGCGACCACGCTGTCCGAGCCGGGCACGCTGCTGCTGGGCGACGACCGTCGCACCGTGCACGGCGTCTCGCCGATCCGGCCGGTTGACCGGTCAGCGCCCGCAGTGCGCGACGTTCTGGTAATCACGTTCGCGTGACCGCATTACCGATCTTCGCCGACGTCGACACCGGAGTCGACGATGCGCTGGCCCTGGTGTATCTGCTGGCCAGCCCGGAGGCCGACCTGGTGGGCATCGCCTCGACCGGGGGAAACGTTGGGGTAGACCAGGTTTGCCAGAACAACCTCGCTCTGCTCGACCTGTGCCGCGCGCCCGACATTCCGGTGGCCAGGGGCGCCGGCCAGCCGCTGAACTGCCCGATGTGCCCGCCCGGAAAAGCGCACGGGCCCAACGGCTTAGGCTATGCCTCGTTGCCCGCGAGTAATCGTCGGCTGGTCGGCTATGACGCCGCGACGGCCTGGGTACGGGCGGCGCGCACCCATCCGGGAGAGCTGATCGGGGTGGCCACCGGCCCGCTGACCAACCTGGCGCTGGCATTACGCGCCGAGCCCGAGCTGCCGTCGCTGCTGGGCCGGCTGGTGATCATGGGCGGCGCCTACGACTACCGCGGCAACACCAACCCGGTGGCCGAATGGAATATCCACGTGGACCCCGAAGCGGCGGCGGAGGTGTTCGCGGCGTGGTCTGATCCGATCTTGTGCGGATTGGATCTGACTCAGCACATTGCGATGACACCGCAGCACCTGGCGCGGTTGGGGACGACGGGTCCGTTGATCCGATTCATCGACGACGCAATGCGGTTCTACTTCGAGGCCCACGACGCCGCCGGCCACGGGTATTTGGCGCACCTGCACGACCCGCTGGCCGCCGCGGTGGCGCTAGATCCCGAACTGGTGACGACGCGGCCGGCGACCGTCGACGTCGAGCTCGCCGGCACGTTGACCCGCGGCATGACGGTCACCGACTGGACAGGGCGGTGGGGTCGAAAACCCAACGCGCTCATCGGCGTTGGCGTAGACCCAGACGTGTTCTTCGACCGGTTCATCGACCGGGTCGGCGCGCTCGCGCACTCTTTGACACCCCGAACGTGAAACTGTTGCGAGATTTCGACGCTTTTTTCGCAACAGTTTCACGCTCGGCGCCGCTGGGTTATTCGTAAATCCCCTCCAGATACCACCGCCGCCGGCGGTAGCACAGCAGCAGCGCCTTACCGGGGTCGCCGCCGACCAGCACCTGGGCCCGGGCTGTGCGGCCCTTGGCCCGGTCGGGATCCCACCAGCGTTCGTCGACCGGCCACGGTCCGGCCCACCAGCGCAACGGGTCGTCACGGCCGCGGGCGGCCAGCCGTGCGGGGTCGGCGGAAAACAAGCCGCGACTGGTCACCCGGATCGGATTGCCTTGGGAATCAAGCAATTCCACCGGGTCGTCGAGCAACACCGTCGGCGACGGTTCAGGCAACTGCCCCGGCCAGGGCCGGCGCGGGTCGGCCTGCGGCACCGGCTCGTCGCCCAGCGGTGTGAGCGTGATGCGCTCGGCGGGCCCGCGACCGCCGGACAGCACCGGCACCTGCACCGCCTCCGGACCGAGCAGGCCCTGCACCCGCACCAGCGCCCGTCGGGCCCGCAGCCGGTCGTCCTCGCCGAGACCACCCCACAGTGGCAGCTGCAGCGCCCCCGCCGAGACCACCTCCACCGCCTGCAGCCGCAGCTGGGTCACCGGCGCGGTGGGCCGGTCTTCGACGGTGCGCCTGTTCAACCAGCCGTCGAGCTGCCAGCGCACCCGGTCGGCGGTGGCGTCCTCGGTCAACGGCTCGGCGCAACGCCAAACCCGTTGGAGTTCTTCGCCGTTGGCGGTGACAGCGTGGATGGCCAGCCGGGTGCAGCCCACCCCGGCGGACATCAACGCCTGATGCAACGCGGCAGCCAGCGAGCGTCCCGCGAAGGCCGCGGCGTCGACCCGGTCGATCGGCGGGTCGGGATGCAGCACGGCGTCGAGTTCCGCCGGCGGCTCACGCCCGGACGGCCCGCGCTCCGGCTCGCCGCGGGCGAACCGGTGGGCGGTCACCGCGTCGGCGCCGAACCTGGACGCCACGTCGCTGCGGGACAGCGCGGCGAACTGCCCAAGCGTGCGAATCCCCAACCGCCACAACAGGTCCGCCAGCTCCTCGCGGCCCGGACCGGACAGGCTGGGCTCGGTGGCCAGTTGGCGGATCGACAACGCCGACAGGAACCGCGCGTCTTCGCCCGGTGCCACGACCCGGCCAGCCCGGGCCGCGAAGACGGCGGTAGACAGTTGATCGGCGATCCCGACCTGGCACTCGACGCCGGCGGCGGCCACCGCGTCGACCAGCCGCTCGGCCGCCTGTTGCTCGGAGCCGAAAAAGCGGGCCGCCCCGCGCACCGGCAACACCATCAGCCCGGGCCGCAGCACCTCGGCGCGGGGCACCAGGTCGTCCACCGCAGCGACGACGCCTTCGAAGAAGCGGGCGTCGCGGTCGGCATCCGCGGCCACCACGTGCAGGTCCGGGCATCGGGCCTGAGATTCTCTGCGCCGCAGCGCCCGTCGCACGCCCGCCGCACGGGCAGCCGACGAGCAGGCGATCACCCGGTTGGCCAGCGTGACCGCGACCGGAGCCGTCGCGGGCAGACCGGCGGCCGCCGCCGCGGCGACCGCCGGCCAGTCCATACACCAGATCGCCAGTACCCGGGAGGCCATTACCCGGCCCGTATCGCTCGCCCTCGGCCAGATATGTCGAGTCGCACCTTGCTGATCCGGCCAAAGCCGGGCGCGCCGGTCTCATACCCGCAGACCCGGGCCTCCAGTCGCATCGACGCCCCCTGCCAGTCGCCGTCGGTAACCAGCAGGGTGCAGCCCTTCTGGTGCGCGCGGGCCACCACCGCCCGCGCCCGGCTCTGCGGCACCGAGCGTCCACCGAGCCCGAGCAGCACCACATCCATGCCGTCCATGAGCACCGCGGCCACCTCGACCGGGTCGGTTCCGGCGTCCGGTATCACCGCGAGCCGGCTCAGGTCCGCCCCCATCTCCGCGGCGGCCAGCAACCCGATATCGGGCTGGCCGACGATTGCCGCGTTGCCGCCCGCGGCCGTCACTGCGGCCACCATGCTCAGCGGCAGCGACCGGGCCCCCGACAGCACCGCCACCGTCCCCCGCGGCAACGCGCCGGGCAACACCTCGGCCAGCATCGGCGGGATCGGCAGCCCGGCCTCCGGTTCCGGCGACGGTCCCCGGGAGCCGACCTTTCCGGACACCGCCGCCATCTGCCGTCGCAGCTGTTTCAGCTGGTCAGCGCGATCTTGGACTACCACGGCGGCCGTCATGTATCGAATGTATGTTCGAGGACCGACAACCGTCAAGAAACGGATTACTGCTGGGGCAAATGGTGTTTCTGTGGCTTCGGACCGCGGCCGAATTCGCCCAGACTTAACCCAGCGCGACCCTCGTCGGCGTGTCGTCGCAACGGGTTAAGTGTCGCGCGAAAACCTACTCCCACTCGATGGTGCCGGGCGGTTTGCTGGTGACGTCCAGCACCACGCGGTTGACCTCGGCGACCTCGTTGGTGATCCGCGTCGAGATGCGCTCCAGCACCTCGTAGGGCACCCGGGTCCAGTCGGCGGTCATCGCGTCCTCGCTGGACACCGGTCGCAGCACGATCGGATGCCCGTAGGTGCGGCCGTCGCCCTGCACGCCCACCGAGCGGATGTCGGCCAGCAGCACCACCGGGCACTGCCAGATCTGGTTGTCCAGCCCCGCCGCGGTCAGCTCCTCGCGAGCAATCGAATCAGCGCGCCGCAAGGTCTCCAGCCGCGCCGCGGTGACCTCGCCGACGATCCGGATCGCCAGGCCCGGACCCGGAAACGGCTGGCGCGCAACGATTTCCTCCGGGAGCCCCAATTCCCGCCCCACCGCGCGCACCTCATCCTTGAACAGCAGCCGCAGTGGCTCGACGAGTTTGAACTTCAGGTCGCCCGGCAGGCCGCCGACATTGTGGTGGCTCTTGATGTTCGCCGCACCCGCGCCGCCGCCGGACTCCACCACGTCCGGGTAGAGTGTGCCCTGCACCAGGAACTCAATCTCCTTGTCGCACACAATATCCCGCACCGCGCCCTCGAAGGCCCGGATGAACTGGCGGCCAATGATCTTGCGCTTGCCTTCGGGATTGGTCACCCCCGACAGCGCATTGAGGAACCGCTCGGCGGCGTCGACGGTCACCAAATGAGCTCCGGTGGCGGCGACGAAGTCGCGCTGCACCTGGGCGCGCTCCCCCGCGCGCAACAGCCCGTGGTCGACGAACACACACGTCAGCCGATCGCCGATGGCCCGCTGCACCAGCGCGGCGGCCACCGCCGAATCCACGCCGCCGGACAGCCCGCAGATCGCGTGGCCGTCGCCGATCTGTTCGCGCACCTGCTCGACCAGTGCGCCGGCGATGTTGGCCGGTGTCCAGTCCGCGCCCAGACCGGCGAAGTCGTGCAGAAACCGGCTGAGCACCTGCTGACCGTGCGGGGTGTGCATCACCTCGGGGTGGTACTGCACGCCGGCCAGCCGGCGGGCCCGGTCCTCGAAGGCGGCCACGGGAGAAGCCGCGCTGGCAGCCACCACCTCGAACCCCTGCGGTGCCGCGGTGACGGCGTCGCGGTGGCTCATCCACACCGGCTGAACATCCGACAGACCCGAATGCAATTCGCCGCCAAGGACTTTCAGCTCGGTTCGGCCGAACTCGCTGGTGCCGGTGGGCGCGACGGTGCCGCCGAGCGCCTGGGCCATGGCCTGAAACCCGTAGCAGATGCCGAACACCGGCAGCCCCAGGTCGAACAGCGCAGGATCGAGCTGCGGCGCGCCCTCGGCGTACACGCTGGCCGGCCCGCCGGAGAGCACCAGCGCCTGCGGGTCGCGGGCCTTGATCTCCTCGAGCGAGGCGGTGTGCGGTATCACCTCGGAGAACACCCGGGCCTCGCGTACCCGGCGGGCGATCAACTGGGCGTACTGCGCGCCGAAATCGACAACCAGCACGGGGCGGGGCGATGCTGAGTCCACCGGAACAGTCTATTGGCGAGCCGACAACGGACATGGTGGAGTAGTACTGCCAAAAACGAGGGGGTCTGCTGTGCTGGGTTTGCCGGAAACTGTGCACGCGTGTCTGTTCGACCTCGACGGTGTTCTCACCGACACCGCGAGCGTGCACACCAAGGCCTGGAAGGCCATGTTCGACGCGTATCTGAAACAGCGAGCCGAACGCACCGGCGAGCCGTTTGTCCCGTTCGATCCCGAAAGCGACTACCGCCAATACGTCGACGGCAAAAAGCGCGAGGACGGCGTGCGGTCGTTTCTGGCCAGCCGCGGCATCGAGTTGCCCGACGGCGGCGACGACGACCCGCCCGACGCCGAGACCGTGCACGGCCTGGGCAACCGCAAGAACGAGGCGTTCCAGCAGACGCTGCAGACAGACGGCGTCCAGGTCTTCGACGGGTCGCGGCGCTATCTCGAGGCGGTGGCCGACGCAGGGCTGGCCACCGCGGTGGTGTCGTCGAGCGCCAACACCCGCGAGGTGCTGGAGATCACCGGGCTGGACCGGTTCATCGGCCAACGCGTCGACGGGGTGACGCTGCGGGAGGAGCACATCGCCGGCAAGCCGGCGCCCGACTCGTTTCTGCGGGCAGCGCAGTTGCTCGACGTCGAGCCGGGCGCGGCGGCCGTGTTCGAGGACGCCCTGTCGGGGGTGGCCGCCGGGCGGGCAGGTAACTTCGGGTTCGTGGTGGGCGTCGACCGAGTGGGCCAAGCCGAGGACTTGCGCCGCAACGGCGCCGACGTCGTCGTCACCGACCTGGCCGATCTGCTGTAGGGACCGACCATGATCACTGAGGAATCCTTTCCCGTCGAACCCTGGCAGGTCCGCGAAACCCGCCTCGACCTGAACGTACTGGCGCAGTCGGAGTCGTTGTTCGCGTTGTCCAACGGGCACATCGGGCTGCGCGGCAACCTCGACGAGGGCGAGCCGTACGGGCTGCCGGGCACCTATCTGAACTCGTTCTACGAGGTGCGGCCACTGCCCTACGCCGAGGCCGGCTACGGCTATCCGGAGGCCGGCCAGACCGTCGTCGACGTCACCAACGGCAAGCTCATCCGGCTGATGGTCGACGACGAGCCGTTCGACGTCCGCTACGGCCAGCTGATCGACCACGAGCGATGCCTCGACCTGCGGGCCGGCACGCTCACCCGCCGCGCACACTGGCGCTCACCGGCCGACAAGCAGGTGAAAGTGACGTCGACCCGGCTGGTGTCGCTGGCCCAGCGCAGCGTCGCGGCCATCGAGTACGTCGTGGAAGCGGTCGACGAATTCGTCCGTGTCACAGTGCAATCCGAGCTCGTCGCCAACGAGGACCAGCCACAGACATCCGGGGATCCGCGGGTGGCGGCCATCCTGGAGCACCCGCTGGAACCGGTCGAGCACGAGCACACCGAACACCGCTCGCTGCTGATGCACCGGACCAAGGCCAGTGAACTGATGATGGCCGCGGTAATGGACCACGAGGTGGACGTGCCGGGCCGGGTCGAGGTTTCCACCGAGGCCCGGGCGGACGTGGCCCGCACCACGGTGATCTGCGGGCTGCGGCCCGGCCAGAAGCTGCGCATCGTCAAGTATCTGGCCTACGGCTGGTCGAGTCTGCGCTCGCGGCCCGCGCTGCGCGACCAGGCGGCGGCCGCCTTGACCGGCGCCCGCTACAGCGGATGGCAGGGCCTGGTGGACGCCCAGCGCAAGTATCTCGACGAGTTCTGGGACAGCGCCGACGTCGAAGTCGAGGGCGACCCGGCCATCCAGCAGGCGGTGCGCTTCGGGCTGTTCCACGTGCTGCAGGCCAGCGCTCGCGCCGAACGTCGCGCCATTCCCGGCAAGGGCCTGACCGGCAGCGGCTACGACGGCCACACCTTTTGGGACACCGAGGGTTTCGTCTTGCCGGTGCTCACTTACACCGCGCCGTACGCGGCGGCCGACGCGCTGCGGTGGCGCGCGTCGATCCTGGATTTGGCCAAGGAGCGGGCGGCCGAACTCGGCCTCGAGGGGGCGACGTTTCCGTGGCGCACGATCCGCGGCCAGGAGTGTTCGGGTTACTGGCCGGCCGGCACCGCGGCCTGGCACGTCAACGCCGACATTGCGATGGCGTTCGAGCGGTACCGCATTGTCACCGGCGACGATTCGCTGGAGGAGGAGTGCGGGCTGACGGTGCTGGTCGAACCGCGCGGCTGTGGTTGTCGCTGGGACACCATGACCGGCACGGTATTTGGCATCTGGACGGCGTCACCGGACCCGACGAGTACACCGCGGTGGTCCGCGACAACGTCTTCACGAATTTGATGGCGGCGCACAATCTGCGGGTCGCCGCCGATGCGTGCGCCCGTCACCCGTTGGCCGCACACGATTTGGGAGTCAGCACCGAGGAGATGGCCGCGTGGCGAGCCGCGGCCGATGACGCGCACATCCCCTACGACGAGGAATTGGGTGTGCACCAGCAGTGTGAAGGCTTTACCACGTTGGCGGAGTGGGACTTTGAGGCGCATACCACCTATCCGCTGCTGCTGCACGCGCCGTATGTGCGGCTGTACCCGGCGCAGGTGATCAAACAAGCCGACGTGGTGCTGGCCATGCAATGGCAAAGCCATGCGTTCACCCCCGAGCAGAAGGCGCGCAACGTCGACTATTACGAGCGGCGCATGGTGCGTGACTCGTCGCTCTCGGCGTGCACCCAGGCGGTGATGTGCGCCGACGTCGGACACCTCGAGCTGGCCCATGATTACGCCTATGAGGCGGCGCTGATAGACCTGCGCGACTTGCACGCGAACACCCGCGACGGCCTGCATATGGCGTCACTGGCCGGCGCCTGGACGGCGCTGGTGGGCGGGTTCGGCGGCCTGCGCGACGACGAGGGTGTGCTGTCGCTGGACCCGCACCTTCCCGACGGAATCGCTTGTCTGCGATTTCGGTTGCGCTGGAGAGGATCTCGCCTCACCGTCAGCATCACCCACCGCGACGTCACCTACACCCTGCGCGACGGGCCCGACGGGACGTTGACCATCCGCCACGCCGGCCAGGAGCTCGAGCTCAGCCCGGAGTCGCCGACGACACTCCAGCTGCAGCCCTGCGAACCGCTGCTGCCGCCGCCGCCCCAGCCGCCGGGCCGCGAGCCCACCCATCGGCGTACGCTGGCCCGGGTGCAGGTGGCTGCCCCGCCGATGGGACCCTAGCGCGTCAGTGCGGTTCGAGAACCCGCGCGACCTCGGCGCCGACGGCATTTTTCAGGTCTGAGTCGGGCAGCTCGTCGAGGCCCGCCGCCGAACGCAGGAACGGCTCGAAGAGCCGCCAACCCAGTTGCATCGCAACGGCATTGGCCACGGCCAGACGCGCGCTGCGGTCGTTGTCGTGTCGCGGCTGCACCCCGTCCAACAGGTGCGACATACCCGGAAACCGGCTCTGCAATTCTCCCACCGGGTAGCCGTCGAGCAGTGCGCGGGCAATCACTCGCATATGCCGGTCGAGGGCCCGCTCCACCTCCGGCGGCGGCGCGTCGGTCTCGAGTAGTGCGGTCGTGGCCGTTCCCAGGTGGTCGAGCACGGCACCGACCAGTCGTTCCTTGGATCCGAAGTGGCGAAACACCAAGCCGTGGTTGACCTTTGACCGGGCAGCGATGTCGCGGATCGACGTCGCCGCCGGACCGCGCTCGGCGAACAGATCCGACGCGGCGTTCAGGATGGCGGCCACCACCTGTTCCCGGCCGACGGGCGCCCGGTTGGCCCTTGACCCGGCTGTAGTCATGCGACTACAGTAGCGTACGACCCTGGTGTAGTCAGGTGACTACACATCGGATCGAGAGGACGACTTCAATGACGCTGACCGTGACCAAGCTGGGCGGCCGCATCGGAGCGCGGATCGACGGTGTGCGCCTGGGCGGCGACCTCGACGCCGCCACCACCGATGCGATCCATCAGGCGCTGCTGCGCCACAAGGTGATCTTCTTCCGCGGCCAGCAACACCTCGACGACGCCGAGCAGCTCGCGTTCGCGCGGCTGCTGGGCACTCCGATCGGCCACCCGGCGATCAAGTCGGACAACGCACCGGTCATCACGCCGATCAATTCCGACTACGGCAAGGCGAACCGCTGGCATACCGACGTGACATTCGTGGCGAACTACCCGGCGGCGTCGATCCTGCGCGCCGTCACCCTGCCGAGCTACGGCGGCTCGACGCTGTGGGCCTCGACCGCGGCCGCCTATACGGCGCTGCCCGAACCGCTCAAGCACCTCGCTGAGAATCTGTGGGCGCTGCACAGCAATCGCTATGACTACGTCGCCGCTGACGCCGTGTCCGACGAGCAGCGCGCGTTTCGGGAGGTATTCGAGAAACCGGACTTTCGCACCGAGCATCCCGTCGTGCGGGTACACCCCGAGACCGGTGAACGAACTTTGGTCGCGGGCGATTTCGTGCGGAGCTTCCTCGGCATGGACAGTCACGAGTCGCATCTGCTGCTGGAATTGCTGCAACGGCGAATCACCGTGCCGGAGAACACTATCCGTTGGAATTGGGAACCAGGCGACGTCGCGATCTGGGACAACCGGGCGACCCAGCACCGCGCCGTCGACGACTACGACGACCAGCACCGCCTCATGCATCGGGTCACCCTGATGGGCGATGTGCCCGTCGACGTGCACGGGCAGCGCAGCCGGGTGGTCAGCGGCGCGCCGTTGGAGGCCGTGGCGAGTTAGCCCGCCGAACGGGTCGGCTCGGTGGGCTGCCACCGCAGCGCGCCGGGCGCGTCGGCGGGTACCACAGGGTTCCTCGGGGCGATCGGGTCCAGGCGGCGATACGGCTCACCCTGGCGCGGACGCTGGTCGTCCTCACCCTTGTTGGGCCACAGCGACGCGGCCCGCTCGGCCTGCGCGGTGATCGAAAGCGACGGGTTGACACCGAGATTCGCCGAGATGGCCGCGCCGTCGTGCACCGACAGCGTCGGGTAGTTGTAGACCCGCTGATACGGGTCGACGACGCCGTGCTCGGGGTCCTCGCCGATCACCGCGCCGCCGAGGAAATGCGCCGTCAGCGGGATGTTGAACAGCTCACCCCAGGTGCCGCCGGCCACGCCGTCGATCTTCTTGGCG
This sequence comes from Mycobacterium branderi, assembly GCF_010728725.1. NCBI lineage: Bacteria > Bacillati > Actinomycetota > Actinomycetes > Mycobacteriales > Mycobacteriaceae > Mycobacterium > Mycobacterium branderi. The sequence goes on from NZ_AP022606.1 coordinate 446,039, forward strand.
ATGCGGCGGGTGACCTCGTTGCCGACCGGGATCCACGTCGGGTTGGGCTCGCCGTGGCCCTGCTTGCTGGTATAGCGGCGAATGCCGAGCCGGTTGCGCTTGGTGAACGTGGTGATCGAATTGTCCAGATGCTGCATGACCAAAGCGATCACCGTGCGCTCGCTCCACCGCCGCGGATTGAGCAGCCGTAATGTGCCGCGCGGGTCTTCCCGGGCGTTTTCCAGCAGCTGTTTCCACCGCGGCACGTCGGTGCCTTCGGGGCCGGGTCCGTCGGTCATCAGGGTTTGCAGGAGGCCCATCGCGTTGGAGCCCTTGCCGTAGCGGACCGGTTCGATGTGGGTGTCCGACGTCGGGTGGATCGACGACGTGATCGCCACCCCATGCGTCAGGTCCAGGTCGGGGCTGACCTGCAGGCGCCCGGCGCCCACGATCGATTCGGAGTTGGTGCGTGTCAGCTCGCCCAGCCGGTGCGACAGCTTGGGCAGCTTGCCCTTGTCGCGCATCTTGAACAGCAGCTTCTGCGTGTTGTACGTCCCCGCGGCCAGCACCAGATACTTGGCGGTGAAGGTGCGCGGCTTGCGGCGGACCCAGCGCCCGGTGTGTACGGTGCGGACTTCCCACATCCCGTCGGGCCGCTGCTCGAACCCGGTTACGGTCGTCATCGGAATGACTTGTGCCCCAGCGGTTTCCGCGAGGCCGAGGTAATTCTTCACCAGCGTGTTCTTGGCGCCGTAGCGACATCCGGTCATGCACGATCCGCATTCGAGGCAGCCGGTGCGGTCGGGTCCGACGCCGCCGAAGTAGGGGTCCGGCACCGTCTTGCCCGGCGTCTTGGTGCCGTCGGGCCCGAAGAACACGCCGACCGGGGTCGGCACGAACGTGTCGCCCACCCCCATCTCGTCGGCAACCTCCTTGACCACGCGATCCGCGTCGGTGAAAGTCGGGTTCGTCACCACGCCGAGCATCCGCTGCGCCTGCTCGTAATGCGGCATCAATTCGGCACGCCAGTCGGTGATGCCGCTCCACTGCTTGTCGTTGAAGAACGGGTCCGGCGGGACGTAGAGCGTGTTGGCGTAGTTCAGCGATCCACCGCCGACCCCGGCGCCGGCCAGGATCATGCAGTTCTGCAGGAGGTGGATGCGCTGGATGCCGTAGCAACCCAGCTTCGGCGCCCACAGGAACTCGCGCAGATGCCACGAGTTCTTGGCGAACTCGTCGTCGGCGAAGCGGCGGCCGGCTTCGAGCACCCCGACTCGGTAGCCCTTCTCCGTCAGCCGCAGCGCCGTGACGCTGCCCCCGAAACCCGAACCGATAATCAGGACGTCGTAATCCGGTTCCACCCGGCCAGCCTAGCTCTCAGCTGCCGACGGTCAGGCCGACCTTCTGGAATTCCTTCAGGTCGCAGTAGCCGGCTTTGGCCATCGAGCGGCGCAGGCCGCCGACCAGGTTCAGCGAGCCGAACGGGTCGTCGGACGGCCCGTTCAGCACCTGCCGCAGCGGCGGGCGCTCCCCGATCGCGACCTGCAGCAGCGCGCCGCGCGGCAGCGACGGATGCGCGGCCGCGGCCGGCCAGAACCAGCCGTCGCCGAGCGCCTCGGCCGCCTCGGCCAGCGGGGTGCCCAGCACCACCGCGTCGGCGCCGCACGCGATCGCCTTGGCCAGCTCGCCGGAGGTGTGGATGTCGCCGTCGGCCAGCACATGCACGTAGCGGCCGCCGGTTTCGTCCAGGTATTCGCGGCGGGCGGCGGCGGCGTCGGCGATCGCGGTGGCCATCGGCACGGAAATGCCGAGCACCTCGTCGCTGGTGGTCACGCCGCGCGTCGAGCCGTAGCCCACGATGACGCCGGCCGCGCCGGTGCGCATCAGGTGCAGCGCGGTGCGATGGTCGAGCACGCCGCCGGCCACCACGGGCACGTCGAGCTCGGCGATGAACGTCTTGAGGTTGAGCGGCTCGCCGTCGCTCGCGACGCGTTCGGCGGAGACGATCGTGCCCTGGATGACCAGCAGGTCCACCCCGGCAGCCAGCAGCGACGGGGTCAGCGCCTGGGCGTTTTGGGGGCTGACCCGCACCGCGGTGGTCACCCCGGCCTCGCGGATGCGGGCGATCGCGGCGCCCAGCAGCTCGGGGTCCAGCGGCGCGGCGTGCAGTTGCTGCAGCAGCCGGATCGCTGCCGACGGCTCGGGCTCCTTCTCTGCCGCCTCGATGACCTGGGCGATCTTGGCCTGCACGTCGGCGTGCCGGCCGATCAGCCCTTCGCCGTTGAGTATGCCCAGCCCGCCGAGCCGGCCGAGCTCGATGGCGAACTCCGGGGACACCAGCGCGTCGGTGGGGTGGGCGATGACGGGGATTTCGAACCGGTAGGCATCGAGCTGCCAGGCTGTCGAGACGTCTTGCGAGGAGCGGGTGCGCCGCGAGGGCACGATGTTGATGTCGGCGAGCTCGTAGGTGCGGCGGGCGGTGCGGCCCATGCCGATCTCGACCATGTCACGCATGTGCGACCCGTTCACCGCACGTAGTAGTTGGGCGCTTCGGCGGTCATCGTGATGTCGTGCGGATGGCTTTCCTTGAGGCCCGCCGCGGTGATCCGGACGAATTGCGCCTGCTGAAGCATTTCGATGGTGGCCGACCCGGTGTAGCCCATCGCGGCGCGCAGGCCGCCGGTGAGCTGGTGGATCACGGTCGCCAGCGGCCCGCGGAACGGCACGCGGCCTTCGATGCCTTCGGGCACCAGCTTGTCCTCGCTCAAAGCGTCGTCGGCGAAGTAGCGGTCCTTGGAGTACGACTTGCCCTCGCCCCTGCCCTGCATGGCCCCCAGCGATCCCATCCCGCGGTAGCTCTTGTACTGCTTGCCGTTGACGAAGATCAGCTCGCCGGGCGCTTCGGCGGTGCCGGCCAGCAGCGACCCGAGCATGGTCGTCGACGCGCCGGCGGCCAGTGCCTTGGCGATGTCGCCGGAGTACTGCAGCCCGCCGTCGGCGATCACCGGCACACCTGCCGGGCCGCACGCCGCCACCGCCTCCAGGATCGCGGTGATCTGCGGGGCGCCGACGCCGGCGACCACCCGGGTGGTGCAGATGGACCCGGGGCCTACCCCGACCTTGACCGCGTCGGCGCCGGCCTCGACCAGCGCCGCGGCCGCCGACCGGGTGGCGACGTTGCCGCCGACCACCTCCACGCGATCGCCCACCTCGGCCTTGAGCTTGCCGACCATGTCGAGTACCAGCCGGTTGTGGGCGTGCGCGGTGTCGACGACCAGCACGTCGACACCGGCGTCGACCAGGGTCATGGCGCGCACCCAGGCGTCGTCGCCGACGCCGACGGCCGCGCCGACCAGCAGTCGGCCGTCGCTGTCCTTGGTGGCGTTGGGGTGCTGCTCGGTCTTGACGAAGTCCTTGACGGTGATCAGCCCGGTCAGCCGGCCGCGGCCGTCGACGATCGGAAGCTTCTCGATCTTGTGCCGCCGCAGCAGGCCGAGCGCCGCGTCGGCGGTAACACCTTCCTGGGCGGTGATCAGCGGCGCCTTGGTCATCACCTCGGCGACCTGCTTGGACTGGTCGACTTCGAAGCGCATGTCGCGGTTGGTGATGATCCCGACCAGCTCGCCGGAGTCGCCGACCACCGGCAGTCCGGAGATCCGGAACCGCGCGCACATCGCATCGACCTGGGCCAGCGTGTTGTCCGGCCGGCAGGTGACCGGGTCGGTGACCATGCCGGCCTCGGAGCGCTTCACGGTCTCGACCTGCCCGGCCTGTTCGGCCACGGGCAGGTTGCGGTGCAGCACGCCCATGCCGCCGGCGCGGGCCATCGCGATCGCCATCCGCGACTCGGTGACCGTGTCCATCGCCGAGCTGACCAGCGGCACCTTCAGCCGGATCTTCTTGGTGAGCTGGCTGGAGGTATCGGCGGTGGCGGGCACCACATCGGAGGCCGCGGGCAGCAGCAGGACATCGTCGAAAGTCAGGCCCAGCATCGCGACTTTGTGCGGATCGTCGCCGCCGGTAGGCACCGCATCCTCGGGGATCCCACCGACGCGGGCGTACGGGCTGACAATGAGGTCGTCGGTGGACATCGCCGGGTCCTCCATACGCAGGCGGGGTGAGAATCCCATCCTATCGGCTCACCCCGCACCCGCGACGACGCGCGCCGGGCGGCCGGTGATCCGCTAGCGCGATGCCAGTGGGGCTGCGTAATGTGGAGACGTGCGCGACTACCTCCCACCGGGTTTGCCGCCCGACCCGTTTGCCGACGACCCGTGTGATCCGTCGGCGGCGCTGGACGCCGTCGAGCCGGGTCAGCCCCTGGACCCTCAGGAGCGGATGGCGGTGGAAGCCGACCTGGCTGACCTGGCGGTCTACGAGGCGTTGTTGGCGCACAAGGGGATTCGCGGGCTGGTAGTTTGCTGCGACGAGTGCCAGCAGGACCACTACCACGACTGGGACATGCTGCGCGCCAATCTGCTGCAGCTGCTGGTCGACGGCACGGTCCGTCCGCACGAGCCGGCCTACGACCCCGAGCCGGACGCCTACGTCACGTGGGATTACTGCCGCGGGTACGCCGACGCCTCGCTGAACGAGGCGACGTCAGACACCGAGGGGTTCCACGGGCGCCGCTGAGTCACGCGGCCAACGGATTGATCCAACGCAGGCCAGGAAACCGCGTGAAATCTGCATCCGCGGAAGCTAATTCGACTCCATGCTCGATTGCGAGCGCCGCCAGCTGTCCGTCAGGGACAAGATTGCCCGTGATTTCGACTTGTGCGCAGAGTCTCGCGTAAACCCGTGCAGTGGTGTCCGTCGCGGGTGGGATCCAGACCACGGGGATTGCGAGCCAGTCTTCGACGTAGCTCCACGCGTCGGCGGCCGGTAGTGGGTTCTCGGTAACTCGCGGATGCGTGACGATCCGGAGGAAAGCTCCGATGGTCTGCCACGGCAGTCCCACTCGGTTATCACCGTGAAGCGTTTCCTCTAGCCAGGTTGCGGCCGCTTTGTTGTGCCTGCTGCTCTCGTCCACCGCATAGAGCAACAGGTTCGCATCAACGATCATCGTCGAGTAGATCGAGCACATCTGCGACGTTTGTGACGTCAACCTTCAGCCCGATCTTCGCGGTTCGGTGCTGATAGTTGACCGTCTTGGAGGCGATGCTCGCTGTGGCCATGCCTCGTCGCGCCAACAGGTTGAGGGCCTTGCTAAGTCCTATTCCGCTGCGGCGAAGACGCTCGATTTCGGCGGCTACATCGTCATCGAGCACCACGGTCGTTCGCATAACACCATGATATCGAGCTACGCATCACGATGCATGACTGGCTGCATCGCAATGCCCCGCGTCAGGGGCTGGTGGACGTGGACGCCGAGGATGTCGGTTGGCTGGGCGTAGTTGCTGCGGCCGTGGACGGCTGGGTGGTGGCGCGCTCGGGGCTCGGCGACGCGCTGACCGAAGTGGTGGTTGCGCTGGTTGACGTCGGTGACGTCGTTGCAGCCTCCGATGCCGTCGACGTGTTCGTGGCCGGAGTGGACGACGTGGTCGTCGATGTCGGAAGCGACGTCGGCGTCGTCGTTGGTTCGGAACTGGACTCGGAGGCACTCACCGAAGTCGTAGTGGCCGAAGTTGCCGGTGCCACAACGGGATTCGGCGCAGAGCTGGGGGCAGCCGTCGCGTTCGGATCGCGGGTGGAGACCTTGGCGTTGAGCTGGTTCACCTGGTCGATCAGATTCTGTTTACGGGTGCTGTCGTTGACGCTCTGCACACTGGTACTAAGCGATGCGAGCTTGTCCTGGGCCTGGGCCCACTGACCCTGGTTGATCATCTGCTGGACCTGCTCGATCTCGGTTTTGGCGGCCAGCTCGACACGGTCGTCGTGCACCGAGGCCGGCTCACCGAACAACAGCGTGTGCACGCCGAAGAGCGCGTCACCGGGCTGGGCGCCGCCCACCATGGCGCCGAACCCGCCGAGCGTGAGCACGGCTGCGGCCACCGACCCGGCCAGGGCCAGGCGGCGACGGTTGGGCGGCCGCTCGGCCAGCCCCTGCTGCAGCGCCGCGAGCGCCTCTCGGTCCGACACCAGTGCGCTCGCCGGTGGCCACCGCAAGTCGTCGCGCCAGTCCGCCAGCAGCGCGGCCAGCGCCTCGTCGCCGGGTTCACTGAGGTCGACCGGGCTTCGGGTGGCGAGCGCGTCGAGTAGCCGATCGGTGCGTGCCACTGCGGCCAGGTCCGGCTGACTGAAATCAGGCATAGTCACGTCCCGCCGCGACGATCTCGGACTTCAGCCGCGCCAACGCGCGGTGTTGTGCCACCCGGACGGCGCCGGCGCTGGTGCCGACGGCCGTGGCGGTCTCCTCGGCGCTCAGCCCGACCACCACGCGCAGGATCAGGATCTCGCGCTGCTTGTCCGGCAACACCTCGAGCAGTTCGTTCATCCGGACGACAGAGTCGGCTTCGATCGCCACCTCCTCAGGTCCCGCCTCGACCGACCGCTGCTCCGGCAGCGTCTCCGCGGGATACGAAAGGTCGCGGCCGGCGGCACGATGCGCGTCGGCCACCTTGTGTGCGGCGATGCCGTACACAAAGGCCAGGAAGGGGCGTCCGCGATCGCGATAGCGCGGCAGCGCCGTGATGGCCGCCAAGCACACCTCCTGCGCCACATCATCAGCCGAGAGGCCGCCCCGCTCGACCGTGCCCACCCGCGCGCGGCAGTATCGAACGACGATCGGGCGGATCGTCTCCACCACTTCGCGAAGCGCGTCCCGATCTCCTGCCACGGCGTCCGCGACAACAGCGTCGAGACGTTCTTCTTGGATTGTCATCGACCGCGGCATCTCCAACGTTACGAACCGGACGTGGCCCGGCGCGGTGGCACAGCTAAACGATAAGGGGCGATATGCGGTTTCCGGGTTAGCCCGCGCTCCAAGCGCCTCCGGCGTGGCGCACTTGTTGCGCGCACGCGTCGCGGATGTCGCGTAGCTGTTGCGTTGTGCGCGTTGCGCTTCCGACGTCGACCAGCAAGCATGCCACCGCCCAGCACAGCGGCACCAGCCCCAAATTGGCGGTGGTTTCCAGCGCGGCGTCGCCGACGGCGCGTGCCTTTTCGATGTTCCCGGCGCTGCACAGCGCCGCGGCCAACACCACCTCGCTCTTGGTTTGATGGCGCTTCGAACCTGCCGGCACCGCCAATTCGATTGCGGTTTCGGCGCGTCTGACAGCAGTGTCGCCGTCGCCGGATGCCATCGCCAGCTCGGCAGCGACCCACGACCGGCGCACCTGCAGTCGAGGCACGCCGGCCTGTTTGGCCAGGGGCTCGGCACGGTCCAGCAACGTCGCCGACGCAGCCAACCGACCGATGCCGAGCGCGTCGGCGGCCAGCCCGATCAGCGCGTCGGCCGCGGCCTCGGGGTGATCGCCGGCGAGCGCCGACGCGCGACCGTCCCAGCCACGGGCCAGTCGGTGCCAGCCGAGCTGGCGCAGGAACGACCCTTGGGTGCTATGGGCCAGCGAGGCGAGTCGGCCCGTCGCCGTGACGCGCAGTAGCTTTGCCAGGTCGCTGCGGGCACTGCCGTAGCGGCCCTGCCCGCCTGCGGCGACCGCTCGCAGCCAGAGCTGCTGCGGCGTACTCGCGGTCGGCAGCGGCCAGCGGCCGGGTTGGTCGCCGAACGCGGCGGCGGCCAAGGATGATTCGACAGCCGCATCGGAAGAGATATCAATCACTGTGAGCATTAGTTAAAAGTCTGTGGTTTCTGCGTTACGGCGATATTAACCGTTGGGCAGGCGCCGGTAATTGCAAGCCCCATCCGACCCCTGCGCCAACAGGCAAATCGCGACATAGACCGAGTTCGCAGTAGCATGCAGCACCCTTAGTAAGAGCATCGCAGCGATGAACGAAAAGTAAATTCTCAAGGCACAGTTAGATATTCGGTAGCTTGCAGTGCTATTGACGGAATTTCATCGGCACCCCTACCTTTAACGGCGACGGGTAGTCATCGGCGACATCGCTCGAATCAGTTGACGATTTATGCGATCACAACTGGTCCCCACATGCGCGTGTAGAGAGGGATTTCCATGCCACAGCCGGAACAGCTACCGGGACCCAACGCGGATATCTGGGAATGGCAACTGCAGGGTGTTTGCCGGGGTGTGGATTCGTCGGTGTTCTTCCACCCCGACGGCGAGCGCGGCCGTGCTCGCATGCAGCGCGAGCGGCGGGCCAAGGAGCTCTGCCGACGCTGCCCGGTGATCGAGCAGTGCCGCAGCCACGCGCTGGAAGTCGGCGAACCGTACGGCATTTGGGGCGGCCTGTCGGAAACCGAGCGTGACCTGTTGCTCAAGCGCGACATGGGCCGCTCGCGCGGGATCCGCCGCACCGCTTAGCGAGCGGACGCAAACGAGTCACCCGCCAACTCGAGGCCGAAAACCTGCACGGCAGCGGACTTGCCCTTCAGCGCGTGGAATCCTCTGTCGGCCAGGCCGACTGGTCGAGAAACCAGCGCGTCGACTGACTGCTGGGTGAGAAGGATCGCGTCACCGGTGGTTTTCGTGAGCTGCTCGACACGGGCGCCGACGTTGACGGTGTCGCCGATCAGGGTGAACTCGAGCTTGCCTGCGCCACCGATGGTTCCGGCGATCACTAGGCCAGTGTTGATTCCGATGCCGATCCGCAGCTCGCCGCCGAATCGCTCGGCGACCGAGCGGTGAATCAGAACCGCTGCGTTGACGGCGGCGTCGGCATGATGGACAAGATCGTTGGGGGCGTTGAAGACGGCCAGCGCGCCGTCACCGAGGAACTTGTTGACATGCCCGCCGGCGTCGACAACAGCGGGCACGACGATCTCGAACAACGCGTTGAGTCGGGCGACGGTGTCCTCGGCGGTGTTCGCCTCGGCGAACGGCGTGAAATCGCGGATGTCGACGAACATCACGGTTACCTCGCGGCGCTCTCCGGTGAAAAGGTCGTCACCTTGCTCGAGCAGCCGCGCCGCCAAGGCCGGGTCGACGTAGGTGCCGAACGCGGCTTGAAGTCGTTGTCGCTCAGCCAATCCGGCCTGCATGCGGTTGAACGACGCCGCCAGTGCGCCGAGATCGTCATCCTGGACGACCGGCAGGCGTTGGCTGTAGTCGCCCGCCGCAACACGTTCGGTTCCTGCTGCGAGGTCGCGAATCGGTTGCAAGATAGGCGAAAACGAGGCGCCCACCGCGATCGGTATCGAGACGCCGAGCGTGTATGCACACGTTATCGCCACGGCGAGTGCGGGGCCGTACGCGGCCAGATCGAACACGGCTGCCAGCATTGCGCCCGCAATGACAGACGCGAACGCTGTCATGACCATGGACAGGTTCGTCCAATTGGCGAAAGTCGGGCGAGAGCGAGGCAGTGAGTCACCGATGCCTGTATCGCTGGCGATGGCCACCCGGGCCGGCCGCAACGCTCCTTCAGCGAAGCTGTGCACTGAGATCAGCATGTTGGCCACGCCCATCGCGGCGCCCAGGATCGCGTACTGGACCAACCGCGAGCCCGTTGCCCCTGCGATCGCACCCACACCGACGGTGAACAAAGCGGTCCACACCGCATCCGTCCCCACCGTTCGGGCAACCGCACGCCGGGCATAGGCATACGTCGCGCCCAATACCGTCGTCGGATCGGCCGCCCGCCCCGCAGCCCACTGCTCAACAGCGCGCATCTCTTTCATGCCAGGAAGGACCAGCAGGTAAGCCCGCACCAGCACGGCAACAACGGTGAAGACGGCCGCTTCGCCGTAGTGACCGGATCTTTCGAACGCCATAACAATGAATGACCAGAGCAAAAAGACCGGCAGCGACAGCGGATACATCACCGCGCAGAGCGCCCATGAGTATCTCGGCCCGTACCGATCCCATACCCACTGGAAGATGCGGTCCATGCTGGGAGACTAAACGCAAATAGCCGCTGACCTGCGGTTTTTGCGGAACAGCCCTCCTAAGGCAAGCCGGCTGTTACGGTCGCGTCAATGTCGGGCCGAGCAGGAGACATCACCGTGAGTAAACAGCTTCTAGCCGGAGCCATCGCCGCGGCAGGGTTCGCCGTTGGTTTGATCGGCGCGCCGGCGGCGCATGCCGACGATCAAGGATTCCTCAACGAACTCCGATCCAACGGCTTCGGGGGGTGGTCTGTCGGAGGCCAGCAGATGCCCGACGGCGTGCTGGTGGCGCAAGGCTATATGGCTTGCAACAGACTGCATCTGGGCGAGTCGCCGGACCAGCTGGTCGGACAGCTGAGCCCCAACGACGCCGGTACCGGCCGGATGCTGATCCAGGCCGCACAACACAACCTGTGCCCCGACACGCTGTAACGCTCTGAGCGCGGGTTTTCGACGCCTGCTGGTGCTTAAGTCGGGATTGTGAAATCCGTCGTTGTGTTGTTCCGCGACACGGTCGCGGTGCGGATAGCGGTTGCGGCCCTGCTCGGAGTTGTCGTCGCTCTCTTCGTGGGTAACGCCGTCGGCTGGCGATTCGCGCTGTCCGGCTGGGTCGTTGCCGCCGGTGTCTATGTGGTGTGGACGCGGCTCATCCTGGGCGGGATGGACGCCGATGAAACCCGCAGATATGCGACGCGGGAGGATCCCACCCGATGGGCATCTGACGCCCTCATCGTGTCGGCGAGCGTCGCGAGCCTCGGCGGGGTCGGTTACGTGGTCGCGGCCGCATCGCGGTCAGGGCCCGCGGCCATAGAAGCCGCCATACTCGGCATCCTGAGCGTCGCGGCATCCTGGTTTGCCGTGCACACACTGTTCACCGTGCACTACGCCCGGCTCTACTACTCGGGCGAGCCGGGCGGCATCAACTTCCACGACCCGGAGCCACCCCGCTTTCGGGACTTCGCGTATGTCGCCTTCACTGTGGGCATGACCTTTCAGGTGTCGGACACCGAGATCGGACTGACGTCCATCAGGGCAACGGTGTTGCGCCATGCGCTGTTGTCCTACCTCTTGGGCGCGGTCGTCTTGGCGGTCACGATCAACCTGATCGCGGGATTGGGGTCCAAGGTCTGATCGAGCGGAAAGGACCGTGATGAATCTCTTTGGGCTGCATGGCAAGAGCGCTCTGGTGACTGGCGCCTCGAGTGGTATCGGCAAGCGAGTCGCGCTGGCCTACGCGCAAGCCGGGGCTGCGGTGGCGATCGCGGCCCGACATCACGAGCCACTACAGGAACTGGCGGCAGACATCGCCGATGGCGGCGGGACGGCGATACCCATCACCTGCGACGTCACCCAGCCGGAATCGGTGGACGCGATGCTGAACCGAGTCGACCACGAATTGGGCGGTATCGACATCGCGGTATGCAACGCAGGGATCATCAACTTCGACGGCTTGCTGGATATGCGGCCGGAGGAATTTCAGAAAATCCAGGACACCAACGTCAACGGTGTCTTTCTCACCGCCCAGGCCGCGGCCAAGTCCATGGTTGCCCGGCAGCGCGCCGGCAGCATCATCACGACGGCGTCGATGTCGGGTCACATCGTCAACACCCCGCAACAGGTCGGTCACTACTGCGCCTCGAAGGCGGCTGTCATCCACCTGACCAAGGCGATGGCGGTGGAGTTCGCGCCCCACAACATCCGGGTCAACAGCGTCAGCCCGGGTTACATCCTCACCGAACTGGTGGAGCCGTACATCGCCGAGTACCAAGCGTTGTGGGAGCCGAAGATCCCGCTCGGACGCCTGGGCCGGCCCGAAGAACTCGTCGGCATATACGTCTATCTCGCGAGCGACGCGTCGAGCTACATGACCGGTTCCGACATCGTGATCGACGGCGGCTATACCTGCTGGTGAATGACGAAGCGCCCACAGCAGCAGCACCGTTTGACATTGGCCAATCAAGGTAGGCCGAGCCCATGGAAAAGAGCGCAGCCTTAGTGGTCGCCGCGCTTACCGCGACATCGCACTAGGTGGGCAGATGCGAGGCCGTCGAGGACTTCGACTCCGCCGGAGGCGTGTACCAGGCGCCGGGTCACAGCGGCTATCCCGCCCGCGGAGACCTGACCGCATTGCAAGTGCGCCCCGACGGCGCGGCGAAACTCGTCACAACAACTAGCTCGTTCACCGCCGCGGACCTCAGAAACACGGCTAGCCTGCGGTGTGATTTCCGCGGCGGCCGCCACGACGACCTCGTCCACCTCGGCGCCAACTACCGTCACCACGAGCACCACGACCACGGTCCCACCGCCGGCCACGAGTGCGAGCATTGTCACGGTCACCAGCACTCCGACCACCACGTCGACGCCAAGCACGACCCTGACGACTCCCATCTGAGTAGTGCGGAGCCCGTTCAACGGCACCCACCTAGTTGGCGTGCCGCCAAGCAATCACGAAATCACCTGGCGGGGTGCGACTCTAGACTTTTTGCATGCCCAAGGACGGACGACTGCTCATCGTCCGTTTTTCACCGTTCACCGCAGACGCATGCACGAAAAACGCTCAGGACACCTTCGATGACGACCTCGATGAGGGGCGGCCCGGTCGATATGGCGTATCAACCAGCGGGATTATCGTGCCTACAGCAGAAACAGTCGATGATGCGATCATTCGTCTACGTGCGATCGTTCCCCTCAGGGGAAGGCACATCGCGCCAGTTTGGGCGGACGACCTGGAACATAGCGGCTGGGTCGTGATCCCTGATATGCCGCCTGCGGCGCACTACCTGGTAGGGAAAGGTGACCTATCCGATATGCCCGACTTTACCGACCTAGCGCTAATCTGGGCTGACGCGAAGCGTGTATGCCCGACCTACAGAAAAGGAGGTGACCAGCGATGAGACGACTGCAGATCGACATAAACCGGCGTAACCGCGCTGGGCAAACTCCCACGTCCTACGTAGGTCCGACGCCCGTCATTGGTGAACGAGTCGTTGTCTTCGAGCCCGAGGACGGCGTTTGCGCCGATGCTGTGGTCGCTGCTGTAAACCCCAACCGATGCCTCGTTGTTCTTGACGTGGATTGGGACTCTATGCGGGATGACGTGCTCGTTCGCGATGTCACTACCGTCACTGGCCATGCGCTGCGTTCCGTGGGGCCAGTAAGCGTCCCAACCGGCGGAACCACCAAAGGGGTTGCAGTGCTTGTCGGCAACTGCTAGGGGCTTGCGTGAACCTGACGGTCCTACTCGCGGACTCCGCGCAGATAGACGCCAGCAACAAGGTCTCCGCGTTGGGGATGGGTTGGACTCACATTACTGCGCCGTCTCCCCCCATGGCTGTTGTTGGATTTGTGGAATTGGAGCAGAGCGACCTCCCGTTCACTCTTGCCATTCGAATGGAACTGCGGGATGCGAACGACGCCCTCGTGACGATGGAAACTCCGGAGGGACCGCGTCCTGTGGTGATCGAAGTCCAAGCGCAGGGCAATCCCTTAGACGAGTCCCGCGCGGGCGAGCCCGTGCTGGTGCCTATCGCCGCTCAATTCGGTCCGGGCATGTTCACCAAACCGGGCGTGTACGCCATCCATGTAACAGCGACTCGTGAGAAGGACGGCGAATCGGTCCACGGCATACGCGATTTCCTCGTTTTGCCGCCCGACACGGCTCCTGACACAGGCGCAAAAGACTGAGACCGTCTGGCATCTGCGCGGCAGTCAATCGCCCAACTAGTCGCAGTCGAGATGCTCCTGGCCTACTCGGAACCTAGATGGTCGAAAGTATGCGTGATTTCGTCTCGCTTTTTCGACAGCTCGTTCTCGATGTAGAAGGCGTTGGCCAGGGAGATGGCCAGGAGAATGCAGGCGACAACGCGGGCTGCTTTCGCGGCGCGCAAGAAGAACGCGAGAGCTACGGCACCGCCCACGACGGCAACCCCGGTCCAGACCGGTCCTGAACCGGTCATCAGGCTGACTGATTGCATCGACATGAATAGGCCGACGACAGCGAGGACGCCGACACCGATTGAAACAGCAGTTGTCCTGCCTCTGCTAGAGCCGTCCGCCGGAGACGCTGCCGATGGCAAGTTCGGCGCTGAAGCTGGCTGAGGGGGTCCGCTCCAAGCGGTGCCGTTCCAGTAGATTTGCCGCCCAGGGTCCGACGGATCGGGGTACCAACCGGGTGAAGGAGATGGCGTCGTCACGCCGACAAACGGTACAACTGGCCACCGACGACATGCGCCGTTTTTGGCCCTGCCACGGCGAGAACAGAGAACGGGGGGCCGGGACCCAGTGAAGGTCCCGACCCCCCTTCGTCAGTCATCAGTGAGCGTGACCGTGGTGGTGGTCGTGCTCGGCCTTTTCCTCCGGCTTGTCCACCACAGCCGTCTCGGTCGTCAGCACCATGCGAGCCACCGACGCGGCGTTGAGCACCGCCGAGCGGGTCACCTTGACCGGGTCGATGACACCGTCTGCGGCCAGGTCCCCGTAGCTCAGCGTCGCCGCGTTCAGCCCGTGCCCGGCGGGCAACTCGGCAACCTTGCTGACCACGACGGACCCGTCGAGCCCGGCGTTGGTCGCGATCCAGTACAGCGGCGCGCTGAGCGCCTCGGAGAACACGTCGACGCCCAGCGCTTCGTCCCCGGAAAGTGACGAGCGCAGGTTGGTCAGTGCCTTGCGGGCCTGGATCAACGCGCTGCCGCCGCCGGCCACGATGCCCTCCTCGACCGCGGCCTTCGCGGCGTGCACGGCGTCCTCGACGCTTTCCTTGCGCTCCTTGAGCGCGGTCTCGGTGGCGGCGCCGACCTTGATCACGGCAACCCCGCCGGCCAGCTTGGCCAGCCGCTCCTCGAGTTTCTCGCGATCCCAGTCGGAGTCGGTGGTCTCGATTTCCGAGCGCAGTTGCTTGGCCCGCGCGGCGATCGCCTCGGCCGTGCCGCCGCCGTCGACGATCACGGTGTCGTCCTTGGTGACCACCACGCGGCGGGCCGTGCCCAGCACGTCGAGCCCGACCTCGCGCAACAGCAGCCCGACGTCGGGGTTGACCACCTGGCCGCCGGTGACCACCGCGAGATCCTCGAGGAACGCCTTACGACGGTCACCGAAGTACGGCGCCTTGACCGCGACGGCCTTGAGCGTCTTGCGGATCGCGTTGACGACCAACGTGGCCAGCGCTTCACCTTCGACATCCTCGGCGACCACCAGCAGCGGCTTACCCGCCTCGGCGACCTTCTCCAGCAGCGGCAGCAGGTCGGGCAGCGAGCTGATCTTGTCGCGGTGCAACAGGATCAGCGCATCCTCGAGCACCGCCTCCTGTGCGTCGAAATCGGTGACGAAGTACGCCGACAGGTAGCCCTTGTCGAAGCCGATCCCCTCGCTGAACTCCAGCTCGGTGGTCAGCGTCGACGACTCCTCCACGCTGACGACGCCGTCGTGGCCGACTTTGGTCATCGCCTCGCCGACCAGCTCGCCGATCTGCTCGTCGCGCGACGACACGGTGGCCACCTGAGCGATGCCGGTCTTGCCGGCCACCGGGGTCGCCGCGGCCAGCAAGGCCTCGGACACCGCGTCGGCGGCCTTGCCGATGCCCGAACCCAACGCGATCGGGTTGGCGCCGGCGGCGACGAGCCGCAGCCCGCCCTTGATCAGCGCCTGCGCGAGCACCGTCGCGGTGGTGGTGCCGTCACCGGCGACGTCGTTGGTCTTGGTGGCCACCGACTTCACCAGCTGGGCGCCCAGGTTCTCGAACGGGTCTTCCAGGTCGATCTCGCGGGCCACGGTGACGCCGTCGTTGGTGACGATCGGTCCGCCCCAAGCCTTGGTCAGCACAACGTGGCGCCCCCGCGGACCCAGCGTGACCCGCACCGCGTCGGCCAGCTTGTCGGCGCCCAATTCCATGGCGCGCCGGGCGGTTTCGTCGTATTCAATCAGCTTGCTCATCAGTCTTTCCTGTCCCTGTAGAGCGGTCCGCCCCGGAAATCACCCGTACACAGCGGGGATTGCCGGGGCGGAACACGCCTTTGGTTACTTGGAGACGACGGCCAGCACGTCGCGCGCCGACAGGATCAGGTACTCCTCGCCGTTGTACTTGATCTCGGTGCCGCCGTACTTGCTGTAGATGACGGTGTCGCCCTCGGAGACGTCGAGCGGAATCCGCTTCTCGCCGTCCTCGTCCCAGCGGCCGGGGCCGACGGCGACGACGGTGCCTTCCTGCGGCTTCTCCTTGGCGGTGTCGGGAATGACCAGACCGGACGCGGTCGTGGTCTCGGCCTCGTTGGCCTGTACGAGGATCTTGTCCTCGAGTGGCTTGATGTTCACGCTCGCCACGATTGGAGCCCTCCACTAGTTGGTAGCAGGTCCGGGGCGGTCGCCCCGGACTGTCCGAATTACCAGGTGCTTCGGCATTCGTCCGTGCCCTCGCGTCGTCGTCGCGGGTGCCGACACCAGGGGTTGTCCGATTGCCACCTAGCACTCTATACACGAGAGTGCTAGCACTCAAGGCTCCCCCGGTGCTTCAGTCCCCCTGTGCCGCGATGGTGCGCAAATCCGGTGTTCACCCGCATGCGACTGGGGCACCCGCACGCTCGCGGACGGGGCTGATAATGGGGCCATGACTCGCCTCGCCGGCCTGGCCACGCTGATGCTCGCAGCCCTCATCGGACTGGCCGGGGTCGCGCACGCCGACCCGAACGGCCAGATGTACGGCGACCCTGGAGCCGCCGCCCCCTATTGGCGCTACCAGCATCAGGAAGACTGCGGCCTAATGGCCGTCGCCGACGTAGTAGGCCAACTGACCGGGAAAGAACCCACCCAAGTCGGCATCGAGTTACGCGGTGCGTTCACCAAGAGCGAAGTCCACCATGGCGGCATCTACCAATTCGACGGCACCGCACCCGAAGACCTGGTCGTCCTGCTGGAGAAGTACGGCATCCAGTCCGACCTCACCACCGGCAACACCATGGAGGGTCTCGAGCAGGACCTGGCCGGCGGCCACAAGGTGATCGCCGGGCTCAATGCCGAAACCATCTGGAACTATCCGCCGGGCAAGGGCCAGCGCACCAACGCCGACCACGCCGTCGTCGTAACCGGAGTCGACACCCGCACCGACATCGTGCACCTCAACGACAGCGGCACCCCGAACGGCCGCGACGAGCAGATCCCGATGGCCACGTTCACGCAAGCCTGGGCCACCGGCAACAATCTGCTGATCGTCACCCGGCAAACCGGCCGTTAGCGCACTTGGCCTTTCACCACGGGCAGGCCCGGGTCGCTGGCCACGTCAAGCGGTGACGGCGGCGCTCCGGCGGCCACCAGGTGCGCGGCGAACGAGGCGATCATCGCCCCGTTGTCCGTGCACAGCCGGGGCCGCGGAATCCGCAAGGTCAATCCGGCTGCAGCGCAACGTTCTTCGGCCAACTCCCGCAGCCGAGAGTTGGCGGCCACTCCCCCGGCGATCAGCAAGGTGTCCACGCCGAGTTCGCTGGCGGCACGCACCGCCTTCATCGTCAGCACGTCGGCCACCGCCTCCTGGAAGCCGGCCGCGATGTCGGCGGTCGACGCGTCGGGATGGCTCTCCACGTGGCGGGCGACCGCGGTCTTGAGCCCGGAGAAGCTGAACGCGTACGGATCGTCGCGCGGGCCGGTCATGCCGCGCGGGAACACAATTGCGTCACGGTCGCCAGTGCGGGCCAGGTCGTCGAGCACCTTGCCGCCGGGATAGCCGAGCCCCAATAGCCGGGCCACCTTGTCGTAAGCCTCGCCGGCGGCGTCGTCGACGGTGCTGCCCAGTTCGACGATCGGCTCACCGAGCGAGCGCACATGCAACAGGTGGGTGTGGCCGCCGGATACCAAGAGCGCCACGCTTTCCGGCAGCGGCCCGTGCTCGTAGACGTCGGCGGCAAGATGTCCGCCGAGGTGGTTCACGGCATAGAACGGCACACCCCAGGCGGCCGAATACGCTTTGGCCGCAGCCACTCCCACCAACAGCGCACCGGCCAGTCCCGGCCCTATGGTGGCGGCGACGACGTCGGGTTTCGAAACCCTGGCGGCTTCCATGGCGCGTCGCATGGCCGGTCCCAGCGCCTCCAGGTGTGCCCGCGAGGCGATCTCGGGAACCACGCCGCCGAACCGGACGTGTTCGTCGACGCTGGAGGCCACCTCGTCGGCGAGCAGGCTCACCGCGCCGTCGTCGTCGAGCCGGGCGATGCCGACACCGGTTTCGTCGCAAGATGTTTCAACAGCCAGAACGATCACTGTGCCTCCCGTCGCATCGTATAGGCGTCGGCGCCGCTGACCCGGTAGTAGCGTCGCCGCACGCCGACGTCGGTGAATCCGGCGCTGCGGTACAGCGCGATCGCCGCCTCGTTGTCGGTGCGCACCTCCAGGTGCACGACGCCGCCGTCGGCGAAGTCCAGCAGCTGGTTCAGCAGTCGGCGGCCGATCCCGCGGCCCTGGAACGCGGGGTCGACGCCGATGGTGTGCACCTCGTACTCGAACGGCGGTGTGCGGCCCAGCCGTGAGATGCCTGCGTAACCCACCAGCAAGTCGCCGGCGCGCGCGGCCACGTAGTGGTTGTGCTTGGCGGCGAGTTCGCGCAGGAACGCGGCCTTCGGCCAGGGATCGTCGCCGGGGAACAGCAATGCCTCCAGCTCGGCACACCGCCGCGCGTCGTCGGGCGTCAGCGGGCCGAACGTGACTTGTGCGGCAGGGGCTTTCGCGTCGGGACGACGCAGGTACAGCGGCACCAGCGGCGGCGGACTGCCCGACCAATCGGGCACCGCCGCGACCAGCCCGCTCGGCGTCGGGTAGGTCGGCCAACAGCGCGGCAGGTCGAACAGCGCCGCGTGCTCGGGTGAGCCGGCCACTGCGCGAACACCGGCGGGGTCGACGTCGGCCGGGGCATTCACGGCGGGACCCTCCACGCGGATCCCGTCGCGGTAACGCGCCCAATAGATCTCGCGCCGGCGGGCATCGGTGACAACCAGGGTCTCGCCTTTGGTCTGCCCCCCGATGGCGTCGAGGCTGCATACTCCGTACACGGGTATGCCCAGGGCGTGCCCGTACGCCGCGGCGGTCGCCATACCCACCCGCAGCCCGGTGAACGGCCCGGGGCCGCAGCCCACGACCACGGCGTCCAGGTCGGCCATCGTCAGGTCGGCATCGGCCAACGCCGCCAACACATTCGGGGTGATCCGCTCGGCGTGAGCGCGGGCGCCGACCGTGACCCGTTCGGCCAGTACCTCGCCGTCGCGCACGACACCAGCCGTCACGGCCGGGGTCGCGGTGTCGATCGCCAGGATCAGCACCGGCCGCTCCACCGCCACGTCGCGATCCGCACGTCGGAGTTGGTGACCCGCTCGAGGCGCACGTCGAGGTGACGCTCGGAAAGCCGTTCGGCCAGACCCTCGCCCCACTCGACCACCACGACGGCGTCCTCGAGGTCGGTGTCCAAGTCGAGCGAATCCAGCTCGCCGAGCAGGTCGGTGCCGCTGTGGTCCAGCAGCCGGTACATGTCGACGTGGATCATCGCGGGTGCGCCGGAACGCCGCGGCGGATGCACCCGGGCCAGCACGAACGTCGGCGAGGTGACCGGCCCGTCGACGTCCATCGCCGCGGCGATTCCCTTGGCCAGCACGGTCTTTCCCGCGCCGAGCGGACCGGACAGCACCACCACGTCGCCGGCGCGCAGCTGCGCGCCCAACTGTGATCCGAGCGCCAGCGTGTCCTCGACACGCTCGAGCGTCGCCGTGCCTTGCTGTGGCGATCGCAAGCGCGGCGAAGCCGGGCGCAGCGGGTCGCCACCACCGGACTCAGGCACGGCGAAGGACCCGCTCACGCCAGCGCTGACTCGCCGCGGCGAGCCGGCCCGGGGTGGCTCGCTTCACCAGCCGCACCAAGCCCTCGTTGATCGGGTCCGGCTTGCCCAGCAGCACAAGATGACCCGCCCGCCCGACGATGATCAGCTCGCAGTTCGGCAGCGCGCTGGCCATCCTGCGCGAGTATTCGTCGGGCGTGAGCAGGTCGTGATCGCCGCAGACGATCAGCGTCGGAATCCGGGCCAATGTGGACAGCGCCGCGGTCTCGTCGTGCGTTTCCAGGGCGTGCAGAAACTCGACCATGGTGGCAACGGGCGTGCCGTGCATCATCTTCTGCGAAAACGCCACCACGCTGGGGCTGACGTTGAAGTCGCCGTAGGAGGCCGCCCGCAGAATCGGCCCGATCAGTGACCGCGCCACATGGCGGCCGCGGTGGACCAGTTTGGGCGCCGACCGTGCGGTGAACCGGATGGCATCCAGCGCCGGGTTCTGCAGGATCTCGCCCAGCGGCGATTTCGCAACCCCTTCGGCGGCAGACGAAATCAGCGCCGCACCGACAATGCGGCTGCCGTAGTGCTGCGGGTATTGCCGGGCATGCGACAACACCGTCATGCCGCCCATCGAATGACCGACCAGCACGATCGGTCCGCGCGGCGCGATCACCTGCAGCACCGTCTCCAGGTCCTTGCCCAGCTGAGCGATCGTGTAGGTCTCCGGCGGCGCTTCCCCGGAGCGCCCGTGCCCGCGTTGGTCGTAGAAGATCATCCGGACCCGCGGGCCCCACTGGTCGCAGAGTCGCATCCGCTGAAAGTGGAAGGCGCCCATGCGAAGACAGAATCCGTGGGCGAACACAACCGTCAGTGGCGCATCGACCGGCCCGACCTCGCGCACCGCCAGCGGCACGCCGTCGGGTGTGGTCACCACGTAGCTGCGGTCGCCGTCGATCGCCTCGAAGTTCTCGTTGACATAGGGGTCGTCGACGACGGCCCGGCGAGTCACCTGCCGGGCGACCGACACCGCGGCGATAGTCCCCACCGCGCTCAGCCCGGCGGCACCCGCCAACCATCGACCCTTGCGCCCGTCATCACCGCTCAACGGTTTTCGGCCTCGCGGTAGGTCCTGGTGATGCGACCGCGCGGGCTGGTCACGACTTCGTAGTGGATGGTGTCGAGCATGTCGGCCCAGTCCTGCGCGGTAGGTTCGCCCTGGGTGCCGGGGCCGAACAGGATCACTTCGTCGCCCTCGGCGACGTCGGGCTGCCCCGAGCCTAGGTCGACGACGAACTGATCCATGCAGATCCGCCCGACGCCGCGGCGCAACCGGCCGTTGATCAACACGTCGAGACGTCCGCCGAGCGCCCGGAACACTCCGTCGGCGTAGCCGATTGGCAGCAGCGCCAGGTTGGTGTCGCGCGCGGCGATCCAGGTGTGCCCGTAGGACACGCCCTCGCCGGCGCTGACCGAGCGAACCAGTGCCACAACGGTTTTCACTGTCATCGCGGGCACCAGGTCCAGGTCGTCGCGTCGGGAGAATGGGTTGAGGCCGTAGACCGCGATACCGGGCCGGACCATGTCGAAGCCAAGGTCGGGCCGGGTCAGCGCCGACGGTGAATTCGACAGGTGCGCGACCTCGTAGGGCAGGCCATGCTCGCGTGCCTGCGCCAAAACCTCCCGAAACCGTTGCGCCTGTAGGTCGTTGGCGGGATGCTCGGGTTCGTCGGCGCAAGCCAGATGCGACATGACGCCCCGCAGCCGGATGGCGTCGTCGGCAAGGGCGCGGCGCAACGCGGCCAGCATCTCCGGGTGCTCCGCGGCGCGGACACCGTTGCGGTTCATCCCGGTGTCGACCTTGACCGTCACCGTCGCGGTTCGGCCGGTGCGGCGCACCGCATCGAGCAGTTCGTCGAGTTGACGTACCGACGACACAGCGATCTGGACATCGGCCGTCAGCGCGGGCGCGAAGTCGGTGCCCGGCCGGTGCAGCCAGGCCAGCACCGGCTCGGTGATGCCGTCGGCGCGCAACGCCAGCGCTTCCTCGATGGTGGCAACACCGAGCTCGGCTGCGCCGGCGCCCAGCGCGGCGCGGGCCACCCGGGTGGCCCCGTGCCCGTAGCCGTCGGCCTTGACGACGGCCATCACCTGCGCCGGGCCGGCATGCTCGCGCAGCACGCGCACGTTGTGCGCGATGGCGCCGAGGTCGACGACCGCTTCGGCGATCAGGCCCGGAGTTGTCACTATCATCCCGGCCATTGTCCCAGAGCCGCGAATGTGGGCTGCCGAGCGAGCCCGGCCAACGGCTCAGTGCGCGAAGTGCTGTTCGTCGAAGTGCCCGCCCGGCTTGAGCTTGTCCAGATGGCCGATCGCGGTGACGGCGTCGTCGTGCAGGGCCCGGGCCAGGTCGGCGGACAGGCCTTCACGCACAACGATCCGCAGCACCGAGACGTCGGTGGCGTTGTCCGGCATGGTGTAGGCCGGCACCTGCCAGCCGAAGGTCCGCAGTTCGTGGGAGACGTCGAACTCGGTGTAGCCGCGGTCCCCGGTCAGCCGGAAGGCGACGACGGGGATGGCCGATCCGTCGGAGATCAGCTCGAAGTGCTCGCTCGCGGCCAGCCGCCCGGCCAGCCACCGCGCCGTCCCCGACAGCGTCTGCATCACCTGCGTGTAGCCCTCCCGACCCAGGCGCAGGAAGTTGTAGTACTGGCCGACGACCTGGTTGCCCGGCCGCGAGAAGTTCAGGGTGAACGTCGGCATGTCGCCGCCGAGGTAGTTGACCCGAAACACCAAGTCCTCGGGTAGGTGCTCGGCGGACCGCCACACCACGAAACCGATGCCGGGATAGGTCAGGCCGTATTTGTGTCCGCTGACATTGATCGACACGACTCGCGGCAGCCGGAAGTCCCACTTCAGGTCGGGGTGCAGGAACGGCACCACGAAACCGCCGCTGGCCGCGTCGACATGCACTGGGACGTCCACGCCGCCGCCTGCGGCCAGGCGGTCCAATGCGGCGCAAATCTGGGCGATCGGCTCGAGCTCGCCCGTGTAGGTGGTGCCCAGGATCGCGACGACGCCGATGGTGTTCTCGTCGACGGCGTCGACGACCTGCTCGGGAGTGATGACGTAGCGGCCCTCCTCCATCGGCAGGTAGCGGGGCTCGATGTCGAAGTAGCGGCAGAACTTCTCCCAGACCACCTGCACGTTGGAGCCCATCACCAGGTTCGGGGTGCGCTTCTCCCAGCCCTTGCCGACCCGCTGGCGCCAGCGCCACTTCAGCGCCAGCCCGCCGAGCATCACCGCCTCCGACGAGCCGATCGTCGACACGCCGATCGCGCTGGACGGGTCGTCGTCTTTGAGGCCCTCGGCGTGGAACAGGTCGGCCACCATGCACACGCAGCGCTGCTCGATGGCCGCGGTCGCCGGGTATTCGTCCTTGTCGATCATGTTCTTGTCGAACGTCTCGGACATCAGCTTGCCGGCCTCGGGATCCATCCAGGTCGTCACGAAGGTGGCCAGGTTCAGCCGGGAGCTGCCGTCGAGCATCAGCTCGTCGTGGATGAATCGGTAGGCAGCCTCCGGATCCATCGACTCGTCGGGCATCCGCAGCGCCGGCACCGGCGCGGTGAACAGCCGGTTGGTGTAGGCCGGCGCGATCGAATGCGCCGGGACGGAGGGGTGCGGCATGGGGATCCTTCCTATAGGCCCGCGAGAGCGGTTCGGATGTGGCCGATGATGCGCGACGCCGACGTGGGCGCGTCACCGGGACCGGGATCACCGGCCGACAGCGCCGCCGCGCGGGCGTGCACGAACGCCGCCGCGGCGGCCGCCTCGGGTGCGGGCAGCCCGGCGGCCAACAGCGCGCCGATCATCCCGGAGAGCACGTCGCCCGAGCCGGCGGTGGCCGCCCAGGATTGTCCGGCCGGGTTGAGGTACACCGGGCCGTCCGGCTCGGCGATGACGGTCACGTTGCCCTTGAGCAGCACTGTGGCGCCGAACGCGTCGGCGAGCTTGCGGGTGGCGCCGATGCGGTCGTCGCCCGGTGGGGCGCCGGCGAGCCGGGCGAATTCGCCGGCGTGCGGCGTCAGCACGGTCGGCGCCTCCCGGTTGGCGACCAACTCGGGGTGCGCGGCCAGGATGGTCAGGCCGTCGGCGTCGACGATCACCGGAAGGTCGGTGTCCAGCGCGAACCACAACGCCGCGGCGCCGGCCTCTTCGGTGCCCAATCCCGGCCCGACGACCCAGGACTGCACCCGCCCGGACGCGGCGGGAGTGGGCGCGGCGACGACCTCCGGCCAGTGCGAGAGCACCTGGTCCAGTGCGCTGCCGACGTAGCGGACCATGCCCGACGTCGCCGCGACCGCGGCCCCGGTGCACAACACGGCCGCCCCCGGATAGGTCGACGACCCCGCCAGGATGCCCGTCACGCCCTGGGTGTACTTGTCGTCGTTGGGTCCCGGCACCGGCCAGCGCGCCTTGGCGTCGGCCGCCTCGAAACTCAACAGGTCGGTGTCGGGCAGGTCCAGGCCGATGTCGATCAGCCTGACCCGGCCGCAGTCGGCGAGCGCATGCACGGGCTTGAGCCCGCCGAAGGTGACGGTCAGCGCGGCGTGCACGGCCGGCCCGGTGATCGCGCCGGTGTCGACGTCGATGCCGCTGGGAATGTCGACGGCGACCACCGGGATGTCACCGACTTCGGCGAACACCTCGGCAGCCGCCGGCCGCAGCGGCCCGGAACCGGAGATGCCCACGACGCCATCGATCACCAGATCGGTCGCGGCCGAAACGCTTTCGACGATGCGGCCCCCGGATCTGCGGAACGCGGCCAACCCCTTGCGGTGGGCGCGCTCCGGGTTGAGCAAGATCGCGTCGCACGCGGAGCCGCGACGCCGCAGGAACGTCGCCGCCCACAGCGCGTCGCCGCCGTTGTCGCCGGAGCCGACGACCGCGCACACCCGCCGCCCGGCCACCCCGCCGGTGCGGGCGGTCAACTCGCGAACGATCTCGGTGGCCAGGCCGAAGGCCGCGCGCCGCATCAGCGCGCCGTCGGGCAGGCTGGCGAGCAGCGGCGCCTCGACCTCGCGGATGGTCTCAGCCGAGTAGTAATGCCGCATTCGCTTGCATACCCTCCTCGTCCAGCCCCGCGCGTCACCAAGATTACGTGGCCGGGCTGCCGAGTACGCTCGATTAAGTGAGCTAACTATCGACTATGGGAGGGCCGATATGCCGCGAACCGAGGACGACACCTGGGATCTGGCGAGCAGCGTGGGGGCCACCGCGACCGGCGTCGCGGTAGGGCGAGCGCTGGCCAGCCGGGGTGCCAGCCCGCTGATCAACGACCCGTTCGCCGAGCCGTTGGTCCGCGCGGTGGGCGTGGACTTTTTCACCCGGTTGGCCAGCGGCGAGCTCAGTCCGGCCGAGGTCGACGACAACGGCGAGTTCGGCATGCAGCGGATGCGCGACATGATGGCCGTTCGCACACGCTTTTTCGACGACTTCTTCCTCGAGGCGGCCAGCCGCGGGATCCGTCAGGCCGTGATCCTGGCGTCGGGACTCGACTCCCGCGCCTACCGGCTGCCCTGGCCGGCCGGCACCGTCGTCTACGAAATCGATCAGCCTCGGGTCATCGAGTTCAAGACCGGAACACTGGCCGAGCTGGGCGCCACGCCCACCGCCGACCGTCGCTCGGTGGCTGTCGACCTGCGCCACGATTGGCCGACCGCACTGCGCGGCTCCGGCCTGGACCCCACCGAACCGACCGCCTGGAGTGCGGAAGGCCTGCTGCCGTTCCTGCCGCCCGAAGCCCAGGACCGGCTGCTGGACAACATCACTGCGCTCAGCGCCGCGGGAAGCCGGCTGGCCACCGAGAACCTGCCGGACGCCGCCCGGTCCGTGCCGATGATGGCCGAGCGGATGCGGGAGGTCGTCGAACGCTGGCGCACACACGGCCTCGACGTCGACATGACGGACCTGTGGTACGAGGGCGACCGCAGCGACGTGGTCGACTACCTCAACGGCCACGGCTGGGCGGCCAGCGTCACCGATGCTACCGATCTATTTGCCGCTCACGGGCTTTCGATCGAGCCGGACGACGACAACGACGCGGCAATGTTCGGCTCGCTGGGCTACGTCACGGCTGTGCGGAGCTGACGAGTGGCCCCGCGGGCCATCGGGTAGAAGCACAGTCCGATGAAGATCGCCGAGAAATGCCCGATTGCAGTGAAATTCGGATCGGTCACCAGACCGATGCCGTAGTAGGCGATCAACGCCGCCAAGTAGACCCATCGCCACGGCGGTGCAATGCGATAGGTGAGCACCGCCATCACACCGACCATGAAGTAGCTGACGCCGACATCTCGCACGTGCACCATCTTCTCGGGTTCCAGGTGCTGCTGGATCGCGAGATACAGCAACCCTTCGCTGATATAGGTGGCGACGATGTGCGCGATGAGACCGACTGTGAGCCAGCGCAATTGGCCCAGCCACCGCTCGGCCGGCGCGAGAAACAGTGTGAACAGGACCAGGCACGTCAGCCAGTCCCCGCCGTCGACCCAGAACAGACTGGTGAACAGCACGTAGAGCGGGTCGGTGCTCAGGTGCGCGATGTTGGTGGAGCGGTGAACGAGCACCGTATGCAACTCGTGACGGCTGAGTTGGTGTTGCACGATCGTGGTGATCAGCAATACCGCCAGCCACAGGTAGGTCAGCGGCGCGCTGCGCACGAACCGCCACGCGGTGGCCGGCCACGCTTTCACGGCGATACGACCGGAAGCCCTTGCGAGCGGGCGACATTGGCCAGCCGTCGGTCGTAGGTGACAAAGGCGACTAACTCGTCGCCAAGTGTCTCGGCGGTTGCTACATGGATCGCGTCCAGCGTCTTCAGTCCGCCCGGCAAGACCGCTGCCCGGTCACGGATCTCGGAGGTCAACTGAAGCTCGTCGTAATCGCGAAGAAGCTGGGTCATCAAACCTGGGAAGTCACCCGCGCGATCGCAATTGCGTACAGTCTCGACGAACCCCACCGTGCTGGTGGCCCCACAAAGCTCAGGACGAGCCGCGAGAAACGCGCGCAGTTCGGCAACGTTCGGCCGTTCAAGCACATACGTCACCAGCGCCGACGCGTCGAGGTAGATCACGGTTTGGTGTCGTCGTTCGTGTTGCGCTTGGCTTCCAGTTCTTCCCTGAGCTCACGCTCCCAATCGCTTTCGGTATAACGCTCCTCAAGCAGAAGCCGAAGTGGATCCGGAGCCCCTTCGGGCAACGTGAAATGTGTGAACGTATCCAGATCGGCAAGCGTCTTTCCGGACCGTCGCAGTGCGCCCGAGGCTTCTAGCTCCTCGATCCGGCTCCGCTTCTTTTGCTCGGCAGGAACCAGCCTGGCGATGACCTTGCCGTGACGGGTGATTTCGATCGTCTCGCCCCTCTCCGCCCGAGCGAACATGGCGCTCGGATTGTAGGAAAATTCGCGGACCGAAACCGTCGTCATTCCACACCCAGCCTGGGTTGTGCCTACGTGTACCTACATGAGGATACGCCCTTGATCAATAACGCAACTGCCAGTAGCGTAATTAGGCAACCCACGGGAAGGAGAGCTCTTGACCCGCAGCCGCTACGCCGGCCAGCCCTTCACCACCTCGACGGCCGACATCGCCGCGGCGCTGGAACAGGTCAGCATCCCCACGCTGCTGCTCTCGTGCGTGCACATCACCGGCGACCCGCGGTTCATCCGCGAGTTCAAGCCGGCCGGGATCTTCCTCAACGAAGTGCAGGGCTTCATGTCCGAGGAGGACAAAGCCCGCGCCCGGCAAGCGGCACTGCCGGTGATCACCGACTACCGCGACCGCGGCTGCCCCGAGCCCGCGGCGCTGCCTCGCGAACTCGTCAAGGAAATGATGGACTGGGCCGTCTGCGAACCGGTGCCCGACGACTACGTCGCGCTGCTGCTCGAAGAGATGGACCTCGAAGGGGTTGATCCGCGCCGACCCGCGCCGCTGGACCCCGACCGCACTGCAGCGTCGCCCGTCATCGTGATTGGTTGCGGCGAATCAGGCATCCTGGCCGGAATCCGCTTGAAGCAAGCCAACATTCCGTTCACCATCGTAGAGAAGAACGCCGGTCCCGGTGGAACCTGGTGGGAGAACAACTATCCGGGTGCACGCGTCGACGTCGCCAACCACTTCTACTGCTACAGCTTCGAGCCCAGCAACAACTGGACGCACTTCTTCGCCGAACAGCCCGAGCTGCAGGCGTATTTCACTGGGCTGATCGACAAACACGCTCTGGGCGAACACATCCGATGGCAGACGGAGGTCACCACCGCGACGTGGGACGACGACGAAGGCACCTGGACGGTGGCCGCCCGCACATCCGACGGCCAGACCACCACGATGCGGGCACGCGCGGTCATCACCGCGGTCGGCCAACTCAACCGTCCGTACGTCCCCGACTTCGACGGCGCCGACACATTCCGGGGGCCGTCGTTTCACTCCGCGGCCTGGGACCACTCCGTCGACCTGACCGGCAAGCGGGTTGCGCTGATCGGCGCCGGCGCCAGCGGCTTTCAGATCGCGCCGGCGATCGCCGACGATGTGGCGCAGCTGACCGTCTTCCAGCGCACCGCGCAGTGGATGTTCCCCAACCCGATGTATCACGAGTCGGTCGGCGACGGAGTGCGCTGGGCGATGGACCATCTGCCGTTCTACGGCCGCTGGTACCGGTTCCTGGTGTTGTGGCCCGGCGCCGACAAAGGCCTCGACGCCGCACGGGTCGATCCCGCCTACCCCGACCAGGACTACGCGGTCAGCGAGATCAACGCCGCCGCCCGGCTGATGTTCACCGATTGGATCACCAATCAGGTTGACGGAGACTCCGATTTGTTGGCCAAGGTGCTGCCGGACTATCCGGCCACCGGCAAACGGACCCTGCAGGACAACGGCACCTGGCTGCGCACACTGCGCCGCGACAACGTCGAGTTGGTGCGCACGCCCATCCAGCGGATCACTCCCAGCGGCGTCGTCACCACCGACGGCGTCAGCCACGACGTGGATATCATCGTGTACGCCACCGGTTTTCGGCACACCGATGTGCTGTGGCCGATGACGATCACCGGGCGCGACGGGATCGACCTGCACAGCATCTGGGGGCAGCGCCCATACGCCTATCTGGGCATCACCGTCCCCGGATTCCCGAACTTCTTTCTCATCTACGGGCCGGGCGCCCACCTTGCGCACGGCGGAAGCCTGATCTTCAACTCTGAGCTGCAGATGCGCTACATCAACACCTGCCTGGCGAAACTGGTTGAGGCGAACCTGCATTCCGTCGAACCGACCGCCGAAGCGGCCCGCGAGTGGCATCAACGCACCCAGACCGAGATCAAGAACATGGTGTGGTCGCACCCGGCGGTCAAGCACTCCTACTTCAAGAACGCCGACGGGGAGATCCACACCGTCAGCCCGTGGCGGCTCAACGAATACTGGTCGGCGGTGCGAGAACCCGACTGGTCCCAGTTCGTCATCCGGAAAGGATCAGCGTGAGTGGAGTAGTGGTAACCGGTGCCGCGTCGGGCATCGGCCGGGCCTGCGCGGAGGCGCTGGTTGCCGACGGCCGGCGGGTTGCGCTGTGGGACATCGCCCCGGCGGTACGGGAAGTCGCCGACGGCATGGGGATGCCGGGCGCCGTTGTCGACGTCTGCGACGATTCCGCGCTGGCCGAGGCGGTTTCGGCCGCCGACACCGCGCTAGACGGGATCGACGGCCTGGTGCACGCCGCGGGCCGAGTGCTGGCCGAGCCGATCGGCGCCTACACCGGCGAGTCGTGGGACGCCGTCGTCGACGTGAACCTGCGAGCCCAGGCGATGCTGGTGCAGCTGCTGTTGTCACACCTGGAACGCTCTGCGCGCGAAGGACTTTCACCCGCTGTGGTGGGCATCTCGAGCATCGAAGGGTTGTCCGCGAACCCGTTCATTCCGGCCTACTGCGCGTCGAAGGCCGGTCTGCTCGGGCTGACCCGGTCGATGGCCGCGCAGCTCGGCCCGGCCGGTATCCGGGTCAACGCGGTGTGCCCTGGGTTCATCCACACGCCGATGCTGCAAGTGGCGCTCGACGTCGAAGAGGTCCGCGCCGGTTTCGTGCAGGCCGCGCCGCTGGGCCGAATTGGCGAGCCGGGCGAGGTCGCTGCCGCGGTGGCGTTTTTGATGTCGCCGCGGGCGTCGTTCATCACCGGTACCCACCTCGTCGTCGACGGCGGCGTCACCTGCCGGCATCCTTGAGTTGTGCTGACCGGGCCATCGGGTAGAAGCACAGCCCGATGAGGATCGATGCGAGATGCCCGATCGCGGTGAAGTTCACATGGATGATCAGCGGGACGGTGAAGACCAGGATCAGTATCGCGAGATAGCCCCATCGCCACGGCTTCGCGATGTGGTAGGCCAGCACCGCCATCACCCCGACCATGAAGTAGCTGACGCCGATGTCGCGGGCATGCACCAGCTTCTCCGGCTCCAGGTGATGCTGGATCGCCAGGTAGAGCAAGCCCTCGCTGATATAGGTCGCGCCGATGTGTGCGGTCAATCCCACAGTGAGCCATCGCAATTGGCCAAGCCAGCGTTCAGCGGGCGCGAGAAACAGCGTGAACAGCACCAGGTACGGCGTCCAGTAGCGGCCGTCGATCCAGAACAGGCTCGCGAAGAGCACCTCCAACGGATCGCGGGCCAAGTGGTAGAGGTTGGTGGAGCCGTGCACCAGCACCGTGTGCAGCTCTCGCCTGCTCAGCTGGTGCTGGATGATCGTGGTGACCAGCAGTACGGTCAGCCATGCGTAGGTCAGCGGTGCCGTGCTGACCCACCGCCACGCAGCTGCCAGCCAGAGTTTCAGACGTCGCATGCCTACACCATCGTGTCGCCGACACTGTAACCACGTACACGACACGCCGAGAAACTCCGCAGTGGTTACAGTTTCGACGCGAGAATTATTCGACCGTGACGGACTTGGCCAGGTTGCGTGGTTTGTCGACGTCGTACCCGCGGGCCTGCGCCACCGACGCGGCGAACACCTGCAGCGGGATGGTCGACAACAGCGGCTGGAAAAGCGTTGACACCGCGGGGATTTCGATCAGGTGATCCGCGTAGGGCCGCACTGTGTCGTCGCCCTCCTCGGCGATCACGATGGTGATCGCCCCGCGGGTCTGGATCTCGCGGATGTTCGACAGCAGCTTGGCGTGCAGGGTCGCGGAGTTCTTCGGCGACGGCATCACCACGATGACCGGCAAGTCGTCTTCGATCAGTGCAATAGGCCCGTGCTTGAGCTCGCCGGCGGCGAAACCCTCGGCGTGCATGTAGGCAAGTTCCTTGAGTTTCAGCGCGCCTTCCAGCGCCACCGGATAGCCGACATGGCGGCCCAAAAACAGCACTGTCTGCGACTGCGCGAACCGGTAGGCCAGATCGGCTACCGGCTTGATGCCGGTGAGCACCCGGGCCACCAGGTCCGGCATGGATTCCAGCTCCCGGTACTCGCGTTCGACCTCGTCCGGGTATTTGGTGCCGCGAGCCTGCGCAAGTGCCAGTCCGACAAGGTAATTGGCGGCGATCTGCGCCAGGAACGTCTTGGTGGACGCCACCCCGATCTCCGGCCCGGCGCGGGTGTAGAGCACCGCGTCGCACTCGCGCGGGATCTGGGAGCCGTTGGTGTTACAGATCGCCAGCACCTTGGCCTTCTGCTCTTTGGCGTGCCGGACCGCTTCGAGGGTATCGGCGGTCTCACCGGACTGCGAGATGGCTACGACGAGCGTGCTGCGGTCCAAAACCGGGTCGCGGTAACGGAATTCGCTGGCCAACTCGACCTCGACCGGCAGCCGGGTCCAGTGCTCGATCGCGTATTTGGCCAGCAGCCCGGAGTGATAGGCGGTGCCGCAGGCCACCACGAAGACCTTGTCGACCTCGCGCAGCTCCTGGTCGGAGAGCCGCTGCTCGTCGAGCACGATCCGGCCGTCGACGAAATGCCCGAGCAGCGTGTCGGACACTGCGGCGGGTTGCTCGGCGATCTCCTTGAGCATGAAGTACTCGTAGCCGCCCTTCTCGGCGGCGGCCAGGTCCCAGTCGATATGAAACTCGCGGTATTCGACGTCGGGGTTGCCGTGAAAGTCGGTGATCCGGTAACTGTCGGCGGTGATCACCACCGCCTGGTCCTGACCCAGTTCGACGGCGTCGCGGGTGTGCGGGATGAACGCGGCCACGTCGGAGCCGATGAACATCTCGCCGTCGCCGATCCCGACCACCAGCGGTGTGGAGCGGCGGGCAGCCACGATGGTGCCGGGCTCGTCGGCGTTGGCGAAGACCAGGGTGAAGTGGCCCTCCAGCCGGCGCAGCACGGACAACACCGAGCCGACGAAATCGCCGGCGGTCTCGCCGTGGCGATAGGCCTGCGACACCAGGTGCACGGCGACCTCGGTGTCGGTGTCGCTGGCGAACTCCACTCCGGCGGCCTCCAGCTCTCGGCGCAGGATCGCGAAGTTCTCGATGATGCCGTTGTGGACGACGGCGATCTTGCCGGCCGCGTCGCGGTGCGGATGGGCGTTGCGGTCGGTGGGCCGGCCGTGGGTGGCCCACCGGGTGTGGCCGAGGCCGGTGCCACCGGCCAGCGCGGCCGGGTCGGCCTCCTCGAGCGCCTGCTCGAGGTTGGCCAGGCGGCCGGCGCGCCGGCGGACGGTGAGCTTGCCGGCGCCGTCGAGCAGCGCGATGCCTGCCGAGTCGTAGCCTCGGTACTCCATCCGGCGCAGCGCCTCGACGACCACCTCGCAGGCAGACCGCTGCCCGACATAGCCGACGATTCCGCACATAGCTGACCAGGGTAGTGCAGGCGGCCCCCGCGGGTGCTAAACGCGCTGATCAATGGCATACATGCCAGTACAGTCGCCATATGTCTGGCGACACCGTCAACGGGATCCCCCGCGTCGACCCGCGGGCAGGCCGGGCAGCGTGGAAACGCGCAATGCTGGCCCTGGTGGCAACCAAGCCGGGCGCGGCGATACACCGCACGCTGGCCGCCCCGCTGGACGCGCCGCTCATGCGGCTTACCCGCGGGCGTGTGAGCCTGGCTGCGGGTGCCATGCCCCTCGT
Source organism: Mycobacterium branderi (assembly GCF_010728725.1). NCBI lineage: Bacteria > Bacillati > Actinomycetota > Actinomycetes > Mycobacteriales > Mycobacteriaceae > Mycobacterium > Mycobacterium branderi. Next base: position 478,825 of record NZ_AP022606.1, read on the forward strand.
GGTGTTGACGTCGACCGGCGCGCGCAGCGGCCAGCGGCGCGAGACACCGCTCGGGTATTTCACCGACGGCGACGACGTCATCCTGATCGCGTCCAACTACGGCGGCACACGGCACCCGGCCTGGTACCACAACCTGCTCGCCCACCCGGAATGCGAACTGCATGTCGGCGAGCACGGCGGGCGATTCGTGGCGCGCGAGGCGACGGGCGCCGACCGGGACCGGCTGTTCGGCCTGGCCGTGGATTTCTACCCCGGCTACGCCAAATACGCAGAGCGTACCGATGGCACCCGGACGATTCGGGTGTTGCGGTTGACGCCGGCCGGCTAGGTGAGTTGCGACGCGCCCGTCGGTGCTTCCGATACGGCCCTAGTCGTCGGTGAGAGTGGTCCGAGCGCAGTGCCGCCGTGCGCTACCGTCAACGCGTGTCGAGCACCAAGAAGCTTGTCGCCGCCCTGACCCGACGGGGACCGCACCGCGTGCTGCGCGGTGACCTGGCCTTCGCCGGCCTGCCCGGGGTGGTGTACACGCCCGACGCTGGCTTGAATTTGCCTGGCATTGCCTTCGGTCACGACTGGCTTGCCGGCGTCGAGCGCTACTCCGGCCTGCTGGAGCATCTGGCGTCATGGGGCATCGTTGCGGCGGCCCCCGATACCGAGAAGGGCCTGGCACCCTCGGTGCTGAACCTCGCTTACGACCTGGGCACCGCGCTCGACATCGCCGCAGGCGTGCGCCTCGGTCCGGGCAAGATCAGCGTGCACCCCGGCAAGCTCGGGCTGGCGGGTCATGGGTTCGGCGGCTCGGCCGCGGTATTCGCGGCGGCCGGGATGCCGGCCAAACCCAAAGCCGTCGCGGCGATTTTCCCGGCGGTGACCAAACCGCCCGCGGAGCAACCAGCCGCGTCGTTGCACGTTCCGGGGGTGGTGTTCAGCGCGCCCGGCGACGCTAAGGCGTTGCATTCCAATGCAATTCAGCTCGCACAGGTGTGGGATGCGGCGACGCTGCGTGTGGTGAGCAAGGCCAAGGCCGGCGGCCTGATCGAAGGGCGTCGGCTGACGACGGTGTTCGGGCTACCGGGTGCCGATCGCAAGACGCAGAAGAAGGTGCGCGCGCTGCTGACCGGCTATCTGCTGTATGCGCTGGGCGGCGACAAGTCGTATCGGGAGTTCGCCGATCCGGAGGTTCAGTTGCCCCACACCGAGACGGTGGAGCAAGCGCAGCCGGTTACGCCCGAGGAGAAGATCGTCGCGCTGCTGAAGGGCTGAGGTTACCAACCAACCGGTTGGGTGCTATAAAGTCACGATGCGGATCGGCATCATGCTTGACTACTCGGGCGGCTTCCGTGAAGGCGTCGACCGGGTCGTCGAACTGGAAAAAGTCGGCATCGACGTCGCGGTGGTGGCCGAGGCGTATTCCTACGACGCGGTCAGCCAGTTGGGTTATCTGGCCGCCAAGACGTCCACCATCGAATTGGCGTCCGGCGTGTTCCCGATCTATACCCGCACCCCGTCGCTGTTGGCGATGACGGCCGCGGGTCTGGACTTCGTGTCCGACGGCCGGTTCCGGCTGGGCATCGGCACATCGGGACCACAGGTGATCGAGGGCTTTCACGGCGTGCCGTTCGACGCCCCGCTGGGCCGCACTCGCGAAGTCGTCGACATCTGCCGGCAGGTCTGGCGCCGCGACCGCGTCAACTACGACGGCAAGCACTATCAGCTTCCGCTGCCGGCCGACCGCGGCACCGGGCTGGGCAAGGCGCTGCACATCATCAATCATCCAGTACGCGAACGAATCCCGATCTCGATTGCCGCGCTGGGCCCGAAGAACGTCGAGCTCACCGCCGAGATCGCCGAAGGCTGGCAGCCGGTCTTCTTCTATCCGGAGAAAGCGCAGTCGGTGTGGGGCGATGCGCTGAAAGCCGGTGCGGCCAAGCGGGATCCGCAACTGGGCCCGCTCGACGTGATGGTGGGTGCGTCGCTGGCCATCGGCGACGACGTCGAGGACCGGCTGGCATGGGTCAAACCGCAGCTTGCCCTCTACATCGGCGGGATGGGCGCCAAGACCCGCAACTTCTACCACAACCTGGCAACCCGGTACGGGTTCGGCGACATCGCGAACCGGATCCAGGACCTGTATCTGTCGGGCCGCAAGAGCGAGGCGATTGCCGCGGTACCCGACGAATTGGTGCGGCAAGTTTCGCTGATCGGTCCGCGCGGTTTCGTCGCCGAGCGGGTGGCGGCTTTCGCTGAGGCGGGTGTGACGACGCTGTTGGCCACCCCAGCATCAACCGACCGCGACGAGTCCGTGTGTTACGTCGAGGAACTGAAGAGGCTGCTGCCCTAGGCGGTTCGGCTTACTGTCCCGCCTGCGGCAATTCGTCCGCCGCGATCTCGCATGGGGTGGATCCATCCGGAGGCGCGGCCAGCGGCTGCTCGGCGGGCGGTGGAGGTTCGGCCGGCGGCGGTTCTTCCATCGGCGGCGGTTCGGCGGGCGGCGCGGCGGCGTTGTCGGCGAGTTCGTCTGTTGCCGACGGGTTTTCATCTGCCGACGTGGTGTCCTCGTCGGCATTCTGGCCTTCTTCACCGGCCTCGTCTTTGTCGGGATCGTCGGTCTCGTCGTCGGCTTCCTCGTCGAGCGGCTCGTCGTCATCCACTGCGTCGTCGAACGGCAGGTCGTCCGGCGCCGACGAATCCGCAAGTCCCTCGGCCAGCGAGCCCAACAAGCCGCCGATGCCAAGGACGATCGCACCGACCACACCACCGATCCCGCTGGCCAGCCCGCCGACGCTACCCAAACCGCCTGCGCCAGTGGACATACCGTTGGCATCACCCAGCGGAGCTGCCAGGTCGGAGAGTGGCGCCGCCGGCGGCAGGTCGTCGGTCACGTCAGCTGGAATAGCAGCCGGAGCGCTCGGCGGCGGAGTCGATATGGCGGCGGGCACCGTGTCGACGGGCGGTGCCGCGACGGGCTCATCGGGCAACGACGGCGGCGGGGCCGGTTCGTCACGCAACGGCTGTGGCGGCGAGTCGCCCGGGATTGCAAAGCACGCATCCGGCGCGGCCGTCACCGCGTCCACGGCCGCGTCGTACGCAGCCGCCACCGATGCCGTGATCGAGCGCATGAGGATCAGCCACTCGTCGCGAATCTCCTTGTCCACGTAGGGCATCAGCTGCTCCCGAACCAGATCCTCGGCTGACGGGTCCGTCGAACCGGTCGTGACGGTGTGCGCCGCGGCCAGCCACGCCGGGCGCTGTACCGAACTGCGATCGTCGACGCCGATGGCCGTCGCGGCCTTGCCATCGACCGCGTGCCACAGCTTGTCGCGCAGCACACTGCAGCTCTCCGCCGCCGCACGCACGCGTGCGGCCACCACGCTGGCAGTCTCACAATGGCGCCGCAGGAACTGCATCGCCGCGTCGGCGCCCGCCCCTCGCCACGCCGCCGCGAGCTCACCGATTTGCTCGCGCTGCCGCGCCAGCGCTTCCTCGGCCGCGTTGACCGCGGCCCACAAGGCGGCGCAATCGTCGTCCAGCACTTGCAGATCCAAGCCGTCTTCGGTCTCATACCAATCGAGAACCTGCCCGTCGTGCGCGGTGAGGTCCGGATGCTGGTAACCCAACGCCCGGCAGGCACTCACATACGTTTGCGCGTGCTCGACGGCCGGTCGGCCCTGGGCCAGCCGCGCGGCAACATCGAATCGCGGGCTCACCAGCTCACCCGATCCGGGCCGCGCCGCGCCGATCGGCCTCGGCGTAGCGGTCGGCGCCGGCGCGCAGCGCGGCGGCGATTTCGAAGGACGCTCGTGTCCACTGCGATAACTCATCGGTGATCCGGCTGACCGCAGTGTGCAGCGCGTCGCCACTCGCGACGTGTGCCCGTCCGGCCACGGTCCCACCGAATCCCAACCCGGCCAACTGCGAACGAGCCGCGCCGGCAACGAGTTCCGCGGAGTCGTCCATCCGGTTCGCGACGGCACGCAGGGCCGCAACATCGATGAAGGCTTGTCCCATACCACTTTGGACGCGTCGGGCGCGGCCGCGGTTCCGGCTCAGCGCCCGGCGCGCACCGACTCCGCGATGCCGGTCGCCAGCCGGTGCGCGATGCCCTCCTCGGCCGCTTCCACCATCACGCGGATCAACTGCTCAGTTCCGGAGGGCCGCAACAGGATTCGTCCAGTGTCGCCCAACTCGGCCTCGGCTTGCTCGACCGCGGCCCGAACCGCGGGCGCCGCGACTGCGGCGGCTTTGTCGGCCACCTCGACGTTGATCAGGACCTGCGGCAAGGTGCGCATCGCCGATGCCAGGCCGGCCAGCGTCGAACCGGTCTGCGCCATCCGCGACATCAGCCGCAACCCGGTAAGAATGCCGTCGCCGGTGGTGGCCAGCGCGGGCAGCACGATGTGGCCGGATTGTTCGCCGCCCAGGCTGTACTCGCCGGCGCGTAGCTCTTCCAGCACGTAGCGGTCGCCGACTCCGGTGGTGCGTACGGTGACACCGGCCGCGCGCATCGCCACGTGTAAGCCGAGGTTGCTCATCACAGTGGCGACCAGGGTGTTGCCGGCCAGCTCACCGGCCTCGCGCATCGCCAGCGCCAGGACCACCATGATGTGGTCGCCGTCGACGACCTCACCGGCGGCGTCGATAGCCAGGCACCGGTCGGCGTCCCCGTCGTGGGCCAGACCCAGGTCGGCGCCGTGCGCGAGCACCGCGGCGCGCAGCGAGTCCAAGTGCGTCGACCCGCAGCCGTCGTTGATGTTGAGCCCGTCGGGTTCGGCGTTGATCGCGATGACCCGGGCGCCGGCCGCACGGTACGCGCGGGGCGCCGCGACCGACGCCGCACCGTGCGCGCAGTCGACGACGACGGTCAGACCGTCGAGCCGGTTGGTGCTGGCCTTGCCGACCTGGCGCAGGTAGCGGTCCAGCGCGTCCTCGGCGTCGACGACGCGCCCGATCGCGGCGCCGACTGGGCGCAATCCCGGCCCAGCAGCGACCAGCTCCTCGATCTGGTCCTCGGTGGCGTCGTCAAGCTTGTGGCCGCCCGGCCCAAAGATCTTGATCCCGTTGTCGGGCATCGGGTTGTGCGACGCGGAGATCATCACACCGAAATCGGCGTCGTAGGCGCTGGTCAGGTAGGCCACCGCCGGAGTGGGCAACACCCCGACCCGAAGGGCGTCGACACCCTCGCTGGTCAGGCCGGCGATCACCGCGGCTTCCAGCATCTCGCCGCTGGCGCGGGGATCGCGGCCGACGACCGCCACCGGCCGGCGCGGCCCACCCGGGCGGGCCAGCTGCCGGGCCGCCGCGCCGCCGAGGGCCAGCGCGAGCTCCGCGGTCAACTCGCGGTTGGCGGTCCCGCGGACGCCGTCGGTGCCGAACAGTCGACCCATAGCCATCCTTTATCCGCCGCGAGCGTGCGTGTCCTCGGTCCGACACGCCAGCCGGCAACCGTTTCTGCGCACGCTCGCGACCAGAAAGTGATACCCGATCAGCGCTTGCTGTACTGCGGTGCCTTGCGGGCCTTCTTCAGGCCGTACTTCTTGCGCTCGGTGGCCCGCGGGTCACGGGTCAAAAAGCCGGCCTTCTTCAGCGCGGGCCGGTCCTCGGGGGTGACCAGGATCAGCGCCCGGGCGATGGCGAGCCGCAGCGCGCCAGCCTGCCCCGACGGCCCGCCGCCGTTGAGGTGGGCGTAGATGTCGAAGCTTTCCAGCCGGTCGACGGTGACCAGCGGGGCCTTGATCAGCTGCTGGTGCACCTTGTTGGGGAAGTAGTCCTCCAGGCTGCGCCCGTCGAGGTCGAACTTGCCGGTGCCCGGCACCAGCCGCACCCGCACCACGGCCTCTTTACGACGCCCGACCGTTTGGATGGGGCGCTCGATGACGAAGGAGTCTGCGCGGGTGGCCGACGCCTCCGACGCGCTCTCGGCAGCCACGGTTTCGTTCTCTACCGCTTCGGTCATTGCGTCACCTGCTTGATCTCGAACGGAACCGGCTGCTGAGCGGTGTGCGGATGCTCCGGGCCGGCGTAGACGCGCAGCTTGCGCTTGATCTGGCGGCCCAGCTTGTTCTTGGGCAGCATCCCGACGATCGCCTTTTCGACAACGCGGTCGGGGTGGCGTTGCATCAGGTCGCCGATCGTGCGGCTGCGCAGACCGCCGGGATAACCCGAGTGGCGGTAAGCCAGCTTGTTCTGCAGTTTGTCGCCGCTGATGGCGACCTTGTCGGCGTTGACGATGATGACGAAGTCGCCGCCGTCGACGTTCGGGGTGAATGTCGGCTTGTGCTTCCCGCGCAGCAGGTTGGCTGCCGCGACGGCAAGCCGGCCAAGCACCACGTCCGTGGCGTCGATGACGTACCACGACCGCGTGGTGTCACCCGCCTTCGGCGTGTATGTAGGCACAGCGCTTACCTAACTTTCTCTCGGGTTGGATCCCGGTGCGACCCGGGTGCCGGTCAAGCGTCGACGGCAGGGGATGGTCTCGGCGACCGACATTGACCCGAGCCCCGGCGTACCGCACGCCAACGGAGCAGCTTACCGGCGGGCATCCAAGCAGGTCAAAACGCCGGTCGGCAAGCTCGACGGTTGGTATTTCGTGCTCCTTACTGCGCTTGCACGGTGTTAGCCTGCTAACCGTGGTCGCGGAGAAGTTTGAAGTCAACACCGAACACCTAATTGCAGGTGGTGACTTTTGCCGCTATGCCGCCGATTCGGCCCGCGAGGCGGCAGAACACCTCGCTGGCGCAGACGTGGCACCGGGAATCTTTGGTGACTTCGCTGAAGCGCATCAGGTTCACGGCAAACTCAGTGCTGCTCATCAGCAGCATCAGACCCAGCTGCAGGGCCATCACGCGACGTTGACTGGAGTGTCGGCCAAGGCGGACAAGGCGGCGCAGGTTTTCACGGCGACCGACGAGTCGGCAGCCGACGGCATCAACTCGGCCGGCGAGCAGTTTTAGCGGGCCGCCGTGGGGGCACCACCGGCTCTGAGCAACCTCGATATTGGCGAATTGTGTGGAGCCGCCGGCGGTAATCCGTGGAAACTCGACGACGAATTGCAGGCCGGCGATCCGCAGGCGATCAATAAGCTCGCCGATGCTTTTCACCAAGCCGGCAACCGCGTCAAAGAAGCGGACGATGACTTCGACAAGGCCAAGCAGAAATTCAACGCGGCCTATACCCGCAACCAGGGTGAGCACCCGATCAACGAGTCGGCCGAGGTGCAGCAGGCCACCACCGCGCTAGCCGGACACAAGGAAGCACTGCCGCGGATCGCCGCCAGCTTGGAGCAGACCGCTGCCTCACTGGCGACAGCGCAGCGTCAAAGCGACTCCGCCCTCGGGCAGGCCGATTCGGCGCTGCATGAGATCGACAATCAGATGTCGGTGGCCAAAGCGAATGATCAAGACACCGGAGCACTGCACGACCAGGCCGTCGGCGTGGTCAAATCGGCGTTGGGACAGGTTAACTCGGCCCGCAGCAACTATGTCACCGACTTGCATGCCGCCGAAACCGCGATGTCAGGTGCGGGCTACGTACCGGAGTCGCTGGGCAACCTCGACGCCATGCCCGGCGACGACGCGGCCAAGGCCGCCGCCCAATACGACAAGTCAGGTCAGCGTGCGCGCGATCAGGCCATGGTGGATAAGGCCAAAGCCGAAGGCCGGACCCACTACATAGCCAACGACGCGGGCCTACCTGGAAACATGACCGCCGAGGAGGCGGCCGCGGCACAGCGTCTCAAAGACTATGCGGCCATCACCGACCCGAACAGCCGCTTCGGACCGGGTTATAACCCCCATGAGGTTGCTCAAGCACGCCGATTGGCCGGAGAGCGGCTCGGCGACTACAACACGTCCAAAGTCATGGGTCCCTTGCCCACTGACACCGTCCTAGGCGGCGACGCCCGCACCCGTGCTCAGGCCAGGCTCAAACTCCAACAGGCTTTAGAGCAGGGCCAGGTCGCCGGCCACCCTCAATTTATGACGGCCGACGAGGCGACCCGACTCATGGACCAATGGGAAGCCGAGGGGCGGCAACAGGTGCTCGGGAAGCTCACTAGCCAACTCGAGGCCGCGGGGATGTCCCACACTGGGGCCGCCGAAATGGCCGACGCCATCCAACACGGCGCGGTTCCAAGCGAACTCGTCCGCGACGCCGCAAAAGGCATCGCAGCGCCCGTCGGCGCCTTTGGAGAAGGCCTCAAGGCGGATGCGGAAGCCCTCCACGGCGGCAGGCACTGGGGCGCAGCTCCTGCGTTTTCTGAAGCTGATGCGAAAGTTCTAAAAAACCTGGGCAGTAAGATCGGATTGGCTGGCACGGCTGTAGATGCCGCGGTTGCGATCTATGACTGGCAGCACGGCGAGTCACTCGTCGAAGCCGGCGGGAAATTCGCTGGGCGTACCGGCGGAGCGATGCTTGGCGGGTGGGCGGCTGGCGCACTGTGGGGATCGTTTGTCGGGCCCGAAGGCACACTCATTGTCGGTTTCCTTGGCGCAATGGCAGGCGGAATAGGCGGCGACAAGGCAGTAGAATGGATGTTAGGGCATTAAAACTATGAAGAATGTACTATTCATTTCACTGGCTTTATGCCTGGCCGTAGCCGTAATCCAATCGTTCTTCGATACTAGCCCCACTATCCACCGACGCATCTATTGGAGCTGCGCCTTCCTTGCGATGATACCGGCATTCTTTCTGGGCTATCCAAACTGGAAAGAAGGGTTGGGCGCCGGATTATTTGTGCTGGCAGCAATGATCATCGCCGCCTACGGCTATACACCGTATATTAAAATTAGGGGAAAGATTTATGCGCTTTCCGTGATAGATAGTCAACCTGATACCGATCACCCGTGCGCGCAGGCCACAGCCGATCCAAACAAGGACCCGGCGCCCGATGCATACAGCGGGATCCTCACAGCTAAAAAGCTGTGGTGGATCCTGGTACCAGTACTCGCCATTTCCAGCATTAATACATACGCTTTTATGACCCACGAAGGAGAAGGCTGGGTTGCCGGCATCGGAATAGGCTTACTCCTAGTACTCGCTACTGGAGCGGGCTTCAGTGATGGGAGTTGGGGATATCGCATTGCGCGCGGCCAGTACACACAATTTATTATCGTTACCGTCATTACCGTAGGCGTCTTCACGGCTATTTACCTTGGCGCGTATTTTGCAGCAAAGCATCGACCTTTGCGCCGCAGACAGTCCATGGAGTATCGAGCACATCCGCGCCACCAGAAGAAATATCCATAAGTGCGGCGGTCGTCGAAGTCACCAGCTAATGGACCAGCGCCCGATCCTCTATCCGCTTGTGTCGAGTGATACCAGCCCCGTGACAGCACGATTTACTCAAGTCCTGCTCGGCACAATATGGGCAATCAGTGGGGCCTTAATGGCCTTGAACCCGCCACCGGAAGGCTACCGCGCCTCTCGGAGGTTGCCTTTCGTCGGCATTGTCGCATTGGTCGGTGGAATCTATTTCGCCGTCAAAGCACTCCGCCCTGATAACGTTCCTGATAGTGGCAGGCCGCCACGACATGCCAGCGGAGAAGAACCGAGCATGCGCGACGCGATCAAGTTGATCCTCGCCCTGCCGGTCGGCGTTGTAGGCGGCGCTACCTGTATGTGGTGGGGGATCAACTCAGGATTGCTCTCGATCCTCGGACTGGGACTCGCCGTCTTTGGCATGTCGGTTCTTGTGATACCGCACGCGATACCCATCCTGAGATGGTTGCTGCGCCGGGCAAAGCGCTGAATGACCGCATTCGTATAACTGCGCGGCCCCGTCGTCTCTCCCCTCCGACGGGACCGCGCAGAGTCTCTATCGCGCCCAGACGCCAGCTGCCCGGTGGTCGGCGTCTGCGACGTCGTCAGCGCCGTCGCGGACGGCATTTCCCAGGCTGGTCAGGATTTCGTTGAGCGCGGTGGCCGCCTGATGCCATTTGAGCTGCTCGACGCGGTAGGCAGCGCCGGCTTCGCGAGTCCACAACTCCTGCAGCGGCGCGACCTGCGACCTCAGGTCCTGTAGCGCAGCATTCAAGCGGGCCGACGTGGCCTGGATCTCCTGGCGCACCGAGTATTCGATTTCGGCGAAGTTGTACGACAGCACCGGGTCCATGGGTCACAGACCCCCGCCGGCCGCAGCGATGCGGTGCGCATGGTCGTCGGCTGCTTCCCGCAACGTGGTCTCGTTGTAGCGAATGGTCTCCGCAATGCCGTGCAGCGCGTGGTGCAGTTTCATCGACTCGGCATTCCACCGATCGACCACCTCTTTGAAACGGGCGGCCGCGGCCCCGCCCCACACCGAGGGCGGCACACTGCTCATGCGCCCGATGAAGGCCTGCAACATCGCCCGGATCTCCTCGTTGCGAGTATCGGTGGTCGCGGCCACGGAGCGCATCAGGTCCAGATCGGTGCTCAGTGTGTTGGTCACATAGGTAGGACTGTGCAAGCCCGCGTCGGGTTCCACTCAGCATTCTGGTGGCGACCCGCTGCGCCCGGTTACACCGCGCTGGCGATCGCCACTCAATGCAACGCATGCGCGGACCGCACGGCCAGCTCGCACACGTCGTGCATGCCGCCCTCGTCGCCGCGTCGGTTCTGGCAGCCGATGGCAATGCGGACCTGGCCGTCGAGCACCACGCTCCATCGGATGTCGTGTTCGGCGCGCACCTCGCGGTAGGTCACCGCCGGGCGCCCGCCGCTGACCCCGGTCGGGTCGAAGTCGACAAAGACGCCCGCCGGCTCGGCATCGATTGCATGCTTCAGCGACTCGGCGGCGCCAGCCAGCGTCTCCGCGCCGACGGGCGATTGCGTGACATGAAGCGCCAGCTGCGGATCCGACGGCGACGTCACCTGGACCCGCGCCGAGCCGGGCCCGGCGATCACCCGCTGCGTCGTCCAGCCCGCCGGCACCTCCACCGCAACCCGGCCCTCGACCAGAAACGTGGTCGCCATGCCGCCACCGGGCGGCGGGCCGTGATGGCTGTAGGCGATCACCCCCAGCGCCGCCGCAATCAACGGAACCAGGACGATGAATCCCCGGTAGCGACGCCGGCCCCGAACGACGGCGTCGACAGCTTGCTCGTCGCCCGACACGGCGGACACCGCCAACCGCTGCAACCGTGCGTCGTCGACCTGGGTCACGGCTAGCCGGTCGGGCAGTCGCTCGGCAATCATCGTCGCGACCACGTCCGCTCCGGGCACCGAGCCGGGCGCGTCGATCACCACCGTCGCAGCGCGGTTGGCCATGCGGGCGATGCCGCGTGCGACGGCCTCGGCCACCTGCTCCGGTTCCCCGCGGCGTGGCTCAGCCTGCAGTGCTGAGCCGGTGATCACCACCAACCGATCGGCGATTTCTACGACAACCGTTGGCAATGGCGAACGCTGGGCCAGCAACCATGTTCGCGGTTTGAGCTCGACATCGTCGGCCAGACCCTGCGCCGCAGCGGCGACGGTCGCTATCCGCGTCTGCGTCCACCATGACGGGTGGATGAGGATAAGGCGCCCCGGATGCTGGCAGAGCAGCGACTGCAGGACCGTACGCCACAGCGACTCCACGGCAGCAGGGCGATCGTCGACCAATGCGACGGGGTCGTCGACGCCGTCCAGGGCCGCCGCACCGCTGTCGCCGTCCACTGTTCTGCCGCAACATAATTGGCGTATCGCGCCCGGGCCGGACTCGATGACGCACGCGTTCACGGCGGCGGGCTCCAGGCCACCTGCACCAATTGGTGGCCGCCGCCGCGAGTGATCAGCGTGCCGCGCCCCGGCGGTAGCGGTACCGGCCGGACCGATCCGATCAGCGGACCGTCGTCGGGGCTCGCGCTCATCATCAGCCCCATGCCGCCGGAGTCGCGCAACTCGGCGAGCAGCGGGTCGAACAGAGCGCGAGCGGCGCCGCCGCTTCGCCGGGCCACCACCAGATGCAAGCCGAGATCCCTGGCGTGCGGCAGGTATTCGAGAATCGGTGCCAGCGGGTTGGAAGCGACGGCCGCGACCACCTCATAGTCGTCGACCACGACATAGATGTCGGGCCCCGACCACCAGGAGCGTTCACGCAGCTGCGTCTGGGTGATGTCGAGCGGTGGCATCCGGCGGCGCAGCATGTCGAGCAACACGGGCAACACCACGCCGTGCGCTGCGGCGGACGCCGCATAGCCACCGAGGTGGTCGGACTCGACGACGCCCAGTAGCGTGCGCCGGAAGTCGACGATGAACAACCGCACCTGCGCGGCCGATGCGGTCCGCACGATTTCGCGGCAGAGGGTACGCAAGGTGGCCGTCTTCCCGCATTCGATGTCGCCGAGGATCAGCAGGTGGCCGTCTCCGTCGAAATCGACGGTGGCCGGTGCAAGTTGACGTTCCTCCAGCCCCAGCACGATCCGGTCGCTCAGCTCGAGGCCTGTGAGGTCGACGCGCGTGGGCAATACGGGAATCGGGGGTGCGGTTGTGGTGCCGCGACGGCATATCTCCGTACTGGGCAGCGCGATCACCATGTGCTGCCCATCGCGGGACAGACCCCGTCCCGGCCGGCCCTCCGGGACCTGCTGTGCGCGCCGGCGGTCCAATTCGGAATCGGCGGGATCGCCCAGCCGCAACTCGATGCGGGTGCCGATCTGATCCTTCAACGCCGGCCGCAACTCGGCCCACCGGGAAGCCGACACCACCACGTGGATCCCGAACGAAAGTCCTTGGGCGGCAAGGGCGGTGATCTGCGCCTGGTAGTCGGTGGGCAGGGCGGCCCAGCCGTCGACCACCAGGAACACGTCATCACCGAAGTGATGGCTGCGGTCGCGACAGCCAGTCGCCCGCGCCATCAGGAGGGACTCCAGTTCGGCGATCGTGCGGGCAACCAGATCGGCTTCGGCTCTACCGGCCACCACCCCGACGTGCGGTAGGCAACGCAGTGACGTCAGCGCGCCTCCGCCGAAGTCCAGACAGTAGAACTGCACCTGGCTTGGATCATGGGTGGCCGCGAGGGCGGTGATCAACGTGCGCAGGGCGGTCGACTTGCCGGACTGTGGCGCGCCGATCACGCCGACATTGCCTGCTGCTCCGGCTAATTCGACCGTCAGCGGTGTGCGGCGCTGCTCGAATGGACGGTCGACGATGCCGATGGGGACCGTCAACACCCCGGTGGTGGCGAAGTCCCGCAGCACGGCATCCAGCTCGGGAGCGGCTCCGAGCGGCGGCAACCACACTTCATGGGCCCGCGGGCCGAACCCGGATAGCCGGTCCACCACCGTCTGCAGCACTGTGCGCTGCCCGTTCGCATCGCTCGTGTGAGGCGACAGCCTGACCCGGCCTACCGGCACAATGGTGAACCGCCGAACCGGCGCCGTTTTGGTGCAGTGCGGTGTCGGTCGGGCGGTGGTAGGGCACGGTCCGGAGACGTATGCGCCGCGAAAGGGAATCGGTTCGCTTGTCGTGCCGCGAAGGTATCCCACTCCCGGAGTATTGGGCAGCTCATAGGCATCGGAGGTTCCCAACACGATGCGCGACTCGTTGGCTGACAGGGTTTTCAGGCATATCCGGTAGGACAGATGGGATTCCAGCCCGCGCAACCTGCCCTCGTCCAGGCGCTGGCTGGCCAACAGCAGATGCATACCCAGTGACCGGCCGAGTCGGCCGATCGCGACGAACACCTCGGCGAAATCGGGGTGCTGACTGAGCAACTCAGAAAATTCGTCGACAATGATGAACAGCGTGGGCAGCCGGGCGCCGGTGTGCCGCGCATGCTGGTATGCGCTGATGTTGTCGAGGTTGCCCGCCGCCCTAAGTAGCTCCTGACGGCGGTTCATCTCACCGGTCAGCGCCTCGCGCATCCGCGCGACCAGTGGCACTTCATCGGACAGGTTGGTAATGACCGCCGCGACGTGCGGGCTCTTCTCCAGACCGAGAAATGTTGCGCCGCCTTTGAAGTCCACCAGCACCAGGTTGAGCGCTTCGGGTGAGTGGCGGACCATCATGCCCAGCGCAATGGTGCGCAGCAGCTCGGATTTTCCTGAGCCGGTGGCACCTACGCACAATCCATGCGGGCCCATGCCGTTCTCGGCGGCTTCCTTGATGTCGAGTTCCAGCGGGGCGCCATCAAAGGTGGTGCCGATCGGAACCCGCAGCCGATCACGCCGAGACGATCTGTCCCACAACGCCGTCGGTGTAAAAGCGGCCAGTTCGCCGATGCTCAACAGCTGCTGCCAGGGCGGCGTGTCGCCGGGCGACGCGCCGGCATCCGCGGCGTGGTAGGCGGCCATCCGCTGCGCGCACGCAGTCGCGGCAGCCTGGTCCATGCGGTCCGGCCGCGCGATCGTGTCGTCGCCAATGGTCAGCTGTTCGGCACTCACCCGAAGCCAGGCGCCTGACGAGATATTGCGAGCGGCATCCGCCATAGTCAAACCGACAACCCCACCGCTGTCGACGACGACCACCGCCTGCGGCCGATGCTCAAGCTGCACCTCCGCGATCGCTTTCTCGGCTGCACGCAGCGTCGGATACACCATCCGCGCGGGGCCGACGTCGTCGGCGGCTTTCGGATGTTGGTGGTGCGGCAGCCATTTCAGCCAGTCCCAGTGAGCCCATTCGCAGTCGTCGATCGCGCCGACGAGCAGCAGCCGAGACGGACTGTGCATCACGGCGAGTTGGCAGATCATCGCGCGCAGCAATCCCCGTGCATCGTATTTGTCGCCGACGATCGTCACGGTGCCAATCTCACGCAGATCGAGCGCGACCGGCAGGTCGCGGATTGTCTGATGCGCCTGCAGGAAACGTCGCAAGGCAGTCACGGTGACCGGATCCACGCGATTTCCCGCGGGCAGCTGCGGGGGCAGCAGACGAGTGGCGAGTTGCTGCCGGCCGGTGCCGATCCGCACACAGCAGAAGTCGGGGTCGGCCGGTCGCCGCTCCCACATCCGGCTGCTGCCGACCAAGGTCCACAGCGCGTAGGGCTCCGGGTGCTGCCAGTTCAACGATACCCGTTGTGCGGCAGCGGTCTTCACTACAGTGCCGCGAAGGTCACTGAGATAGTCGAGATAGTCTGCGCGGTCGCCGTCGAGGTCGGTGCGCCATCTGTCACGGCCGGCGATCGCGGATACCACCGCCGAGATCAGCATCATCAGCGGGAAGGCCACGAACACCGGGCTACGCGCGATACCGGACCGGGTGTAGAAGACTACCGCCATCATCGCAACCGTGGCACCGGCCATCGCCACCGGCAACAGCCGGGTCACGACGCCGGTCTGCGCCGGCCGGGTGGGCTGCGGCGGTGCGGCCACCGCGATGTCGGCGGTATCGAACATCGGTGGTGCCAGTCGAGGCGGCGGCGCGAAACCCACGGTCATGGCGATTGCACGCTAAGCACCGCCGTGATCGCGGGCAAGTCAGCTGTGGATTGACGTCTGCACGTCACGGCGGCCACAGCTAGCGTGCCCAGCGTGCAGGAAGCAGATCTGCGCCGAGTGTCGATTCACACCGATGAGGTCCGGGTCGACCTGGCGCTGCCGGCGGCCGTGCCGATCGCAACCCTGATCCCGGCGATCGTGGACATTCTGCCGGCCGGACATGCCCTCGGCGACGGGCCGACGCGTTACCAGCTGTCGTGTCCGGGCGAGGTGCCTCTGGACGCGTCGACAACCTTGGCGCAACAGGGGATTCGCGATGGCGCGGTGCTGATTCTGTCCTGCTCGTCGACCGACATTTCGGCGCCGCAGTTCGACGACGCGGCCGAGGCCGTGTCCGCCTCACTCGCCACCGCGGCGCGGGCGTCGAGCGGTCATGGGCCTCGGATTACCGGTGCGCTCGCAGGGTTCTGCCTGGCGAGCATCGGTGCGGCGCTACTGACACGGCAATCGTTGTGCGACAACGGCTCCCGGCAGGCCGGTGCCGCGATAGCGGCCGTGGCCGGCGGTATCGCGCTGGCCGCGGCCACGCTCACGCAGCGTGGCTTCCGTGACAGCACCATCGCGCAAGCGCTGGCGTTGCTGGCGATCGGATTTGCCGCCGTCGCGGGCCTGCTGGCAGTCCCGGGCGGTCCGGGCGCCCCCAACGCGTTGCTTGCGGCGACGACCGCCGGCGTCACCGCTGTAGTAGTGGTGCGGCTAACCGGATGCGACACACCACTATTCACCGCGGCGGCCGGGTTCGCGCTGCTGTCAGCGATCGCAGCGCTGGCGGCGACCGTGACGAACGTGCCGTTACCGGCGATCGGCGCGGTCTGCGTCGTGGTGTCGCTCGCCCTGATCGCGGTGTCACCGCTGATCTCAATCTTGTTGACCGGGTTGTCGCCACGGTTGGCTGACGATATGCTCCCAGATACGCTGCCCGCCAAGGCGATCCGGGCCGATACCTGGCTGACCGGTCTGATCGGCGCATTCTCCACCACAGCGGCTTGCGGCGCTGTCACGGTCGCGAACTGTGCCCCGGGCGTCATCGGTGTGGTATTCGCCGCGGTGACCGGTGCGGTGTTGCTGGCACAAGCACGCTCACACCGCGACATGCCAAAAGTCTTGACGCTCGTCACCAACGGCACTGCCACTCTCAGCGCGGCATTGGTAGCCGGGGCCATCGCCTTCCGTCCGCCCGTCGCATGGCTCGCGGCGGCGACGGCGATGCTCACGGCCGCCGCTTTCATCGCCCCCACCGTGCGGCTCTCCCCCGTCGCGCAGCGGGGCTTCGAGTTGCTGGAGCGTCTCGCACTGGCGGCACTGGTGCCGCTGGGCTGCTGGCTCTGCGGACTCTACGGCGCGGCGCGCGGCCTCACCCTGTCATGACCGGGTGGGCGTCGCGGGCGGCAAGCTGCATCGCGGCGGTCACGCTCGCAACGCTGCCGCAGTGTGCCGCGCCGCTCGCGCACGCGGTGACGCCGCCGCCGATCGACCATGCCCGGCTACCGGAGCCGTCGCCGCCCGCCCCGTCGGCGCCCACCGTGCAGCGCGAGGTGTGCGCAGTACCGTCCAGAACCACCCACGATGGCAAGTCAACCCAGCTCAGCGGCGTTGACCTTCAGCGGGTGTGGCGGCTCAGTCGCGGCTCGGGTCAACGAGTCGCGGTCATCGACACCGGCGTCGCGCCGCACCCTCGGCTGCCCGATACGCTGGCCGGCGGTGACTATGTGTTCACCGGCGACGGCTTGCAGGACTGCGACGGACACGGCACTGCGGTGGCTGGAATCATCGCCGCCGCACCCGATCCCGAACACGACGATTTCAGCGGTGTGGCGCCCGATGTCACGTTGATCAGCATCCGGCAATCGAGCACCAAATTCGGCGCTTCCGCCGATGCGTCGACAACCGGGTTCGGCGACGTCGACACGTTGGCGAAAGCGGTCCGCACCGCAGCCGATCTCGGCGCTTCGGTGATCAACATCTCGTCGGTCGCCTGTGTCCCGGTTGATTCCCGGCTGGACGACCGCGCGTTGGGCGCGGCGCTGGCCTACGCCGTCGACACCAAGAATGCTGTCGTGGTCGCGGCGGCCGGCAACACCGGTGGCCCTGCCCAGTGCCCGGCGCAGCAACCCGAAACCACCTGGGACACCGCCACCGTCGCGGTCAGCCCGGCGTGGTACGACGACTATGTGCTGACGGTGGGATCGGTCAACGCGCGCGGCGAGCCGTCGCCGTTCACCCTCGCCGGGCCGTGGGTCGACGTGGCAGCACCCGGTGAGACAGTAATGTCGCTGAGCCTGACCGGCGACGGTACAGTGAATTCGCTTGGCGCGCCGCCTCACTCGGTACCGCTGTCGGGAACCAGTTACGCCGCACCCGTGGTCAGCGGGCTGGCCGCGCTGATCCGGTGCCGGTTCCCGACGCTGACCGCCCGGCAGGTGATGCAGCGCATCGAGGCCACCGCGCATCATCCGCCGCGCGGACGGGATCCGTTGGTGGGCAACGGTGTCGTGGACGTCCTCGCCGCCGTCAGCTCCGGGACCCCGGCCGACCCGCCCCCTCGTCCGCGTGACCGGCCGCCGCCGGTTGCGCCGCCAACGCCGCCGGCGGCTACGGACCGCAGCCCTCGCCACACCGCGTTCACCGGCGCGGCGATCTGCCTGACGGTGCTCGCGACGGCGCTGATTGCCGGCGCTGTGACGGCCCGGCTACGGCGCACCGAGGCTGTCCCGGACGACTAACGCGTTTGCCCTGCTCAGTTCCGGTCCCGCCGGCAGCGTCGCCAACACCGGCCAGGGCGCCGGAATCGCCGTCTGCGGCAGACCGAGGGCGCGCGCCGCGTCGTCGTCGGCGATACCGAAACGCACCCCGGTCTCGGTGACCAGAAATCGGGTACCGGCCTCAGGGTTCTCCCCGGACAGGCCGGTGGCGCGAACGTACGCGCTGCGACCGGGCGGAACGTAGACGGCGTCGACGGCAGGCCCGGCGCCGTCACCCTGCGACAGCGCCACCGGCAGCTGGCCCGCCGGAATGGGCGGTGCGCCGGCCGCAATCGACATAACGGCGTCATCCGCCGTGGGTGTCCACGTCGCGCACAGCGGCGTGTGCTCGACATCCAGCGGCGCCGAAGCCCGCTCGGGAAACGTGGAGACCGGCAGATCGGCCACTGTCGGAGCGGCGCGGATGACGTCGGGGGCCACCGAGATGATGCTGCGGGCGCCGCGTGCGTCATTGAGCCGCAGCAGATCTGCGGCGACCGGGCCGACGCGCTGAACCCCGCCTGCCAGAACGACGTAATGCTCGTCGCCGTCGGCGCGCGCGATGCGCAGCACACTGCCGATCGGAAATCCGGGCAGCCGGCCCGGCCCGCCGGCGCTGGGAATGCGCGGCGCGGTGATCGGCGGCGCCTCCGGGATAGCGTTCAGCAGTGCGTGCGAAACCCTATGCGGCACAATGCCTTCCAACCGCAGTACCCGGACCACCGCAGGCTGGGTCAAGTCGACCGTCGCCCGAACCCCCTCGTAGAGCAGGTAAGTCGAAGCGCCCGAATCGGCTGTCACCAGCACGGTCTGTGCGACGGCCAGGCGATGCGATGCGTGTGCGGAGCCGACGACGACCGTCGTGCCGGCGTCGCTGTCACAGACCGTCCAGCCGGTATCGTCCAGTGGCTCGGGCAGTAGTTGGGGAGCGCCGGGGATGCCCATCAGCGGACCGCGTTTGGTGTGGGCCAGCTCGGATTCGGCCACCGGCTGCGGATTGCTACCCGACGCCGCGATCAGCCGCGCCGACGCCAGATTCAACACCGGATGCCACGTGTCACCGACCCGGACGTAGAGCGCTCCGGACTGCCGGGCCATCACAATCGGCGCGTTTCCCAACGCCCCCGACGGCCGCAGCACGCCAAGAACCGCGCAGGCGCCAATCACGAGGGTCGCCACCAGAGCACCAGCCGCCAGTGCCCGCATCGGTCGTGGGCGAGCATCCCCGCCCACCAGCGCGCATTCGATGCGGCGCAGCAGAAACCGATACCCGCTGAGGTGCAGCTGGGTGGTGGCCATCTTTCCCCCGGAGTCGGCCTCACGATAAGCCGGTGGCCGGGCGTGATGTGCCGGTCCATCCACAGGAAATGAGGATTTCGCAGGTTACCGGTACTATCGCCTCGTGCTCTACCACCACACCCGTCGCTGGAACCGCCTGGGCGCCGCGGTTCTGGCCGCCGGCGCCATGCTGGTCGCCCCCAGCGCTCTCCCGGCCACCGTCCCGTCGGCCGCTGCCGTCGACTGCCCGGACGTCGAGGTCATCTTCGCCCGTGGGACCAGCGAAAAGCCCGGTCTCGGACGCGTCGGCGACGCCTTGGTCGACTCGCTGCGCCAGCAGACCGGCCTGAACATCGACGCGTACGGGGTGAACTACCCGGCGGGCAAGCTGCAATTAGGCGGGGGTGACGGCGCCAACGACACCATCAAGCGGGTCAAAGACGTCGTGCAAGCCTGCCCGAACACCAAGATCGTGCTCGGCGGATACTCCCAGGGCGCATCGGTCATGGACATCGTGGCGGGGGTGCCGGTGGGCGGCGTGACCTTCGGAAGTCCGCTGCCGCCCCAATACGCCGACAACATCACCGCGCTTGCCACCTTCGGCAACATCGCCGACCGGTCGGGCAGCCCGATCTCCGCCCAGAGCGCATTGCTGGGGTCCAAGGCCATCGACCTGTGCAACCCCGGGGACCCGATCTGCCACGCCGGTCCCGGTAACGAGTGGAGCGATCACACCGACGGCTACGTGCCCACCTACACCACGCAGGCGGCGACGTTCATCGCGGCCAAGCTGTTGGCGGCCCAGACACCGGCATCGTCGCAACCCGACGTGCACATCAATTAGACCGGCTAATATCGAGCTATGAGTCTGCGCTCGATATGCCCGCTGGTGCTTGCCGCGTTGTTTGCCACGGCGGCGTTGGTGAACGGCCCCGCACCCGCCGCGTCGGCGGCGTCTTGCTCGGATGCCCAACTGGTGTTCGCCCGCGGCCGTATGGAGCCACCCGGGCCCGGGCAGATCGGCAACGCGCTGCTCAGCGCGTTGCGGTCGAAATTGCCCAACAAGAACATCGGTCTGTATGCCGTCAACTACGCGGCCAACACCGACGTGCAACAGGGCGCCAACGACATGAGCGGTCACGTCCAGTACATGGCCAACAACTGCCCTGATACTCGGCTGGTGCTCGGCGGCTACTCGCTCGGCGCTGCCGTCACTGACGTGGTCCTCGCCGCGCCCGGCCCGATGTTCGGGTTCGACAATCCCCTCCCGCCCGGCATGGACCAGCACGTCGCCGCGGTCGCGTTGTTCGGCAACGGCAGTCAATGGGTGGGCCCCATCACCAACTTCAACCCCATCTACAACGACCGGACCATCGAGCTGTGTCACGGCGACGATCCGATCTGCAACCCGGCCGATCCCAAAACTTGGCAAAACAACTGGCCTCAGCACCTGGCGCCCGCCTACATCCAGGCAGGCATGGTGGGTCAAGCCGCCGACTTCGTCGCCGGCAAGCTCTGAACGTCAGCCGCGCGTACGCAGGTCGCGGGTGACCAGGGTCCGGGCCCGCAGTTCGTGGTCGGGCGGGTAGTCGACGCCGATCAGCGTCAAGCCCTGCGGCGGCGCGGCCGCGAAGTCGCTGGACCGGCGCGTCGCGGTGAGCAGGCCGCGGCACCAGTCGGCGGTCCGTCGGTGCTCGCCGACAGCCAGCAACGCCCCGACCAGCGAACGCACCATCGACCAGCAGAACGCATCGGCGCTGACATGAGCGGTGACCAGATCGCCGTCGCGGGACCAGTCGAGCCGCTGCAAGTCGCGAATCGTGGTGGCACCTTCGCGATGACGGCAGAATGCGGCAAAGTCATGAAGCCCCACCAGGTCTCGCGACGCTTGAGTCATCGCGTCCACGTCCAGCGGCCGCGGCCAGGCTGTTACGAACCGGGCCTGCAGCGGATCCACCCCATACGGCGCCGTCGAGAGCCGGTAGACGTAATGCCGGCGCAGCGCTGAGAATCGGGCATCGAAACCCGCTGGGGCGCGGGTGATATCGCGTACCCGGACGTCGGCGGGCAGCAACCGGCCCAGGCGTCGCACCAGCGGCACGAATTCCGGCTCGGCCGAACGCCGTGCGCGCGGATACGCATTGGGCAGCGCATCGACCGCGATGTCGGCATGAGCCACCTGTCCGGTCGCGTGCACGCCGGTGTCGGTGCGTCCGGCCGCCCGCAGGCGCACCGACGCGCGAAACACCGTCGACAGCGCCTCGTCGAGCACTCCGGCGACCGTGCGCTGACCCGCCTGCACGGCCCAGCCAGCGAAATCTGTTCCGTCATAGGCGATGTCGAACCGAAGACGAACGTGCCCGCCACCGGTCTCGGTGGCGGGCACATCCACAGGGTCGTCAGGACTCGTCGCCGTCAGCCTTCGGTTCCTCGTCCTCGGCGGGAGTCTCAGCATCCTCGGCATCGGGACCGACAACAGCCTCCGGCTCGACAGCGGCCTGCGGAGCGGCGGCAGCCGCCACGGGTGCCGCCTTCGATGCGGCAGCCCGACGGGCGCGGTTGGCCTCCGAGGTCACCGTCTTCTCCTGCACCAGCTCGATCACCGCCATCGGGGCGTTGTCACCCTTGCGCGCCTCGACTTTGATGATGCGGGTGTAGCCGCCGTTGCGGTCGGCGAAGTGCGGCCCGATCTCCGCGAACAGGGTGTGCACCACGTCCTTGTCGCGGATCTTCTTGAGCACCTCGCGCCGGTTGTGCAGCGTGCCTTTTTTGGCGTGGGTGATCAGCTTCTCGGCATACGGCCGCAACGCCCGCGCCTTGGGCTCGGTCGTCTTGATCCGGCCGTGCTCGAACAGCGCCGTGGCCAGGTTGGCCAGGATCGCCTTCTGGTGCGACGACGACCCGCCGAGGCGACGGCCCTTGGTGGGCTTGGGCATTGGGGACTCCCTTGGGTTAGTGCAACAGGTTTAGAGCTGTTCGGTTTCGGCGTAGTCCTGGTCGTCGTAACCGGCATCGTTGGACCAGGTGCCGGTGGCCACGTCGTAGCCCGCCACCTCCGACGGGTCGAAGTGCGCCGGGCTGTCCTTGAGCGACAGACCCAACTGGTGCAGCTTGACCTTGACCTCGTCGATGGACTTCTGGCCGAAGTTGCGGATGTCCAGCAGGTCGGACTCGGTGCGGGACACCAGCTCGCCGACGGTGTGCACGCCTTCGCGCTTGAGGCAGTTGTAGGAGCGCACGGTCAGATCCAGGTCGTCGATCGGCAGCGCGAACGACGCGATGTGGTCGGCCTCGGCCGGCGACGGCCCGATCTCGATGCCCTCTGCCTCGACGTTGAGTTCGCGTGCCAGACCGAACAATTCGACCAGCGTCTTACCGGCCGACGCCAGCGCGTCGCGCGGCGTGATCGAGTTCTTGGTCTCGACGTCGAGAATCAGCTTGTCGAAGTCGGTGCGCTGCTCGACACGGGTGGCGTCCACCTTGTAGGTGACCTTGAGCACCGGCGAGTAGATGGAATCGACTGGGATGCGGCCGATTTCGGCGCCCGACGCCTTGTTCTGCACGGCCGGCACGTAGCCACGGCCGCGCTCGACGACGAGCTCCACCTCGAGCTTGCCCTTGTCGTTCAGCGTCGCGATGTGCATGTCGGGGTTGTGCACGGTGACACCGGCGGGCGGCACGATGTCCCCGGCGGTGACCTCACCCGGGCCCTGCTTGCGCAGGTACATGGTCACCGGCTCGTCCTCCTCGGAGGACACCACGAGGCTCTTGAGGTTCAAGATGATGTCGGTGACGTCTTCCTTGACACCGGGCACGGTGGTGAACTCGTGCAGCACACCGTCGATGCGAATGCTGGTGACCGCCGCGCCGGGGATCGACGACAGCAGTGTGCGCCGCAGCGAGTTGCCGAGCGTGTAGCCGAATCCGGGCTCCAGCGGCTCGATGACGAACTGCGAACGGTTTTCGCTGATGGTCTCTTCGGACAGGGTGGGTCGCTGTGAGATCAGCATGGTGTTTCTTCTTCTCCTTCTCGGCACCCGCTATTTGATGCCGTTGGGGTTTCGAGCCGGCCGGCTCGAAAGTCTGTTACTTCGAGTAGAACTCGACGATCAGCTGCTCGGTGAGCGGGATGTCGATCTGCGCCCGCTCCGGCAGTTGGTGGACCAGGATGCGCTGGCGTTCGCCGACCACCTGCAGCCAGCTCGGGATCGGGCGGTCACCGGCGGTCTCGCGCGCGATCTGGAACGGCAGCGTGTTCAGCGACTTGTCCTTCACGTCGATGATGTCGTACTGCGACACCCGATAGCTGGGGATGTTCACCTTGACGCCGTTGACCAGGAAGTGGCCGTGGCTGACCAGCTGACGGGCCATCCGGCGGGTGCGGGCCAGCCCGGCGCGGTACACCACGTTGTCCAGCCGGCTTTCCAGGATCTGCAGCAGCTCCTCGCCGGTCTTGCCGGGGCGGCGCACCGCCTCTTCGTAGTAGCGGCGGAACTGCTTTTCCATCACGCCGTAGGTGAAGCGCGCCTTCTGCTTCTCCTGCAGCTGCAGCAGGTATTCGCTCTCCTTGATCCGCGCGCGGCCGTGCTGGCCGGGCGGGTAGGGGCGCTTCTCGAAGGCCTGGTCCCCACCGACCAGGTCGGTGCGCAACCGGCGCGACTTGCGAGTGACGGGGCCGGTGTAACGAGCCATTACTAAACCCTCCGACGCTTGGGTGGACGGACACCGTTGTGCGGCTGCGGGGTGACGTCGGAGATCGCGCCGACCTCCAGGCCCGCGGCCTGCAACGAGCGGATCGCGGTCTCGCGGCCCGAACCCGGGCCCTTGACGAACACGTCGACCTTGCGCACGCCATGCTCCTGCGCCTTGCGGGCCGCGTTCTCGGCGGCCAGCTGGGCGGCGAAGGGCGTCGACTTGCGCGAGCCCTTGAAGCCGACGTGGCCCGAGGACGCCCAGGCGATCACATTGCCCTGCGGGTCGGTGATGGTCACGATCGTGTTGTTGAACGTGCTCTTGATGTGGGCGGCACCGTGCGGGACATTCTTCTTTTCCCGCCGCCGGGTCTTCTGACCCTTCTTCGGTGCTGCGGCCTTCTTTGCGGGTGGCATGGGTTACCTGGCCTTCTTCTTGCCTGCGATGGTGCGCTTCGGGCCCTTGCGGGTGCGCGCGTTGGTCTTGGTCCGCTGGCCACGCACCGGCAGGCCGCGACGGTGCCGCAGGCCCTGGTAGCAGCCGATCTCGATTTTGCGGCGGATGTCGGCCTGCACCTCGCGGCGCAGATCACCCTCCACCTTCAAGTTGCCTTCGATGTAGTCGCGCAGCCGGGTCAGCTGGTCATCGGTGAGGTCCTTGGTGCGCTGATCCCGGTCGATGCCGGTGGCGGCCAGAATCTCGTTCGACCGGGTACGGCCGATGCCGTAGATGTAGGTCAGCGCGACCTCCATGCGCTTATCGCGCGGCAGGTCCACGCCCACTAGACGTGCCATAAGTGGCGTTCCTCTTTCTCCGCGGAGGTCTGATCCCAGTCCGTTCCCGGCTGACAGCTCCGGGGCCCGGCCTCCGTTCCGGGCGTGGGTGAGCGGCCTATCCGCTCAGTGGTGCTGGGAGGTCTGCATTCAGTTGTATGCGGCCGGTGTTCTAACCCTGACGCTGTTTGTGCCGCGGATCGGAGCAGATCACCATGACCCGCCCATGCCGGCGGATCACCCTGCACTTGTCGCAGATCGGCTTGACGCTCGGGTTCACCTTCACGGCTGTTTCGATCCTGTTCTGTCTTCTCGCTGGTCGGATGGTTCGGGTTTGGTCACTTGTACCGGTACACGATGCGGCCCCGGGACAGGTCGTAGGGCGACAGCTCCACCACCACCCGGTCCTCGGGCAGGATGCGGATGTAGTGCTGCCGCATCTTGCCGCTGATGTGGGCGAGCACCTTGTGGCCGTTTTCCAGCTCAATGCGAAACATCGCATTGGGCAGCGGCTCGACCACGCGGCCCTCGACCTCGATGGCACCGTCCTTCTTGGCCATAACCTTCCAGGGATCCTCGTCTTGGGGTTTCGTTCGAGTATGCGCCCGAACCGGCGCAGCATTCGCTCGACTTAAAACGTGGGCCGACGTTAGGAAAATTCCGCAAATTCCTAGGACAGGGCACGCAAAAAGCCGGCGCGGATGACGCACCGTTGCTCCACGATACCCGCATTGCGGCGCTGCGCCAAAACGGTTGACCAGCGGAATAGCAGCCGTCGGGCGTCGGGTTCCACACACCATGACTGACGCAACAGCACGTAAACCAAACCTCGGCCGGTTCGGATCGTTCGGCCGCGGTGTCACCCCGCAGCAGGCTAAGGAAATCGAGGCCCTGGGCTATGGCGCCGTCTGGGTGGGCGGCTCCCCGCCGGCCGAGCTGGAGTGGGTGGAGCCCATCCTGGAGCAGACGACGACGCTGCAGGTGGCCACCGGAATCGTGAACATCTGGACGGCGCCGGCCGAGGCGGTGGCGAAGTCGTTTCATCGCATCGACAAGGCCTACCCGGGCCGCTTTTTGCTCGGCATCGGCGTGGGCCACCCGGAGGCCCACAGCGAGTACCGCAAGCCTTACGACGCGCTGGTGAGCTACCTCGACCAGCTCGACGACTACGGCGTGCCCGCCGAGCGCCGGGTCGTCGCCGCGCTGGGGCCGCGGGTGCTCAAGCTTTCGTCGCAGCGCAGCGCCGGGGCGCATCCCTACCTGACCACCCCCGAGCACACCGCAAAGGCCCGCGACCTGATCGGCCCGTCGGCGTTCCTGGCGCCCGAACACAAAGTGGTGCTGACCACGGATGCCGAGGCCGCCCGGGCCGTCGGCCGCAAGGCCCTCGACATCTACCTCAACCTGGCCAACTACCTCAACAACTGGAAGCGGCTGGGCTTCACCGACGACGACATCGCCCGCCCGGGCAGCGACCGCCTTGTCGACGCCGTCGTCGCCTACGGCACCGCCGACGCCATCGCCGCCCGGCTGGGCGAGCACCTCGACGCCGGTGCCGACCACGTCGCTGTGCAGGTTCTGACCCGACCTGACAAGCTGGTCCCGGCGCTGGCCGAACTGGCCGGCGCGCTAGGACTGAACCCCGCCTGACTTAAGGATCTAGATGACCGAGGCCGTTTCGCTCAAACCGGACCTGGGCCGCTACGGCGTGTGGCTGGGCACCCGCACCCTGTCCCCCGAGCTGGCCGAACAGATCGAATCGCTGGGATACGGCGCGGCCTGGATCGGCGGATCGCCCGACGCCGACCTGTCGTGGGTGGAACCCGCGCTGGCCGCGACCATCTCGCTGCAGCTGGCCACCGGCATCATCAATATCTGGTCCTCACCGGCCGCGGAGGTCGCCGAGTCGTACCAGCGCATCGAAAAGGCCTATCCGGGACGATTCCTGCTCGGCGTGGGCGTCGGTCATCCCGAGCACACCCAGCAATACCAAAAGCCCTACGACGCACTGGTGAGCTACCTCGACGAACTCGACGCGGCCACCGTGCCGACCAGCCGGCGGGTGATCGCGGCGCTGGGTCCCAAGGTGCTGCGGCTGGCCGCTCAGCGCAGCGCCGGCGCCCACCCGTATCTGACCACGCCCGAACACACCGCACAGGCCCGCGAGCTGGTCGGCAACACGGTGTTTCTGGCGCCCGAACACAAGGTGGTGCTGAGCACTGACCCCGCCGAGGCCCGCCGGATCGGCCGCAAGAGCGTCGGCTTTTACCTGGGCCTGAGCAACTATGTGAACAACTGGCGCCGGCTGGGATTCACCGAGAGCGACGTGCGCGAGCCCGGCAGCGACAAGCTGATCGACGCGCTGGTGGCCTACGGGACACCCGACGCCGTCGCCGGCCGGCTCGACGAGCATCTGCAGGCCGGCGCCGACCATGTGGCGATCCAGGTTCTGACCCGGCCCGAGAATCTGGTGCCGGCGTTGACCGAACTCGCCGCCGCGCTGGGGCTGCCAGCCACGAGCTGACTGGTCCGCTCGGCTAGGGTTTGACCATGCGGCTGCTGGTCACCGGCGGCGCCGGTTTCATCGGCGCCAACTTCGTGCACAGCACGGTGCGCGAGCATCCCGACGACACGGTGACGGTGCTCGACGCGCTGACCTATGCGGGCAGCCGCGAATCGCTGGCGCCGGTCGAAAACGAAATCCGGCTGGTACAGGGCGATGTCACCGACGCGGAGCTGGTTTCCCGGTTGGTCGCCGAGGCCGATGCGGTGGTGCATTTCGCCGCCGAGACCCACGTCGACAACGCGCTCGCCGACCCCGAGCCGTTCTTGCGTACCAACGTGATCGGGACGTTCACCGTCCTCGAGGCGGTACGACGCCATGGCGTGCGCCTGCACCACGTTTCCACCGACGAGGTCTACGGCGACCTCGGGCTCGACGAGCCGCGGCGATTCACCGAGTCCACGCCGTACAACCCGTCCAGCCCGTACTCGGCCACCAAGGCAGGGGCCGACATGCTGGTGCGAGCGTGGGTGCGCTCCTATGGTGTGCGAGCGACGATCTCGAACTGCTCCAACAACTACGGGCCCTATCAGCATGTGGAGAAGTTCATCCCGCGCCAGATCACCAACGTGCTCACGGGGCGACGGCCCAAGCTCTACGGCAGCGGGGCCAATGTCCGGGACTGGATCCACGTCGACGACCACAACGCCGCTGTCCGGCGGATTCTCGAGAGCGGCGAGATCGGGCGAACCTACCTGATCGGTGCAGACGGCGAGCGTGACAACCTCTCGGTGCTGCGGACGATACTGGAGATGATGGGACACCAACCCGACGACTTCGACCATGTGGTCGACCGTGTGGGCCACGACCTGCGCTACGCGATCGATCCCACGCCGCTGCACGACGAATTGTGCTGGGCGCCAAAGCATACCGATTTCGAGGATGGCTTGCGCGCCACCATCGACTGGTATCGCGCCAACGAAGCGTGGTGGGGGCCGTTGAAGGATGCCGTCGAGGCCCGATACCAAGAGCGCGGTCAATGAAGGCACGCGAACTCGACGTCCCCGGTGCATGGGAGATCACCCCACAGGTGCATGGCGATTCCCGCGGGATGTTCTTCGAGTGGTTGACCGACCGCGAGTTCACCGCGTTCGCGGGTCACCGGCTGGAGGTTCGGCAGGCCAACTGTTCGGTGTCGTCGGCCGGGGTGCTGCGCGGGCTGCACTTTGCGCAGCTGCCGCCCAGCCAGGCCAAGTACGTGACGTGCCTGTCCGGCTCGGTGTTCGACGTCGTTGTCGACATCCGGGTCGGCTCACCGACATTCGGGCAATGGACTTCTGCGGTGCTCGACGACCAAGAGCGCAAGTCGGTATACATCTCCGAAGGTCTTGCACATGGATTCCTTGCGCTGCAAGACAATTCGACCGTGATGTATCTGTGCTCGGCGGAATACAACCCGCAACGCGAGCACACCATTCACGCCACCGACCCGGCACTGGGGATCGACTGGCCGGCCGGCTACGACCTGGTGCTGTCCGAACGCGATGCAGCTGCGCCTACTCTCGAGGAGGTCAGCGCGTCGGGTCTACTGCCCACCTGGGAGGCCACCCAAGCTTTCGTCGAGGGTCTGCGGGCCAAATCTTAAGTTCCGTTTTCTCCTAAGCCCGCTCGTTCGACCGTCAGCAGGCTTTCCGTGCGGTGTTCTTTCCAATAGGCTTCGGCTCCCCCGTTGAGGCCGAAGAGTCGCTTGCTCCACAGCAGCCAGACCACGGCCACGACGTTGACCAGGAACGCGACCACGCGCAGCGTCGTCACCTTCTCTGTCAGCTCGTAGATTTCCAGCGGAAGGAACACACTGGTCGCGATCACCGCGAAGTACTCGCCCCATCGTCGCACCAGCCACAATCCGACCGCCTCGACGAGTTCGATCAGCGCATATGCGGTGAAGCCCAGCGCGATCCACAGGAATGTCGACGACGACAGCGAGAACAGGTGCCCGATGTGGCGGACGATCTTGGAGTCGTCGGGATTCCAGCCGAGCTGATTGCCCAACGGTCGAAGCAGCGGGAGGTCTTGCTCGAATGCCTGTTGCAGCCGCTCGCGTGATCCGCGGACTTTGAGCACGCCGGCCGCCAACAGTAGGAAGACGACGCCTCGAACCGCACGTTCGACGGCGAGGGCGCGCATCAACGTCCGATCCCGCAGCAATCGTCCACGCGGGATCTCGGGCGCCGTATCCGCCGGACCGCTGCGGCGCGGCGGACCGACGACAAACGTCTCGCACCGCAGACAGCGCCAGGCCTCCCCCGCCGGAGTGTCGGCCTTCAGGCGCTCCCGCAACCTGGGCTCGTCGGGCGCAAACGTCGCGTGTCCGCGCAACCCGCACGAGCGCAGAGCGAAATCGACCATGTACGCACGCTAACGGTCACGACGCGGGCCCCGCATGGCAATCTGGCGATATGACGAGCACTGTCCTGGTCACCGGCGGCACCGGCACCCTGGGCCGCGTCGTGGTCGACCACCTCCTGACCGCCGACGCGACTGTCCGCGTCCTCAGCCGTGGGCGGCGGCCTCGCCGTGCCGACGTCGAACACGTCACCGGCGACCTGCAGACCGGCGCCGGGCTCGAGGCAGCGGTGTCCGGCGTCGACACGATCGTGCAATGCGCCGAGCACGTGCATCACCTGGTCGCGGCCGCCCAGCGAGCCGGTTCACCGCATCTGGTGTACACGTCCATCGTCGGCGTCGACCGCGTCCCGTTCGGGTTCTACCGCCGAAAGGTGGCCGACGAACAGTTGATCGCCACATCGGGTCTGCCGTGGACGGTGTTGCGGGCAACGCAGTTTCACGACTTGATCGCGGTGCTGCTGCGCCTGCTGGCCAAGTCGCCTGTCCTGACGCTGCCCGCCGGGTGGAGCTTCCAGCCGGTCGACGTGCGTGAGGTCGGCGAGCGGCTCGCCCGGCTCGCACTCGGCGAACCCGTCGGCAGGGCACCGGATTTCGGTGGGCCACAAGTACGCTCGGTTGCAGATCTCGCCCGAAGCTACCTTGCCATCGTCGGCAAGCGACGACCGATCGTACCGGTGTGGCTGCCCGGCAAGGTATTCCGGGCGTACCGCGCCGGCGGTCACCTGGCCCCCGACCATGCGGCGGGCACCGTCACCTTCGAGCAATATCTGACCGAGCAACTCGCCGCCGGCCACCTCCCGTACGCCGACGCTCTTCGCGCATACCTGCCCCGGCCGCCCTGGCCTCGACGACACTGAGCGGCGAGGCGGTGCGCACCACCCGGGTCATCCGGAAACCGGCCTGGCTGAGCAGTTCTCGGTACTGCGCGGCGGTGCGCTCGCGGCCTGCGAGATTCAGCAACATCTCCAAGTCCGCCCATTTTCCCGGAAAGTCGCGGTCGTGGTCCGGGATGACCAGTTCGACCAGCAACACCGTGGCCTGCGAGCCGGCTGCTGCGCGAACGTTGCGCAGGATCTGCACCGCCTGCTGGTCAGGCCAGTCGTGAACAATGTTCTTCAGGACGTAGGCGTCACCGCCGCCCGGAACGGCGTCGAAAAACGAGCCGGTCACGACGCGCACACGGTCGGCAATTTTACGCTGGCACAACAGGTTCGACGCCGCATCAACCACATTCGGCAGGTCGTAGAGTACGCCGCGAGAGGCAGGCGCCGCGTGTAAGATCGCCGCGAGCAGCGGGCCCTGCCCACCGCCGACATCGACGATCGTCGGGTAGCGACCCCAGTCGTAGCCGGTTGCCACCGCCGCGTCGGTCAGCTGTGAGATGCTCGTCATGGTGCGGTTGAACAGTTCGGCGTGTTCGGGATGGCCGGCGAAGTAGTCGAAGCTGCCGGTGCCGTGCAGCGCCGGGACGACGGCCTGACCGGTTCGCACCGAATCCGCCAGCAGGGTCCAGCGCTGCCGCTGTTCGGCAGACCCATAGAACCGTGCTGCCCACGCCATCGACACCGGAGCGTCCGAACGCAGCGTCCTGGCAAGGGAATTCAGCTCGTAACGGCCGCCGCGGCGATGACGGAAGATGCCCCGGCTGATCAATGCCCGCAGTAGGCGCTCCAATGCGTCGGCGTCGGCACCCACCCGGGCCGCCAACTCGGCGATCGGCAGCGGCCCGTCGGCAAGGGCGTCGGCGACGCCGAGTTGGGCGGCCACCGTGATCGCCTGCGACGTCCACCCCGCGATGATCATCTCCAGCATCGCCGCCGGCGCGGGCATCAGTTGTTGGTGGATTCGGCAGAGGTAGTGGCGAATCCACTCGACGATGCGGGCCACCCCGGGCGGCGGCACCATGGTGGTGGTCACCACCGCAGTCCCGCGGCCAAGGCGCCGGCCTCGAGCTCGCGGCTGATCGCGGCGGACATCCGGTGATGACTGACCGAGCGCAGAAACGTCGCCAGCGCCCAGGTCATGAAGCGGTCCGAGATGAGTGCCGCCGGTCGCAGCATCGACTCGCTGCGCGATACCTGTTGCGTGGTGACCCACGAGACGGCTTTGACCTTGCGCCGCCTGGTGTTCTCGTACCAGCGCAGTGCGTTTGGGGCGTGGTGGAATTCGCGCAGTGCCTTACGCAGCACCATCGTGTCGAGCAGCGCCTGATTGGTGCCCTGCGCAAGCGTGGGCGGCATCGTGTGCGCGGCGTCGCCGAGCAAGGTCACCGCACCGCGGCCCGCTCGCGGAATGGGGTGGCGAAAGTGTGGGAACGGCGAACAAGCCAGGTCGTCGTCGGTCAATACGGCCAGCACCCGGTCGACCGAGTCGGACCATCCGGTGAACTGCGACCGGATCAGCTCGATCGGGCGGTCCGGCCGGACGACGTCCGGTGACCAGGGCAGGTCGAACCACCACTGCACGGCAAAGCCTCCGGCCGGCCACAGACCGAGGTTGCCGTGCGCACCGATCATCATCAGCGCGACGCGTTGGTCGGTGACCTCGGGAAGGCTGACCAGGCCCTGCCAACTGCACCAGCCGGTCGGCTTCGCGTGTGGCGCGCCGAGCGTACGTCGGATCGTCGAGCGCAGGCCGTCCGCACCGATCACCACGTCGCCCTCGGCCGAGGTGCCGTCGTCAAAGTCGACCCGTACCCCATCTCGGGTATCGACCACTCCGGCCACCCGGACGTCGCAGTGAACGCGATCCACCGGAAAGCCGTCCAGCAGCCGTTCAAGCAACACCCGGCGCGGAACCATCCGAACGGGTGCGCCAAGCCGATCCATGATCGTCGTCAGGTCGAGGTTGGCGATCGGGCGGCCCGTCGAGGTCAGCACCCGCACGGTGGACAGCAGTTGACCGGCGCCTGCCATGTCGACGCTCAGCTGCCCGAGAACCGTTGCGCCATTGGGCCATATCGTCACCGCGCCGCCGCCCGTCGTCAGCTTCGGCCGCTGTTCGAACACGGTGACGTCGTGGCCGTCGCGCAACAATCCGCGGGCGACAGAGATCCCGCCCACGCCGGCGCCGACCACCAGCACCCGAAACGGCGCAGCCATCGGCTCAATCCTCGACGTGGCGCTCGTAGTCCCAGCGTTCGAGTCGCGCTTGCAGCTTCACCAGGCCCAGCCCGGCGATCGGTGCGCCCGCCGACAGGTAGAGCATCAGCAATTGGCTCATGCTGCTTACACGGTGTACTCCGGCGAGAAGTTCACCGCGGCCAGCAGTCAGCCTCCGCGCAGCGCGACGAGGTGGCGCATGTCGGCCAGGCCCTGCTGTTGCGCGTCGTTGAGGAAGGCCGGCAGCGGCGCCCGCACTTCGGGCAACACCTGGTGGTCGATGAGGGCCTGCAACGCTGCTTCCTTGCCGCTGCGCCCGGCCTGGTTGTCGACCTCTTGACGGCCCAACGGCGTTGAGTAGTCGTAAAGTTCGCGCTCGATCTGCCGGGTCGTGTCGATTTCCATGCCGCCGGGCTTCCAGTACGAGTACATGCTCAGCTTGGCGTCCGGGGTCCGCACGGCCACAATGTGATTCGGCGCTGACGTGGGAATGTTGGTCGGCAGGTCGGTCCCACCGAACACCGCGCGGATTTGCGGCGACTTCAGCAGGGTGGCCATCTCCTCGACCGACATGTCGTCGGTGACGTGCGCGATCCACGGCCGCCCCTTGGCCGCCGGTTCACTCGCGATCGCGGCAAGGTCCGCGCGGCCGGCCAGGTAGGAGTACCGGGGTTCGGCACGCCACCCGTTGCCGCCGTAGCCGATGGTGAGCAGCAGCGGGGCCAGGTCGACGCTGGAGGTCAGCTGGGTGCGGGTGTCGCCCGGTTTGGGCGTCAGATGCCCGTGCGGGTCGCGAACATACAGCGGTACGCGAATCGCCTCGTCGTAGGCCGCTGCGCCTTTGCCGCGCAAGCCGTGCGAGCCGCCGTACTCGCCGTGATCGGAGGTGAAGACGACGACGGTGTTGCGGTCGATGTCGGGGCGTGACGCCAGTTTGTCGAGCACCCTGCCGATTTGGGCGTCGACCTGCTGCTGCAGCCACAGGTACATGTCCAGGCAGCGCGCCCACTGCCGCGCCAGGTCTGAACCGGAGTACGACAGCGCGCCGGTCATCAGCGGCGACATGAAATTGACGTAGTCGATCTGCAGTTGCGGCTTTCCGCGCCGACGCAGATCGTCGGGTGTTTCGAAGTTGACCGGTGCCGAGTCGAACCAATGCGGAACATCCTCGGGCAGCGGGTTTTTCGGCCACCAGCAGATGTCGTGCGGGTTGACCAGCGAGACGGTGGCGCACCATGGGCCGTTGCCGGCGTTGGCGTCGAACCAGTGGGAGAACTGGTCGACAATGCCGGGATCCTTGTGCAGTCCCTGGTTGGGTGAGCCGTTCGGCGACGGATACGTGCCGCCGGAAAAGCCGTGTTCCTCGAGGCCTTCGGGGGTGGTGTCGCCCGAATGCCCCAGATGCCACTTGCCCCACCACCAGGTGCGGTAGCCCTGCTCACGCAGCATGGTGCCCCACGTCGGGAACCGTGGCGCCAGCGTCGACTCGCTGGGTCCCTCGCCGGTGAACAGGCATCCGGTTTGATGCGAATACAGCCCGGTGGTCATCACGCCGCGCGACGGCGTGCACATGTTCGACGCGGCGTAGTGCGACTCGAACGACACGCTGTTACGTTGCAGACGGCCGAGATTGGGCAGCAGGGTGTTGAGCCGCTGCGGCTCCGGAAACCATTGCGGTGCCCGCATCTGGTCCACGACGATCACCAAGATGTTGGGCTTGTTGCCGCCGACGGGCTTGCGCAGGAATTCGTATCCGGCGAATCCCGCTGCGGCGACACCTGCCGCCGTTGCCGCACCGGTCAGTACCGTGCGTCGATTGATCGAGGCCATGCCTCAATCTACGGCCGGGCCGATCTGAGCCGCCCACCGACCACCCATACCGCCCACAGCACGATCGTCAGCAGTTCCGCGACGGCGCTGACGGCGGTGTGCGGCCAGGGCTCCCAGCCCCGTTCGGTGAACCCGAAGAGCCCGACAGTGCGGGACAAGCCGAATGCGACCAGTGCGCCGCTGGCCACCATGGCCGCCGCCCAGCGCAGCCACGCCGGGCCGCCCACCAGGATTAGCGTCGCGATGGCGAACGCGACACTGGCTTGCAGCGCGAAAGCGCCGCCGATCGTCGGGATATGCCGATAACCGTGCACATAAAGGTAGGCGTGGCTGATGCCGCTGGCCGCAAGTGTTGCGGCGATGCCGATCCTGGTCGCGATGTCCGCGAAATTCACTGCAGCGTCCGTTCTTTCAGTGCAAGGGCATGCTGGCCGGTGGTGTAGCTGACCTCGCGGATGCCCAGCGCGTCGTGCAGTTTGCCCGCCGGCAAGGTCAGCGGCTTGGGCGCCGGCCCGTCGCCGGGATGCGGCAGCGGATAGGCCGTCGTGGTCGCGCTGTAGAACGTCACATTGCCCTCGGTCTTGCAAAACAGTTGGTGCACATGCCCGTTGAGGCAGGTGACCGACGAGAAGCGCCGCAGATGGCTCAGCGCCTGCGCGGCGTCGTCGGTGGCCCAGCCCCAGTCCGGGTACATCGCGAACAGCGGGATGTGGCTGAACACGATGATCGGCGTGTCGCTGGGCAGTCCCGCGACGTCCTTTTGGACGAACTCCAGCTGGTCGACGCCCAAGTGGCCCAGCTTATTGAGGTTCAGCGTGTTCACCAGCGCGATCACGTGCACCCCGGCGATGTCGAAGCTGTACCACCCGTCGCCGCGGGTGCCCGCGCCGAAGGCGTTGCGGTATTTCTGCCCGGCGTCGTCGACCGAGTCGTGTTCGCCGGGCACGGTGAACACATGCGGGGTGCGCAGCCCGGCCATCATTTGCTTGACCTGGTCGAATTGGTCCGGGGTTGCCAGATGCGTGAGGTCGCCGGTGTGGATGACGAAATCCGGTGCGTATCCGAGCTGGTTGATCCGGTCGATCGCCTGGCCGAACGAGGCGGCGACGTTCGGGTTGGCCGTGCCGGAAAATCCGATGTGGCTGTCGCTGACCTGGGCGAAGCGCACAGTCGGCCGGGTCTGGGTCTGCTCGGCTGATGCGGTGTCCCCGAGGTGCGAGACGACCTCGCCGCCGACCACCGCCAGGCCGACCGCCGCGCCGAACCATGCCGTGTGCCGGATGAGCTGGCGGCGGCTCATCGCGGGCGCGTCGCCGGTCATTGCGTCACCACGACGGTGCCGTGCATGAACGGATGGATCGAGCAGATGTAGTCGAATGTGCCTGCCGTCGAGAAGGTATGGGTGTACGTGGCTTGGGAGCCCATCCCGGGCGAGCGGAACGAGCCGTCGCTGGCGGCCACGGTGTGGGGTTCTTCGTCGCGGTTGGTCCAGGTGACGGTGCTGCCGGCGGCGACGGTCAGGGTCGGCGGCACGAAGGCGAAGTTGTCGATGGCGACCGCGTCGCCGGCCACCGGCGCGGCCGGTCCGGTTTCCGTCGTCGGCGGCATCGACGGCATGGCGCTCATGCCCGGTGTGCCGCCCGATCCGAACGTCACCGACGGATGGGTGTCGGGTCGTGAATGCGCGCAACCCGCAAGCAGCAGAATCCCGGCCAGCGCAATTCCGGCGCGCCGATGTCGTCTGGGCATGGCGATGCACCTCCGTAAATACGAGCTGTCGCCAACAGATACGGCGGCGGGTTACACCGCTCGGCCGGCAGGCGGCGGGGCGAACACCTCGATGACGCCGCTCTGTTCACGGACCATCAAGGCGGGCAATGGTTTTGGTGCAATGGGTAGCTGATGGGTGAGCACCTGTCCGGTGGGCGCAAACGACGTCGAGTGGCACGGGCAACGCAGCCGGTCGTCTGATGCGTCGAACCAGAGCCGGCAGCCCTGGTGGGTGCACACGCCCGATACCGCTGTCACTTTGCCGTCGACCCGGCGGACGAATCCGCTGACCGAGCCGAGATCGAAGGGCCGCGTAGCCCCTTCGGGCACCTCCGCGCTGGCCGCCACCCGCATCCAGCGGCCGGCATTGGGAGTCAGCTGTTCGGCAACCTCGGTCGGGCCGCCGCGCATGGCTCGATCGATCGAGACGGCCGCCACCGCAGCGGTCGCGGCGGCCGACGTGCCGACGATCACCTGCCTGCGGGTGGTGTTCGGCGTCGGGTGCGGGGGCGCACCGTCGAGCTGTGCGGCCAGACGGTCGCGAAGGTCGGCGAGGAACTCCTGGCGGGGTGCGTCGCTGCCGAGCCGGGCCGCCTGCAGATCGATGGCGGTCCGGATCTGCGCCGCCTCGAAGTCGTCCGGACGGAACGGCTTCGGCCGGCGGCCGCGCAGCAAGTCGTCGACGTAGCGGCGCAACTTCCCCGCGTTCATGGCTCGCCCTTCTCGTTGACCTGTGCCGCGAGCCGCAGCGCGCGATGCTGGAGCACTTTGGCGTTGGCGACGCTGACTCCGAGCTCGACGGCGGAGTCCTTGATCGAACGGCCTTGCAGGAACCGCAGTTCCAGGATTCGCCGGTAGTGGTGCGGCAGCGTGTCGAGGACCTCGGCGACGCGTTGCGGAGCGGTGCTGATCGCTTCCTCGCTGTCGGGCGGCTGCTCGATGTCGTCGATCGAGGTGATTTCACGTCCCATCGTCTCGCGCCAATGCGCCGCGAGCACCGTTCGTGCCGTCGCGCGCAGATAGGCGCGCACCTCGCCGACGCTGGCCGTCAGTCGCAGCGGCCGCAGCGCCGCCAGGAAGACTTCGGCAGTGAGGTCCTCGGCGTCGGCGCGGTTGCCGACCCGCGCGAAGATCGTCCGGTAAACCCAGGTCGCGTTGTCCTGGTACACGGCCTCCCAGTCGGGGTAGCCGCCGCTGGAAACCACGCGCAGGGGCGCCGGATCGATCGGTTCGCCGGGTGCCGTCACATAGTGCCTGCCTGTCGGTTGGCTGCGCCGAGAATATGCCGCATCACCGGTCTATAGCGGTTCGGGTTACAGCACCTTGCCACCCCGTCCCGTCGATACTAGGATGTCCTAGTATCCACTCTTTGCATATTCGTTAGGGCACCCCATGACCGCACAGATTCCGCATTTCCTCGATGGGCAGCGCAGCGCCGGGCAGTCCGGGCGCACCGCCGAGGTGTTCGACCCCAATACCGGGCAGGTGCAGGCGCTGGTGCCCATGGGGAGCAAGGCCGACGTCGACGCCGCAGTGGCATCGGCCGCCGAGGCACAGAAGGGCTGGGCGGCGTGGAACCCGCAGCGCCGCGCCCGGGTGATGATGCGGTTCGTCGAGCTGGTCAACGAGCACATGGATGAGTTAGCCGAGATGCTCTCGCTCGAGCACGGCAAGACGCTGGCCGACTCCCGCGGTGACATTCAGCGCGGCATCGAGGTGATCGAGTTCTGCATCGGGATCCCGCACCTACTCAAGGGCGAATACAGCGAAGGCGCCGGCCCGGGCATCGACGTGTACTCGCTGCGCCAGCCGCTGGGCGTCGTCGCCGGGATCACCCCGTTCAACTTCCCCGCGATGATCCCGCTGTGGAAGGCCGGGCCCGCGCTGGCATGCGGAAATGCCTTCATTCTCAAGCCTTCTGAGCGCGACCCGTCGGTGCCGGTACGGCTGGCCGAGCTGTTCGTCGAGGCCGGCCTTCCCCCCGGGGTGTTCCAGGTGGTGCACGGCGACAAGGAAGCCGTCGACGCGATCCTCACCCACCCGGACATCCAAGCCGTCGGGTTTGTCGGCAGCTCCGACATCGCGCAGTACATCTACGCGACGGCGGCGAGTACCGGTAAGCGCGCGCAGTGCTTCGGCGGCGCCAAGAACCACATGATCGTGATGCCCGACGCCGACTTGGACCAGGCGGTGGACGCGCTGATCGGCGCCGGCTACGGCAGTGCGGGCGAGCGGTGCATGGCAATCAGCGTCGCCGTGCCAGTCGGCGAGCAGACCGCAGACCGGTTGCGCGCCAGGCTGATCGAGCGCGTCAACAATCTGCGGGTCGGCCACAGCCTCGACCCGAAGGCCGACTACGGCCCGTTGGTCACCGGTGCCGCACTGAACCGGGTGCGCGACTACATCGGCCAGGGCGTCGCCGCCGGCGCCGAGCTCGTCGTGGACGGGCGCGAGCGCGCCAGCGACGACCTGTCCTTTAGCGACGCGAACCTGCAGGACGGATTCTTCATCGGGCCCACGCTGTTCGACCGCGTCACCGCGGATATGTCGATCTACACCGACGAGATCTTCGGGCCGGTGTTGTGCATGGTTCGCGCGCACGACTACGAAGAGGCGCTGCGGCTGCCCACCGAGCACGAATACGGCAACGGCGTGGCGATTTTCACCCGCGACGGCGACACCGCCCGCGACTTCACCTCACGGGTGCAGGTCGGCATGGTCGGGGTCAACGTGCCGATCCCGGTCCCGGTGGCCTACCACACGTTCGGGGGGTGGAAGCGCTCCGGCTTCGGCGATCTCAACCAGCACGGGCCGGCGGCGATCCAGTTCTACACCAAGGTCAAGACCGTCACCTCACGCTGGCCGTCGGGCATCAAGGACGGTGCCGAATTCGTCATCCCGACCATGAAGTAGCGTCATGTTCACCCTCAGCGACGACGAGCGAGAGATCGCCGAGACGGCGGCGGCGTTCGCCGCGAAGCGCCTGGCGCCCTACGCGTTGGAATGGGATGCGTCCCAACATTTCCCGGTCGACGAGCTGCGGGAGGCCGCGCAGCTCGGGATGGCGGCGATCTACTGCCGCGACGACGTCGGGGGCAGCGCATTGCGCCGGCTCGACGGGGTGCGCATCTTCGAGCAGCTCGCCATCGCCGACCCGACCACCGCGGCGTTCTTGTCCATCCACAACATGTGCGCGTGGATGATCGACACGTTCGGCACAGCCGAGCAGCGCAAGAGCTGGGTGCCGCGGCTGGCGTCGATGGATGTCATCGCCAGCTACTGTCTGACCGAGCCCGGGGCCGGATCGGACGCCAGCGCGCTGCGCACCCGCGCGGTCAGGAGCGGCTCAGACTACGTGCTCGACGGTGTCAAGCAGTTCATCTCCGGCGCGGGCGCGTCGGATGTGTATGTGGTGATG
Source organism: Mycobacterium branderi (assembly GCF_010728725.1). Classification (NCBI taxonomy): domain Bacteria; kingdom Bacillati; phylum Actinomycetota; class Actinomycetes; order Mycobacteriales; family Mycobacteriaceae; genus Mycobacterium; species Mycobacterium branderi. The sequence continues at coordinate 518,729 of NZ_AP022606.1, forward strand.
GCGCGCACCGGCTCAGAGGGGCCGCGCGGGATATCGGCGTTCGTCGTCGAAAAGGGCAGTCCCGGGCTGAGTTTCGGCGCCCATGAGCAGAAGATGGGCTGGAACGCGCAGCCCACGGCACAGGTGGTGCTGGACGGGGTACGGGTGCCGGCCGATGCGATGCTTGGCGGCGCCGACGGCGAGGGCGGCGGCTTCTCGATCGCGATGAACGGGCTCAACGGCGGCCGGATCAACATCGCGGCGTGCTCGCTGGGCGGGGCGCAGGCCGCGTTCGACAAGGCGGTGTCCTACGTGTCCCAGCGGGAGGCGTTCGGTGCCGTGCTGCTCGACGAGCCGACCATCCGGTTCACGTTGGCCGACATGGCCACCGCGCTGGAGACCTCGCGAATGCTGTTGTGGCGCGCGGCAACGGCGTTGGATCAGGACGCCGACGACAAGGTCGAGCTGTGCGCGATGGCCAAGCGGTATGTCACCGACGCCTGTTTTGACGTCGCCGACAAGGCGCTGCAGTTGCACGGCGGATACGGCTATCTGCGCGAGTATGGTCTGGAGAAGATCGTGCGTGACCTGCGGGTGCATCGCATTCTGGAGGGCACCAACGAAATCATGCGCGTGGTCATTGGCCGGGCCGAAGCTGCCCGGGCCCGCGCCGGCACGTAGGAAGGGCATCAGGTGTCCACGATCGCGTTCTTGGGGCTGGGCCACATGGGCGGGCCGATGTCGGCGAATCTCGTTGCGGCAGGCCACACCGTACGGGGTTTCGATCCGGTGCCCGCAGCATCGGCGGCGGCCGCCGACAAGGGTGTCACGGTGTTCGACAGCGCCGCCGCAGCGGTGGCCGACGCCGAGGTCGTCATCACGATGCTGCCCAACGGCGATGCGGTCAAGCGGTGTTACGCCGACATCCTGCCGGCGGCGTCCGAAGGCGCGCTGTTCATCGACAGCTCAACGATTTCCGTCGACGACGCCCGTGAAGTGCACGCGCTGGCCGGCTCGCATGGCTTCGCTCAACTCGACGCACCGGTCTCGGGCGGGGTGGCCGGCGCGGTGGCCGGCACGCTGGCGTTCATGGTCGGCGGCGACGCCTCGGCGTTGGAGCATGCGCGGCCGGTGCTGGAACCCATGGCGCGCAAGGTCATTCACTGCGGCGGCACAGGCGCCGGTCAGGCCGCCAAGGTCTGCAACAACATGGTGCTTGCGGTCCAGCAGATCGCGATCGGTGAGGCGTTCGTGCTGGCCGAAAAGCTCGGGCTGTCGGCGCAATCGCTGTACGACGTCATCACCGGGGCGACCGGCAACTGTTGGGCCGTGCACACCAACTGCCCCGTGCCGGGGCCGGTGCCGACGTCGCCGGCCAACCACGACTTCAAGCCGGGTTTCGCGGCCGCGCTGATGAACAAGGATTTGGGTCTGGCAATGGATGCCGTCGCGTCGACCGGGGCGTCGGCGCCATTAGGCAGCCACGCCGCCCAGATCTACGCCGAGTTCGCGAAAGACAACGCCGACAAGGACTTCAGCGCCGTCATCGAGATGCTGCGCTAGCCGGTCGGCCCGTCGCGAACCACAAGCTATGGTCGCGATTCGGCCGCGTCGGCAGCCCTGGCTTCTGTCTCGCGGCACGCCCCGACGCGCTTTTGCCGGATCCACCAGCGCCGGTGCAGTTGCTGGCAGCCGTCGGCGGACTCCTGGCCGCCGATGTAACCGTTCGTGACGACCGTCGTGGGCAACCCGGCGGCCATGGCCGCGTGGAAGCCACGGTCCGAACCCGCGAACGCCAAGGCGCTCTCGGGCGTAATCCCCAGCTCCCACAATGCCAACCGGAACAGTTCGGCGTCACGGCCGGGCCGAGCCACATCGTCAACGGTGACAATCGTTTCGACGAGCCCGTCGCCGACCAATTGGCGGACCAACGGCTCTACCCGTACCCGCTGGCACGGGCTCACCACGCCGACCCAGATACCCGCGACGAACAAATCCATGACCAGGTCAACGAGGCCGTCTCTCGGCTCACGTTGGCGATCTGCCATGGCATCCAGGTCGAAGATCACCGCACGCAGGGGATTGACGTCGGAGTCCACCGCAGGGGCGCGGTCCCACCAGAACGTCCGTCGGGCCGTGGTCTGCACGCCCATAGCCTGCCCAGAGGCCGCAGCGTCGGGCGTCCCCCATTAGGGGGATTGGCGTGGCGAATTGGTCTTCGCGGCGATCGCAAGCGCGGCAAAGCCGGGCGCAGCGGGTCGCCGCCATGCTTAGGGTGAGGGCATGGCTGTGCGGCTTGTGCTGGTCGACGACCACGAGATGGTCATCGAGGGGCTCAAGGCGATGCTGGCTGCGTTCAAGGACCGGGTACAGGTCGTCGGACAGGCAATCGGCGCCGAGCGCGCAGTCAGCGTGATCGACGAACTCGAGCCCGACATCGTGCTGTGTGACGTACGCATGCAGGGCTCCAGCGGCCTGGACCTGTGTCTGGAGCTGCGCGAACGGCAGCCCGACCGCAAGGTCGTGATGTTGTCGGTGTACGACGACGAGCAGTATCTGTTTCAGGCGTTGCGGGTCGGGGCGTGCGGCTACCTGTTGAAAAGCATCAGCAGCGACGATTTGGTCCGCCAGCTGGAATTGGCCCACAGCGGCGAAACGGTGATCGATCCCGGCATGGCGGCGCGCGCTGCGGACACCGCGGCACGCTTGCAGCGCAACGAGTTCTGGCCGGGCGCCCGCCAAGGTCTGACCCAACGCGAAAGCGAGATCCTGTCGTACATGGTGAGTGGGCTGTCCAACCGCGGCATCGCCAACAAACTCGTCATCGGCGAGGAAACGGTCAAGAGCCACCTGCGTTCGATCTACCGCAAGCTCGGTGTCGCCGACCGCACCGGCGCGGTGGCCACGGCACTGCGCGAAGGCATTTACCAATGACCCCACGCAACCGTCCGTCGAACGCAGTGCGCGATCTTGTTGACGCCGACCGCGAATTGGTGCTGCTGCGCGAGCTCATCCAGGCCGCCTCCAGCGGACCCGCAGTAGAACCACTGGCCGCCGCGGCCGCCCGGATGATCACCGCGGCCACCGGGACCGATGTGTGTTTCGTGCACGTCCTCGACGACAGCGACCGGTCGCTGACCCTGGCCGGTGCGACGCCGCCGTTCGACGGCCAGGTGGGAAAGATCCGGCTGCCGTTGGGCTCCGGGATTTCCGGTTGGGTGGCGCGGCATCGCGAGCCGGTCGTGATCACCGACGACAAGGAAGCCGACCCGCGGTATCTGCCGATCCAGTCGCTGCGCGGACGGGACTTCACCTCGATGGTGTCGGTGCCGATGGAAACCGACCCGGGCGGGCTGGTCGGCGTGCTCAACGTGCATACCGTCGCGCGACGCGAATTCACCGACGGCGACGTGGAATTGCTGCGTGTCATCGGCCGCCTGATCGCGGGCGCGTTACACCAGGCGCGGCTGCATCGCCAGCTGGTGGCCCGCGAACGCGCCCACGAGCTGTTCGTCGAGCAGGTGATCGAGGCGCAGGAAATCGAACGTCGCCGGCTGGCCGGCGACATTCACGACGGGATCTCGCAGCGCCTGATCACGCTGTCCTACCGGCTGGACGCCGCGGCCCGCGCCGTCAGCACCGATCCGGTGGAAGCCTCCGGGCAACTCGACGAGGCCCGCCAACTGGCCCGGCTGACCTTGGAAGAGGCCCGCGCCGCGATCAGCGGCCTGCGCCCGCCGGTGCTCGACGACCTCGGGCTGGCCGGCGGGCTGGCCAGCCTCGCCCGCTCGGTGCCGCACCTGGATCTCGAGCTCGACCTGTCCGATACCCGGCTGCCCGAGCACATCGAGCTCGCGCTGTACCGCATCGCCCAGGAAGGGTTGCAGAACATTGTCAAACACGCCCACGCGACCACGGCGCGGCTGCGGTTCGCGGTCGACGGCGATACCGCCCGGCTCGAAATCGTCGACGACGGTGTCGGTTTCGATACGTTCGAGAATCCACTGGGCGGCGACGAGATGGGTGGCTACGGAGTGTTGTCGATGGCCGAGCGGGCCGAGTTGGTCGGCGGGCAGCTCAACATCCGGTCACGACCCGGCGCCGGGACCGCGGTCACCGCGACGATCCCGGTGCCGCCGGTGCTGGAGTAGTGGCGAGCCATCAGAAGTCGCCGGCGTTGTGGCGCAAGGTTTCGATCGACGACACCAGCGCCCGCGCCTCCTGCTCGGACATCCCGATGTCGCCGAACACCTGCTCGTTGAGCGTGACGGTGGCGTCCTCGACCGTCGAGCGGCCCAGGTCGGTGATCTGCACCAGCGTGGTGCGCCCGTCGGTGGGGTGCGGCACCCGCTGCACCAGCCCGTCGGCCTCCAGCCGGCGAATCGCATGGGTGACGCTGGTGACGTGAACCTGCAGCAGGTCGGACGCCTTGGTAATCGGCAACGCCCCGGTGCGGCTGAATGCCAGCAGCCGCAGCAGCTCGTACCGCGAAAAGCTCAGATCGTAGGGGCGCAACGCGTTCTCGACGCGGGCCAGCAGAATCTGGTGGGCCCGCATCACGGACGTGACCGCGACCATGCCCTGCGCGACGTCGCCCCAGCCGGCGCGCTCCCAGTTGGCCCGCGCCGCAGCGATCGGGTCGCGACTCTCGGAGCTCGAAGCGGCCACGCCCTTTCTTACCGCACTTTCGAGCGGATTCGGGTCAGCAGCGCGACTTTGCCACCGCGGACAGCACCGCCCGCGTCGATGCCCGGTTGCCGACGGTGATGCGCGCGCCGCCGTCGGCGTAGTAGCGGACCCGCAGCCCACTGTCCGCGAACACCTCGTGCCACGGCCGACCCCTCGGCGGCAGGAACACGAAGTTGGCGTGCGCATCGGTGCTGTAAACCCCCATCGCGGACAACCGGGTCCGCAGATGGCGGCGCTCGTCGGCGATCCGCCGAATACGCTGTCCCAGTTGGTCTTCCGCCTGATACGACGACGCCACCGCTAACAGGCTGGTGATCGGCATGCCGAACGGCAACTGCTTGCTCCACAGCGTTCGGATCAGGCTCGTCGACCCGAGGCCGTAGCCGATCCTCAGCCCGGCCAGCCCGTACGCCTTGGAGAAGGTCCGCACCACCACCACGTTGGGAAACCGGTCGACCAGCGTCCTCACGTCGATGCGGTGCTGGGGAGCGACGAACTCGATGTACGCCTCGTCGAGCACGACGATCACCTCCGGCGGCACCCGGTGCAAAAATCGCACCACCTCGTCGGCCGGCTCCAACGTGCCGGTCGGGTTGTGCGGCCGGCACAACACCACCACCCGGGCGTTCGCGGCGGCGACGGCCATGGCGCCGAGGTCGTGGTGGCCATGCTCGTCGAGTGGCACGGTCGTCGAAACCAGCCGGGCGATCTGGGCGAAGATCGGATACCCGTCGAACGTCGGTGACGTCATGACGATCGTGTCGCCCGGATCGGTCACCGCGTGCAGCGTCTGCATCACCACACCGGTTGCACCAGCACCGAGCACCACCTGTTCCTCGCCCACGCCGATACGATCGGCAATCAGCCGGCGCAACCGCTCGGGCAGAAATTCCGGATAGCGGTTGGCCGCGTCGATCGAGCGGATCAGCGCAGAGCGCACCGCCGGCAGCGGCGGAAACGGATTTTCGTTGAGCGACAAGGCGAGTGGATCGATTGCGTCGGGCAGCCCGTCGTCGATCATCACCGAAGCCGCCGGCGCCGACATCAGTCTCGTCCGCCCCACCGGACGGCGGCCGCCCCGGCGAAGTCACCGGCATGCGCGAACGCGGCCATCAGCACCACATCGCCCGCCGTGACCTTGCCGTCGGATATCGCGCGGTCCAGGTTGATCGGGATGCCGGCGCCGAACAGGTTGCCGCACTCGTCGAAGGTATCGACGTGTGACGATTCGGGCACCTCGAGGGCTTCCCGCCAGTTGCGCAGGAACACCCGGTTGGGCTGATTAGTGACCAGCAGGCCAATATCCTTGGAGCTCAGCCCGATTCGATCGCACACTGCGAGCGCGACTTCGGGAACCTGGCGGTTGCCGCGGGCCAGCACCTTGGCGATCTTGGTTTCGGTGAACCCGATGCAACCTTCCCCCGGGCCGGGCTGCCACCACTTACGGGGCGGATCCATCGCGATCGTCATGTCGCCGGCGTATTCGCCGTAGGTACGGCATTCGACGTCGAGGATCGGTGATCGCTCGGACAGCGTCACCAACGCCACCGCGGCGCCGTCACCCGGAACTGCCGACTGCGCTTTGCGGCGCACACCGGGTTGGTCGAAGACCTGCCCCGCGGCGTTCTGCGCGATCGCGATCAGCGCGCTGGCCCCTTCGCCGGATGCCAGGAGTCGGCGGGCCACGTTGAGCGCCAACACAAATGCCGCGCATCCGCCGTTGTGCAGGTCGAGTACCCAAGATGGCCGCATGCCCAAGCGGTGTGCGATGCCACCACCCGCGCCGTAGAACGGCATGTCGGGCATCTGCGTGTGGGTGATGAGTACGTCGATGTTGGAGACCGCGTCATGACCATGACGCTCGATCAGCCCGGCGGCGGCGCGTTCGATCATGTCGACGGCGGTTTCGTCGGGTGCGACGTGATGGCGGAATTCGGGTGCGCGAAACATCAGATTGTCACGCAGCTCGTCGGATTCGGCGAATTGCGCGTAATAGTCGGCGCCGATCGGCTCGCCAGGTAGGTACGTGGAGACGTCGACGAGGCTGACTTGGCTCATGGCGGTGTTCATCTCATCCAGGCTGGGGTGATCGGCAAACCGTTGCGATGCCGGTATTCGGCGATCGCCTTCAGGTTGTTCAGCTCTAGCCCGTGACCCGCGCCGAAGAGGTCCCAGAAGTCGCCCACCCAGCCGGTGCGACCCGCCGGTGCGGCCTCGGGATACGGGTTGTGGTCGTAGAACGGGTGGCGGCAATTGGTCCACAGCACAACGGAACCCGGCTTGTTCAGCACCACCTGCGCGTCGAGGACCCGCATCACGTAGATCATCCACAGATGCTTGCCCTGATCCCACGCGCAGTGGTAGTCGACGGTGCGCGCCTCGGAGTTGGCATACGTGCGGGTGTAGATCTTGGTGTCGGGAAGCAGTCGGTCGTAGGCCTCCCACAGGCCCGGCTCCTCGGTGGGAGTGAAGCCGCGCAGGGTGTAGGTCCACTCCTCGAGGCTGCGGGTGTCGGATAAGTACTCGAACAGCTCGTCCGCTGGGCAGTCGACGTAGTCGTTGACCGTGCAGTACTGGCCGAACACCTCGTCGTGCGGGTACACCGAGCGCATCTTGGCCATGAACATCGGCGCGGTTTCTTCCAGCGGCGAGGTCTCGATGCGGACCACCCCGTCGATATCGTCAAGCGCTGGCAGGGACATGGGTTCGGTCCTCCTCATGGTTCGTAATACGTTGTCGACCAATCTGATTCAGGAACGCCGCGAAAGGCGGGATCTCGTCGGCCGAGCATGCGACGCTGACTACTGATGGCCCGTCGACGTCCATCGCGTGCTGGATCGCCGCGGGTAACGCGTCGAGGTCGGCGACGTCGACCGAGGACAACCCGGGGAACATGGCCGCCAGCCCGGCGCCGAGATTGCTGGGGCTGAACCGGTTGTAGCTGTAGAGGTCGTCGTAGAAGAGCTGCTCGCGGGTGACGCACATGGCGTGGGCGTTGTTGTTGAACAACACGAACGTCACCGGCAGCCGGTATTGCACCGCGGTGTGCACCTCCATGCCGTGCATGAAAAACGCTCCGTCTCCGGCGATGACGACGGTGCGCCGGGCCCGGCCGAACGCCATCCCGATACCGGCACCGAAGCTGTAACCCATCCCGCCCATGCCGAGCGCGACGGCGAATCGGCCGCCGCGCCGCACCGGCAGGTAGTGGATTGCGGCCGCTCCGGTGTTGCCGGCGTCGACCACGATGTCGGCGCCGGCGGGCAGCGCAGCGTCCAGCACCGCCATAGCGTCGCGGTAGCGCACACCCGGACCGTCGACGGCCGGGGGCCGCAGTTCGGTACGCGCCACGACGTCGGGCACCCGCAGGCCGGTGGGCCTCCCGCCGCCGGACAACTCCCGGGTCAGCATGCTCAGCGACAGGCGCACGTCGTCGGTATGCACGTGCGTGCACGGCAGGTACGGCGGCGCCGAGCCGATCGAGATCGTTCGCGTCGCCGCCAGCGCGTCGTCGAGGCCGGCGCGCGCGGTCACCGACAGCCGGGTGCCCACCACCAGGCACAACGCGCTGCCCGCCACCGCCTCGGCCACGCCGGGATGACCCATCACGCCGGTGAGTCCGAGCGCCGACGACGATCCGAAACCCGGTGTACCGGCAACGTCCTTGGCATCGGGCACGCACGCCACCCGGGCACGCAACAGGGCGCGCAGCTCCTCGAGCTCTCGGCGAGCGTCATCGCGGGCCACCTGCTCGCCGGCGACGATCGTGACCGGTCCGTTGGCGCGGCGCAGGGCACGCACAATCGGATGCAGGTCGCCGATCCGCGGCGCCGCAGCCTCGAGTTCGTAGCCATTGGCGGCGACGAGTCCTTGCTGAATGTCCTTGGGCAGCAACAACACCGCCGGACCCCCGGTTCGCGCGGCGGCGACTGCGGCAGGCAGGGCCGACGCGATGTCGCCGGGTGCCATTACCCGTCGGCAGAACACCGATACCGCGGAAAACAACGCCTCGGCGTTCAGCGAACCGTTGCGGCCGCTGGTGTCCTGAAAACTGCCACGGCCGTCCATCGTCGTCGCAGGCTGACCCGCCAGCGCCAACACCGGCACCCGGCTGGCGAACGATTCCCCCAGTCCCGGAACGAGATTCAGCGCACCTCCGCCCGATGTCGCCGCCACCACGCCTAATCGGGCGCCGCCGCGGCTGTAACCGTCGGCCATCGCCGCGGCGGAGAATTCGTGCTTGGCCAGCACAGCGGTGACGTCGGAGCGGAAATGCGCTGCATCGTAAAGGTCTTCGATGTTGGCGCCGTCGACACCGAAGATGTAGTCGACTCCGATCCGCGCGAGATATTCGACGATGTGGTCGACCACCCGGTGTTGCCTGGCCATACCGGTAATACGACTGCCGGGTGGCCTTGGTTCACCCTGGCGCGGAATTTACAGCGAACGCTCCAGCAACACGTTGCCGTTGTCGGCGGAAACCACTTGCACCGCGGCGATTTGGTCGACAGGCGTGGAAATACTTCCGGCGGGCGTCGCCGTGTGGCCGGGTTCGGCCACCCAGGTGGCCAGCCGAGTGCGACTGCCGTCCCGGCCCACCACCACCATCGCCAACCGGTCGTGGTGGGCGTACACCGGCGCCAGGCAAACGCATTTCATGTCGATATAGGTTCCCCAGTTCTGGCCGCTGACCGACACGGTCGATGCCAGCGCTTTGGTCCCTACCTGCGCCATCTCCAGCGTCGACGCGCTCGGCTGGGGCGCGGCGGGGGCGCTTGCCTGCGGCGGCGCGGGCACAACGGCCGGGGAGTGCGGCTTGACGCCGACGAACACGCCGATCGCCAGCACCGCGGCCGCTGCGCCCGAGGCTGTCCACGTGATCACACGGGAGCGACGCCGCCGCCAGGCCACCTTGGCCAGCAGTGACGGCAGCATCTCGGGAGGCACGGATGCATCGCCGGTGTGGTCCGCCGCCTCGATCGCGGCCACCACGTTGTCGTCGAGCCGCGAGAGCAGGGCCGGCATGCCACTGAGTTCGGCGACAGCGCTGCGACACGACGCGCAGCCACGCAGGTGCGCCTCGAATTCCTGCCGGTCGGCGTCCGACAGCGAACCCAGCACGTAGGCGGCGTCCCACATCGCGTACTCGTGGTCGTCGCCCGGGGCTCGCCCACCGTCACCGGTTGGGCCGGCGCCCCATCGAGTAATCATCGGGTAACCCCCATCTCCTGAAGGGTGAGTCGTAGGGCTCGCAGGGCGTAATGCAGGCGTGATTTCACGGTACCCTCGGCAATCCCGAGGTCGGCGGCGATCGCAGATGTGGTCCAGCCCCGGTAGTACGAGCGGGAGACCACGGCGCGATGCTCGGGCGACAATTGCGCCATCGCCTCCGCGATCAGCATCCGGTCCAGGGCCGAATTGACCTCGTCGGGACCGGCCTGCTCCGGCGCGGCGTCCAGCGAGCTGACTTCGTTTCGCGAACGCGCACTTCGGCTTTGGTCGATGATCATGTTGCGGGCGACGGTGAACAGCCAGGCCCGCGCCGAGCGCTCGCCGTCGCCGACGACCTCGGGATGCTGCCAGGCCCGCAGCAGCGTCTCCTGCACGACGTCTTCGGCCCGGGCCCGGTCACCAGTCAACCGGACGGCAAAACGCCACAACGCCGCGGCGTGCTCGTCGTAGAGCGCTTTCATCAACGCCTCTTCCGGAGCCGCCCGCCCGGTGGCATCCCGGACCCGATCGTCCATCACCAGCCTCACTGTGAGTACACGAATCAAACGCCTGTTTCGTTCACGTGGCTAACCTCTGCTGCGTCGGTGATCCAGTTGCCGTGGAAGCCGTGCGGCACCCGCCGCGGCATCCGCACGCGGGCAACCGGTTCCCCACCGAAATCCGACGCGTCGAGGATCACCAGATCGCTGCCGTCGCGAACCGGGTCGTACACGTAGCTCAGGTACCAGCCCGCCGACTCGTCCGACTGTTCGCCCGCGGGCACGAACACCGCCTCATCGGCAGTGCCGCGACTGCCGAACCGGTGTTCTTCGGCCGTATCGCGTAAGAGGTCGTAGCGCACCAGGCAGTTGGTGCCGACCGCGACGGAGTAGCGAGCCGGCCGGCCGGTTCGCCTGTCGTCGATCCGGGGGAACTCGATGGCGCGGTCGTCGAGTTGTTGCTCGTCGACCTTGCCGGCGTCGGTGTCGATGGTCCATTGCCACAGTGCCGCGCCAGTGTCGAACACACTGTCCTCTCGCCACAATTCTGGGTAGCGAACCACCTGCAGCACAATGGAATTGACACTGTCGTACGCATTGGCAAGGTGGAAGACGTAGCACGGGTCGACGTCGAACCAGCGCACCGCGCCGTACGGGTCGTCGCGGCGCAGCACACCGAGACGCGCGCCGTAGGAGTCGTCCCACCGGTAGGGCACGTCCTGATCGGCTTGCATGGTCAAGGCAACGCCCAGGTCGAATACCAGTGGCAGGTCGAAGAACACGACATGTTCGGCGGTCAACGCGAAGTCGTGCATCAGCGTGAGCGCCGGGACGTCGACGGGGCGGCTGATGGTCAGCTCGCCGTCGGCATTCGCCCGGTGGTAGGTGACGTGCGGGGCGAAGATGCCGCCGTAGCCGAAGAAGTGCAACTCGCCGGTATCCGGGCAGATCTTCGGGTGTGCCGTCATCGCGTCAGCCAGCTTGCCGCCGAAGTCGTAGGCGCCCAACGTTTTCAGATCGTTGGTGATCTCGTACGGCAGCGACGTCTCCATCAGCGCCAGCGTTTTGCCCGCGTGCCGGACGACGTGGGTGTTGGCGACGCTGGAGCGCAGGTTGCGGGTGCCGTCGGCGTTGTATGTCGGGAACGGATCGGCGAAGCTCTCGGTGCGCACCCAGCGGTTGCGGTACCACGCGACACGGCCGTTCTCGAGCCGCACCCCGTGCACCATGCCGTCGCCGACGCACCAATGTCCCTGGGCCTCGCGCGGGTTCGGGCCGTTCCGCAGGTACCAACCATTGAGCTCGCTGGGAATGTGTCCCTCGACCGGGAGATCCAGGACGGTCAGCTCGTCGGGCACCGGCGCATAGTTCGCGGTGCGAAAGACCGGGAACACAGTCTGCTCCGGCACGGCGTTGGCCGCCGACCGGCTTGCGGGCGTGCCGACCTTGTCGAGCACAAGCAGGGGCGCAGCATGTGCAGGTTGCTCGTCGAGCGCGGCCACCTCGTCGGGAGAGAGCAGGGCCAGCAGAGCCGGCATGTCGGCCAGTTCGTCAACGGCCTGCCGGCATGACGCGCAGGCACCCAGATGCGTCTCGAATTCCCGCCGCTCGGCTGCCGACAGCGACCCCAGCACGTAAGCCGCGTCCCACGTCGCATAGTCATGGCCGCCGTAGGGTTCACCGTTGTGGGCCATGCCGTGGCCGTGTGCGCGCGTCATGGCGTCACCCCCATCTCCCTCAACGTCTGTCGCAAGGCGCGCAACGCATAGTGCAGCCACGACTTCGCGGTTCCCTCTGGGATCCCCAGCTCGGCCGCGATTTGCCCGATAGGCAGCCCCTGGTAGTAGGCGCGGTGGACCACCGCGCGATGTTCGGGGGACAACCGCGCCATCGCATCGGCCATCAGCGCCCGGTCCAGCCCGGCATCGGCTTCGGGAATATCCATCACCAGCCCTCCGGTGAAATACGACTCAAACGCCCATCTGGTTCACCGGCGCTGTACACGTGGGTCAGCCAGTCGAGGTCACCGCCACGATGTGTGTTCCCAGTGTGGACCCGATGGAGTTTGGGCGCCAGACATCCAGCTGTGGAATCGGCCGTCGGGGTCGTAGGCCGCGCGCACCTGGTCCAGCCGTGCCATGGTGGATTCGGTGACGAATCGCGCCGGTCGCCGGCACAAGTTCTCGTCGGCGAGCGAGATGCCGGTCGACAGATGCGACATCGCCGCCATGTTCGACGCGGCCCAGTCCCGGTACCGTTCGTCGTCGGCCGGATCCCGCCAGATGGTGTAGAGCGCCAGGTAGATTTGGTCCTCCAGGCCGTACACCTCGTCGTCGCGTTCCGGGGACGTGTTCCACCCGGTGAAGATGAAATGCGACGGGTGCGGTGGCATGGTTTCGATGATTTTGCGGATGCCGGGCAGTAGTTCCTCGGCCGAAGCCGACGTGAACATGCTGTCGGCGATATAGCGGTAACCCTTGGGATAACTGGCCATCACGGCGCCATACCAGTTGGCCAAGGTGGTGGGCGCGTACGGCAGGTTGACGATCGCCTTGTCGATGACAGGGCAAGTCCCCAGCGGCGCAAGGGCTTTGACAGCTTCCTCTTCGGACTTGGCGAACACGGGTGAGGCGATCGTGATGCCGGGCTCGTCCCGCCCGGCCGCCGGAAGGCTACGCGCGGTGTGGATCTGCAGTTCGACGCTGGCGTCGATCTCGCAGCGGACAGCACGTCCCCAGCTGAAGACCTCGTCGGCGACGTCGATCGGGTACATGTACAGGCAGGTGCCCCAGACCGGCGGGCGCGGGTAAAGCCGCAACCTGAAAGAGGTGACCACGCCGAAGAAGCCCGGACCCGACCCGCGGGCCGCCCAGTACAGGTCGGGGTGGTTCTCCGGGTCGCAGTAAACCTGGTCACCGTCGGCGGTGACGACCTGCAGCCCGAGCACGCTCTCGCAGGCCGGCCCGAGCGCCGGGCTGTTCCAGCCGTATCCGCCCTGCAGGAGATAGCCGCCGAGGCAGATGCCTTCACAGTGGCCGGCCGGGAAGAAAAGCCCCTGCGCATCCAGTTCGGCGGCGAAGACGCTGGCGACCTTGCCCGGCCCGACGTCGGCGGTCATCCGATCCGGGTCGACGCTGCAGTGATCGAGGCGGCTGACGTCGAGCAGCACGCCGCCGTCACGGAGGTGGCTGGCGGTCCAGCTGTGTCCGCCGGACCGTACGCCGACGCGATGCCCGTTCGCGCGCGCATAGCGTAGGGCTGCCACTACGTCGTCGGTGTCGTGCGCCTGCACGATCACATCGGGAAAGCGGTCGGGCACCAAACCATTCCATACCGTTGCGCGGCGAGCTGCCTCATACCCGTCGGAGCCGCGACAGAAGACCTTGTCGGCGGATATCATTGCAGCACCTCGCTTTTAGCCCGCCGCGGCGCCGTTGAAAGATAGGCCGCGACTTGGCTCGCCAGCGGCGTCGCAGCGAGCCGAATGGCCCGCAGTGGGCCATTGGGCGGGATGCCGTATCCGATGGCGAACATTCCGTCGGCGAGGTGCGAGGCAAAGCCGCCGCGCGGGTTGCCGCGCTCGTCGAGTACGCCCAGGTGGCCGACCAGACCGTGAAGGTCGGTGCGAAACCCGGTGGCAGCGATGATCGTCTGCGGCGTTACCGATGTGCCGTCGGTCAGGATCACACGGTCGGATTCGATCGCCTTGACGGCGGCCACGACGGCCACGTGCCCGGCTCGCACAGTGTCGACGAGCTCGTCGGCCAGCGTGGGGATCCGGCCGCGCGTTTCCACCGTCGCCTTCAGTCCGAGCGGCGGCCGGCCAAAACCGCAGGCCGCCAGGTCTTTCCACATCAGGCGGTTGAGCCGCCCGATCACCGGGTCGACCAGCCGCGCCGGGACCCGCGCAAACAGTTCGAGGAAGATGTCCGACGGAACCGGCCCGATGGCCCGCCGCACCAGGTGCGGCGGGGTACGTATCGCAAGCCAGATCCGACGGGCGCCGGCGGTGGCGAGTTGGACGGCGATGTCGGCGCCCGAATTGCCGGCGCCGACAACCAGGACGTCGCGACCGCGGTAGGGCCAGGCATTGGTGAAGTTCCCGGAGTGCACGAGCTCGCCCGTGAAGCCACTCAACCCGGGCCAGGGCGGGACGGTAGGTGCGCTGTAGTTTCCGGTGGCGAGAACGACTGCCGCGGTTCGGATTTCACCCGACGACGTGTCCAGGTGCCACGCTCCCCCGGCCCGGTCGATGCGACGGACGTCGCACCCGAGCCGCAGCGCGATGTTTTGCTGCGCAGCGTAGTGGTCGAAATAGCGGACCATGTCCTCTTTGGTCGGCCAGCGGCCGGCGTTCAGCGGAATCCGTTGCCCGGGAAGATGCGACAAGAATCCGTTGGTGTTGAGCCGGAAGTTGTCATAGCGCCTGCGCCATGAAATCGCCGGCGCCGCCGCTCGATCGAGGACGAGCGCCGTGACGCCGTGCCGATGGCCGAGTTGGCGCGCCACCGCCAGGCCGGCGGGCCCCGCCCCGACGACCACAGCCTCAGGTTCGTCGTCACTGGGCAGGCGAGGACCTCGGGTCACAGCAGTAATACGAGCCGCGACCGATGATGGTTCAGTCGGTCAGGTGGTCCACCGGTTCAGCGCCGGACCGGCCCGGCCAGCGTGAGGATCCGGGGACCGTCCTTGGTCACTGCGACAGTGTGCTCCCAGTGTGCGGCGCGCGACCCGTCGGCGGTGATGACCGTCCATTCGTCGTCGAGCACCTTGGTTTTGGTGGTGCCCAGCGTCAGCATCGGCTCAATCGCCAATACCGATCCGACGGCCAGCAGCGGGCCGCGTCCCGGGGCGCCTTCGTTGGGCAGGAACGGATCCATGTGCATGTGCCGGCCGATGCCGTGACCGCCGTAGCCCTCGACGATGCCGAACCCGCGGCCGAAGCGCTTCTCGGCGGCGTGCGTGGCGGTTTCGATGGCGTGCGAGACGTCGGTCAACCGGTTGCCGACCACCATCGCGGCGATCCCGGCCTCCAACGACTCCCTGGTCGCCTCCGACAGCGCCTCGTCGGCGTCGGTAAGCTGCCCGACCCCGAACGTGACCGCCGCGTCCCCGTGCCAACCGTCGAGGATGGCGCCGCAGTCGATCGACACCAAATCGCCGGGCGCCAGGATCTCTTCGGCGGACGGAATGCCATGCACCACACGGTCGTTCACCGAGGAGCAGATCGACGCCGGATAGCCGTGATAGCCCAGGAACGACGGCGTGGCGCCGGCGTCGCGGATCACCGATTCGGCGACTTCATCGAGGCTGCGGGTCGAGACCCCGGGCGCGGCCGCATCCTGCACCGCCCGCAGTGCGGCGGCCACCACCGCACCCGCCGCGGCCATCGCGTCGAGCTCACCGGCGCTGCGCTGCGGCACGACCTTGCGGCTGCGCAGCCCGGCCAGGGCGATCACGGTTACTTACCGAGGGCTTGCAGGGCGCGGGCGAACACCTCGTCGACGGTGCCGACGGCGTCGACCGTCTTCAGCTCGTGCTCATGCTGGTAGTACTCCAGCAGCGGCGCGGTCTCGTCGCGGTAGACGTTCATCCGGTTCAGGATGACCTCGTCGTTGTCGTCGGCGCGTCCGCGGCCTTTGAGCCGCTCGAGCAGCTCGTCTTCGGGCACGCGGAACTCAAGCACCGCATCGAGTTTGGTGCCCCGGCGTTCGAGCATGTCGTGCAGTGCCTTGGCCTGCTCCAGCGAGCGGGGGTAGCCGTCCAGGATGAAACCGGCCGCCGCGTCAGGGTGGTCGAGGCGGTCGTCGACGAGCTTGTTGGTCAGCTCGGAGGGCACCAGGTCGCCGGCGTCGAGGTAGCGCTTTGCTTCCAGGCCGAGTTCGGTACCCTCGCTGATGTTGCTGCGGAACAGCTCCCCGGTGGAAATCTGTGGGACTCCGAGTTTTTCGGCCAGCTTGACCGCCTGGGTGCCTTTTCCGGCGCCGGGCGGCCCGAGCAAAACGACTCTCACTTCAGGAACCCTTCGTAGTTGCGCTGCATGAGCTGGCTTTCGATCTGTTTGACCGTATCCAAACCGACGCCGATCATGATCAAAACCGCAGTACCGCCGAACGGCAGGTTCTGCACCTGGCCGGTGTTACCGATCTGCAAGAACAGGTTGGGCAGCACCGAGATCACGCCAAGGTAGATCGAGCCGGGCAACGTGATGCGGCTCAGCACAAAGCGCAGGTAGTCCGCCGTTGGCTTGCCCGGGCGGATGCCAGGAATGAAGCCGCCGAATTTCTTCATTTCGTCGGCGCGTTCGTCGGGATTGAACGTGATCGACACGTAGAAGTACGTGAAGAAGATGATCAGCCCGAAGTAGAGGCCGATGTAGACCGGGTCGGCGGGGTTCGACAGGTAGTTGCCGACGAACTTGTCCCACCAGGTGTTGCCGACGCCGCCGGTGCCGCTGCGGATGAGCTGGGTGATCAGATGCGGGATGTAGATCAGCGACGACGCGAAGATGACCGGGATAACGCCGGCCTGGTTGACCTTGAGCGGCAGATATGTCGAGGTGCCGCCGTACATCCGCCGGCCCACCATCCGCTTGGCGTATTGCACCGGGATGCGGCGCTGGCCCTGCTCGACGAACACCACGCCGACGATGATCACGAGCGCGGCCACCAGGACGGCGGCGAAGATCGGGCCGCCGCGGCTGTCCAGGATGGACTTGCCCTCGGCGGGGATGCGGGCGGCGATGCCGACGAAGATCAGCAGCGACATGCCGTTGCCGATCCCGCGCTCGGTGATCACCTCGCCCATCCACATCACCAGCGCCGCGCCTGCCGTCATCACCAACACGATGACGACCAGGGTGAAGATGCTCTGGTCGGCGATGATGTCCAGGCTGCAGCCCTGCAGCAGCCCGCCGTTGGCGGCCAGCGCCACGATGCTCGTGGCCTGCAGGATGGCCAGCGCGATGGCCAGATAACGGGTGTACTGCGTCATCTTGGCCTGGCCGGATTGACCTTCCTTGCGCAGCTCTTCGAAGCGAGGGATCACCACGGTCAGCAGCTGCACGATGATGCTCGCGGTGATGTAGGGCATCACCCCGACCGCGAACACGGTCAGCTGCAGCAGCGCGCCCCCGGAGAACAGGTTGATCAGCGAGTAGATCTGCGCCGCTTCGCCACCACTGACCTGGGCGATGCACTTCTGCACGTTCGGGTAGTCCACGCCGGGCGACGGGATCGACGCGCCGACCCGGTAGAGGATGACGATGCCCAGTGTGAACAGGATCTTCCGTCTCAGGTCGACTGTTCGCAGCGATGAGATGAAAGCCGAAAGCACTCTTCCTCCTGCGCAGCCGGGCTCTGGTCGCGGCGTGCCGATGGGGCTGGTCTGGCCAGCGTCGGTTGGTCCTGCGTTACGCGCCGACCCGCAGGCCAGGATATGCAGAGTCGCGCGTCAAGCAGTCTACGAGAGTAACAGCGCAGGCAGCGGTCCCCCGCATGCAGGCGTACAGTTCCTGCTGTCATTACATTGGCTAAGTATTCGAGGGGCGGCGAGTGAGCAGCACACGCTTTGAGGGAGACACCTGGGACCTGGCTTCCAGCGTCGGGGTGACGGCGACGATGGTGGCGGCCGCCCGGGCTGTGGCGACCCGGAGCCCCGACGCGCTGATCAACGACCAGTTCGCCGAGCCGCTGGTGCGGGCCGTCGGCGTCGACTTCTTCACCCGGATGGCCAGCGGTGAGCTCGATCCGCAGGATCTCGACGAGGACGAGGCCCAGGGCCTGCGCCGGTTCGCCGACGCGATGGCCATCCGCACCGAATTCTTCGACGGTTTCTTCGCCGACGCGGGTCGCGCTGGGATCCGGCAGGCGATCATCCTGGCCGCAGGGCTGGACTCTCGGGCCTACCGGCTGCCGTGGCCGCCCGGCACCACGGTGTTCGAGGTCGACCAGCCGCAAGTGATCGACTTCAAGACCGCCGCGCTGGCCGAGCTCGGCGCTCAGCCGACGGCGGATCGGCGCGTGGTGGCAATCGACCTGCGCGACGACTGGCCGGCCGCGTTGAAAGAGGCCGGCTTCGACCATGCGCAGCGCAGCGCGTGGGTCGCCGAGGGGCTGCTGGGCTATCTGCCCGCCGCCGCCCAGGACCGGCTGCTCGACCAGATCACCGAGCTGAGTGTGCCCGGCAGCCGGTTCGCCACCGAAGGCTTGGTGGACGTCAACGACCTCGGCGAAGCGGAACTGCGGCGCCGCATGCAGCGCCAAACCGACCGCTGGCGCAGCCATGGCTTCGAGCTAGACATGGCCGCACTGGTCTATTTCGACCACCGCACCGACGTGGCGACCTATCTGGCCGGCAAGGGCTGGCACACCGCCGGCGCCAGCGCGACGGACTTGCTGACCAAACATGGCCTGCCGCCGATCGACCCCGACGACGCCCCGTTCGGCGACGTCGTCTACCTCCGCGCGGAGCTGACCCGATGACACGCTCGGAACGCGACAGCTGGGATCTGGCGTCGAGCGTGGGTGCGACGGCGACGATGGTCGCCGCCGCCCGGGCGTTGGCGACGCGCGCCGAGCCCCCGCTGATCGACGATCCGTTCGCCGAGCCGCTGGTGCGGGCGGTGGGCATCGATTACTTCGTCCGCCTGCTCGACGGCGAGATCGCTTCGGGCGACCCCGCTCTGCCGGTGGATCCGCGCCACGTCGTCACGAACATCGCCGTGCGCACAAGGTTTTTCGACGACTTCTTCACCGCGGCGGCCAACGACGGTGTGCGGCAGGCGGTGATCCTGGCAGCCGGGTTGGACACCCGGGCCTACCGGTTGCCGTGGCCGGACGGCACGGTCGTCTTCGAGCTGGACCAGCCCGCGGTCGTCGACTTCAAGTCGGCGACGCTGTCGAAGCTGGGCGCCCAGCCGAGTGCCGAGCGGCGAACGGTGCCGGTCGATCTGCGGGAGGATTGGCCGGTTGCCTTGCGGGCCAACGGCTTTGACGAGAGCAAGCCGACAGCGTGGATCGCCGAGGGCCTGCTGTTGTACTTGCCGCCGGAGGCGCAGGACCGGCTGTTCGACATCATCACCGCGCTCAGCGCACCTGGCAGCCGGCTGGCCACCGAGTACCACCCCGACGGCGGCGCGGCGATGGCCGAGCGCAGCAAGACGATGGCACCGCACTGGCGGGAACACGGGTTGGACCTCGACCTGTCCGAGCTGGTGTATCACGGCGAGCGCAAGGCCGTGCCGGACTACCTGGCCGCGCACAACTGGACGATCGCTACCAGCAGCCGCGCAGAGCTGTTGAGCAGCTACGGCCTCGAGCTGCCCGACGACGCCGCGTCGGCGCCGATGCGCAACACCGTCGCGGTCACCGCCTTGTTGGGCTAGCGCCGGCGAGAACACCTCATCTCTCACACCCGCCTAGCCCCTTGTCGCTGATAGCCGGGCACGCCGAATCGGGGCTATCTACTGTCACCCGCGTTGCTGACGTGGCGGCAGTGGCATCAGTGAACTATTTGACGACGCTCGTCCCGGCTAAACCCCATGTTGTCGCTAGGAGGCGGGCACATCGCCATATCCCAAACTTCTTGAAACCGTTGGGAATACTGAGCTTCAGTCCAACGCAAGCGATGGCCGTTCGGCCAATTCCAAAAACCGGTGGTAGCGGTCGTCGGTCGCGCTCTCCCACGCCCGGTCGGGTTCGATGACACGCTCGATGCCCGCCCACCGAGCGGCGTCGGTCATCGACGACTCCAGCCCGACGGCCATTCGCGCCAGGAACGCCGCTCCCAGCGCCGCACCTTCCGCGACCGCCGACACCTGAACCGGCCGACCGGTCGCGTCGGCGATGGCCTGCATCCATGGCGCGACCCGGGTACCGCCGCCGGCGGCCACGATGCGCGACACCGGCGCGCCGCTGCGCTCGACAAGCTGCCGCACGACGAAACCCGACGCCTCGTAGGCAGCCCGGCGCAGCGCGGCGGCGTCGTGGGTGAGGTCCAGCCCGTCGAGCACCGCCCGTCGGTCCGGGTCGTGGTAAGGCACGCGCTCGCCACGCACATACGGCGACCACACCGGCACCCGTCGTGGCTCGACCGCCGCGGGGTCTGCCGGCGCAAGAAGACGGTCCACCCAGCCGAGGAACAGCCCGCCGGCATTGCTGGGGCCGCCGATCTGACTCTTGCCGGCGGCAGTGTGCGGGATGGTCCACAGGCCCGGCACCTGCCGGTGTTCGGAAATGGTCACCCAGACGATCAGCGTCGTGCCGCACAGCACCAGCACGTCGCCCTCCTGGTCGGCGCCGGCCACCAGTTGCTCGCACAACGCGTCGATCGCCCCGACCGCCAGCACCGTGTCCGTGTGGCGCACCTTGCCGGCCGCCGCGCCCGGGGCATCCACCCGCGGCATCCGGTCGACGGTCGCGCCGCAGTCCGTGCATGCCTGTTCGTTCCAGCCGGTGCCGTCGAACAACGGAAGGGTGGTGTAGGCGGTGGCGAAGTCGACTACCGCGTCGCCGGCCAGCGCGTGGTTGGCCACCGCCGGGGCCGGCCAGTAGCCGGCCGCGTCGGGCGCCTCGGCGGCTGTCCAGCGCAGGAACTCGGCCGCTTCCCCGGTCGGCGGGAACGACGCATCGCCGGCGACAACTACCCGCCCGCGGCCGTCGCCGTACAGCAGCCCGGGCGTAATCGGCCGGCCCGTGGAATCGACGGCGGTCAGCGACGGCACCATCGCCGACACCGCGGCGGCTTTTGCGTCAGGCCGCGCCAGCCGGTCCAGCGCGGCCAGTGGGCCGCGCCGCCACGCCTCGTCGGCGTCGTGCTCCAGCCGGTCCGGGGCGGGGACGCGCAGTTGGTGCGGAATGCGTGCCCGCGCGATGACCCGGCCGTTCTCGTCGGCGGCCACGGCCTTGACGGCGGTGCTGCCGATGTCGATGCCGAGTGTGACCTCTTCGCGTGACACGCGCGTCACCGTACGCCAGCATTGGCAGTCGTGACGCGTGCTTTGGTGACGGCGCCGCTGCGTGGCGAGGGATTCGACAAGTTGCGGCGGCTGGCCGACGTGGTCTACGACCCGTGGATCGATCAGCGGCCATTGCGTATTTATGGCGCCGAGCAACTCGCCGATCGGATTTCGGCTGAACGCGCCGATGTCGTTGTGGTGGAAGGTGATTCGGTCAGCGGTCCGGTATTCGAGCTGGGGCTGCAGGCGATCGCCTCCACGCGCGGGGATCCCAACAACGTCGACGTCGCCGGCGCCACCGCCGCCGGGATACCGGTCCTATTCACGCCTGGCCGCAACGCCGACGCCGTCGCGGAGATGACACTAGCGCTGCTGTTCGCCTGTACACGCCATGTGCTGACCGCCGACGCCGACGTGCGGGCCGGGGAAGTGTTCCGGGACGGCACAATTCCTTACCAGCGATTCCGGGCCTGGGAACTGGCCGGCTTGACTGCCGGGCTGGTCGGTCTGGGCGCGGTCGGGCGCGCGGTGCAGTGGCGGCTGGCCGGGCTGGGGTTGCGGGTCATCGCCTACGACCCGTACAACGACGAGGCCCGCCACGACCTCGACGAACTGCTCGCCGAGGCCGACATCGTGTCGCTGCACGCGCCGGTCACCGAGGAGACAACCGGGCTGATCGGCGCCAAGCAGTTCGCGGCCATGCGCGACGGCGTGGTGTTTGTGAACACCGCGCGGGCGCAGCTGCACGACACCGACGCTCTGGTCGCGGCGCTGCGCAGCGGCAAGGTCGCCGTGGCCGGCCTGGATCACTTTGTCGGGGAATGGCTGCCGGTCGACCATCCATTGGTGGGCATGCCGAATGTGGTGCTCACGCCACACATCGGGGGCGCGACGTGGAACACTGAGGCGCGGCAGGCCCAGATGGTCGCCGACGATTTGGAAGCACTGTTTGCGGGCCGTCGTCCCGTGCACATCGTCAATCCGGAGGTGTTGTCCTCGTGAGATTCGTAGACAATCCGGAGGCCGCCGTACTGGCCGCGGCCAAAGACATGCTGCGACGCGGGTTGGTCGAGGGGACGGCGGGCAACATCTCGGCGCGACGGGAGGACGGCAACCTGGTCATCACTCCGTCGTCGGTCGACTACGCCGAGATGACGCTGGACGACCTGGTGCTGGTCGACCCCGACGGCGAGGTGCTGCACGCCGCCGAGGGCCGCTCCCCGTCGACGGAGATGAAACTGCACCTGGCGTGTTACAAGGCATTCGACGACATCGGCGCTGTCATACACAGCCACCCTGTGTGGGCGACGATGTTTGCCATTGCGCACCAACCGATTCCGGCCTGTATCGACGAGTTCGCCGTCTACTGCGGCGGGGACATCCGCTGCACCGAGTACGCGGCATCCGGTACGCCCGACGTCGGCGCCAACGCGGTGAAGGCGTTGGAGGGCCGGGCGGCCGCGCTGATCGCCAACCACGGCATGGTGGCGGTCGGCCCGCGGCCGGACAAGGCGCTGCACGTCACCGCACTGGTCGAACGCACCGCGCAAATCGTCTGGGGCGCAAAAGCTCTCGGCGGTCCTGTGCCGATCCCCGAGGACGTCAACGCAGGCTTCGCGGGCATCTATACGTATCTGCGGGCGAACCCGATGTAGCGCGCCCTAGCTCGCGGCTCGTCGAACGTGGGCAATATGGACGAAAAGTGGTCGGATTGCGTACATTTCCCCCACGCTCGGCGCGCTAGCTCGCAGCGACTCGGTAATCTCCACCGTCGTCCGCATGCACTTCATCCTACGGCGGCCCGCCAGCTGCGGGGCGAAGTGCCGTGCGTCCGGCGGAACAGCCTGGCGAAATACCCGGGGTCGACGATCCCCACCCGCCCGGCGACGGTGGCCACCGGAAGGTCGGTGTCGGTCAGCAAGCTGCGGGCTTCGGCCATGCGGCGCTCGATGATCCACTCTTGCACGGTGCGCCCGGTGCGGCGGCGCACGACCGTCGTCAGGTGCCCCGGCGTCATCCCGAGCTCCGACGCGACATCGCGCAGCGACAGCGGCTCGCCGTAGCGCCGGTCGATCACCGCGAACACCTCGGCCAGCAGCGGTTCACCGCTGCGCCGCAGATCGCCCACGACGTCGCCGGCCAGCCGTGCCAGATCGATCAGCAGCAGTGTCAGATGCGCCAGCACCGCCTGCCGATAACCCTCCTGCCGGCTGGTCAGCTCAGTCTCGATGGACCCGATCGTCACGTCCCATACCGGCCGGCGCGCCGCGGGCACCGTCAGCTCCAGCAATGCGCCGGACTGTCCATGCAGGAACGGGAACAGCAGCGGGTGCGTCCGCCACGCCGGCCACGGAGATCGCCCGTCGCCGCCCAGCGCGGCTGGGTCGAAGAACACGCCGACGCCATCGGTGCGGCGCACTCGTGCTGGGTCGATCACCTGGCCCGCCGCCACGACGTAGACCAGGCCCGCAGCACCCGAGTACCACAGCGCCGGGAAGTCGTGAATGTGGCGGCCATGTTCGAGCAGGTCGTCGCGCCCGCCCCGGACCACCGACACCGGCGGCGTGTCCATGTCGGCCCGGTATGCGTAGACCGGCACTCCGGCGCGGTGGCGAACAAGCCGAGCTGCTGCGGTCATCGCCTTAAAATAGTCCTACTTTTACTGAGTATTAGCCAATTCACGTCGTTGCCAACGGTTCACCATGGAAGCATGACCAAACATCGTCTACATCGACTCCTTGACAATCACCGCGATTACCTACCCGCGGCCGGCCGCGACATCTTCCTTCCCGGTTACGACCTCATCTCCCGGCTGCTCGGCATGACCAAGGTCCATGACACCCTTATCGGGCAGGCCGAACTTGACGACAATCAGCGGGTTCTGGAAATTGGCTGCGGGACGGGCAATGTCGTTTTACAAGCCAAGCGTGGGCATCCCGGCATCGAGTTGGTCGGTTGCGACCCGGACCCGCGGGCGCTGACCCGGGCGCGACGAAAGGCGCAGGAGCTCAGCGGCATTCGCTTCGATCAGGGCTACGCGCAGCAGCTGCCTTACCCGGACGGCGAATTCGACCGGGTGCTGTCGTCGATGATGTTGCATCATCTGCCCGACGACGTGAAAGCCGACGCGGCGGCCGAAGTCTTTCGTGTGCTCCGACCGGGCGGCAGGTTCCACGTGGTCGATATCGGCGGCGATATGACCGCCCGCTACGGCCTCGGGGCGCGGCGGATGTTGCGCAGCAGCCACATCGCCGGGAACCTCGGCGACGCGATTCCGCGCCTGCTATCCGCGGCCGGATTCGACTGCCGCGAGGTCGCCAGCCATCGTCATCGCTTCGTCGGACGACTCACCTACTACCGCGCCACCCGCCCCTCGCGCTGATCGAATGCCACCTTGACCGCCCCACTCTCGCCCTGGTTGGCAATCGCGAGGAACGCCTCGCGCCACTGCTCCAGCGGAAAGGTGTGAGTCAGCATGGGCCGCAAGTCAATCCGGCCGTCGACGGCCATGTCGAGGTAGTGTGCGATTGCGTGCTTGCGGACACCATGCACCTCCTCCACCCCAAACGCATTGGAGCCCACCCAGCTGATCTCCTTGAAATACAGCGGACTCCACTCCCACCGGCCGGGCGCATGGACCCCGGCCTTCACCAAGGTCCCGCGCGCCCGCAGGACCCGCACCCCGACTTCGAACGTTTCCGGCTTGCCGACGGTGTCGTAGACGACGTCGACCGCACCCGGGTGGGCCATCGGCAGTCCTTGCAGCGGCTGGCGTAGCCGGCCACCGCCCCAGCCGACAAGCTGCTCGATCACCGCCAGCCGCGGCTCGTGCGCCAGCACAAGCTCGGCGCCGAACCGGCGGGCCAGCTCCGCCTGGGCGTCGAAGCGTGCCACCACCGCCACCGCCGCATCCGGGTACAACGCCTGAAGGATGGCGACCGCGCACAGCCCCAACGACCCCGCGCCGTAAACCAGAACCCGGCCGGATGCGGGCGGCGGGTGACGCGTAATCGCATGCAGCGAAACGGAAACCGGGTCGGCGAACACGGCCAGCTCGTCGGGCACCGACTCGGGGACCGCGAACAACATGCTGTCGTGGGCGGGCATCAACTCGGCGTAGCCGCCCGTCGCGTCGGCCGACACCCCGCTGTGAATGCCGGGCTTGATGTCGCCGTCGCAAAAGCTCCAGCACAGGCTGTAGTCGCCGGACTGGCAGGATGGGCATGGCGGGTCGATGCCGCGCGGCCCGCACGACAACCACGGGTTGAGCACGACGCGCTGCCCCACCTCCAGTCCGCGGGCCTTCGGGCCCAGCGTCACGACGTCGGCAACCACCTCGTGCCCCATCACTTGCGGGAACGAGCAGAACGCGGCCATCGCATTGTCGGTGTCGCCCTCGCCGAAATCCAGCAGAATCTGTTTGGAGTCCGACCCGCAGATACCGGTCAGCCGGGGCCGCGTGATCACCCAATCGTCGTGCAGCAAGCCAGGTTCCGGGATATCTTGCAGCGCAACGGGACTGCGGGCCAGAGCATCGTCATACCCTTCGACCGGCGGTACGCCGAAGACCAGCGCCTTCATTGTCGGGCCATCGCTGCCGCGCCGGCGATGTAGGCGTCGAGGTCGGAGTTCTTGAGGTCCACCACTGCCTTGATGTCGGGCAGGTAGTGCTCGAACCCGTCGCTGCCCAACGCGGCGATGATGCCGTCGGCCACGTGGTCGGCGGGCACCTTGGGCCCGTCGTAGAGCGGATCGTCGTTGTCCGGCTGGTCCCAGATCTCGGTGTCGACCGGTCCCGGCTCGATCAGCTTCACCGAGACGCCGGTGTCGTGCAGGTCGACGGCCATCGACTCGGTCCAGCCGCACAACGCGAATTTGCTTGCGCAGTAAGCGGCTTCGTGAGCGATGCCCAACCGGCCGCCCATGCTGGACACGTTGACGATCACGCCGTCGCCGCGTTGCAGCATCCGCGGCAGCACGGCCAGGCACAAGCGCATCGGCGCAAAGAAGTTGACCCGCATCACGGCCTCCACGGAAGCCGGGTCCAGCTCGGTGACCGCGCGGCGCTTGGGTATCGCGGCGTTGTTGACCAGGATGTCGATGCCACCGAGACCGTCCCAGGCCCGTCGCGCCACCTCGTCGATGGCCGCGGTGTCGGCGAGGTCGGCGACCCACATCTGCGACGCGGGCGTGCTGCGGCGGCAGTCGGTCAGCACCGCGTCAAGCCGCTCGCGCCGGCGCGCGATCAGCCCGACCACTGCCCCGCCGGCGGCGAGCCGCCGGGCCAGCGCGGCGCCCACCCCCGACGACGCCCCAGTGATCAGGACCCGCTTGCCCGCCGTCGAGTACGCCATGGCCAAAAGCCTCGCGCGCGTGACCAGGCGGTGACGCGGGTTTCGCCAAGATCACCGAGTGGCCGGCCACCCGACTTTAAGTTATATTGACTAAGTAACGACTTGAAGGGGACTCGAAAATGCCACGTACGGACAACGACACCTGGGATCTCGCATCGAGCGTGGGGGCGACCGCCACGATGGTCGCGGCGGCTCGGGCCGTCGCGACGCGCAGCGAGCGCCCGTTGATCAACGATCCGTTCGCCGAACCTCTGGTGCGCGCCGTCGGCGTCGACCTGTTCACCCGGCTGGCCACCGGCGAGCTGAACCCCGCTGACTTACAGGACGACGACCAGCCGGGCGTGGACCGCATGACCGACAACATGGCGGTACGGACCAAGTTCTTCGACGAGTTCTTCCTCGACGCCACGAAGTCGGGGATCAGACAGGCAGTCATTCTGGCGTCCGGGCTGGACGCCCGCGCCTACCGGCTGCCCTGGCCGGCCGGCACCATCGTCTACGAGGTCGACCAGCCGGACGTCATCGAATTCAAGTCCCGCACCCTCGCCGAGTTGGGCGCACAACCAACCGCCATACGCCGGGCGGTGGCCATCGATTTGCGCGACGACTGGCCAGCGGCACTGCAGGCGGCCGGGTTCGATCCGAGCCGGCCGACGGCCTGGAGCGCCGAGGGCCTCCTGGGCTACCTGCCCCCCGACGCGCAGGACCGCCTGCTGGACACCATCACCGCACTCAGCGCACCAGGCAGCCGAATCGCCACCGAAAGCGCACCTACTCCGGCTCCCGGGGACCAGGAGCGGATGAAGGAGCGGATGCAAAAGGCGTCCGAACGCTGGCGCGAGCACGGCTTCGACCTCGACATGACCGACCTGGTTTACTTTGGTGACCGCAACGAGGCGGCCTCCTACCTGTCCGACCACGGGTGGCAGATGACCGGCAGCACCCTGCGGGATCTCTTCGCCACCAACGGTTTTCCGCCGATCGACGACGATCTGCCCTTCGCTGACATGCGCTACGTCAGCGGCATCCTGACCTCCTAGGAGCGATTCGCATGCCACGTACTCACGACGACACCTGGGATCTGGCTTCCAGCGTGGGGGCCACCGCCACCATGGTTGCGCTCTCGCGCGCGCTGGCCTCACAGGGACCCGACGCGCTGCTCGACGATCCGTTCGCCGACCCGCTGGTCCGCGCGGTCGGGGTGCCTCAGTTCGTGCGCCTGCTCGACGGTGAAGTCAGCCTCGACGACGACGACCCGGTGCTGAACCGCAAGACCCGCACGCAGCAAATCACGGTCCGCACCAGGTTTTTCGACGACTTCTTCACCAGCGCCGCCGACGCCGGCGTGCGGCAGGCGGTGATCCTGGCGTCCGGTCTGGACACCCGGGCCTACCGGCTGCAGTGGCCCGCAGGGACGGTGGTTTACGAGATCGATCAGCCGCAGGTCATCGACTTCAAGACCACCACGCTCGCCGACTTCGGCGCCACCCCGGCTGCGGAGCGCCGCGCGATCGGCATCGACCTGCGTGACGACTGGCCCGCCGCCCTGCGAGAGGGTGGGTTCGACACCGGCCGGCCGACCGCGTGGATTGCCGAGGGGTTGTTGCCGTATCTGCCGCCGGAGGCCCAGGATCGACTGTTCGACAACATCACTGCGCTCAACGCCCCGGGTAGCCGGCTGGCCACCGAACACGTTCCCGACCCGGCCGCCTTCACCGACGAACGTGCAAACAAGATCAGCGAGCGGTGGCGCCGACTCGGATTGGACCTCAACGCGAGCGACCTGTTCTACCAAGGCGAGCGCAGTGTCGTCATCGATTATCTGACCCGCCACGGCTGGCAGGTGACTGAATACCCGGTCCGGGAGTTGTATCGGCGCAACGGCTTTGAGTTTCCCGAGGACGAGATCATGGCCACCTTCGGGGAAATGAGCTACGTCTCGGCGATCCTCGGATAGGACCCACATGTCACGCACACACGACGACACCTGGGATCTGGCGTCCAGTGTCGGGGCAACCGCAACCATGGTCGCGGCGGCGCGGGCGTTGGCGACCAAGGATTCCCGCGGCCTGATCGACGATCCGTTCGCCGACCCGTTGGTCCGCGCGGTGGGGGTGGACTTCTTCGTCAAGATGATCGACGACGAACTCGATCTCTCGGCCATCCCGAATGCGTCACCGGCCCGGGTGCAGGCGATGATCGACGGAATGGCGGTGCGCACCAAGTTTTTCGACGACTACTTCTGCGACGCCATGGACGCAGGCATCCGCCAGGCCGTGATCCTCGCGTCCGGCCTGGACTCGCGTGCCTACCGGTTGCGCTGGCCGGCCCGGACCGTGGTCTACGAAATCGACCAGCCACAGGTCGTCGACTTCAAGACCACCACATTGGCCGCTATCGGCGCCGAGCCCACCGCGGAGCGGCGCACGATCCGTATCGACTTGCGCGCGGATTGGCTGACCGCCTTGCGCGAGGCGGGATTTGACGCCACCGCCCCGACAGCGTGGCTGGCCGAAGGCCTGCTGATCTACTTACCGCCCGAAGCCCAGGACCGGCTGTTCGACGACATCACCGCACTCAGTGTGGCGGGCAGCACGATCGCGACCGAATATGTGCCGGGAATCAGGGATTTCGACGCCGACCGGGTCCGGGAGATGTCTGCGCCGCTGCGTGAGCAAGGCATCGACATCGATATGGCGTCGTTGGTGTACGCCGGCGAGCGCAACCATGTCGTCGAGTACTTGCGCGGCAACGGCTGGGATGTCAGCGGCGTCTCGCGCGAGCAGTTGTTCGTGCGCAACGGAATCGAAGTCCCGGCGTTCGAGGACGACGACCCGCTGGGCGAGATCATCTTCGTCAGCGGCACATTCGGCGGTTAAAACCGCGACTCCCCCAGCCACAGCACGCTGGTGCCGGTGAACGTCCGCTCTACCTGGTCGACGAGCCCGGCGACCGACTGGACGATCAACGCGCCCACCGCATCCGGCAGCGACGCCGCGGCGGGCTGCGACGACGGGCGCGGCCGCAGGAATTCCCACAGCGACGATCCTGGGTAGCCGACCAGACGGGCGTCGTCGTCGGCGTCCAGCCCGGCCAGCACCTTGGCCCGGCGCACTGCCGTCCGCAGCCCGCCGAGCTCGTCGACCAGTCCACGCTCGAAAGCGTCCGCACCGGTCCAGATTCGGCCGCGGGCCACCTCGTGCACCGCCTCGGTACTCAGGTGACGGGCTTCTGCCACCCGTTGCACGAAGTCGGCGTAGAACAGGTCCGCCTCGGCTTCGACCTTGGCGTGTTGTTCTGGTGTGAAGGGCGCGTTGATCGACCACGCGTCGGCGTTGGCGTTGGTGCGCACCGCATCCGATCCGACGCCCAGCCGGTCCTTCAGGTTTCGCGCCACCAGCTTTCCGCTCAACACGCCGATTGACCCGGTGATGGTGCCGGGATTAGCCACGATCGCGTCCGCCCCCATCGCGATGTAGTAGCCGCCCGACGCGGCGACTGCACCCATCGACGCCACCACCGGCTTGCCGCGACCGCGGGCCTTCGCCACCGCGCGCCAAATGGTTTCCGACGCGTTGATCTCGCCGCCCGGGCTGTCCACGCGCAGCACGATCGCCGACACCGCGTCGTCGGCAGCCGCGTCGCGCAGCGCCGCCGAGATGGTGTCTGCGCCGCAGCTGGGTGTGCCGAACGGCAGCACCCGCGGGCCGCCGCGGCCACTGACGATCGGGCCGGCCACGGTGACCACGGCGACGGCCGGCTTGGGCCGTCGGCCGGGAACAGGCGGCATCGGTCGCGGTCCGCCGGCACGCGCGTAGCGCGACAGATACAGCCGCGGCGGGGCAGCGTCGTCGTCGGCGTCTCCGGTTTCGGGCGAGATCCCTTCGGCGCCAACCAGTTCAGCGATCCTGGCGTACGCCTCGTCGCGGTAGCCGATGCGATCGATCAGCTTGGAGCTCACCGCGTCGTCGCGCAGCAGCGGCGCCCGGTCCGCCAGCACGTCGACCTCGTCGGGATCGATCTTGCGGGATTCGGCGACGGCCTGCCACACCTGGGCGTGCAGGCTCTCCAGCAGCCGGCTGTCCGCTTCCCGATGCGCGTCTGTGTAGCGGTCTTGAGTGAAACGGTTTACCGCCGACTTGTATTCGCCGCGAGCCACGAATTGTGCTTCGATGCCGGCCTTGTCCAGAGCATCACGCAGGAACATGGCGTTGGTGGCGAATCCGACCAGCCCGACGGTCCCCGACGGCTGCATCCACACCTCGCCGAACGCCGAAGCCAGGTAGTACGACAGCGTTCCCGGATACGTCTCGGCCCATGCCAGCGACGGCTTGACGGCCGTGAACGCGGCGACGGCCTCGCGCAACTCCTGGACCGGCCCCGCTGCGGCGGCCGGAAGCTGCACGCGGGCAATCAGGCCTGCCACCCGCGGGTCGTCGGCGGCGCGGTGAATCGCCGCAACGGCCTCGCGCAGCAGCAATGGCCGTCCGCCGCCGCTGATGATTGCCAGCGGGTCGAAGCCGCCCGTCTCGGGCGGGGTGGCGTGCAGGTCGAGTTCGAGCACGCAGCCCTTGGGTACGCCGTGGTGCCGGGCGGTGTCGACCCGGCGTGCCAGCGTGCGCGCGTCGTCGATCCCGGGTGGGTCGGGCAGAAAACCAAGCATGCCGTCGAGCCTACCGATGGCCGGGCCTACGGTGATGGGATGCGCTTGTCCATCTCCATACCTCAGCTGGCCGATCCGTTCGATGCCGCGGGTGTGCGTTCGTATCTCGCCCGTGCCGAAGAGCTCGGCTTCGAGGGCGCCTGGACGGTGGATCAGGTCGTCGGCGAGGCGCCGCTGCTGGCGCCGCTCGAACTGTTGGCGTTCGCCGCCGCGTGCACCGAGCGGCTGCGGCTGGGTGTCGCGGTACTTGTTGCGTCCCTGCATGATCCGCTGCAGCTGGCGGCCGCGGTGACGGCGGTCGACCAGATCAGCAACGGCCGGCTGGACGTCGGGGTCGCGCCCGGCGGCGGCCGTCACCAGTTTTCCGCTTTCGGGGTGGAGAAGGCCACTTTCGTGCGGAGTTTCACCGAGGGCCTGCAGTTGATGAAAGCGGCGTGGTCCGACGAGCCGCGGGTGACGTTTCACGGCCGGTTCCGTCAGGTCGACGACCTGCCGATCCAGCCGAAACCCGTGCAGCGGCCGCATCCGCCGATCTGGTTCGGCGGCCAGGCGCCCAAGGCCCTGGCCCGCGCGGTGCGCCACGGCGACGCGTTCCTGGGCGCGGGCTCGTCGACCACCGCCGCGTTCGCCGAAGCGGTCACAACCGTGCGCCGCGAGCTCGCCGACCAGGGCAAAGACCCCGCGACCTTCGACATCGGCAAGCGGGTGTACGTGATGGTCGACGACGACGTCCAGCGGGCGCGCGAGCGGGTCCTCACCGGGCTGCACCGCATCTACGGCCAGATGCGGGGCATCGACGAGGTGCCGGTGTTCGGCCGGCCCGACGACGTGGCGCGCGGATTGCGTGAGGTGATCGACGCCGGAGCGGCGATGATCCTGCTCAACCCCGTCGGCGACGACGTCGCAGCGGACCGCGAGCAGATGGAACGCCTTGCCGCCGAAGTGATTCCGAAGCTGGCTTAGGTGTGGCGATGGACGCTGCCGATGCAATCCGCCGGATAGGCATCAAGCTCGCTGCGCTCGCCCAAGACGGGCTGACCTTCGCCACCAACGAGTACGACGAGGAGCGCTACCGGCAGGTGCGCGGGCTTGCCGCCGAGCTGATGTCGGCGCTCAGCGGTCGGGCCGCCGACGAACTCACGGTCGAACTCGGGCGCGACTCGGGCTACGCCACACCCAAGATCGATGTGCGCGGCGTGATCTTCGACGAGCAGGAGC
Source organism: Mycobacterium branderi (assembly GCF_010728725.1). Lineage (NCBI taxonomy): Bacteria > Bacillati > Actinomycetota > Actinomycetes > Mycobacteriales > Mycobacteriaceae > Mycobacterium > Mycobacterium branderi. The sequence goes on from NZ_AP022606.1 coordinate 551,300, forward strand.
GTGTGCTGCTGATGCGTGAAAAAGCCGACGGCCGTTGGTCATTGCCCGGCGGGTGGGCCGACCCCGGTGACTCGCCGTCGGCCGCGGTCACCCGTGAGATTCTCGAGGAAACCGGCTATCACAGTTCGGCGGTGAAGCTGATCTCGTGCTGGGACCGCGAGTTGCAGCACCACCCACCGCCACTGCCCGTGCACGTCTACAAGCTGTTCTTCCTGTGCCGCGCGCACGAGGCGGTGCAGTCGCCGGCCGCGCTGGAGACTCTGGCCGTGGGATGGTTCGGGCTCGACGAGCTGCCGGCGCTGTCGCTTGGCCGGGTCAACCAGCGCCAGCTGGAACGGGCGCTGGCCCACCATCGCGATCCCACGCTGCCGACCGAGTTCGACTGAGAACCCTCGCCGCGTCCACCGATCACGGTATAACCGCCTAATGGTTCTCAAAGTGACGGTGGCGCCGGAGCTGATCGGCGGAGACGTCGACGAGGGTTACGGCAAGGTCGCGGACGCCTTTCGCGCCAACTTCGTCCGCGGCCGCGAAGTCGGCGCCGCCGTGGCGGTCTATCGCGACGGCGTCAAAGTCGTCGACCTGTGGGGCGGCTACCGCAACGGCATCACCAAGGCACCGTGGCAACAGGACACCATGGTCAACATGTTTTCGACGACGAAAGGCGTTGCTTCCCTTGCGGTCGCGGTGGCCGCGTCCCGCGGCCTCATCTCCTACGACACCAAGGTCGCCGACTACTGGCCCGAGTTCGCGCAAGCCGGCAAGGACGACGTGACAGTGCGGCAACTGCTGTCGCATCAAGCCGGACTGCCGGTGCTGGATGCGCCGCTGCGGCTGGCCGACCTGTCCGACCCGGACAAGGTGTCGGCGGTGCTGGCGGCACAGGCCCCGGTCTGGCCGCCCGGAACCCGGCACGGCTATCACGCCCTCACCCTCGGCTGGTATGAGTCCGAGCTGATCCGGCACACCGATCCGGCAGGCCGGACACTGGGCCGATTCTTCGCCGACGAGGTCGCCGCGCCGCTTGGTCTGGACCTACATATCGGATTACCTGCTTCGGTGGACCGCGACCGCGTCGCACATTTGCATGGCTGGCGCCGCGTCGAGGCACTGCTTCACCTCAATACGCTGCCGCCGCGTATGGCGTTGGCCTTGCTGAATCCCGTCGGCCTTACCAGCCGAGCCACTCTGCTGCCCAACGATGTCGACGCGATGCGCGACTACAACCGCGAAGACGTACGTTCCGTCGAGATACCGGCCGCCAACGGCATCGGCACTGCGCGTTCGGTCGCAAAAGCCTACGGTTGCGTGGCCACTGGTGGCAGTGAAATCGGTTTGACGCCAACCACTCTCACCGCACTGACTCAGCCGGCGATCACACCCAGCCGCGGACTGCGAGACAAAGTGCTACACATCGATTCGGTGTTCTCGCTGGGCTACTGCAAACCGGTCCCGCACTTTTGCTTCGGCTCGTCCGACAAAGCGTTCGGAACTCCGGGCCTCGGCGGGTCGTTCGGTTTCGCCGACCCGGATACCGGTATCGGATTCGGCTATGTGATGAACCGGTTGGGTTTTCACCTCTATAGCGATCCACGCGAACTCGCGGTGCGCCAAGCGCTGTTTCGCGACGTGCTAAGGGTGCGCGAGCAGACGTAGAATCGCACGATTCCACCTCGCGGAGTGCGATTCTACGTCTGCTCGCGCCAGAGTCTCGCCCTACAGCTCGGTGACCGAACCGCCTGCGGCGGTGATCTTCTCGCGCGCGCTGCCGCTGAACTTGTGCGCGGTGACGTCGACCTTGACGGTGATCTTGCCGTCGCCGAGCACCTTTACCAACGAGTTCTTCCGCACTGCGCCCTTGGCCACCAGCTCGTCGACGCCGATCGAACCGCCTTGCGGGAACAGCCGACCGATATCCCCGACGTTGACGATTTCGTACTCGGTGCGGAATCGGTTACGGAAACCCTTGAGCTTGGGCAGCCGCATGTGGATGGGCATCTGCCCACCCTCGAACGTCACGGGCACGTTCTTGCGGGCCTTGGTGCCCTTGGTGCCGCGGCCCGCGGTCTTGCCCTTGGAGCCCTCACCGCGACCGACGCGGGTGCGCTTGGTCTTCGCCCCGGGCGCGGGCCGCAGGTCGTGAAGTTTGATTGTCATCAGGCCTCCTCGACCTCAACCAGGTGGCGCACGACCGCGATCAAGCCACGGGTCTGAGGATTGTCCTCACGGACCACCGACTGGCGAATCTTCCGCAAACCCAAGGTGCGCAGGCTCTCCCGCTGCTTCCAGCGGGCACCGATCGTGCTGCGCACCTGGGTGATCTTCAGCTCTGCCATGGCCTATGCCGTTCCCTCACGCGCTGCGCTCGCCGCCAGCGCTTCGCTCTCCCGCCGCGCCTTCAACAAGCTGGCCGGAGCGACGTCCTCGATCGGCAGGCCGCGCCGGGCCGCCACCTCCTCGGGCCGCTGCAGCAGCTTGAGCGCCGCCACCGTGGCGTGCACCACGTTGATCGCGTTGTCGCTGCCCAGTGACTTGGCCAGGATGTCGTGCACCCCAGCGCATTCCAGCACCGCGCGCACGGCACCACCGGCGATCACCCCGGTACCGGGGCTGGCCGGGCGCAGCAGCACCACACCGGCGGCGGCCTCGCCCTGCACCGGATGCGTGATGGTTCCGCCGATTAGCGGCACCCGGAAGAAGCTCTTGCGTGCCTCCTCGACGCCCTTGGCGATCGCGGCCGGGACTTCCTTGGCCTTGCCGTAGCCGACGCCGACCATCCCGTTGCCGTCGCCGACGATGACCAGCGCGGTGAAGCTGAACCGCCGGCCGCCTTTGACCACTTTGGAGACGCGGTTGATCGCCACGACCCGCTCGAGGTAGTTGCTGCCGTCGCGGTCGCGCCCGCGTCCACCGCGGTCGTCGCGCCGGCCCCGGCCCTCACGCCCTTCGGCGCGTCCCTCACCACGTCCTTCGCTGCGGGGCGCGCTGCCGGTGTCCGGAGCGGCGCCCCCTGAAGTCGGCTGCTCCGTCATCACAGAGTCCCTTCGTTCATCAGAATTTCAATCCGCTCTCGCGCGCGGCGTCGGCAAGTGCCGCGATCCGGCCGCCGTAGGTGTAGCCCCCGCGGTCGAACACCACGGTGTCGATGCCGGCGGCCTTGGCCCGCTCGGCGATCAACTGGCCGACCCGCACGCTGCGGGCTTTCTTGTCGCCCTCCACACCGCGCACATCGGCTTCGATCGACGAGGCCGCCGCCAGCGTGGTGCCGTTGAGATCGTTGACCAGTTGCACGTGAATGTGCCGTGCCGACCGGTGCACCACCAGCCGCGGACGTTCCGGCGTGCCGGAAATCTTCTTGCGCAGCCGTGCGTGCCTGCGCAGCCGGGCGGCCCGTCGGGCAGCGGATACGCTCTGCCCCACCGGCTTCCGCGCGTCTGCTTGTGTTCCAGCCATGACTACTTACCTGTCTTTCCGACCTTGCGGCGGATCTGCTCGCCCTCGTAACGCACGCCCTTGCCCTTGTACGGGTCGGGACGGCGCAACCGGCGGATGTTCGCCGAGATCTGGCCGACCTTCTGCTTGTCGATCCCTGAGATCGAGAACTTCGTCGGTGTCTCCACCGCGAACGTGATGCCTTCCGGCGCCTCGATCACCACGGGGTGGCTGTATCCCAGCGCGAACTCCAGCGTGTTGCCCTTGAGCTGCACGCGGTAGCCGACGCCGAAGATCTCCATCTTGGTGGTGTAGCCCTGCGTCACGCCGGTGACCAGGTTGGCCACCAGGGTCCGCGACAGCCCGTGCAGCGAACGGTTGCGCCGCTCGTCGTTGGGCCGCGTCACCACGATCGCGCCATCGTCGTTGCGCGACACCGTGATCGGTTCGGCGACCGAGAGCTCCAGGGTGCCCTTGGGGCCTTTCACCGATACGTTCTGGCCGTCGATCGTGACGTCGACGCCAGAAGGAACCGGGATCGGCTGCTTACCAATACGCGACATTGCTACCCCTCACCACACGTACGCGAGGACTTCGCCGCCCACGCCCTGTCTGGCCGCCTGGCGGTCGGTGAGCAGGCCCGAGGAGGTCGAAATGATCGCCACGCCCAGGCCGCCGAGCACTCGCGGCAGGTTGGTGGATTTCGCGTACACCCGCAGACCCGGCTTGGACACCCGGCGCAGACCCGCAATGCTGCGTTCCCGGCTGGGGCCGTACTTGAGCTGCACCACAAGGGCTTTGCCGACGCGGGCGTCTTCAACGTGGTAGTCGCTGATGTAGCCTTCGCGCTTGAGGATCTCGGCGATGTTGGCCTTGATCTTCGAGTGCGGCAGCGTCACCTCGTCGTGGTAGGCCGAATTGGCGTTACGCAGACGTGTCAAGAAGTCTGCGATCGGGTCCGTCATAGTCATTTAGCGCTGCTCCTCTTCATCGCTGCGCTCTGCATCGTCGACAACGCGGTCATAAGCGGCCCGCTCCTCACCAACTGCTCTTCTGCACGCCCGGCAGCTCGCCGGCATGCGCCATCTCGCGCAGGCAGATCCGGCACAGCCCGAACTTGCGGTAAACCGCATGCGGGCGGCCGCATTTGCTGCAGCGGGTGTAGGCGCGCACCTTGAACTTCGGCTTGCGCTGCGCCTTGTTGACCAGTGCCTTCTTCGCCATCTGCTCAGTTCTCCTTGAACGGAAAGCCGAGGGCCCGCAACAGCGCTCGTCCTTCGTCGTCGGTCGTCGCCGAGGTGACGACGGTGATGTCCATGCCACGGGTCCGGTCGATCGAGTCCACGTCGATCTCGTGGAACACCGACTGCTCGGCCAGCCCGAACGTGTAGTTGCCCGCGCCGTCGAACTGCGTGGGCGAAAGGCCGCGGAAGTCGCGGATACGCGGCAGCGCAATCGAAGTGAGCCGGTCGAGGAACTCCCACATCCGATCGCCGCGCAACGTCACCCGCGCCCCGATCGGCATGCCCTCGCGCAATTTGAACTGCGCGATCGACTTGCGGGCACGACGGATTTCGGGCCGCTGCCCCGTGATCAGCGCCAGGTCGTTGACCGCGCCGTTGATCAGCTTGGCGTCGCGGGCGGCGTCGCCGACGCCCATGTTGACGACGACCTTGACCACGGTCGGGATCTGCATGACGTTGCGGTAGCCGAATTCCTTGTTCAGCGCGTCACGGATCTCGTCGCGGTAGCGCACCTTCAGCCGGGGCTGAACCTTTTCTGCCGTCGTCATCGTTAGATGTCCTTGCCGTTGCGCTTGGAGATGCGGACCTTCTTGCCGGTTTCCTCGTCTCGCCGGTAGCCGATCCGGGTGGGCTTGCCGTCGGAGTCGACCACCATCACGTTGGAAACGTGAATCGGCGCCTCCTGCGTGACGATGCCGCCGGACCGCGCGCCGCGCTGATTGGTCGAGATCGGGGTGTGCTTCTTGATCCGGTTGACGCCCTCGACGAGCACCTTGTTGCGGGCCGGGTAGGCCTGCAGCACCTTGCCCTTGGCGCCCTTGTCCTTGCCGGAGATGACCAGCACGGTGTCGCCCTTGTGGACCTTCATCTACAACACCTCCGGGGCCAGCGAGACGATCTTCATGAAGCGCTTCTCGCGCAGTTCGCGACCGACCGGCCCGAAGATGCGGGTGCCGCGCGGGTCGTTGTCGGGCTTGATGATCACGGCTGCGTTCTCGTCGAACTTGATGTAGCTGCCGTCGGGGCGGCGGCGCTCCTTGACGGTGCGCACCACCACGGCCTTGACGACGTCACCGCGCTTGACGTTGCCGCCCGGGATGGCGTCTTTGACCGTCGCGACGATGACGTCACCGATGCCGGCGTAGCGCCGCGACGAGCCACCGAGCACGCGGATGCACAAGATCTCCTTGGCGCCGGTGTTGTCGGCCACCTTCAGCCGCGATTCCTGCTGAATCACTAGATCTCCTGACCTGGTTTCGCGTGTGCACGCCCATGTGTGCCGTCGCGGCGTGACGTGCGTAGTTTCATCACCGAAGGGCACGCGGGGCCGACAAAATCGCCGGCCGAGGTCTGCCCACGGCAACCCCTAGAGTCTAGGGGATCGCCTGCTCAGCGCCAAATTGCGGCCTGATCCGGTGCCACCGCGTGACCGGCCAGAGATCTAGCTGACAATCGCCACAGTTGGTGACGAGCGCCACGGTCTCTCGGCTGCGCAGATTGTTAGATTGTTTATTAGATTTGATCCATGGTCGGGATCCGCTGTGCGACAACCTGGTTGCGCCAACAATGAAAATCGAAGACTGCTTCGACGCAGCAGGCAACATCGTCTTGCCCGACGGAATCACGTTGCCGTCGTGCCTTGAGGCGACCGTCGCCGAGAACCGAGACGCCCCGGCCTACCGGTTCATGGACTACACCCGCGAGAAGGACGGGGTGGCCGCCGAGCTGACCTGGAAGCAGCTGGGCGCCACACTGCGCGCGGTCGGCGCACGGCTTCAGCAGGTCACCCGGCCCGGTGACCGGGTGGCCGTGCTGGCTCCGCAGGGCCTGGACTACGTCGCCGGTTTCTTCGCCGCTATCCACGCCGGCAACATCGCGGTGCCGCTGTTCGCGCCGGGGCTGCCCGGGCACGCCGAACGGCTGGAGGCGGTGCTGGCCGACTGCTGCCCGACGGCCGTGCTGACCACCACCGGTGCAGCCGAGGCCGTCGGCGCATTCCTGCGCAAGCTCCCCCGGTCGCGCCGTCCGCGGGTCATCGCGGTCGACGCGGTGCCGGACTCGGTGGGCTCGACGTTCGTCCCCGCAACGCTGGGCACCGACGACATCGCCTACCTGCAGTACACGTCCGGGTCGACCCGAACCCCGGCCGGTGTCGAGATCACCCACCGCGCGGTGTGCACCAACGTCTTGCAGATGATCATCGCCGGCGAGCTGGACATGAACATCCGCAGCGTGAGCTGGTTGCCGCTCTATCACGACATGGGCCTGATGATGATCATGTTCCCGGCGCTGTTCGGCAACTACATCACGCTGATGTCGCCGCTGGCGTTCGTCCGGCGACCGTATCGGTGGATCAAGGAGCTGGCCGCCGAATCGGTGCACGGCCGAATCTTCGCGGCCGCACCGAATTTCGCGTACGAGCTGGCCGCCAAGCGCGGATTGCCGGCCGACGGTGAGCACCTGGACCTCAGCAACGTGACCGGCCTGCTGAACGGATCCGAACCGGTGACGATGTCCGCCATCGACGAGTTCGTCGCGGCGTTCGCGCCCTACGGGCTGCCTGCGACGGCCGTCAAACCGTCCTACGGCATGGCCGAAGCGACGTTGTCGGTCGCCAGCATCGCCCAGGCGGCGCAAGCGAGCGCGATCCACGTCGACCGCGAAGCGCTCGGCGCCGGCCGGGTGGTGACCGTGGCACCCGACGCCCCCAACGCCGTCGCCCTGGTTTCCTGCGGCCAGGTGCTGCGCAACCAGTGGGCCGTCATCGCCGACCCGGACAACGACGCCGAACTGCCCGACGGCACGGTCGGCGAAATCTGGCTGCACGGCGACAACATCGGCCGCGGCTACTGGGGCAGGGACGACGAGACCGAGCGGGTCTTCCACAACAAGCTGCAGACCCGCCTCGAGGCAGGCAGCCACGCCGAGGGCTCGCCGATGAACGGGCTGTGGCTGCGGACCGGCGACCTGGGGTTCTACCTCGACGGCGAGCTGTACATCGCCGGGCGGATCAAGGATCTGGTGATCGTCGACGGGCGTAACCACTATCCGCAGGACATCGAGGCCACCGTCTCGGAGGCGTCGCCGGCGGTGCGCGCCGGTTATGTCGCGGCGTTCGCGGTGATGGGCGAGCGCGGCGAACAGTTGGTGGTCATCGCCGAACGTGCCGCGGGCGCGGGCCGGGCCGACCAGGCGCCGGTCGCCGACGCCATCCGGGCCGCGGTCTCGCGACGGCACGGTGTGGCGGTGGCCGATGTGCGCCTGGTCAACGCCGGCGCCATTCCCCGCACCACCAGCGGCAAACTGGCCCGCGGCGCTTGCCGCGCCGAATACCTCGCCGGACAATACGACCGGTGATTACCGATCCGCCACGCAGCGGAACCCGATGTGGGTGGTGGCGGTGTCCTGCGACTGCGGCGAGCGCGCCGCCGGCCGGTAGCGGTGGCAGTACTCCGGCGCGCACAAGTGCGAACCACCCTTGAGCGTTTGCGCCACAGTCGGATCGGCGGGGCCGGTTGGTGTGCAGCAGGCCTTGGGTGGCTGGTTCGGGCGGTGATGCGCCGAGAATTCGGTGGCGGTCCATTCCCACACGTTGCCGATCATGTCGAGCAACCCAAACCCGTTGGGCGGGAACGTCCCCACCGGCGACGTTCCGGCCCAGCCGAGCGCGCCGTCGTTGCGGTACGGGAATCGGCCCTGCCACGTGTTGGCCATCAGCTGCCCGCCGGGCTTCTCCTCGTCACCCCACGCGTAGGTGGCGGTGGTTCCGCCACGCGCGGCGTACTCCCACTCGGCCTCGGTGGGTAATCGGCGCCCGGCCCAGCGCGCGTACGCCGCGGCGTCGGGATAGGCCACCTGCACGACGGGATGGTCCGCCTTGCCGGAGATGTCGCTGTCCGGGCCGAATGGGTGACGCCAGCTGGCGCCCGGCACCCAGTGCCACCACTGCCGCCAGTCCCGCAGGTCGACCGGACCCGGCGTCGGCCGGAACACCAGCCCGCCGGGAACCAGGTCTGCCGGGTCGGCGCCGGGATACAACGCGGGATCGATCTGTTGCTCGGCGACGGTCAGATATCCTGTCGCAGCGACGAATTCGGCGAATTGGGCGTTGGTCACCGGGTGACGCTCGACCGCAAACGCGCCCACCGTGGCGGTATGGATCGGCGCTTCCTCCGGGTAGAAGCGGGTGGACCCCATCCGGAACGTTCCGCTCGGAAGGTCGACCAGCTCGGTTAACTCAGTCACGCGAAAACGCCAGTGCCAGTTTCTTTTCCAGGTCTTCGTACGGTGTGCCGGAGATGTCGACCGTGACCTGCGCGATGGCGCCGCCGGTGAACGCGAAGGGCGCCTTGTAGCGGCTGGACACCGCCGAGCCGCTGTTGCGCCCGACGCTGATGGTGGCGCCGGCCAATCCGAAGGTGCCGGGCTGGGTGGTCATTTCCGGCAGCGACGCAACAGCTTGGTCGTCGACGTACAGCACGGCTTCGCCGAGCGGGGTATGGCTTCCCGGCACCGTGCCAGACCGAGTGTAGCGGACACCGAACAGGTGACGGCCCAACGGAATTGCGCCGGGTGAGGAGATCGCGTGTTGCCGCTCACCAAGGAAGTTGTACACGTAGTGCAGCCGGCCATCCTGGATGAACAGGACGTGGCCGCCGTGCGCCCCGCCCTGCTTGAACAGCACCCCTTCGGCGCCGGTGCTGTCCACGGTCACGTCGGCGACCACCGAAAACGACTGGCCGCGGATCTCGACGGCGGCGCCCATGCCGACCTCGGCCGCATCGGGATAGTACGTGTAGGTGGACCGCTCGCCGGACAGATACGGCCGCCACCGGGTCACTGTTTCGAAGAGGTTCAGGTCGGCCAGTGGTAGCCCGTTGTACTTGGCGGCCTCGGAAAACCACAGCGCCTTGAGTTCTTCGAGCTTCTCTGGTTGTTCGGCGGCCAGGTCGTGGCACTGGCTGCGGTCGGCCGCGATGTGAAACAGTTCCCAGCGGTCGGCGTCGAAATGCGACCAGCCCGCCGGGGTGGCGGCGTGCACGGTGTTGGCGAACCAGCCGTCGTGCCAGATCCCGCGGGTGCCCAACATGGTATAGAACTGGGTGTCCTTGCCAGTATCTGCTGTCGGATCCTGCAGCGCCGCTTTGAAACTCACGCCATCCAGCGGTCTTTGCGGGATTCCCTTGACGGTTTGCGGAGGGGTGATGCCGAGCAGCTCGTAGACGGTGGGGGTGATGTCGCAGACGCTGACGTAGTTGTCGCGAACTTCGCCGTGGGCCGCAATCCCGTTGGGCCAGGAGATGATTGCGGTGTCGGCGATGCCGCCCTCGTGCGAGGCGTAGCGCTTGAACAGTTTGTACGGCGTGTTGAACGCCATCGCCCAGCCGATCGGGTAATGGTTGTAGGTCTCAGGGCTGCCGAGGCGGTCGAGAAATTTCATGCTCTCTTCGACGGTGTCGATGTAGCCGTTGAAGAATTTCCCCTCGTTGACAGACCCGTTCGGCCCGCCCTCGCCGCTGGCGCCGTTGTCGGAGATCACCACGACGATGGTGTTGTCCAGCTGGCCCGATTGCTCGAGATAGTCCAAGACCCGGCCGATTTGGGCGTCGGTGTAGCTCAGGAAGCCGGCGAACACCTCGGCCATCCGGCAAAACAGCTTCTTCTCGTCGGCGTCGAGCGAATCCCAGGGCCGCACGGTGTCCTGCAAGGGCCACGGCTCCCCGTTGGGGCCCGTCACGTCGAGATACGGATTGACCGGCGACAGTTCGGTTTCCGGCGGGACGATGCCCATCGACTTTTGCCGTTCAAGCGCGATCTCGCGGTAGCGCTCGTAGCCCATGTCGAAGCGGCCGGCGTACTTGTCGGCCCATTCCTTGAAGACGTGGTGCGGGGCGTGTCCGGCGCCGGGGCACACGTAGGCAAACCACGGCTTGTCCGGCGCAATCACCTTGGCGTCGCGGATGAATTCGATTGTCTTGTCGGCGATATCCTTCGACAGGTGATAGCCCTCCTCGGGCGTGGCCGGCGGCGGCACGGGATGGTTGTCGTAGACCAGGTCGGGGTACCACTGGTCGGTCTCGCCGCCCATGAAGCCGTAAAACCGTTCGAATCCGCGGGAGAGCGGCCAGTGCCGCTTGGTCGACGCGAGGTTGGACTCCTCGAGAGGAGTCAGATGCCACTTGCCGGTGCAGTAGGTGTTGTAGCCCCGTTCGGCAAGTACTTCGGAGAGCAGCGCGGTGTCGGCGGGGATGCGGCCGTTGCAGTTGGGGAATCCGTCGGTGAACTCTTCGATGGTCGCCATGCCCACCGTGGTGGCGTTGCGACCGGTCAGCAGCGACGCCCGGGTCGGCGAGCACAGCGCGGTGGTGTGGAACTGCGAGAGCCGCACCCCGCGCTCGGCGATACGAGTCATCGCCGGCATCTCGACCAGTCCGCCGAAGCAGTCCCAGGTCGCGATGCCGGCGTCGTCCCACACCAGATAGAGGACGTTCGGGGCGTTGTCGGGTGCGACGGGCGCGGCGTACGGGCCCCAATCCGGTTCGGAGCCCCGAATGTCCAGTTCGATCTTGCCCTGAAACTCCGTGGCCATCACCGGCTCCGTTCCGCTTGTCGGTGCGGCGAGACTATACCGATTGGACCAACAGCGCAGCGGCTACACCTGATACGTGACCCGCGGCGACCTGACGCTTTTCCTGGGCGGCGACGTGATGACCGGCCGCGGCATCGACCAGATCCTGCTGCACGGAGGCGATCCCACGCTGCGGGAGCCGGCGGTAACCGACGCGAGGAACTACGTGCGGCTGGCCGAGCGCGCCAACGGCCCGATTCCCGTTCCGGTCGACGACGCCTGGCCGTGGGGCGAGGCGCTGCCGGTGCTCGACGACTTCGCTCCCGACGCCCGCATTCTCAACCTGGAGACCGCCGTCACCGCCGACGGCGACTTCGCCCCCGGCAAGGCGGTGCACTACCGGATGCATCCGGACAACGTGGGATGCCTGACCGTCGTCCGACCGGACATTTGCGTGCTGGCCAACAACCACGTCCTGGACTTCGGTCCCACCGGGCTCGCCGACACGCTGCGCGCGCTCAGTGCCGCCGGAATACAGCCCGTGGGCGCCGGACGGAGCGCCGACGACGCGAAACAGCCTGCGGTGCTCGAGGTTTCGGACGGAGCACGGGTGGTGATCGCCGCTGCCGCCATGACCTCCAGCGGTGTTCCGCGAGTTTGGGCCGCCACCGCGAATCGGCCCGGCGTCGTCGTGTCAGAGGTCTCGGAGCGGGCGGCCGTCGAGCTCGCCGAGCGGCTCGTCGCCCTCAAACGGCTGGGCGACATCGGGGTGGTGTCGCTGCACTGGGGGTCCAACTGGGGATACACCGTCGAGTCGGAGCAGGTTCGCTTCGCGCACCGATTGGTCGACGCGGGGGTCGACGTCGTGCACGGGCATTCGTCGCACCATCCACGACCGGTCGAGGTGTACCGCGGCAAGCTGATCCTCTACGGCTGCGGCGACACCATCAACGACTACGAGGGCATCGGCGGATACGAACAGTACCGCGACGAGCTGCGGCTGCTGTATTTCGCGACGATCGAGCAAGACCGCGGCGCCCTTGGCACGCTGCGCCTGGTTCCGATGCGGGCGCGCCGGATGCGCCTGGAGCACGCCTCACCCGGGGACGCCGAATGGTTGCGCCGCACCCTTGAAGACGCCAGCCGACCGTTCGGAACAATGTGTCACGCCGAGGCAGACGGCACCTTCACGGTGCGCTGAGCAGGGTCGCTCAGCGCAACCGGAACACCGCGCCGTCGCTGCCCCACTGGCCGAAGGGCGGCAGCTCACCCCGGTCGATCGCCCGGATGGCGGGCCGGCCGATGTGAGCGAAGATCAGCCGCCGCACACCGGCACCGCGAGCGGCCTCGGCCACGTCGCGCACGCAGGCGTGGCCCCCGGCGCCGCGGGCGAACCTGATCGGCCGGTTCCACCCGGCCGCGTCGGCGAATATCAGATCCGATCCGCTTGCCCACGAAGGGAATTCCCAGAACTCCGGTGCCCACACCGCACGCTGACGCGTCGTCTCGATCAGGTAACCGACGGTCGGGTGCGACGTGTGTCGCACCGGGCGCGGCCGCAACCGCACGTCGCCGGCCTCATACGTGTCGACGCCAGGGCGTACGCCCAATTGCGCTGCCCGTCGCCGGATTTGGGGCATCAGCTCGGCGCGCTCGTCGCAGACAAGCCAAGCGTTCAGCGGTAGACCGGGATCTGCGCCGGCGCCGCCGTCGAGCATGACGCGGTGGCCACGCCAGGCCACAAGTAGGCCGGCCGGACGGTAGCGGGGGGAGTTCATCGCCCCGACGCCAAGGAGGACCAGCCGCGGCAACGGCCGGCGAAACTACTTGGCCTTCTCCAGGATTTCGACAAGCCGCCAGCGCTTGGTCGCCGACAATGGGCGGGTCTCCATCAGCGAGACCCGATCGCCGATGCCGGCGATGCTGTTCTCGTCGTGCGCCTTGACCTTCTTGGTGGTGCGGATGATCTTGCCGTAGAGCGGGTGCTTCACCCGGTCCTCCAGCTCGACGACGATGGTCTTCTGCATTTTGTCGCTGACTACATAGCCGATGCGGGTCTTGCGCCGGCCCCGCGGCTTCGGCGTGCGCGGAGTGTGCTTGGGGCCCTTGTCCTTCGGGGCTTCTGCGGATGCAGTCTTGGACGCGGCCTTGTTCGGAGCGGCCTTCTTCGGCGCGGCCTTGGCGCCGGTCTTCGCCTCTGCCATTACGATTCCTCACCCTCGGGCCCGGAAGCCAGGCCGAGTTCACGTTCGCGGAGCACGGTGTAGATGCGCGCGATTTCCTGACGCACCGTGCGAAGTCGACGGTTGTTGTTGAGCTGCCCGGTCGCCATCTGGAAGCGCAGGTTGAACAGCTCTTCCTTGGATTCACGCAGTTTGTCGATCAGCTCTTCGCCGGTGAGCTCGCGCAGTTCGCCAGCGGAAACGCCCACTGCCATCAGAACTGCTCCTCTCGGGTAACGATGCGTGCCTTGATCGGCAGCTTGTGGATTGCTCGGGTCAGCGCGGCCCGCGCGATCGCCTCGTTCGGGTAGCTGAGCTCGAAGAGCACCCGGCCCGGCTTGACGTTGGCCACCCACCACTCCGGTGAACCCTTACCCGAACCCATCCGGGTTTCCGCCGGCTTCTTGGTCAGCGGGCGGTCCGGGAAGATGTTGATCCACACCTTGCCGCCACGCTTGATGTGGCGGTTGATGGCGATACGAGCGGACTCGATTTGCCGGTTGGTGATGTAGGCGTGCTCCAAAGCCTGGATGCCGTAGTCGCCGAAGCTCACCGTGGTTCCGCCGCTGGCGATGCCGCGCTGACGCGGATGATGCTGCTTGCGGTGCTTGACCTTGCGGGGAATCAACATGATTCAGCTCTCCGTGCTCTGCGTTTCGACGGCCTGCTCCTCGGCCGAAGCCGCGGTGACCGCGGCGTCGTCACCGCCCGAAGCGGCCCGCCCGGCGTCGGTGCTGGTGGCCGTGGTGCCGGCGGCGCCACTGCGGCGTGGACGGGTGCCCGACGGCCGCTCGCGGCGCGGACGCTCGGCGCCGCCTGCCGTCGGAGCGGCCAGCTCGCGCTTGCCACCGACGATGTCGCCCTTGTAGATCCACACCTTCACGCCGATCCGGCCGAACGTGGTCTTGGCTTCATACAGGCCGTAGTCGATGTCGGCGCGCAGCGTGTGCAGCGGGACGCGGCCTTCCCGGTAGAACTCCGAGCGGCTCATCTCGGCGCCACCGAGACGCCCGGAGCACTGCACCCGGATGCCCTTGACGTTGGGCTGGCGCATCGCCGACTGGATGGCCTTGCGCATTGCGCGCCGGAACGCCACCCGGTTGCTCAGCTGCTCGGCGACGCCTTGGGCCACCAACTGTGCCTGTGACTCAGGGTTTTTGACCTCGAGGATGTTGAGCTGGACCTGCTTGCCGGTCAGCTTCTCCAGGTCCGCGCGGATGCGGTCGGCTTCGGTGCCGCGGCGGCCGATGACGATGCCCGGCCGGGCGGTGTGGATGTCCACCCGGACCCGGTCGCGGGTGCGCTCGATCTCCACGTCGGCGATCCCCGCGCGCTCCAGGCCGGTGGACAGCAGCCGGCGAATCGCCACGTCTTCCTTGACGTATTCGGCGTACTGCTTGTCGGCGTACCACCGAGACTTCCAGTCGGTAGTGATGCCGAGCCGGAAGCCGTGCGGATTGATCTTCTGGCCCACTACTGCGAGCCTCCCTTCGCTTCAGAAGCCTCATCGGTCTTCTTGGCCGCTTCCGCGGACTTGGCGGCGGATGCCTTCTTCGCCGGCGCCTTCTTGGCCGGCGCTTTCTTGGCCGGGGCCTTGTCCGCAGCGGCCTTCGCCGGCGCCTTCTTGGCGGCGGCCTTGCTCGCCTGGGCGCGACGGGACCGCGCCGACTGCGACGAGCGTTCGTCTTTCACCGGACGGCTTTCCACCACCACAGTGATGTGGCTGGTGCGCCGACGGATCCGGAACGCGCGGCCCTGGGCGCGCGGGCGGATCCGCTTGGCGGTGGGGCCATCGTCGGCGCAGACACTGGCCACCACCAGCGTCGCCGGGTCGAGCCCGTTGTTGTTCTGCGCGTTGGCCGCCGCGCTGGCGATGACCTTGGCCACCGGCACGCTGGCCGCTTGCGGCGCCCAGCGCAGGATGTCGAGTGCTTCGGACACCGACTTGCCACGGACCAGGTTGATCACCCGGCGCGCCTTGGTCGGCGACACCCGCACAAAGCGCGCTTTGGCTGTCGCAGAAGGAAATTCGGTCGTGGTAGTCATCGCCGCTTGGCTTTCCGGTCGTCCTTGATGTGTCCCTTGAAAGTGCGCGTCGGCGCGAACTCACCAAGCTTGTGGCCGACCATCGCCTCGGTGATGAACACCGGCACATGCTTGCGTCCGTCGTGGACGGCGAAGGTGTGGCCGATGAAATCGGGGATGATCGTCGACCGCCGCGACCAGGTCTTGATGACCTGCTTGGTGTTCTTCTCGTTCTGCGCGTCGACCTTCTTGAGCAGATGGTCGTCGACGAACGGACCCTTCTTCAGGCTGCGTGGCATCGGCTACTCCTCTTAACGCCCGTGCTTCTTGCCGGTGCGCCGGCGGCGGACGATGAGCTTGTCGCTGGGCTTGTGCGGTTTGCGGGTGCGGCCCTCGGGCTTACCCCACGGGCTGACCGGGTGACGACCGCCGGAGGTCTTGCCTTCACCACCACCGTGCGGGTGATCGACCGGGTTCATCACCACACCGCGGACGGACGGGCGCTTGCCCTTCCACCGCATGCGGCCCGCCTTGCCCCAGTTGATGTTGGCCTGCTCGGCGTTGCCCACCTCGCCGACGGTGGCGCGGCAGCGCACGTCGACGCGACGGATCTCACCGCTGGGCATCCGCAACGACGCGTACGTGCCTTCCTTACCGAGAAGCTGGATGCTCGACCCCGCCGAGCGAGCCAGCTTGGCGCCGCCGCCGGGCCGCAACTCCACGGCGTGGATCAACGTACCGGCCGGAATGTTGCGCAGCGGAAGGTTATTGCCCGGCTTGATGTCGGCGTTCGGACCCGACTCCACGACGTCACCCTGCGAGAGTCCCTGCGGCGCAATGATGTAGCGCTTCTCGCCGTCCAAGTAGTGCAGCAGTGCGATCCGGGCGGTGCGGTTGGGGTCGTACTCGATGTGGGCGACCTTCGCGTTGACGCCGTCTTTATCGTTGCGACGGAAGTCGATCACCCGGTAGGCACGCTTGTGGCCGCCGCCCTTGTGCCGGGTGGTGATCCGGCCGTGCGCGTTGCGGCCGCCGCGGCCGTGCAGTGGGCGTACCAACGACTTCTCCGGAGTGGAGCGGGTGATCTCGGCGAAGTCGGACACGCTGGCACCGCGGCGACCCGGAGTCGTCGGCTTGTACTTGCGAATTCCCATGGCTTGTCTTTCTATCCTCGACTACGCCGGTGCACCGAACAGGTCGATCGGCTTGCTGCCCGGCGCCAGCGTGACGATGGCGCGCTTAGTGCTCTTCCGCTTGCCGTAACCGGTCCGGGTGCGCTTGCGCTTGCCCTGCCGGTTCGCGGTGTTCACCGCCGCCACCTTGACCGAAAAGATCTTCTCGATGGCGATCTTGATCTGCGTCTTGTTCGAGTCGGGGTGAACCAAAAACGTGTAGACGTTGTCGTCGATCAACCCGTAGGACTTCTCCGAGATGACCGGCGCCAAGATGATGTCGCGGGGGTCAGTGACGGTCGCCATCAGGCCGAAACCTCCTCGGAAGTGTTGGCGGCGATGTAGGCGTTCAGCGCCTCGACGGAGAACACCACGTCATCGGCACGCAGCACGTCGTAGGTGTTGAGCTGGTCGGGTGCCAGCACGTGCACCCCGGGCAGGTTGCGCACACTCTTGACGCCGGTCTCGTCGCTGCGCTCGGTCACCACCAGCACCTGCTTGCGGTCGGTCAGCGTGGCCAGAAAAGCCTTGGCGCTCTTGGTCGACGGGGCCTGGCCCGACACCAGCTCGGTGATGGCGTGGATGCGGCCGTTGCGCGCCCGGTCCGACAGCGCGCCGCGCAGCGCGGCGGCGATCATCTTCTTCGGGGTGCGCTGGCTGTAGTCGCGCGGCTTGGGACCGTGCACGACGCCACCGCCGGTGAACTGCGGGGCCCGCACCGAGCCCTGCCGAGCCCGGCCAGTGCCCTTCTGCCGGTAGGGCTTCCGTCCGCCACCGCGGACCTCGCCGCGGGTCTTGGTCGAATGCGTGCCCTGCCGGGCGGCCGCCCGCTGTGCGGTGACCACCTGGTGCATCAGAGCGATGTTCGCCGGCGCGTCGAACAGCTCGGCCGGCAGCTCCACCGAGCCGCTCTTCTTGCCGTCCGGCGTCTTGACGTCAATCTTGATGCCAGCCATTACTTTTCACCTCGTTTGATCGCGCAACGGACCATGACGAGCCCACCGTTGCGGCCGGGGACAGCACCCTTGATCAGCAGCACGCCGTTTTCGGCGTCGACCTTGTGCACCAACAGGTTCTGCGTGGTCACCCGGTCGTTACCCATCCGGCCGGCCATCCGGGTCCCCTTGAACACCCGCGCCGGGGTGGCGCAGCCGCCGATGGAACCGGGGCGGCGGTGCACCGCCTGCGCGCCGTGGCTGGCGCCCTGGCCACGGAAACCGTGCCGCTTCATCGTGCCGGCGAAGCCTTTGCCTTTGGAGGTGCCGGTTACGTCGACATAGCTTCCCGCGTCGAAGATCTCGGCCGTCAGCTCCTGGCCGACCTCGTATTCGGCGGCCGCCTCGGCGTCGTCGAGACGCAACTCGGCCAGGTGGCGACGCGGGTTGACGCCCGCGGCGGCGTACTGACCGGAGAGCGGCTTGTTGACCTTGCGGGGACTGATCTCGCCGTAGGCCAGCTGCACCGCGCTGTAGCCGTCACGCTCCGGTGTGCGGATTCGGGTCACCACGTTCGGCCCGGCCTTGACCACGGTCACCGGAACCACCCGGTTGTTCTCGTCGAACACCTGCGTCATGCCCAGTTTGGTGCCGAGAATTCCTTTTCTCGCCATTGCTCGCAGATCTCCTACTGGATGTTGACGTCGACGCTGGCCGGCAGGTCGATACGCATCAGCGCATCAACGGTCTTCGGGGTCGGATCGAGGATGTCGATCAACCGTTTGTGCGTGCGCATTTCGAAATGCTCCCGCGAGTCCTTGTACTTGTGCGGAGAGCGGATAACGCAGTACACGTTCTTCTCTGTCGGCAGCGGCACCGGACCCACCACGCTGGCGCCGGTCCGGACGACCGTCTCGACGATCTTGCGCGCCGAGGCGTCAATGGCCTCGTGGTCGTAGGCCTTGAGCCTGATGCGGATCTTTTGTCCCGCCACGCTTCTCCTACCTCACTCTCCAATGTCCGGACCTAGGTCCCACGGCGCGCCGGTGGTCTGGCGTCGCGCCGGATGTTGCGCCGCTGTTTACCTGTCTTGGTCCACCGGCCCCCGCGGTCGGGTGTGTCGCCCTCACGCAGCCTTGTTCGCGGCCAAATCGTCGCGCTCCAAGGATGGGACCGGACGCGCCCGTCTGGGCGCCGGTCGTATGCCCGGCCAGGCGCTAACCCGGCGCAAGGCAACCTGAACAGTATGCCCCAGATCGCGGCATCGGCCAAATTCCGCCGGCCTGCCGACCGCCCCGGCTGATCAGCGGCGACGCACGCCGCGGCGCCAGTTTCTTACTCCAGAGTAAGGTATGTCGATATGACCGCCCCGACCAGCACGTATGCCGTATGGAAGCGCCTGTCCGGCCGCCCGGGCGGAACCCGGCTGTTCTCCGCGGCGGCGATGGCGCGGGTCCCCTACTTCGCCTCGGTACTACCGCACGTGGTGCGGATGGAACCCGGGCTGGCCGAGGTGCGCGTGCCCAAGTGGTTTTTCGTCTACAACCATCTGCACACCGTCCACGCGATCGCGTCCTGCAACGCCGCGGAGGTCGCGATGGGCATGTTGATGGAGGCCACGGTGCCGCGCAGCCACCGCTGGATTCCCAAGGCCATGAACGTGCAGTACCTACAGAAGGCGACGACGTCGCTGCGAGCAGTGGCCCGGCTGGACCCGCCCGACTTCACTCAGCTCACCGGCGGCGTCGAATTGGTCGTGCCGGTCAGCGTCACCGACCGCAACGGTGTCGAAGTCGTGCACGCCGACATCACCACGTGGGTCACGCCGGTCGGCTGATGCCGCTCACGACTTACCCTTCAGCGTGGCCCAGAACGGGCATTGGTGGGCCTCCGCGAAACTCGTCATGACCCGGTTGCCGTCGGGGCGCAACGACATCCACCGCGGGTGATCGCCGCCGACCGCCGGCCAGGCGGGCTGGCCCGCGGCCTTCGGTGCGCCGGTTGTCACGAATTGGCTCCAGTAGGCGATCATCTGGTCCGACAGCGCGTGTTGCTCAGGATTCAGCGGCGGCGCTCCGCCCACATTGAACAGGTAGCGCAGCTCCAGTGAGTGACTGGCGCCGACCGGAAAAGGCGCGTGCCGCAACGGGTCCGGCGCCGGCGCGTGCGGATCGTCGAACTCGTAGGCGTAGACCGGTGCCGTCCGGCTCAATGCGACGGCCATTCGGTCTGCGACACAGGCGAAGACGCCGTCGGTGACCGCGGCGGAGTAGGCAAGCGACACGTCGCCGCCATAGCGATCGGGGGGATAGTGCGTCAGCACTCCTCGCCCGTCGGCGCCGAAGATGTCGGTCAGCACGGCGGGATACTCGGCCGGCGTAACACCGTGGCCGCGCTTGAGATAGCGCAGCGCCGCGAACATCGTGAACTCGTCGTGGTTGACGCCGAGCAGAACCGGCACCCGCGCGGCTCGCCCGGCCGACATCGCCGCGACGGGACCCATCGGCAGCGTCGCCGTGCCGGTCACCGGGCCGGTGAGCGCGTCGGAGTCGCCGATGAAGGCATACCACGGCGGTCGCGTGAACTTACCGGCCGGCAGCGCGCGCAGACACTCGGCGGCAATGGCCGAATCCGGGCAACCCACCGAGGCCGCGTAGGTCACGCTGGTGTGTTGCGCGGCCGGCAATTCGGCCTGCGCCTGGCACGGCGCGCTCTGGATGATCGCCGCGCGGAAGAGTCCCGCCGATCCCGGCGCGACCAGGTGATCGCACACCGACATGCCGCCAGCGGACTCGCCGGCAATGGTCACCTTGGCCGGGTCCCCACCGAACGCGGCGATGTTGTCTCGCACCCAGCGCAGCGCAGCTTGCTGATCGGCCAGCCCGTAGTTGCCGACGTCGTCACCGGTCCCGAGTGAGGGGTGGGCCAAAAATCCGAGTGCACCCAGCCGGTAGTTGACCGTGACGACGATGATGTGGCCCTTGGCGGCCAACCAGCGCGCGTTGTAAATGTCGCCGCTGCCGTTGACGAACCCGCCGCCGTGGATCCACACCATCACCGGGCGCTTGTCCGCCCGTCCCGCGGTAGGAGTCCACACGTTGAGCGTCAGGCAGTTCTCGCCGGTCTGCTTGACCGTGCGGGCCTCACGCGGCGTGTCCTGAACACACTGCGGGCCCGGCTTGCTGGCCTCCAACGTTCCCGGCCACGGCGCCGCCGGCCGGGGCGGCTGCCAGCGCAGTGCACCCACTGGTGGTGCCGCATACGGAATGCCTTGGAACAGGCGGTAATCCGCGGCGACCAACCCGCGCATCGGCCCCACCGGCGTACGCACCACCGCGGCGTCCAGCGGGCCGGCATACGCCGGCTCCGACTTCCGCGGTGCGGTACTGCCGCCGTGACCGCAGCCCACCACCAGCGTCGCCGCCAGCAGCAGGGCGGCCCACGCTCGTCGGCGGTCAGGCAATCGGATCGGCACGAAACTCCAATTTACGGATCGGCCCAAATCGCCTCCCGGATATCCGCCGCCGTGCGAAAATAAAAAAGTTGACAGGTGTCAAGTCTAGGAGCCGCATGAGCACACCGATCATCGACGAGGCCGCCAAGGTGTTCGCCGACCCCACCTCCTACACCGACGAGCCGCGGCTGCACGCGGCGCTGACCCACCTGCGGGCCCATGCGCCGGTGTCGTATGTCGACTGTCCGCCGTACCGGCCGTTCTGGGCGATCACCAAACACGCCGACATCATGGACATCGAGCGGGACAACAACCTGTGGATCAACGAGCCCCGGCCGCTGCTGGCCACTGCCGAGCAGGATGACTTTGCGCGCGCGCAGCTGGACTCCGGGATGGGGCTGCGCACGCTGATCCACATGGACGACCCGCAGCACCGGGTGGTCCGCGCGATCGGTGCGGATTGGTTTCGGCCTAAGGCGATGCGCGCGTTGAAGGTTCGCGTCGATGAGCTGGCCAAGATCTACGTCGACAACATGATGGCCGCCGGTACCGAATGCGACTTCGTGCAAGAAGTCGCGGTGAATTATCCGCTGTACGTGATCATGTCGCTGCTGGGGATTCCCGAATCGGACTTTCCCCGCATGCTGCGACTCACCCAGGAGCTCTTCGGCGGCGACGACGAGGAGTTCAAGCGCGGCAACACCCCCGAAGAACAGCTCCAAATCTTGCTCGACTTCTTCGGCTACTTCAACGCAATCACCGCGTCCCGCCGGGAGCAGCCGACGGAGGACTTGGCGTCGGCGATCGCCAACGCCCGCGTCGACGGCGAACCGCTCTCGGACCTCGACACCGCGTCCTACTACGTGATCATCGCCACCGCCGGCCATGACACCACCAGCGCCACGATCTCCGGCGGCCTGCAGGCGCTGATCGAAAACCCCGACCAGCGCGCCAGGTTGACCGAGAACCTCGACTTGATGCCGCTGGCCACCGAGGAGATGATCCGCTGGGTCACCCCCGTCAAGGAATTCATGCGCACCGCCACTGCGGACACCACCGTGCGCGGAGTGCCGATCGCCGAAGGCGAGTCTGTGTACCTGTCCTACGTTTCGGGCAACCGCGACGAGGAGGTATTCGACCATCCGTTCCGCTTTGACGTCGGCCGGGATCCCAACAAGCATTTGGCATTTGGGTACGGCGTGCACTTCTGTCTGGGCGCGGCGCTGGCCCGCATGGAGGTGAACAGCTTCTTCACCGAACTACTGCCGCGACTGAAATCCATTGAGCTGAATGGGGAACCGGAGCTCATCGCGACCGTATTCGTCGGCGGACTCAAGCACCTGCCGATTCGTTACGAGCTGCGCTGACCGACTTACCCTGGGTGCGCTGCACGTGCAGGAAGCCGTCGACGGCGGCGCGGGCGCACTCCTGGTAGTCGAAATCCGGCAGCGTGCTCAGCCGGCCGACCACCATCGGGCCGATCAAGAGGGCGATCGCCCGAGTGCGGTCGATCTCGCCCAGCTCGGCCGCGTCCGGGCTGTCGAAAATGGCGTCGAACGGTGCAGCGTACTGCTGTGCGATCCGCTCGCGCAGGGTGCTGATCGCCGCGCTGTCCGCGGCGGGCGTGCGGGGCGCTTCGGGTAGCTGTTCCAAGTCACGGCCCAGCGCCAGCCAGGACATCGCGGTCAGCATGCCGGGCGCCTCGGCGATCAACTGGCCCTGGGCCACCACCAACTCGATCAGCCGATCGCGCAGTGTGCCCTCGTTGGACGGCATGGGGGCCGGTGGTATCAGGCTGTTGAAAGCCGCTGCGAGCAAATCGTTTCCACTCGGAAAGTGCCGATACAGGGTCGCGCGGGCCACGTTGGCGCCTCGGGTGACCGCGTCGACGGTCACCGCGCTGGGGCCTCCCGAACGCAGCAGCGCGGTGGCCGCTTCGAGCAAGCGGGCTCGAGACCGCGCCGGTCGGGGATCGGTACTGCCGGTGATGGCTACCACCTCCCGTTCACCGACAAGACTATCGGTCTCTCTACGAGACTGTTAGTCTCGAAACTTGCCTGGCCGCCGAAAGGAGGCACGCCACGGTGGTCGATACCTTCGTCCGGCCTGATCAGCGTACCGATGGACTGACCGCGCTCGGTTCACGCCGCGCCCGTATCTGGACAATGGCCGTCGCCTGTATGGGTGTGTCGCTGGTCATCGCCTCGATGGTGGCGCTCAACACGGCTCTGGGCGACCTCGCGGTGGCGACCTCGGCGACGCAATCCCAGCTGACGTGGGTGGTCGACGGTTACACGGTGGTGCTGGCCTGCCTGCTGTTGCCCGCCGGGGCCATCGGCGACCGCTACGGCCGGCGTGGGGCGCTGCTGATCGGCCTGGCGACATTCGCGATCGCATCGCTAGCACCGACCTTGTTCACCACTCCCCTGCAGATCATTGTGGCGCGCGGAGTGGCCGGCGCCGGTGCGGCATTCATCATGCCTGCCACCCTGTCGCTGTTGACCGCCGCTTACCGCAACGACGAACGCATGAAGGCGGTAGGCATCTGGGCGGGTGTGGCGGGTTGCGGTGGGGTCATCGGGATGCTCGGATCCGGTGCGCTGCTGTACTTCTGGCCGTGGCAGTCCATTTTCTGGGCATTCACCGGCGGTGCGACGCTGATCTTCGTGTTGGCGTGCACGGTGTCGACCTCCCGCGACGAGAATGCCACTCCGCTCGACTGGCCGGGTGCGGCCCTGATCGGCGGCGCCGTCGCGGTTTTCGTCTTCGCCGTCATCCAGGCACCCGAACGGGGCTGGAGCGACCCATTGGTTTGCGGTTTGATGGCCGCCAGCGTGGTATTGGCGGTGGTCTTCGGATTTGTCGAGGTGCGACGCCGTCATCCCCTGCTCGATGTTCGGCTGTTCGGCAGGCCCGACTTCGCCACTGGCGCAGCGACAATCACCGTCTTCTTCATGGCGATGTTCGGCTTCTTCTTCGTCATGATGCAGTACGTCCAGTTGGTAATGGGCTATACCCCCGTTCAGACCGCATTGGCGTTCAGCCCGTTGATGCTGCCGATGCTGACGTTTTCGGTGCTGTCTCAGTGGTATGTGCCTCGTCTTGGTCTGCGGCTGGTGGTGTTCATCGGCTTGCTGTTGATAGCGGCCGGATTTCTGTGGGTCCGTGTGCTCCACGTCAATTCGCCGTATTGGGACATGGTGGGCCCGTTGTTCGTGATCAGCAGCGGGATCGGCTTGTGTACCGCGCCGACCACGTCGGCCATCATGGCGGCGGTGCCCGACGAGAAGCAGGGTGTCGCGTCGGCGGTCAACGACGCCACCCGCGAGGTGGGCGCGGCACTCGGGATCGCCCTGGCCGGTTCGATTCTGGCCGCACGCTACAGCCACCTTGTCACGCCGCATCTGCACACACTTCCCGAACCGCTGCGCGGCCCGGTGTCTCATTCGCTGGCTCAGGCGCTGGAGGTCTCCAAAACCCTTGGCCCGCAAGGTGAAGAATTAGCTGCCGTCAGTCGCGACGCCTTCCTGCAGGCCATGGACGCATCGTTTCTGGTGCTGGCAGTCGTTCTCGCCGTCGCGGCCGCGTTGATCGGCGCGTGGGCGCCGGGACGCGATGGCCGGCAAGTGCGCCCGGTGCGCCAACTCACTCGACGAATTCGGCGGCCCGGTGGCCGAACATGACGATGCTGGCGTGCGGTCCGCGGCTGGTGATGTTCGGCAGTGCGGAGCCGTCGATCACCCACAGGCCGTCGACGCCGCGCACCCGGCAGCGCGAGTCCAGCACAGCGGAGTCGTCGGCGTCGTCGCCCATCGGCGCCGTTCCACACAGATGTTGTGACGTCGACCAAGCCGGTGCTCCGACTTTGGTTGTCCGACCTACCAATTCGCGGACCAGTTCGCTGCCGCGCTGCAGCAGCGCGACGTCGTGCGGGTCGCTGTCGTAACGATGCTCGATGAGCGGAGGAACCCGATAATCGGCCGAGGCCACCGTGATTCGGCCCCGAGCCCGTGGTTGCATCAGCGCCACCCCGATGTGCGGCCAGTCGGGATGACCGGCGGTGCCGTCGCCCACCATTGCGACGAATCCACCGGTGTAAGGCCGGATCTCGAGATCGTCGACGGTGCTCAACACCACCTCGAGCACCGGGCGCTTCGGGGCCACCGTCCAGTCGGTTCGCAACACCCATTCGGGGTGGTCGGCGAATCGCTTGCCGACCGGCAGCGACACCTGCACCGGGATGCCCGCACGGCGCAGATCTGACGCGGCGCCCACCCCCGACAGCATGAGTAGGTGCGCGGTCTCAATCGCACCGGCACACAACACGATACGGTCGGCATCCAGGGACACCGGCCCGCCGGCAGCCATCGCATCAACGCCGACCGCCCGGCTCTGGCTGAATCGCACCCGAACCGTCCGCGTGCGCGCGAGCAACGTGAGGTTCGGCCGCCGCAAAGCAGGTTGCAAAAACGCGGCTCCGGGCCCGGTTCGTACACCGTCGACGATGTTGAGCGGCACCGCACCGATTCCGGGCACGCTGTCTGCCCCGTTGAGGTCGGCAATCCACGGAAATCCCGTGCGTAGCGCGCCATCGACGAATCGTGCTGTGGTGTCGCTTATTTGATGAGAGCGACGGACTTGGATGGGACCGTTCTCGCCGTGCAGCGGATCGCGAAAATCCAGGTCCGTTTCGATTGCGCGGAAATGACCGAGCACGTCGGGCCAGGACCAGCCCGGAAGACCGATGTTGTCGAAGTCGCGGGGCAACCCGCGGCAGAAGTAACCGCCGTTGACCGCGCCGGACCCGCCCACCACGGCCCCCCGGACGATGTGCACCCGTCGTATCCACTGCTCGGTCAACGTGGTCACATAGCGGTGCGCCAGCGGACTGGCCGCGCCGATCGGCAACTGCAGGCCATTGGCGATCTGGTCCTGCACGGCGGGATCAGCGGCGCCCACACCCGCTTCGACCACCGTGACGGTACGGCTCGGGTCGGCGGAAAGCCGCTCGGCGACAACCGATCCAGCGCTGCCCGCACCGATGATCAGCACATCGCTGTGCAGGGCGGCTGTCGTCAACGGGGAATCAGACCCGGATCTGCGGCTTGAGCGGCCCGATAGTGCGTTCCCGCACGACTCCGCACCACAACCCGATCCCATACGCCAGATCGTCGACGCGTTTGAGCAGTAGGTAGGTCAGCAGCCCGATCGGTTTGGCGTCGTCGTCGGTGGCTCCTCTGCGCCGCAGCCAGTCCACCACGCCGTCGACAATGGCGGCGATCACCACCACCCGGCGGCAATGTCGGGACACGATGGCGGCGAGCAGCGCGACGGGCCAGTAGTGGCGGCAGATCGCCGACGCCAGCTGCAGCGCCGCCGACCAGAGCCCGCGGGTGGCCACCGCCAGCACGTCCCAGATCTGCGTGTCGGGGCCCTCCAGGGTCTTGGCGATCTTGCGACCGGTCACGGCGGCTATCAACAGCGATGCCAGGTAACCCAGTCCCGAGCCGACCGTCATCAGGATCCAGGCCGCCAGCGCCCAGCCGGAGATCACCAACGGCGCCGTCTTGTCGGGGTGGCGCGCCGACAGCGGAGCGGCCGAGCCACCGTAAAATGCTTTGCGCGCAACCCAATTCCGCAAATCGGTGCGATGATCGTGTGCCACCAACGCAATTGGCTCGTACCGCAGCCGCGCACCGGCTTCCACCAGCCGCCAGCAGAGGTCGACATCCTCACCGGAGTGCAGACTTTCGTCGAACCCACCGACCTCGCGCAGCGTCGATCGCCGGCAAATGATCGCCGCACTGGGAACGTACGCGACATTCGTGTAGGGGACGACGGGCGCCTCGTGCTGGCCCAGATCCAGCGACGAACGCACCGCCTCGTAGCGTGCCACCAGATGGTCACTTTGGGCCAGGCCGATGATGCGCGGGGCAACCAGCGCCACGGTGGGGTCGCAGAAGTGGCCGAGCAGGGCTTCCAGCCAGCCACGGCGCGGGACCACGTCGGAGTCCAGGAATGCGACGAAGTCGGTGGTGCAGGCGGCTAGTCCGGTGTTGCGCGCCGCCGCGGGCCCTTTGCTCACGGCGTGGCGCAGCACCTCGATGTCACAGTGCGCGTCGGTGAAGTCGTCCCGGTTGATCGGCTGGATCGAGCCGTCGTCGACGACGATGACACGCAGGCCGCGCAGCGATGCCAGCAAGCGCCGCAACCCAGATACGTTGTCCCGCACCGGAATTACCACAGTGACATCGCGATGCGACGGGCCGCCGGCTGGCCTGGGATGGGCCACCGTCGCGTCCAGCAGGGTGCGCGCCAGCTCGGCGCTGACCGCGTCGTGGACCTTCAGCCGGCCGTCGGCAAGCATGTCCTGCGCGGCCGGCGCCAACCGCAGCAGCCGGGTGGGCGACCCGCCCAGCAGAGCCGAGCCATGGCCGAGCACGCGCACGCGTCTGTCGACCTGCACAGCAAACCCGTCCGGCAACCGGGTCTGGGTCATGTCAGCATCCCGTCGGCGCCTGGTGTCCAGCGCGCGACCCGGCGCGCGCAACCGTCGACCATCTCGGTGAAGATCCGTTCCCCCTCGGCCGCGGTCGCCGTCGTCGGATCCCCCAACACGCCCACCTCGCTGACCGCCGCGACTCCCCCACTTCGCATCGACGGTAGCAGGTCGGCCAACGGGGCGCCGTTTCCCGCACACCACCGGTCGGTGAGCACGTCTGCGGGCGAAATATGCAGCAATACCGATGTTTCGGTGTGCCCTGCGTGCGCGTCGGCGCCGCTGGCCGTGCAAGCACACCAGGCGGCGTCGCGTCCTTCCGATCGCAACAGGCGTACCGCGCGGTCCAAGGCGACGACGTTGCCGCCGTGGCCGTTGACGAAGAGCAGCCGCTGCGCCCAGCAGGTCGCCGACCTGCCGAACTCGACGAGCAGCGTGGCCAGCGCCTCGGTGCCGATGGAGATCGTTCCGGGGAAGCTCTGGTGCTCGCCGCTGTCGCCGTAGCCGATGGCCGGTGCCACCAGCCACTGCAGCCGATCGGATGCTTCGAGGAGGCGGGTAGCGACCGCTCGTGCGACCGCGCCGGCGATCCGGGTGTCGGTGTCCAGCGGCAGGTGCGGCCCGTGCTGTTCGGTGGATCCCACTGGGACCATCACCGCCGCCGACATGCCGTGTAGCTGGTTCGACGTCGTGCTGCCAAGTTCGCCGAGGACGGCCACTCGCCGATGGTAGGACGAATTCACCTGGCGTGCACCGGTTGTTGGGTGACTCGGCGAACTTTTTCGAGGGTTTTCGTTCGATGAGTCACGACCGGTCACCACAGCCACGTCTGCCACGCGAGTATCAGAGTCGCCGACGGGGTCGTCGCGGCGCCGTCAGGCTCCGCCCGACGCGGGCACTCCGAGCGCTCGGGCAAACTCCGGCGGGACCACGATGTCGTCCGGACTCAGGTCGTGCACGGCGCCGTGGCCGAGCCCCATCAGCGCGCAGTCGATGCCGGCCCGGAGGATGTCGAGCACGTTCTCCACCCCAGGTTGTCCGGCGGCGGCCAGGCCCCACAGGTAGGCGCGACCGATCATCACCGCACGCGCACCCAGCGCCAACGCCTTGACGACGTCGCTGCCGCGCCGGATGCCACCGTCCAGCAACACCTCGATCTGATCACCGACCGCGTCGGCCACCGCCGGCAGGGCACGGATCGCCGCCGGGGTACCGTCGAGGTTGTTGCCACCGTGGTTGGACACCGAAATCGCCGAAACACCGGCGTCCACAGCCCTTTTCGCGTCGTCGACCCGCATCACGCCTTTGAGCATGAACGGCCCGCCCCACAGTTCGCGCAGCCACGCGATGTCTTCCCACGTGGGTGGTGGGGTGCCCATCCACTCCCCGTAGGCGGCGAAGAACGGCGGACCGGGCTCGCCTTTGGGCGCCTGGTTGGGCACCCGCAAGTTCGGCGGGCGCAGCGTCTTGCCCCATTGCCAGAGCCAGGCCGGGCGGGTGACGGCCTGCGGGGACAGCCGCAGGATGGTCGCCAGGTTCATCTGCTCGGGGATCTTGGGGCTGCCCCAGTCCCGCCCGTGCGAGAACGTCCAGTCGGTGGTGACGATCAGCCCGACGGCGCCGGCCGCGCGGGCCCGCTCGACGCGCTCCGCGATCGCCTCGCGCCCGCCGAGCCAGTACACCTGGAAGAACAGTTTGGGGTTGGCGGCGATGACGTCCTCGATCGGCTTACTGGCAAACGAGGACAATCCCATCGCGGTGCCGCGCGCGGCGGCGGCCCGGGCCACGGCCACCTCGCCGTCCGGGTGCACGGCCTGCACCCCGGTGGGCGAGATGATCACCGGCAACGAAATGTCTTGTCCCATAACGGTAGTCGCCAGTTCGCGCTTTTCGACCGCGCCGACCACATGCGGCGCGAATCCCAGCTCGCTGAATGCCTCGACGTTGTCGGCGACGGTGATGCCCTTTTCGCTGGCCGCGATCAGCGCGGCGTAGACCGACTTCGGCAGCCGCCGCTTGGCGCGCTGCTGCGCGACGGCGACCGTCTCGAACCATGCGCTCACGACTGCACCGGGCTTTCGTTGCAGATGCGTCGCGGTGGACGCGTGGACAGGGTCAGCGGCACCGGAGCGCGGCGGGAGTGGTCACCGGCCGGGCGGGGTTTGTCGCGGTCGCGGGCCAGCGCCGGCGCGCCGTGGCCTTGCACGCATTCCGGGTCCGGGCCGTCCATCGGCAGGCCGGTGAAGAACTTCGCGGCCATGCAGCCGCCGCGGCAGCTGTCGTAATGCCCGCAGCTTCCGCAGGCACCCGCGGACTGTGGTTCGCGGAGTTCGCGGAACAGCGGCGCGTTCTTCCACACATTGTCAAACCCCCCGTCGGACAGCACATTTCCGGCGAGGAATCGGTCATGGATGGCGAAGGGACAGGCATAGACGTCGCCGACCGGGTCGATCAGGCAGACCACCCGGCCGGCCCCGCACATGTTGAGGCCGGCCAGTGCGCCGGGTTCGCCGAGCGCCGACAGGTGGAAGAAGGAGTCGCCGGTCAGCACCCGCTCCCCCTTGGCCACCAGCCAGTCGTACAGCTGCACCTGCTGGGCGGCGGTCGGGTGCAACTCGTCCCACACGTCGGCGCCGCGGCCCGACGGCCGCAGCCTTGTGATGCGCAGCGTGGCACCGTAACGGCTTGCCAGCGCGGCGAATTCGTCGAGCTGGTCGACGTTGTGGCGGGTGACCACCACCGAGATCTTGGCGTCGGCGAAGCCGGCGGCAGCCAGGTTCTCCAGCGCGCGGATGGCCATGGCGTACGAGCCGGGTCCGCGCACGGCGTCGTTGACCTCCGCAGTTGCGCCGTCGAGCGAGATCTGCACGTCGACGTAGTCGCTGGCGGCCAGCCGCGCGGCCACCTCGGGGGTGATCCGCACCCCGTTGGTGGAGAACTTGACACCGACGTGGTGCGCGGTGGCGTAGTCGACCAGCTCCCAAAAGTCCGGCCGCACAGTGGGTTCCCCGCCGCCGATGTTGACGTAGAACACCTGCATGCGTTCGAGCTCGTCGATGATGTCCTTGCATTGCCGGGTGGACAGCTCGCGCGGATCGCGCTTGCCCGACGACGACAGGCAGTGCACGCACGCCAGATTGCAGGCGTAGGTCAGCTCCCAGGTCAGACAGATGGGTGCGTCGAGGCCCTGCTCGAATTGCTCGATCAGCCGCGGGACGACAGTTGTCATTGAATCTCCTTGCGCACCAGCATGTTCGAGTCGGCCAGCACACCCAGCGCGTGCATATAGGGCCGCTGCTCGCCGTCGGCGACCCCCGCCGCGCGGCAGGCGGCCCAGACGTCGGTGTGATCGGCCAGCGACTGCACCACCGCGAGGATGGTGCGGTTCTTCAAAAACGACAGCTTGCGGGTACCGAAGTGATAGAGCAGTGCGCCGAACGGTTCCGGGCGCACTGCCACTTGCGGGTGCAACCGCCAGCCGGCGTCGGGATCGAACCCGCCCGGCGGGCTGGGCACGGTCAGTAGACCCCGCACATCCCGTCGATGGACACCTCTTCCACCAGGGTCTCGGTGACCAGCTCGGTGTCGGTGTCGATCTGGTTGTTGGGCTCCATAAACTTGCCTTTCATCGTCAAGGGTTCGACAATCTCGGTCAGAATATGGCATCGAGTGCCGAAATGGAAGGGCGGGTCATGCTGACTCAGTCGCGGGTGGGCCGGCGCCGCTCTACGACGCCGCACCACATCACCGACGTCGCCCTCGGCTTGTTCGCTGCCCGCGGTTTCGCGGAGGTCAGCGTCGACGACGTCGCGGCAGCCGCCGGCATCGCCCGCCGAACCCTGTTCCGCTACTACGCGTCCAAGAACGCGATCCCCTGGGGCGACTTCGACGCCCATTTGCAGCATTTGCGGGAGCTGCTCAACCAGGTCGACGCCGACGTGCCGCTCGGCGAGGCGTTGCGCTCAGCGCTGTTGGCGTTCAACACCTTCGACGAGTCGGAGACCGCCCGGCACCGGCAGCGCATGCGGGTGATCCTGCAAACCGCTGAGCTGCAAGCGTATTCGATGACGATGTATGCCGGTTGGCGTGCGGTCATCGCCGAGTTCGTCGCGCACCGAACGGGTGTCGAACCGCACGATCTACTGCCCCAAACCGTCGCGTGGACCATGCTCGGAGTGGCGTTGAGCGCCTACGAGCATTGGCTCGACGACGAATCCGTGTCGTTGCCGCAGGCCCTCGGGAATGCGTTCGACGTCGTGGGCGCCGGGCTGGACCGACTGGGCCGGTGAGCACCGGCACCCGCCTGCAGAGGTCCCTGCGTTTGCAGGCGCAGGCGTGCGCCGAGCTGGGCTCCCCCATGTACGGCGAGCTGCTCGAGCAGGTGGCAGACGACGTCGAGGCCGGCGGCGTGTTCGCCGGCATCCTGGCCGGGCACGAACACGATCCGGTGCGCCAGGCGCTGCCGCTGCGACTGCTGGGCGGATTGCACCGGCTGGTGCTCGACGGGCGCGCGCCGACGTTACGCCAGTGGTATCCGAGCACCGGCGGCCGCTGGGACGCCGGTGCGGCCTGGCCGGAGATCACGCGCGTCGTTGACGAGCAGGCCGACATGCTGCGCGCTGCTCTCGACCGGCCGCCACAGACCAACGAAGTGGGCCGGTCCGCCGCGCTGCTCGGTGCGCTGCTGATCCTCGCGCGCCGATTCGCGTTGCCGATAAGGCTTTTCGAGATTGGATGCAGTGCCGGGCTGAACCTGCGGGCAGACCATTACCGCTACCACCATACCGGCGGGCTGTGGGGTCCGGCCGACTCGCCGGTGCGCATCGACGACGCCTGGCGCGGCAACCTGCCGCCGGCTGCCGCCGTGCAGATCGTCGAACGGCGCGGCTACGACATCGCGCCCGTCGACGCCACCAGCCGCGACGGGGAATACACGCTGCTGAGCTATGTCTGGCCGGACATGACCGCCAGGCTCGAGCGGTTGCGCGGCGCGATCAACATCGCCCGGCGGGTGCCCGCGCAGCTGTTGCGCCGCGGGGCCGCCGACGCTGTCGCCGAGCTCACCGTTGCGCCGGGCGCGGTGAGTGTGCTGTGGCATTCGATCATGTGGCAGTACCTTTCCCGCGACGAACAGCAAGCCACGACGAACGCGATCGACACCCAGGCGGACCGGGCGACCGCCGAGTCGCCGTTTGTTCACCTCAGTTTGGAGCCGCAAAGGCGCACACCGGATTCCCCGGTCGAGTTCCTCGTCCGCGCCCGCAGCTGGCCCGCCGGCACCGACGAGGTTCTGGCGGCGTGCTCGCCGCACGGCCCGCCGGTGACGTGGGAATAGCCTCCACCCCCCCTTGCGCGAGCGGTTACTCCAGCACGTCGGAGATCGGTGCTCCCGCAGCGATTTTGGCCCTGGTCTTCATCACCTTGGCGGGCATGCCGCCGCCGACAACGCCGACCACCACGCCGTCGCGCTCGTAGTACGCCAGGAACCGTCGGCCGTCGTCCTCGACGAGGTGCACGATGTCGGTGGCGTGCGGCTCGCCCAGACACTGAATTTTGACGTCGTACTGGTCGCTCCAGAAGTACGGCACCACAACGTTCGACGGCGTTTCCCGGCCCAGCATCGCCGGCACCACCACCCGGGCCTGTTCGGCGACGTTGCTCCAATGCTCAACCCGCACTTGATGTCCCGCAGGGTTACGCCAGGAGGCGACGTCGCCGAGCGCCCACACGTTGGGCACGCTGGTGCGCCCTGCCGCGTCGCAGAGCACGCCGTTGTCCACCTCGATTCCACTGCCGTCCAGCCAGTCCGTCGCCGGCCGCGACCCGATCCCGACCACCACCAAATCGGCGCCCACTTCGGCGCCGTCGGTCAGCACCACCGTGTCGACGTGTCCCTGGCCGCGGACCTCTGCCACACCGAGCTCGGTGCGCACGTCGACACCCTCGGCCCGGTGCAGCCGCGCCACCAACTCGCCGATCTGGGCGCCGAGCACAGCTGCCAGCGGCGCGGGCTGCGGTTCGACCAGCACCACCTCCACGCCCAGGCCGCGCAGGCTGGCCGCCACCTCGCAGCCGATGAAGCCGGCACCGACGACGACGGCACGCTGCGCGGCCGATGCGTGCCTGCGCAGCGCCAGACTCTCGTCGAACGAACGCAATACCCGGATGCCCTCCAAGTCGGGGAAAGCCGGAATACGCCGCGGCACAAGGCCGGTGGCGATGACGAGTTCGTCGTAGCCGAGCGCCGTTCCGTCGTCGAGGGTCACCGTCTGCGCCGTGGTGTCAAGACTGGTTGCGGCCGAACCCAGTCGCAGCGTGATGTTGTTCTCGTCGTAGAACTCTCGCGGTTTGAGGGTGACGTCGTCGACCTCGCTGCGCAGCACCTCTTTGGACAGCGGCGGCCGGTCGTAGGGCAGATGCACCTCGTCGCTGACGATGGTCAGCGGACCGGCGTAGTCCGCCCGTCGCAGTTGTTCGGCGGTCCGTGCGGCGGCCAGCCCCCCGCCGACGATCACGATGCCTTTTTCGCTAGTCCCCACGTGGAGTTCATACACGATCGCGGCGGCCAACGGCGCACCACCCCGCCTCCCGCGTCAAACTAGTCGAACGCGGGCGTAACGAAGCGCCTCAGCATTTCCTCCTCACGACGGCTGTCGCCGATCGGCCAGTACGCCAGCGACATGACCACCCGCACGATCCATTGCGCGGCCTGGGAGTCGTCGTCGGTAATGCCGGTGAGATCGGCGGCAAGATGAGCCAGCATCGGCGACGAGTGCAAGTCCCCCAAATCGGCTGCGGTGGTGGAGTCGAGCATCAGGCGGCGCATCGGATCGGACCTGATCTCTTCCAGCGCCACGGTGATCGCAGTGATCATCCGTTCCGACCCGCTCAGCCCATCTACGGCGCGCCGAACAGTGTCGACAATGCGAGCCGCCATGCGCATCAGAACGGCGTCGCGGATTTGGGCTTTCCCACCCGCATAGCGATAGATCGTGGCGCGAGAACAGTGGACGTGGGCTGCCAAAGCGTCGATGTCGAAAGCGTCCAGTCCTTTGCGGACAATAAGTTCCGTTGCGGCCGCATAGATGCGCTCTGCGGCAACCCGGCGGCGATCGCCGCCGACGACCCAATCTTCCCGAACCATCGCTACAAGCCCTCCGCGCCCGACGACTTTCATCTTCTCAAATCTGAGACAAAAAGGGGCTCGCGTATCACAGTTCGTCCTGGACAGAGAACACCTCCTGAGACGACGGCGATCACCTGCGGCCACCAGTGATTTCAACTTGGCCCCAACCGCTTGACGCCGCAGGTTGGGCCGCTCAGGTTGAACATATGACGTCGGTGGACGCCCGCCTGGGCATCGAGCTGTTCCACGACCGGTTCGTTCAGGACCCCTACCCGCTGTACGAGCGCATGCTGGCCGCGGGGCCGGTGCACCGGATCGGCGATTCCGGCTTCTACGCGGTGTGCAGTTGGGAGGCCATCAACGACGCCATCGGCCGTCCGGAGGATTTCTCCTCGAACCTGACCGCGACGATGATCTATCAGCCCGACGGTACGGTGGCCGCTTTCCCGGTGGGAGAGCTCGGCGGGCCGACTCAGGCGCTGGCCACGGCCGACGACCCCGCGCACGCCATCCATCGAAAGATGCTCACGCCGCAGCTGGCAGCGAAACGCATTCGCGCCTTCGAGCCGTTCATCGCGGCAACTGCCGATCAGTTGTGGAATGCCCACTTGCGCGACGGGCACATCGAGTGGATGAGTGCCGTGGCGAATCGTCTCCCGATGATGATTGTCGGACGGATTATCGGGGTTCCCGACGAGGACATCGACAGGCTCGTCCAATGGGGTTATGCCGCAACCCAGGTCGTCGAAGGACTGGTCGACGCCGAACAGCTCACCGCCGCAGGCATCGCGGTGATGGAACTCGGCGGCTACATCACCGAACAATTTCAGCGAGCTGCCGCCGACCCTCGCGACAATCTGCTCGGCGACCTGGCCACAGCCTGCGCAGCGGGCGAACTGCCCGAGTTGACGGCACTGGCGATGATGATCACGCTGTTTAGCGCCGGAGGTGAATCCACCGCCTCGTTAATCGGTTCCGCGGCTTGGATTTTGGCGACCCGGCCCGATATCCAACAGCAGGTGCGCGACCAACCGGAGCTGCTCGGCACGTTTCTCGAGGAAGTATTGCGCTACGAACCGCCGTTCCGGGGCCACTACCGCCACGTCGTCCGCGACACCACCTTGTGCGGTGTCGACCTCCCCGCGGGTTCGCGACTACTCCTGTTGTGGGGGGCGGCCAACCGCGATCCGTCCCATTTCGAAAGCCCTGACGAATTTCGGCTCGACCGTCCCGGCGGGAAGGGGCACATCACGTTCGGCAAGGGCGCCCACTTCTGCGTTGGCGCTGCACTCGCGCGACTGGAAGCCCGCATCGTGCTCGGTCGGCTCCTGGAGCGCACCTCGAAAATCGAAGCGGCTGAAACCGGCCGGTGGCTGCCGAGCCTTCTGGTGCGCCGCCTCGAACGTCTGCAACTGGCCTGCGAATAGCGCCGGTCAGTACTTCAATACGCCCTTGTCGACGGGGATCTGCGCACCCGACAAAGTGCCCGAACCGTCACCGGCCAGCCACACCACCACATCGGACACCTCGTCGGTCGTCATAAACCCGTTGGGCTGCAACGGCATTGGCGCAAAGCTGTGAATGTAATGCGGGTGCTTGGCGAAGATCTGCGTCATCGCTTCCGGCTCGATCATCGGCGTGTCCACCGAATACGGGTGGATCGAGTTGACCCGGATACCGAATTCGCCGAGCTCGAGTGCCAGCGTGTTGGCCAGCCCGACCAGCCCATGCTTGGACGCCGCGTAATGCCCGTTGCCGGGTGTGGCCTTCAGCCCGGCCGACGAGCTGACCACCACGATCGAGCCGCCGTTACCGGCCTCGATCATCGCGGGGACCACTGCCCTGATGGTGCGCCACGTGCCCGTCAAGTTGACGCCGATGACGGCGTCCCACTGGTCGTCGGTGAGTTCCCAAACCCGGCCCCAGCTCAGCACACCGGCATTGGCCACCAGGATGTCGAGCCGGCCGAACTGCTCGACGCCGTCGGCAACCAGCTGCCGCAGCGAGGCGTCGTCACGAATGTCGACCTCGCGCGCCAGCACCTTGCGCCCTTCGGCCTCCACGGCGCGGACGGTCTCGGCAAGGTCCTCGGCGGTGGCCGCCGGATAGGTGATGCTCGTGGAGACCGGTGCGCAGATGTCCACGGCGATGATGTCGGCGCCCTCGCGCGCCAGCCGGATTGCGTGCGAGCGTCCCTGACCGCGGGCGGCACCCGTGACGAACGCCACCCGGCCGTGCAACGTAGCTGACAACGACGTCCCTTCCACTGACTGCCGATCAGGCTAGCAGCCGAACTGAAACGTGTTCTAGTGGGGCCGATCCGTTGCCGGGCTCAGAGTTCGGCGATGATCTGGGCGCGTTTGCTGGCATACTCCTCGTCGGTCACCGCGCCCGACTGGTGCAGGCGCTCCAACTCCTGCAGGCGTTCGCCGATCGACTGCTCCGGCACGGTGTCCACCGGCCCCGCTGCCGAGGCGACGGCGGCCGCGGGTTGCGCGGCCTGGCTTGCCGCGCGGCGCACCACCGCCTGAATCTGTTGGCGAAGCACCGGGTTGGACCGCACATCGACCATCCGGTTCACCGGAATGCCGTTGGCTTTGAGGATTTGCA
Source organism: Mycobacterium branderi (assembly GCF_010728725.1). NCBI lineage: Bacteria > Bacillati > Actinomycetota > Actinomycetes > Mycobacteriales > Mycobacteriaceae > Mycobacterium > Mycobacterium branderi. The sequence continues at coordinate 588,587 of NZ_AP022606.1, forward strand.
GGATCTCCATCAACGGACCCGCTTGGCCGCTCAGGTCGTAGGTCGTGTTGTCCTCCGACACGGTGAACTGGGCCGGCACCAGACCGTTGACCAATGCGCTTCTCTCCCAGTCGATTTGGTATTGCTGCGTAGCAGGATCGACGAGAACCACCAATTTGCGCGCGGTGATGTTACCCAGCCGGGTGACGCTGGCGATGACCCGGTCTTCGCTGTCGAACGGTGTGAAGCCGGGCCCGGAGATATGCAGCTGCAATTTCACCAACGGTTGGTCGTTGATACGGGTACCGGTTTCGGTGATTCCCATGATCTGGGCGAGCGCCAGGACGCCGCTTTGTTCGAGCGCGGCTGCTCTGGCCGCCGACTTGGCGCCGTAGTTGGCCAGCGCGAGGGCAATCAGAACATCGGCTGCCGTCACCAGCAAGCCGACGTAGAACATCCACTTCAGCAAGCTCTCCTGGCCGGTGGCGAAATAGACGACCAAAAAGATCGGCCCGACCAGGCCGCCGCACAGCAGCACGAACAACTGCGATTTCACATAGCGCCACAACACGCGAGTGAGAGTATCGCGCCACGGTGGCGCACAGACGCAAAAGCCCCCGACGCGCAGGGCGTGCGGGGGCTTTGCGCCGTACGGAACTACTTGATGATCTTGGTGACCCGGCCAGCGCCGACGGTACGGCCACCCTCGCGGATGGCGAACCGCAGACCCTCGTCCATGGCGACGGGCTGGATCAGCTTCACCGAGATGTCGGTGTTGTCGCCGGGCATCACCATCTCGGTGCCCTCCGGCAGCGTCACCACACCGGTCACGTCGGTGGTGCGGAAGTAGAACTGCGGACGGTAGTTGTTGAAGAACGGCGTGTGGCGGCCGCCCTCGTCCTTGGACAGGATGTAGACCTGACCCTCGAACTCGGTGTGCGGGGTGGTGGTACCCGGCTTGGTGACCACCTGGCCACGCTCGACGTCCTCACGCTTGACACCACGCAGCAGCAGACCGACGTTGTCACCGGCCTGGCCCTGGTCGAGCAGCTTGCGGAACATCTCCACGCCGGTGACCGTGGTCTTGGTGGTCTCCGGCCGGATGCCGACGATCTCGACTTCCTCGTTGACGTTGATCACGCCGCGCTCGACACGGCCGGTGACGACCGTGCCGCGACCGGTGATCGTGAAGACGTCCTCGACCGGCATCAGGAACGGCTTGTCGGTGTCGCGGACCGGGTCCGGGATCGACTCGTCGACGGCGTTCATCAGCTCCTCGACGGACTCGACCCACTTCGGGTCGCCCTCGAGCGCCTTGAGCGCCGATACCTTGACCACCGGGGCGTCCTCGTCGAACTCCTGGGCGGCCAGCAGCTCACGGACCTCCATCTCGACGAGCTCGAGCAGCTCCTCGTCGTCGACCATGTCGGCCTTGTTCAGTGCGACCAGGATGTAGGGCACCCCGACCTGACGGGCCAGCAGCACGTGCTCACGGGTCTGCGGCATCGGGCCGTCCGTGGCGGCGACCACCAGGATCGCGCCGTCCATCTGGGCGGCGCCGGTGATCATGTTCTTGATGTAGTCGGCGTGGCCGGGGGCGTCGACGTGCGCGTAGTGACGCTTTTCGGTCTGGTACTCCACGTGGGAGATGTTGATGGTGATACCGCGCTGACGCTCCTCGGGCGCATTGTCGATCTGGTCGAATGCCCGCGACTCGTTCAACTCCGGGTACTTGTCGTGCAGGACCTTGGTAATTGCCGCGGTCAGCGTGGTCTTGCCGTGGTCAACGTGACCGATGGTCCCGATGTTGACGTGCGGCTTCGTCCGCTCGAACTTCGCCTTCGCCACTTCTGTGTCCTCCTGGACTTGTTGGTGCTTAAAAAAGCAGTGTTGATGGTTTCAGTTGTGCCCCGGTAGTGACCGGGCAAGGTTACTCCCCCGGTGAGATCACTCGCCCGTCGCCTTCGCTTCTGACGATTGCTCGGCTCCGCGCTCGTGAGCTTCTGCTGATTGCTCGGCTCCTCACTCGTGAGCTGTGCTCACTCGCCGTCGCCTCGCGACTCACTCGCCCGTCGCCTTCGCGATGATCTCCTTCGACACGTTCGCCGGCACTTCGGCGTAGGAGTCGAACACCATGGAGTAGTTCGCCCGGCCTTGAGTCTTCGACCGCAGGTCGCCGACGTAGCCGAACATCTCCGACAGCGGCACGTGCGCCTTGACGACACGTGCACCGCCGCGCTCCTCCATGGCCTGGATCTGGCCACGGCGGGAGTTCAGGTCGCCGATCACGTCGCCCATGTAGTCCTCGGGCGTGGTGACCTCGACGGCCATGATCGGTTCCAGGATCACCGGCTGCGCCTGGCCGGCCGCCTTCTTCAGCGCCTGCGAACCAGCGATCTTGAACGCCATTTCCGACGAGTCCACCTCGTGGAACGCGCCGTCTTCAAGCGTCACCTTCAGGTTGACCAGCGGGTAGCCGGCCAGCACACCGTACTGCATGGCGTCCTGGGCGCCGGCGTCCACCGACGGGATGTACTCGCGGGGCACGCGGCCACCGGTGACCTTGTTCTCGAACTCGTAGGTGGCGCCGTCCTCGCCGGTGAACGGCTCGACGGTGATGATGACCTTGGCGAACTGGCCCGAGCCGCCGGTCTGCTTCTTGTGGGTGTACTCGACGTGCTCCACCTTGCGGCGAATGGTCTCCTTGTACGCCACCTGCGGCTTACCGACGTTGGCCTCGACCTTGAATTCGCGGCGCATCCGGTCGACCAGGATGTCCAGGTGCAGCTCGCCCATCCCGCCGATCACGGTCTGGCCGGTCTCTTGATCCAGGTGCACCTTGAAGGTCGGGTCCTCCTCGGCCAGCTTCTGGATCGACGCCGAAAGCTTCTCCTGGTCGCTCTTGGTCTTGGGCTCGATGGCCACCTCGATGACCGGGTCGGGGAAGGTCATCGACTCCAGGACAACCTGCTGGTTGGGGTCGGAGAGCGTGTCGCCGGTGGTGGTGTCCTTCAGGCCGATCACCGCGTAAATGTGGCCTGCGCTGGCCCGCTCGACGGGGTTTTCCTTGTTGGAGTGCATCTGGAACAGCTTGCCCAGCCGCTCCTTCTTGCCCTTGGTGGCGTTGATCACCTGGCTGCCGGAGTCCACCGTGCCGGAGTAGACCCGGATGTAGGTGAGCTTGCCGAAGAACGGATGCGTCGCGATCTTGAAGGCCAGCGCCGAGAACGGCTCGTCGGTGGACGCGTGCCGGACGATCTCTTCGTCCTCGTTGCCGGGGGCGTGGCCGGTTGCCGGCGGCACGTCCAGCGGCGACGGCAGGTAGTCGACGACGGCGTCGAGCATCGGCTGTACGCCCTTGTTCTTGAACGCACTGCCGCACAGCACCGGGTAGATCTCGCTGGCGATCGTCAGCTTGCGGATCGCGGCCTTGATCTCGTCGACGGTGATCTCCTCGCCGCCGACGTACTTCTCCAGCAGCTCCTCGTCGGTCTCGGCGACGAGCTCCAGCAGCTTGGTGCGGTATTCCTCGGCCGTCTCGGCCAACTCGGCCGGGATGTCGATGGTGTCGTAGGTCTCGCCGAGCTTGGTTTCGCCGCGCCAGACCTTGGCGTTCATCTCGACCAGGTCGACGACGCCCTCGAACTCGCTCTCCGAGCCGATCGGCAGCTGGATCGGCACCGCGTTGGCGCCGAGCCGCTCTTCCATGGTCTTGACCGAGAAGTAGAAGTCGGCGCCGATCTTGTCCATCTTGTTGACGAAGCAGATCCGCGGCACGTTGTACTTGTCGGCCTGCCGCCACACCTGCTCGGACTGCGGCTCCACGCCCTCCTTGCCGTCGAACACGGCCACGGCGCCGTCGAGCACGCGCAGGTTGCGCTCCACCTCGACGGTGAAGTCGACGTGACCGGGCGTGTCGATGATGTTGAGCTGGTTGTCTTTCCAGAACGTCGTGGTGGCCGCGGAGGTGATGGTGATCCCCCGCTCCTGCTCCTGCTCCATCCAGTCCATCGTGGCCGCGCCGTCGTGGACCTCACCGATCTTGTAGTTGATGCCGGTGTAGTAGAGGATGCGTTCGGTCGTCGTGGTCTTGCCGGCATCGATGTGCGCCATGATGCCGAAGTTGCGGACCTTGCTCAGGTCGGTTAGCACGTCCTTCTGTGCCACAGAAGTCTTCCCACTCTCATCGTTGCTTGGTTGCTGTCTTTCGGGCCTCTGGCAGCCCGGCTCCGGGCGCGCGGCGCCCTATCTACCAGCGATAGTGCGCGAAGGCTCGGTTGGCTTCGGCCATCTTGTGGGTGTCCTCACGCCGCTTGACGGAAGCGCCGAGGCCGTTGCTGGCATCCAGGATCTCGTTTGCCAGACGCTCGACCATGGTCTTCTCCCGCCGTTGCCGGGAGAAGCTGACCAGCCAACGCAGCGCCAGCGTGGTGGACCGGTCCGGGCGTACCTCGACGGGCACCTGGTAGGTGGCACCACCGACGCGGCGGCTGCGGACTTCCAGCGCCGGCTTGACGTTGTCGAGAGCCCGCTTGAGGGTGATGACCGGGTCGGTGCCGGTCTTTTCGCGGGCCTGTTCGAGCGCACCGTAGACAATGCGCTCGGCGAGGGATTTCTTCCCTTTCAGGAGAACTTTGTTCACCAGCTGGGTGACCAGCTGCGACCCGTAGACCGGGTCGTTGACCAGCGGACGCTTCGGCGCGGGGCCCTTGCGCGGCATCAGCTCTTCTCCTTCTTGGCGCCGTAACGGCTGCGGGCCTGCTTGCGGTTCTTGACGCCCTGGGTGTCGAGCGAGCCGCGGATGATCTTGTAGCGCACGCCGGGCAGATCCTTCACCCGGCCGCCACGCACCAGCACCATCGAGTGCTCCTGCAGGTTGTGACCCTCGCCGGGGATGTATGCGGTGACCTCAACCTGGCTGGTCAGCTTGACGCGCGCGACCTTCCGAAGCGCCGAGTTCGGCTTCTTCGGGGTGGTGGTGTACACGCGCGTGCACACGCCACGGCGCTGCGGGCTGCCCTTGAGGGCCGCGGTCTTGACCTTGCCGATCTTGTCGCGGCGCCCCTTGCGGACCAGCTGCTGAATGGTTGGCATCTACCGGCTTTCTGTGTTGCTGTATTCAAGTCTCTGTACTGCAGTTACGCCCCGCCGCAGTACCCCGCGACCGGGCGTGTCGCACGCGCCCGCCTCGAACACACCGCAGCGTCATCCGTTGCGTCATGGACATGCGAATTGGCCCGGCGGCACGCCTTACGTCACCGAAGGCGCCGTACGAGGCCAGGCGCGAGCATCAACAATACCCGCCGCTGGTCGGGCAGGTCAAAGCGGCGATCAACCGCCTACCCGGCGTTGGCTCCGCTTCGACGTTCCAGGCCGGCCGCCAGTCGCAGCACCATGTCTGAGAACACCGCGTCGGTGTCGATCTCGTCCATCACCCCGGTCATCTCGAGCAGAACGAACCCGTGCAGCGCCGACCAGAACTCCAGCGCCGCATAGAAGGCTTCCTCGCCGTCGAGGCCGTAGGAGGTCAGCACCGAGATGACCGGCGCGGCCGCGGCCCTGGTGGCCGCGGTGTATTCCGGGTCGTCGCCGCCGAGCGGCATCCGGGTGAACGCGGAATAGCGACCGGGGTGGTGATGGGCGTAGCTGCGGTAGGCGCCGGCCATGACCAGCACGGCGTCGTCGCGGGCCCGGCCCTCGCCAACCCTGTTCAGCATCGTGATGATGTCGTCGATCACCCGCATGCGCACCGTGCGGCGCAGGTCTTCCAGGCTGTGCACGTGGTTGTAGAGCGACGGCCCCTTGGTTCCCAGCTGCGTCGCCAGCGCGTTGATGGTCAGCGCGTCCCAGCCCTCCCGGTCTAAGAAGGTGAGCGCGGCGTTGATGATGATGTCGCGGCTCAGCTTCGCGGGGCGGGCGGTCGACTTGGTCGCGGCGCGCGAGCGACCACCGGCTGCTTCCGGCTCTGCTGCCATGGTGATCGCCCTTCGGTTTGCCTCGACCCGCTTCCCAATTGGACCGGGGTCAGCGAAGAACTCTAGTTGACAAATCCGGGAAGCCGGCCATTGCACAGGGCATTGCACGTAGGCTCTCCTCGAGCAGATCACCCGCCACGGCGAGAGGAACGCGCGGTGAAATGGACGACCCTTGGCCGCACGTCGACGGCCTGTGCGATCGCCATTGGTTTCGCATTGTTCGCCGGGGCCCCAACCGCATCCGCCAAGAACGGTGACACGCACATCACCGGCGAAGGTGTCGAGCAGACCGTGGACTGCAACAACGCCACGCTGATCGTCAACGGCACGTCCAATTCCGTCAACGCGCTGGGAACCTGCTGGGCGGTGACGGTCATGGGTTCGGGCAACACCGTGGTCGCCGACACTGTCGTCAACGACATCACCGTCTACGGTTCCGACGAGACGGTGTACTTCCGCAACGGCGACCCGGTCATTTGGGATCGCGGTCGCGAACTGGGCATGGTCAACCGGATCAACCGTGCAGCGTGAGTTTTTTGCACAGCCACAACCGGAGAATCGAGGAACAAATGCGCGCGTACACGATTCTGGCGCTGTCTGCGGCAGTGGTGGTTTTCGGGCTGGCCGGCTGCGGATCGCATGAGAAACACGCGACGCCGTCGACCAGCACCACGAGCGGGAGCACCGGCGCACAGTTCGAGGTCGGCAACACGATCAACTACGGATCGTTCGGAACCACAACCGATCTCGACTGCGCCGACGGGAAGTCGCTGAATGTCGGCGGTTCCAACAACACGCTGACCGTCAAGGGCACCTGCGGGACGGTGAGCATCGGCGGCGCCGACAACAAGATCACCTTCGACAAGATCGACAAGCAACTCAGCGTCGTCGGTCTCAACAACACGATCACCTACAAGAACGGCGACCCCAAAGTCGACAACCTGGGTTCGGGCAACACGATCAACAAGGGCTAGGTTCTTCCGCGTCAAGCGCTGGCGCCGTGGCGGCCCGCGCCGGCCGCGAAGCGTCCCGCACCTTCCATCGCCTCGGCGCTGACGCGGGAGATGCTGGCGAATTCGTAGTCCAGCGCCTCCGATTCGGTTGCGCCCCATTGGTGTAGCGCCGAGAGTCGATCCGATCGCATGCACTGCTGCGGCAGCGCGGCCAGCTGCGCGGCCAGCTCCTCGGCGGCCTGGCGGGCCTGCCCCTTGGGCACGACGCGATTGGCCAGGCCCATCGCGTGGGCTTCGGTGGCGTCGACGCCGCGGCCGGTGAGGATCATGTCCATCGCCCGGCTGTGGCCGATCAGTCGGGGCAGCCGGATGGTGCCGCCGTCGATCAGCGGGACGCCCCAGCGCCGGCAGAACACCCCGAAGACCGCGTCCTCCTCCGCGACCCGCATATCGCACCACAGCGCCAGTTCCAGGCCCCCGGCCACCGCATACCCGCTCACCGCGGCGATCACGGGCTTGGACAACACCATTCGCGTCGGGCCCATCGGCCCGGGGCCGGTCCGGTGCACCTGGTTGGCGTCCGGTGTGCCGAATGCCTTCAAATCGGCTCCCGCGCAAAACGTTCCACCGTCCCCCCACAGCACCGCCACCGACGCGGCATCGTCGCGGTCGAACTCCTCGAACGCGGCGAACAGGGCGGCAGCCGTCGGGCCGTTGACGGCGTTGCGGGCCTCCGGCCGGTTCAGGATCACGGTGGTCACCGGGCCATTGCGCTCTACCCGCACAGGCTCGCTCATCTCGCCTCCACTAGTTGGATGCCGTCACGCCGCTTGGTCAGTTCGGCGGCGAAGTCGTGGTAGGCGGCGCGCAACTGGGCGCCGGGCCAGTCGGCAGGCAGCAGTTCGCTCGGCAGCATGGGGTCGCTCAGCAGGTGGCGAACGATCGCGGCGGCCACCACGAACCGGCCGGGAATGTCGGAGGCGGCGGCCATCTCGTCGAGCAAGCCGTGGCCGGCCTGCGACCACCCCGGCAGATCCCACAGCCGCCCGGCCAGGTCCGCGGGCTCGTCGTCGCGGGCCTTGAGGATGCGCAGCCGGCAACGGATCTCGGCGTCCAATTCGAGCGCCATGTTGTCCGGCCGCATCCACACCCCTTCGCGCAGTTCGCCGAACCGATTGTCGTGCAATGTGGTTCGCAGGGTGGCGCGAGTGCGTGCGTCGGTGCCGATGCTGGTGACGATCAAGGTGGTCCAATAGCCGCGCCACGGCTTTACCCGCAGGCTGATCGCCTCGTCTTGGCGGCGCTGGCGGGCCAGCAGCCGGTCGGACAGGCGGTACCCGTCGGCGGAGCGGATGAGGTCCCCGCCGCTGACCATCCTGGTCAGCGCGACCCGTAGTGTGGGCTCTTTGATACCGAAATCACTGGTGAGCCTGATCAATTCGGCAGCGCTGGCCCATGCGGGGTGAGCGCCCAGCAGCACCGACAGCACCACCGAGCGGGCCGTCATCTTGCGCATGCCTAGACCCCGGATGCTTGGCGGCCGTAGTCGCCGAACGGCTGGTCGCGATGCTTGACAGCGTCGCGGAAGCCGTGCTCGACGGCGTCGGCGACGAACGCATGACCCTCCGGGGTGTGCCGGGCGATGCCGTCGAACACGGTGCTGACCATTCTGCTGGTCGCCACACCTTGTTGCAGCAGCGCCGAATTCAGCGCGAGCTTGACCATGATCAGCTGGTTGACCGGTACCGCGGCGATGCGCTCCACGAGTCTCTCGGTGCGCTCGTCGAGATCCTTCGGATCCGGCGCCTCGACCGCCAGGCCCCACTCGGCGGCTTGCGTGCCGGTGATGCAATCCCCGGTCAGCAGAAGGCGTTTGGCGCGCTGGTCGCCGAGCCGGTGGGCCCACAGCCCCGCTGCGGGCACTCCCCAGACCCTGGTCGGCGGGTAGCCGATCTTGGCGTCGGAGGCGGCGATCACCTGGTCGGCGTGCAGCGCGATGTCGGTGCCGCCGGCCACGCAGTAGCCGTGGATCTTGACCACCGTCGGCTTGTCGGCGTGCATCAGGGACGAGAACCCGCGCACGAAGCGGCTCATCATCTGGTAGTCGATCATCGGGTCCCACGGCTGGTTGGGCAGATGGTTGACGGCCTGGGTCTTACCGTCCAGCACAGTGCCCTCGTACGGCCCGGTGCCGCCGGCCGAGGAGGTCCGGTCGGCATACGCGCTCAAATCGAAACCGGCGCAAAACCCTTCACCCCGCCCGGAGACCAAGATGACGTGCACATTGGGGTCCAGGTCGGCGCGCTCGACGAGCGCCGAGAGTTCCAGCGGGGTGTCGGCGATGATCGCGTTGCCCTTCTCGGGGCGGTTGAAGGTGATTCGCGCAACCCGGTCGGTGACCTCGTAGGTCATCGTCTTCAGGTTGTCGAAGTCGACCGGCCTGATCGCGTGAGTCATCCCTTGACCATCGCACGCTCGAGGATCGGCGCCAGATCCAGCCCAGTGGGCATGGTGCCGTAGGCGCCGCCCCACTGGCCGCCGAGCCGGGTGGCCAGGAACGCTTCGGCAACAGCAGGATGGCCGTGACGCACCAGTAGCGAGCCCTGCAGCGCCAGGCAGATGTCCTCGGCGACCCTGCGGGCCCGGTACTGGATCGTCTCCAGATCCTCCAGCTGCGGTCGCAGACGCTCGACATGCGCGTCCAGCCGCGGGTCCTGGCCCGCACTCTTGGCCAGGTCGGCGAACAGCACCTCGACGCATTCGGGCCGAGTTGCCATGGCGCGCAAGGTATCCAGCGCACTGACATTGCCGGAGCCCTCCCAGATGCCCATCAGCGGCGCCTCCCGGTACAGCCGCGGCATGCCGAAGTCCTCGATGTAGCCGTTGCCACCCAGACATTCCATCGCCTCGGCGGCGTGCGGGGTGGCTCGCTTGCACACCCAGTACTTGGCGGCGGCCAACCCGATCCGGCGCAGCAGCGCCTCGGTCTGGTCGCCGCGCACCGCGTTGTCGGTGGCGCCGGCCATGCGCATCGCGACCATCGTGGCCGCCTCGGCCTCAACCGCCAAGTCCGCCAGCACATTACGCATGAGCGGCTGGTCGATCAGATACGCGCCGAACGCCTTGCGGTGCTGGGCGTGATGGACAGCCCGGGTCAGCCCGCTGCGCATGCTGGTGGCGCTGCCCAGCGCACAGTCCAGCCGCGTCAGGTTGACCATCTCGATGATGGTCGGCACGCCGCGACCCTCCTCGCCGACCAGCCAGGCGACTGCCCCGTCGTACTCGACCTCGCTGGACGCATTGGCGTGGTTGCCCAGCTTGTCCTTGAGCCGCTGCAACAACATTCGGTTGCGGCTGCCGTCGGGCAGCACCCGCGGCAGCAAGAAGCACGACAGCCCGCCCGGCGCCTGGGCCAACACCAGGAAGATGTCGCACATCGGCGCCGAGGTGAACCACTTGTGTCCGGTGAGACGATAGCTGCCGTCGGCGTTGCGGGTGGCCTGGGTGGTGCCGGCGCGAACGTCGGAGCCGCCCTGCTTTTCGGTCATCGACATGCCGGCGGTGATTCCGGCCTTGGCCGTCGGCACCTTGAGTTCCGGGTCGTAGACCCGGCTGGTCAGCAGCGGCTCGTAAACCTTTGCCAGCTCCGGGTTGTGCCGCAATGCCGGGACGACGGCGTAGGTCATCGAGATCGGGCACATATGGCCGGGTTCGGCGGTCCAGACGCTGGTCTTGGCCGCCCGCACCACATGCGCGCCGGGCTTTGTTTCCGCCCACGGCGCGGCATGCAGGCCGTGCGCGATAGCCGTGCGCATCAGCTCGTGATACGCCGGGTCGTACTCCACCTCGTCGATGCGGTGGCCGTAGCGGTCGTGGGTGTGCAGGATCGGCCGGTTGCGGTCGGCCAACTCGCCCCAGCGCTGGGCTTGGGCGCTGCCGGAGATCGCGCCGAGTTCGGTGACCTCGTCGAGACCCCACTGCCCGCCCTCGCGGATCAGCGCCTCGACGAGAACCGGCGACGTGGCGGGGTTGTGGTCCTCCAGTGGCGGGACCTGGTTGGTGACGACATGCGTGTCTGGCATACGCCCAGTGTTACACTTTTCCGACAGTCGCACAAGAGACGTAATATTCAGTCGGCGTGTGCCGCGAAAAACCGCCACAGCGTCGACGTCGCGAATTGCGGCCACTCGTGCCCACCACCGTCGACGGTCATCAGGACCACGCTGCGGTTGTCGGGACACTCGGCGGTCGAGGTGGTGACCCGGCGCTCGGTGCTGGTGGTGGGCGGCGCGCAGTGGTCGACGTTGCGCCAGAAGGCATTCACCTGCGGCACCGGTGGGCCGTCGATGTGCGCGACGCCGGCGCCGCGTCCGCCGTTGTAGCGGATGTTCTGGTCGCCGGTCCCATGGATGTGCATCACCGATGTGCGATGCGGCGACGAGCAGGGGTCGAGTTGGGTGGCCGCATCGGGACCGATGGCCGCGAACATGCCGGTGTGGCACGCCAGCGTGTAGGCCATGATGCCGCCGTTGCTGATCCCGGTGGCGTAGATCCGCGATGCGTCGACCCCGATCGCGTGGCTGATCTCGGTGACGGTCGCGATGATGAAGCCGACGTCGTCGACGCCGTCGCGGCTGGGTTGGCCGCAACATCCGCCACCGGTGTTCCAGGCCCGCCCCACACCGTCGGGGTAAGCGACCAGAAATTTCATCGTGTCGGCCAATTGGTTCCAGCCGTAAGCCTTTTCGGCTTGCCGCGCGCTACCGAACCCGCCGTGAAGCATGACCACCAGCGGTGCCGACTCCGGGAGCCCGGCCGGCTTGTACACCCGATAGGTCCGGTCCAGGCCACCGACGCTGATCGTGTGCACGCTGGTACCGTCCGGCAACGCGGCCGTCGCGGGCGGGGACGCCGCACATGCCGCCACCGTCGCGAGCACACCGAGCAGCGCAGCGAGCCGGGCGATCATGGCTAGCCGACGCGGTCGCGCAGGAAGGCGATGTCGTCCTTGCGGCCTTCGTCGGCGGTTTCGCAGACGACGGGCGCGTTGGCCGCTTTCACCACGGCGACCAGCAGCTCGGGATCGATCTGGCCGGAGCCGATGTTGGCGTGGCGATCCGCGCCCGAGCCCGCCGCGTCCCTGGAGTCGTTGCAGTGCACCAGATCGATGCGGCCGGTGATCGCCTTGATGCGGTCGACGGCATCGATAAGCGCCTCGCCGGCCGCCCACGCGTGGCAGGTGTCCAGGCAGAAACCGATACCCGTGTCGCCGATGTGGTCCCAGAGCCGGGCGATGGTTTCGAAGTGGCGGGCCATCGCGTGGTCACCGCCCGCGGTGTTCTCCAGGTAGACCGGCACCTCGGTTTCCAGGCGCTCCATCGCCTTTCGCCAACGTTCGCAACCGGCGGCGATGTCGTCGTCGTCAACGTGGCCCCCGTGCACGATCACGGCCGTGGCCCCGACCTCGGCAGCCCCATCGCAGGTGTCCTGGAGAATTTTGCGCGACGGGATCCGTACCCGGTTGTTCGCCGACGCGACGTTGATCAGGTAGGGCGCGTGGACGTAGAGCGGGATGCTCGACGCCTTCAGCTCGGCCGCGTCGTCGCGTGGTTTCGGCTTCTTCCAGCTCTGCGGATTGCCGAGGAAGATCTGCACCAAGTCGGCGCCGTCGGCCGCGGCGGCGCCGAGCGGATCTTTCGGGCTTACATGCGAACCGATGAGCACGCGGCAAGTGTAGTGCGTGCGCTCATCCCCGCCGAGTGTGAATCCGACGACGCGACACGCGGGGAGCGCGTCGCCAGATTCACGCTCGGGCGAGAGGGGTTACCGGTAGTCGGAGTACCCGTAGTCGTCCAGCGGGACCGCGGCACCGGTGGCCTGGCCGAAGTCCGGGCTGTAGTACTGATCCTCGTAGCTCGGGATCGTGTACGCGGCGGCCCGGGCCTCCTCGGTCGGCTGCACCTGGATGTTGCGGTACCGGCTGATCCCGGTCCCGGCCGGGATCAGCTTGCCGATGATCACGTTCTCCTTCAGACCGTTGAGCTTGTCGCTGCGGCAGTTGATCGCCGCATCGGTCAGCACTCGCGTGGTCTCCTGGAACGACGCCGCCGACAACCACGAGTCGGTGGCCAGCGACGCCTTGGTGATACCCATCAGCACCGGGCGACCGGCGGCGGGCTCGCCGCCCTCGGCCACCACCCGACGGTTCTCGGCCTCGAACTCCGCGCGGTCGATCAGCGAACCGGGCAGGAACTCCGTCGAACCCGAGTCGATGATCGTCACCCGGCGCAGCATCTGCCGGACGATCACCTCGATGTGCTTGTCGTGGATCGACACACCTTGGGCCCGGTAGACCTCCTGGACCTCCTTGGTTAGGTGGATCTGCACCTCGCGCGGGCCCTGCACGCGCAGCACCTCGTGCGGGTCGGCGGAGCCTTCCATGAGCTGCTGGCCCACCTCGACGTGGTCGCCGTCGGCGAGCAGCCGCTCGGTGCCGTCCTCGTGCTTGAACACCCGCAGGCGTTGCCGCTTGGAGAGCTTGTCGTAGACCACTTCCTCGCCGCCGTCGTCGGGGACGATCGTGATCTTGTAGAACCGCTCGCCCTCCTCCAGGCGCACCCGGCCGGTGACGTCCGCGATCGGCGCCTTACCGCGCGGCACCCGGGCCTCGAACAGCTCCTGCACGCGGGGCAGACCACCGGTGATGTCCTCACCGACACCACCCTGGTGGAAGGTGCGCATGGTCAGCTGGGTGCCGGGCTCGCCGATCGACTGTGCGGCAACGATTCCCACCGCTTCGCCGATGTCGACCAGCTTGCCGGTCGCCATCGAGCGCCCGTAGCAGGTCGCGCACACGCCGGTGCCGGTGGCACAGGTCAGCACCGACCGCACCTTCACGTGAGTGATGCCCGCCGCCAGCAAGGCGTCGATCTCGGGGTCACCGAGGTCGTGCCCGCGGGCGACGACGACGTTGCCCTTCTCGTCCACCGCGTCGGTGCCCAAAGTGCGGGCGTATGCGGAGGTTTCGATGAACGGGTCGCGGATCAGGGTGCCGTCGGCTGCACGCTCGGCCAGCTCGACGGTGATGCCGCGCTCGGTGCCGCAGTCGGCTTCGCGGACGATGACATCCTGGCTCACGTCCACCAGACGACGGGTCAGATAACCCGAGTCGGCGGTACGCAACGCGGTGTCCGCCAAGCCCTTTCGGGCGCCGTGGGTGTTGATGAAGTACTCCAACACCGTCAGGCCCTCCCGGAACGACGACTTGATCGGCCGCGGGATGAACTCGCCCTTCGGGTTGGTCACCAGACCCTTCATGCCGGCCAGCGTCCGGGTCTGGGTGAAGTTACCGGTGGCACCCGAGTCGACGATCGTGATGATCGGGTTGTCGTCTGGGTAGTGCTCACGCAGCGCCTGCCCGACCTCGTCGGTGGCTTCCTTCCAGATCTCCACCAGCGCCTCGTTGCGCTCGTCGTGGTTCAAAGCACCACGCTGGAACTGCTTTTCGACCTTGTCGGCCCGCTCCTCGTAAGAGTCGAGGATCTCCTGCTTGCGCGGCGGCACCAACACGTCGGCCATCGACACCGTCACACCGGAACGCGTGGCCCAGTAGAAGCCGGCGTCCTTGAGCTTGTCGACCGTCTGCGCGACGACGATCATCGGGTAGCGCTCGGCCAGATCGTTGATGATCGCAGCCTGCACCTTCTTGTGCATCTGCTTGTTCACGAACGGGTAGCCCACCGGCAGCAGTTCGTTGAACATCACCCGGCCCAGCGTGGTCTCGGCCATCCAGGAATCCCCTGGCTGCCAACCATTCACGCCGAACAGCTCGGCCTCCACCTCGGCGGGCGGGCGCAGCTGCGAGAGCCGCACCTTGATCTTGGCGCGCACGGACAGCACGCCACGGTCCATCGCCATGATCGCCTCGGCCGGCGAGGCGTACACACCCGACTCGGGACGGTCCTTCGCGGCCGGGACGTATTCGCCCTTGTCGCCGGGAACTTCGGTGGTCAGGTAGTACAGCCCGGTCACCATGTCCAGCCGCGGCATGGCCAGCGGGCGGCCCGACGCCGGCGACAGGATGTTGTTGGAGGACAGCATCAGGATGCGGGCCTCGGCCTGCGCCTCGGCACTCAGCGGCAGGTGCACCGCCATCTGGTCGCCGTCGAAGTCGGCGTTGAACGCCTCACACACCAACGGGTGCAGCTGAATTGCCTTGCCCTCCACCAGCATCGGCTCGAAGGCCTGGATACCCAGCCGGTGCAGGGTGGGTGCGCGGTTCAGCAGCACCGGGTGCTCGGCGATGACCTCCTCGAGCACGTCCCACACCTGCGGACGCTGACGCTCCACCATCCGCTTGGCGCTCTTGATGTTCTGCGCGTGGTTGAGGTCGACGAGCCGCTTCATCACGAACGGCTTGAACAGCTCGAGCGCCATCAGCTTGGGCAGACCACACTGGTGCAGCTTGAGCTGCGGGCCCACCACGATGACCGAACGGCCGGAGTAGTCGACACGCTTACCGAGCAGGTTCTGGCGGAACCGGCCCTGCTTACCTTTCAGCAGATCCGAAAGCGACTTCAGCGGACGGTTACCCGGCCCGGTGACCGGGCGGCCGCGGCGGCCGTTGTCGAACAGCGCGTCGACCGACTCCTGCAGCATCCGCTTCTCGTTGTTGACGATGATCTCGGGCGCACCGAGGTCGATCAGCCTCTTGAGCCGGTTGTTGCGGTTGATCACCCGGCGGTACAGGTCGTTCAGGTCGGACGTGGCGAACCGGCCACCGTCGAGCTGCACCATCGGACGCAGCTCCGGCGGGATCACCGGGACGGCGTCGAGCACCATGCCCATCGGCGAGTTGCCGGACTGCTGGAACGCAGCCACCACCTTCAGACGCTTCAAAGCGCGAAGCTTCTTTTGCCCCTTGCCGTTTCGGATGACCTCGCGCAGCGCCTCGGCCTCGGCGTCGATGTCGAAGTTCTCGATGAGCTTCTGGATCGACTCCGCACCCATGGCGCCGGTGAAGTACTCGCCGTAGCGGTCGACGAGCTCGCGGTAGAGGTTCTCGTCGACGATCAGCTGCTTGGGGGCCAGCTTGGTGAAGGTGTTCCAGATGTCCTCCAGCCGGTCCAGCTCGCGCTGGGCCCGGTCGCGGATCTGGCGCATCTCCCGCTCGCCGCCGTCGCGAACCTTGCGCCGCGCATCGGCTTTCGCGCCTTCGGCCTCCAGCTCGGCCAGGTCGGCCTCGAGCTTCTGGGCGCGGGCCTCCAGGTCGGCGTCGCGCTGGTCCTCGACCGCCTTCTTCTCGACGACCATCTCGGCCTCGAGCGTGGACAGCTCGTTGTGCCGCATCTCCTCGTCGACAGACGTGATCACGTACGCCGCAAAGTAGATGATCTTCTCGAGGTCCTTGGGTGCCAGGTCCAGCAGGTAGCCCAGCCGCGACGGCACACCCTTGAAGTACCAGATGTGGGTCACCGGCGCGGCCAGCTCGATGTGGCCCATCCGCTCACGGCGCACCTTGGCGCGAGTCACCTCGACGCCGCAGCGCTCACAGATGATGCCCTTGAAGCGCACCCGCTTGTACTTGCCGCAGTAGCACTCCCAGTCGCGAGTCGGTCCGAAGATCTTCTCGCAGAACAGGCCGTCCTTCTCCGGCTTCAATGTGCGGTAGTTGATGGTCTCCGGCTTCTTGACCTCGCCGTAGGACCACTGCCTGATGTCGTCCGCGGTGGCCAGGCCGATGCGGAGTTCATCGAAGAAGTTGACGTCTAACACGTAACTCCCTTTCGGGTTGCAGAACTAGAAAACAAATTAGGCCAAGTCCTCAACGGACGCAGATTCGTTGCGGGACAAGTTGATTCCCAGATTCGCCGCAGCGCGCTCGAGATCCTCGTCGTCGCCGTCGCGCATCTCGATGGCCGCACCGTCGCTGGAGAGCACTTCGACGTTGAGGCACAGCGACTGCAGCTCCTTGAGCAGCACCTTGAACGACTCGGGGATGCCCGGCTCGGGAATGTTCTCGCCCTTGACGATCGCCTCGTACACCTTGACCCGGCCGACCGTGTCGTCGGACTTGATGGTCAACAGCTCCTGCAGCGTGTACGCCGCGCCGTAGGCCTGCATGGCCCAGCACTCCATCTCGCCGAACCGCTGGCCACCGAACTGCGCCTTACCGCCCAGCGGCTGCTGGGTGATCATCGAGTACGGCCCCGTCGAGCGGGCGTGGATCTTGTCGTCCACCAGGTGGTGCAGCTTCATGATGTACATGTAGCCGGTGGTCACCGGGTACGGGAACGGCTCACCCGAGCGCCCGTCGTACAGGATCGCCTTGCCGTCGCCGTCGACCAGCACATCGCCGTCGCGGTTGGGCAGCGTCGAGGACAGCAGGCCCTGCAGCTCCTCTTCGCGGGCACCGTCGAACACCGGCGTCGAGACGATCTTGTTCGGCTCGGCCTCCAGCAGCTCCTCCGGCAGCTTGGACGCCCAGTCGGGCTTCCCGTCGACCTTCCAGCCACTGTGCGCACACCACCCCAGGTGGGTCTCCAGGATCTGCCCGATATTCATCCGTCGCGGCACACCGTGGGTGTTCAGGATGATGTCCACCGGCGTGCCATCCGGGAGGAACGGCATGTCCTCGACGGGCAAAATCTTGCCGATCACACCCTTGTTGCCGTGCCGGCCGGCCAGCTTGTCGCCGTCGGAGATCTTGCGCTTCTGGGCCACGTAGACGCGGACCAGCTCGTTGACACCGGCGGGCAGCTCGTCGTCGTCCTCGCGGGAGAACACCCGAATGCCGATCACCTTGCCGGACTCGCCGTGCGGCACCTTCAGGGAGGTGTCGCGGACCTCGCGGGCCTTCTCGCCGAAGATCGCCCGCAGCAGCCGCTCCTCCGGGGTCAGCTCGGTCTCACCCTTCGGGGTGACCTTGCCGACCAGGATGTCGCCGTCGCGGACCTCGGCGCCGATGCGCACGATGCCGCGC
This sequence comes from Mycobacterium branderi, assembly GCF_010728725.1. NCBI lineage: Bacteria > Bacillati > Actinomycetota > Actinomycetes > Mycobacteriales > Mycobacteriaceae > Mycobacterium > Mycobacterium branderi. Next base: position 606,475 of record NZ_AP022606.1, read on the forward strand.
TCGTCGAGGTCGGCCAGCACCTCGTCGGAGACGTTCGGGATGTCCCGGGTGATCTCCTCGGCGCCCAGCTTGGTGTCACGGGCGTCGATCTCGTGCTCCTCGATGTGAATCGAGGTCAGCACGTCCTCCTCCACCAGGCGGTTGGACAGGATGATGGCGTCCTCGTAGTTGTGGCCCTCCCACGGCATGATCGCCACGAGCAGGTTCTTGCCCAGCGCCATCTCGCCGTTGTCGGTGCACGGTCCGTCGGCGATCACCTGGCCGGCCTCGACACGCTGGCCGGCGTCCACGATCGGACGCTGGTTGGCGCAGGTGCCGTGGTTGGACCGGGCGAACTTGCGTAACCGGTAGCTCTGCCGGGTGCCGTCGTCGGCCATCACGGTGATGTAGTCCGCCGACACCTCCTCGACCACGCCGCTCTTGTCGGCGACGACGACGTCACCGGCGTCGATCGCGGCGCGCAGCTCCATGCCGGTACCGACCAGCGGACGCTCGCTGCGCACCAGCGGAACCGCCTGGCGCTGCATGTTGGCACCCATCAGGGCCCGGTTGGCGTCGTCGTGCTCGAGGAACGGGATCATCGCGGTGGCCACCGACACCATCTGGCGCGGCGAGACGTCCATGAACTCGACCTCGGACGACGACACGTACTCGACCTCGCCGCCCTTCCGGCGGACCAGGACGCGGTCCTCGGTGAACCGGCCCTCGTCGTCGATCGGCGAGTTGGCCTGCGCGACGACGTGGCGGTCCTCCTCGTCGGCGGTCAGGTACACCACCTCGTCGGTCACCCGGCCGTCGACCACCTTGCGGTACGGGGTCTCGATGAAGCCGAACGGGTTGACCCGGGCGTACACCGCCAGCGACCCGATCAGACCGATGTTCGGACCTTCCGGGGTCTCGATCGGGCACATCCGGCCGTAGTGGCTCGGGTGCACGTCGCGGACCTCCAGCCCGGCCCGCTCCCGCGACAGACCACCCGGGCCCAGCGCGTTCAGGCGACGCTTGTGGGTCAACCCGGACAGCGGGTTGTTCTGGTCCATGAACTGCGAGAGCTGGCTGGTGCCGAAGAACTCCTTGATCGCCGCCACGACCGGGCGGATGTTGATCAGGGTCTGCGGCGTGATCGCCTCGACGTCCTGGGTGGTCATCCGCTCGCGGACCACCCGCTCCATCCTCGACATGCCGACCCGGATCTGGTTCTGGATCAGCTCGCCGACCGTGCGGATGCGCCGGTTGCCGAAGTGGTCGATGTCGTCGGTTTCCACCGGCACCTCGACACCGCCCGGGACGGTCATCGTGGCGTGGCCCTCGTGCAGGCGCACGAGGTACTCGATGGTGGCGACGACGTCCTCTTCGGTGAGCGTCGTGGTGGTGATCGGGCTCTCGGTGTTCAGGCCGAGCTTCTTGTTGACCTTGTAGCGGCCCACCCGGGCCAGGTCGTAGCGCTTCTCCTTGAAGAACAGGTTCTCCAGCAGGGTCTGCGCGGACTCCTTGGTGGGCGGCTCGCCCGGGCGCAGCTTGCGGTAGATGTCCAGCAGTGCCTCGTCGGTGCCGACGGTGTTGTCCTTCTCCAGCGTCGACATCATGATCTCGGAGAAGCCGAACCGCTCGGTGATCTGCTCGTTGGTCCAGCCCAGCGCCTTGAGCAGCACGGTGACCGGCTGGCGGCGCTTGCGGTCGATGCGCACACCGACGGTGTCGCGCTTGTCGACGTCGAACTCCAGCCACGCGCCGCGGCTGGGGATCACCTTGACAGAATGCAGCGTCTTTTCGGTCGACTTGTCGATGGTCTCGTCGAAGTACACACCGGGAGAGCGGACCAGCTGGCTGACGACGACGCGCTCGGTCCCGTTGATGATGAACGTGCCCTTCTCGGTCATCATCGGGAAGTCGCCCATGAACACCGTCTGGCTCTTGATCTCGCCGGTGTTGTTGTTGATGAACTCCGCGGTGACGAACAGCGGGGCCGCGTACGTCATGTCCTTGTCTTTGCACTCGTCGACGGGCGCCTTGACCTCGTCGAAGCGCGGGTCGGAGAAGGACAGCGACATCGAGCCGGAGAAGTCCTCGATCGGCGAGAGCTCGTCGAGCACCTCTTCGAGCCCGCCCTTGGGCGCGACGTCGCCGCGGGCGGCCGCTTTCTCACGCCACTCCGGCGTGCCGATCAGCCACTCGAACGAGTCGGTCTGCACGTCCAGCAGGCCGGGGACCTCGAGCGGTTCACGCAGCTTCGCAAAAGAAATTCGGTTGGGTGCTCCGGGAACGGAGCTATTGGAGGAAGTTTGACGGTTTGTCTTGCTCTGGCGGGAGACTGCCAAGATGCATCCTTCCAGCACCTCGTGCGACTAACGGGAGCCGGCGGCCACCGGACCTTTCGCCGCGATAACTGTGTCGGTTCGGCTGGCGGACGAACTGTCCAAATCTCACGCACGCGGCTAGATCGCTGAGCCGGAAACGGGCTCAGGCTAGGACCACGGTGTCAAGTGGCGGGTGAGATGGGCAGGAGGCAGCCAGCGCAACGTCCAACGATAGCGCAGGACTGCGCATTCCTCAACTACCGTGCTCGGGAACCTCGGCGATCCGGGCGCTGGCCGCCGCTTCGGGATTCCCCTGCACACATGCTGCCCAACAGACTGACCCCTTCCGGCTCGTCCGTCAAGGGTTGACGCGCCAACTTGTCAGCGAGAACTCCTTCCCGGCACTGCCGCGGCGTGGCCCGACTATTGCGTGCGGATGGTCTCGGTGGGCGCGTCGTAGTCGCGGTGGCGGCCACGGTCCTCGCCGCCGAAGTCCCGCTCGTGCGCCGGGTAGTCCTGGGCGCTGCCCTCGAGGGACTCGAGGATGGCTTGCTGCGCATTCTTGGGCAGCAGGTGCAGGTTCTCGCGGACGCGGGCCTGACGGCGGGCGACGGCCTTGCGCTCCGGCATGCCCGGGGTGGCGGTGATCTGCGGCGGCACGCCCTCGATCTCCTCGACACCACCGCCGTGGTGGCCGGCCTCCAGGTGGGCCTGCTCCTCGGCCATGGTGGCCTCGTCCTTTTCCTCCGACATACCGATCGGCCCGATCCGCCGCCCGTTGAGGAACTGCTTGACGACGGGCTCGTCGGACGTCAGCAACACCTCACGCGGGCCGAACATGACCAGCTTGCGGCGGAACAGCATGCCCATGTTGTCCGGCACCGTGCGCGCGATGTTGATGTTGTGCGTAACGATCAAAATCGTGGCGTCGATCTGGGCGTTGATGTCGATCAGCAGCTGGCTCAAATACGCGGTACGCACCGGGTCCAGACCGGAATCCGGCTCGTCGCAGAGGATGATCTGCGGGTCGAGCACCAGCGAACGGGCCAGCCCGGCACGCTTTTTCATACCGCCCGAGATCTCACCGGGGAACTTCTTCTCATCACCGGCCAGACCGACGATCGCCAGCTTCTCCATGACGATGTCACGGATCTCGCTTTCCTTCTTCTTAGTGTGCTCGCGCAACGGGAACGCGGTGTTGTCGTAGATGTTCATCGACCCGAACAGAGCACCGTCCTGGAACATGACCCCGAACAGCGTGCGGATCTCGTAGAGCTCCCTGGCCGAGCACTCGGTGATGTCGACGTCGTCGATGATGATCGAGCCACGCTCCGGGCGCAGCAGCCCGATCAGCGACTTCAAGAACACCGATTTACCGGTACCAGACGGGCCCAGCAACACGCTGACCTCGCCCGGCGGGATATCCATCGTGACGTCTTCCCAGATTCGCTGGGATCCGAAGGACTTGGTGAGTCCTTCAACCCGGATTGCCTTGCCCATGCGAATCCTCCCGGTGACGTTGCCGACTGGCCTGTGGTTTCAGTCACTTTAGCTTACGCGGGCGAGCGGCAACACGCCTATCGCTGGCTACCCGCGGGTAGGTGTGTCACCTCTACTTAGACGCGCGGCGACCAGTTGCCGTGAAAGCCCATCGGCACCCGCTGCGGCAGGTGCACTGTGGCCACCGACTCGAGGGTTTGGGCGTCGAACAGCAGCAGCTGACCCTCGTCGCGACCGCGGTGATAGCCGTAGCCCATCAGGATGCCGTCGTCCTCGGACCGACCGGCCGGGTTCGGTACAAAAGACATCTCGCCGAGCAAAAGGCCGGGGTCCAGTGCGGCGCTGGTGGCCGATCCGGTCGCGTAGTCGTGCTTGTACAACGCCGACGTCATCTCGGAAGCTTCGTCCAGGAATCCGCCGTCGAGGCCGACGGTGTAGCCGAACCGGTGCTTGGCGCCCAGCAGGCCCTCGTTGATCCGGGGGAATTCCTGCGAGCGGTCGTCGCGGCATTCGGCGGACACCGCTCCGGTCGCCAGGTTGATGGTCCAGCGGTCCAGGCTGGGCCGGCTGTCGCCCGGGCCCCGCCGGTCGCGATCGAACATGCGCTGGTATCGCACCACGTCGAGCACCAGGATCTCGGCGCCGTCGCGCGTTTCCGAGTACGCGTTGAGCGGGTGGTAGACGTAGCAGGGTTCGATCTCGAACCATCTGACGTCGTTGTTGCCACCCTCGCGCGGCATGACGCCGATGCGCGCCGGGTAGTGAGGATTCCAGCCGTAGGGCATCTGGTGGATGGGCTGGCGATTGCGGTTGATCATCGCGGTGACCGGGCTGGGCATCCTGACGCGCCCGAGCAGCGACTGCACCACCAGCCGGGCGGGCAGGCCGAGCCAGCCCGGGACGGTCGCCTGCAGCACCTGCAGCGCTTCGAAGGTCACCGGCAGGTCGTAGATCACGACGTACTTGTCGGTCAGCGAGAAGTCGTGCATCATCGGCGACCCGCTCACCGCGATGTCGACGGTGCGTCGCGCCCGTCCCCGGGTGTCGATCACCGAGTACTGCACGGTGTGTCCGCGCGCGAAAGAGTAAGAGACGGCATGCAATTCGCCGGTAGCCGGGTCGCGGTGCGGGTGAGCGGTGTAACCACCGGCCAGGGTGCCGTCGAAGTCGCACGTCCCCACGGTGTCGAGTTCCTCGGTCAGCCGGTAGGCGGCGCCGCCTCCCTCGACCAGCGCCAGGGTTTGCCCGGCGTGGCTGAGCACGTTGGTGTTGGGACCGACGGACAGCATCCCGGCTTGCGGGTTGAGCCCGGCGGGCGTGGGCTCGCCGAGGGCCTTGCACACGGCAGCGGTGCGGACCCAGCGGTTGCGGTACCAGCGGGCTTGCCCGTCGCGCAGCGCTACCCCGTGCACCATGGCGTCGCCGCTGAACCAGTGGTAGGTGGCCGGGTCGACCTCGCTAACCGGGTTGGGCCCGTTGCGCAGATAGCGACCGTCGAGGTGTTCGGGGATGTGACCGGTGACCGGCAGATCGGTCGCCGTCACCTCGGCGCGCACTGGCGCCAGGAAACCCTCGAGATACGGATTGGCGGATGCAGTGGTGGCCGTAGTCGTCACGTCTAGCTCCTATAACGTTGATATTATGGTGTTATAGGGACAGTACGCGTGCAGTGGCAGGATGGCAACGATGAATTTCCCGCAGGCCCAACGCAGCGTGCGCGACGAGTTGGTGCACGCCGCGGTCAGGCTGCTCAACGACGAGGGACCCGACGCGCTGCAGACCCGAAAGATCGCCGGCGCGGCCGGGACGTCGACGATGGCGCTGTACACCCATTTCGGCGGGATGCGGGCATTGATCGCCGGGCTGGCCGAGGAGGGTCTGCGGCAATTCGCCGACGCGCTGACCGTGCCGGAGACCTCGGATCCGGTCGCCGATCTGGTTGCCACCGGAATCGCCTACCGCCGCTTCGCGCTAGAGCATCCGCACATGTACCGGCTGATGTTCGGCAGCACCAGCGCGCACGGCATCAATGCGCCGGCGCACAACGTCGTGAGCCTGAGCGTGGCCGAGATCAGCGAGCACTACCCGAGCTTCGCGCGCGTGGTGCGCCCGGTGCACCGGTCGATGGTGGCGGGCCGGATCACCGCAGGTTCGGCCGACGACGATGCGTCGGTGGTGGCCATCGCCGCGCAGTTCTGGGCGGCGATCCACGGTTTCGTGATGCTGGAACTGGCGGGCTACTGCGGCGACGGCGGCGCTGCCGTCGGGCCGGTGCTGGCCGGGATGACGACGAATCTGCTTGTCGCGCTGGGCGATTCGCGCGAGCGCGTGGAAGAGTCGCAGCGGCTGGCGATACGCGAAGCCCCCGGGACGCCTTAGGCGATCCCGGGGGCTTTCGACGAGTCGAACTACTTGACGGTGACCGTGGCGCCGGCGGCCTCGAGCTTGGTCTTGGCCTCGTCGGCGGCCTCCTTGGTGACCTTCTCCAGCAGCGGCTTGGGCGCGCCGTCGACCAGGTCCTTGGCCTCCTTGAGGCCCAGGCCCGAGACGATCTCGCGGACGACCTTGATGACGCCGATCTTCTTGTCGCCGGCGCCCTCGAGAATGACGTCGAACTCCGACTGCTCCTCGGCAGCCTCGGCCGCGGCCGGGGCAGCGCCAGGAGCGGCGGCCGCGACGGCGACGGGAGCGGCTGCGGTGACCTCGAAGGTCTCCTCGAACTTCTTCACGAACTCCGAGAGCTCCAGGAGGGTCAGCTCCTTGAAAGCGTCGAGCAGCTCGTCAGTAGACAGCTTGGCCATGGTTGTGGGTCCTTCCTCGGTGGTGTGGGTTATTCGGTTGATGTCTCGGCGGACTTCTTCTCCTGCAGCGCCGCAGCAAGGCGGGCCACCTGCGATGCCGGCTCGTTGAACAGGCCGGCCGCCTTGGACAAGTTGGCCTTCATCGCGCCGGCCAGTTTGGCCAGCAGCACCTCGCGCGACTCCAGGTCGGCGATGCGCTCGACCTCGGCGACGGTCAGCGGGCGACCGTCCATGTAGCCGCCCTTGATGACCAGCGTCTTGTGGTCCTTGGAGAAGGTCTTGATCGCCTTGGCGGCGTCGACGGCCTCGCCGGTGACGAATGCGATTGCGGTGGGCCCGACGAACAGCTCGTCGAGGCCTTCGATGCCCGCCTCGGTGGCGGCCCGCTTGATCAGCGTGTTCTTGGCGACCGCGTAGGTGGCCGACCCGGCCAGCGACCGGCGCAGCTCGGCCAGGTTGGCCACCGTCAGACCCCGGTATTCGGTGATCAGGGTCGCAGTGGATGCCTTGAACTGCTCGGCGATGTCTGCAACGGCGGTGGCTTTGTCAGCCCGGGCCATGCATACCTCCTTGGCGTTACGGCCCGGAAACGACGAACGCCCCGACGCAGGAAGCGGTCGGGGCGTGCAGTATCGGCGTGCCTCGTCCTCCTGCGTGGGCCGCCGGGAATTCCCGGACCTTCAACCGATTGCTCGGTGACCGACGGTCTTCGGTGGATCGGCCACCACAATAGCGTTTGCGCCGCGATCAGCCAAAACAGGCGGCGGCCAGCAAGACGAAAATCGCCGCCAGAAGCGCCACCCGCAGCCAGTGCAGGCGGTCCCAGCGGCGCGCCAATTCGCGGGAGAAGTCTCCCGCACCGATGCGGTTGTTGATCGGTACCAGCATCGTCACCGACAGCACGACGACGGCGGCCATCAGCACGCCGGCGATCCCGGTGAGCCAGCTGCGCGCGACTGCCGTGACAAAGACCAACGCCGCCAGCGCCCCGAGGTACCAGAACGGCATCACCCTGCCGAGCAGCCGGCTGGCGTCGCTGCGCGCCGCGCGGAAGGCGTCGTCGGGCAGGCCGGCGAACACCGGGTTGGTGAACGCGGCGACGCAGAACTCGGCGCCCACCAACGAGCCGGTGACCAAGACGGCGAGGATTTCGAGGATTTCTGTCATGTCGGCGACTCTGGTTGCTAAGCTGACAAAAATCAAGGTACTGACAAATTAGTCAGCATGGGAGTTGCGATGGCGGTGTCGAAAAAGGTCGAGAGCGACTGCCCGATCGACGCAGCGCTGTCGGTGATCGACGGCCGTTGGAAAGGGACGATCCTGTGGCGACTTTGCGACGGCCCGATGCGGACCGCCGAGTTGAGGCGCAGCATTCCGGGCATCACCGAGCGGATGCTGATCCGCCATCTGCACGAGCTCGTGGACGACGGAATCATCGAGCGCCATGACGCGCGCACTGTCCCGCCCTGCGTCCACTATTCGATTTCGGATTACGGTTTGACCCTTGGCCCAGTGCTCGCGTCGCTGTGCGACTGGGGCCGAAAGCACATGCAGCGCCGCGGTCAGCGGTCGGCAAGCCTGGCGGCCCCGACCAGACCGGCATCGCCGCCGAGAGCAGCCGGTACCACCCGCAAGTCGCGAATGAAGTCCAAGCCCGCATGACCGGCCACTGCCGCGCGCAGCGGGTCGAACAGCACCCCGCCGGCGTTGGCCACTCCCCCGCCGACGACCACCACGTCTAGGTCGCAGACCGCCGCCACCGAGGCGATCATCGCGGCCAGTGCATCGGCGCCGCGCTGAAATGCGCGCAGCGCCAACGGGTCTCCGGCCGCGGCTGCCTCGGCCAGGGCCACGGCATCGGCGCCCGACCAGCCGTTGGCCTGCGCCCAGCGCGTCAGCGACGGGCCGGCCGCGACGGTCTCGACGCAGCCGTGACCGCCGCACGAGCACGGCTGGCCGTCCGGGTCGACGACGACGTGACCGACATGACCGGCGTTGCCGGTGCGGCCGTGATACGGCGCGCCGTCGAGCACCAGTCCGCCACCGACGCCGGTGGACACCACGATGCCGAGCAAAAAGCGTGCGCCGCGGCCCGCGCCGCGCCAATGCTCACCGAGTGCCATGCACAGCCCGTCGCCGCCGAGGCGGACCGGCACACCCGGCACCGCGGCTGCGACCCTGTCCCGCAGCGGGAATCCGCGCCAGCCTGCGATATTCACCGGGCTGACGGTCCCGGCGGCAAGGTCGATCGGCCCGGCCGACGCCACACCGACGCCGCCGACCGCACCGCCGGCGACGGCGATCTCCTCGGCGATCATCGCCTCGACCACCGCCCACACGTCGCGGGCTGGTGTCGGGCGTCTGGCCGAATGCACCACTGTGCCAACGGAATCGACCAGCCCGGCCGCGATCTTGGTGCCGCCGATGTCGAGAACCAGGGTGAGCATGCGGTGGTCAGTGCCGGTGGGTGTTGTCGGGTTGGCGCGGATCGCCGGGATGCTCGTAGCCGGGGGCCAGCCGCACCAGCGTGGCCCGGCGAGCATCCAGCCAGACCCGAAACGCCTTGCGGCGCGCGGCGGCTCGTAAATGGTCGGCGATCTGCGGGCGAACGTCCGCTAGTGACGGCGCAGTGGCGGGGCCGCGCCAGCCGTCGCGGGTGGGCGCTGGTGTGGCGAATCGCAGCGGGTTGCGGGCGTGGTAGGCGGCGACGTCGGCGTCGCTGACGTCGACGTCCGCCGTGACGCGAGCGAATACCTTACGCGCCAATGGGTTAGCCAGTGCCGCAGCGGCCACGCTGCCGATCTCGAGGCGGGCCGTCGCATCGGGCAGCAACTCGGACTCGGTGGGTGCGTCCGCGTCGGTCAGGTCGAGCGCGGCGGCCTCGGCGGCGATCACCCGCTCGGTCACGATCAGCTGGGTCAGCCAGCGCCGCAGTTGGCGTCCCTCGCTGGTGTCCGCCTTGGGCAGCGCTGCCGCCAAGGGGCTGTCGCGCAGCCGGGCTTCGCGGGCGTCGACCTCGTCGACCGGGACGTCGGCGCCGCCGACGGTTGCGACGATCATCGGACCGTCACCCTTACCGCGGGCGAATAGAGCAGGTGGCCGGCGCAGCCCACCCGGACCAGCGCCCACCACTCGCCCGGCTCGACCCGGGCAGGCGGCCCGACGTCGAAGCCGAGCTCGACGGCGCCGCGCGCGGGCAGCACCGCGCCTTGCGTGGCCGGGCCGAGCCATTCCCAGGTGTCCCACGGGCTGATCAGGTGGGCCTCCAGCGCCAGCTCCGCGCATGCCTCGGTGCCGACGGTGACGGTCAACCGTGCCGAATCGCCTGCGCTGACGTCGATGTCGGACAGCTCGTCGACGAAGTAGGCCAGCCGGCTGTCGACGCCGCCGACGGTCACCACGGCGATGTCCTCGACCACCTGGCGCCAGGCGGGCGGCACATCATCGCCGGTGACGTGCAGCTGTGCCCGCAGCGGGTATAGCCCGGGTTCGGCGCGTGGTGGAATCGCCACCCTCACATCGGTTTCCCGGTATTCGCCGGGCTGCAAGGTGAATGGCAGCTCGGCGGGCGTGGCCGTCCAGCCGGGTGGGCAGCGCAGTGCGACGCGGCCCGTCATCGGTGCGTCGGTGCAGTCGCTGGCCACGGTCAGGCGCAGAACGACCTCGTCGCCGGCGGCGTTGAGCCGCTGCGGGTGCAGGTGAGCGACGGCAGGCAGGCCGCCGAGCGGGGCCGGCCCCCGGTTGTGCAGCCAGTACCGGGCATACAGCGGTTGGGCATTCTCGGCATCCAGCCCGTGGGCGGTGCCGCCGGAAATCCTGGCCATATCGAGTCGAGCCAGCGCAGTGGCGATCTGGTAGCCGTGCAGCGCGGTGAGGTGTCGATGCTGCCGGGGTGTTTCCAGCAGGTCGGCCGGTCGAAGCTCCGAGAGCGTGCCGAGCGGCGAGCGTATGTCGACTTTGGTTGCGGCGCCGTGCATTTCGACGAGCCGCAGGGCGATCGAATGAGGGTCGACGGGTCGGGCGCTGCCGCGGGCCAGCGGGTTGCCCGCGGCTTTCAGCGCGCCGAGCTGCACGGCGCCGGCGGGCTCGATCTGCAACAGGGAGCCGGTCGCTGGCAGGCCACCGGTTGCCCCGAGACACGCGAGCAGTGGATGCCCGAATTCTGCGCTACGCGAGGGGATTTGGGTTTGGCGCCAATCGCTGGTCCCGGAGACCAGCGCGTAGTCGAAGGTGTGGGTCCAGTGCTGCAGCTGAAAGTTGGACCCGTCCGGCGCGGTGCGGCGCGGTTCGTCGGTCCAGACGCCGGACGGCCACCCGGTGCACGATCGCATCAGCGCGGTGTGCAGTGTGCCGTCGGCGTCGACGGCGAAACTGGGTACCCCGCGGTTGAGCAGGGCGACGGTGCGCGAATCGAACGGCTGCATCCCCGACGGGGCCTGTTGGGTGACAACGATTTCGGCGTCGGCGAGATCGTCGGTCACCGACGCGATCGCGGGGCCGAGGTCGGTGTCGTCACGGCCGGCGATCACCAGTACCGGCAGCGCCCGCGGGTCGCGCAGGTCGGCGTCGGGCACCCATGTCGTCGCCAGCGGTGCCGCTGCCGGCACCCAGACCCGGGCCCGACCGGTCTCGGCGAGCTGGCGGTCCAGCTCGACGCTGTACGCCGGATCTGCAGCCGCCAGAACGGCTTTGGTGAACGCATTCTGGCCCGGCCCGCCCAGTGCGATGCGGGTGTCGGGGAGATTGGAGTCGACGTTGAGGTAGCCGTAGCGTGGCTTGTCGGCGCTGCTGCAGGTGGCGGTGACCCCGGCACGGACCAGCGCCACCATCAGTTCGCGGGCCAACTCACCCGACCACGCTTCGCTGGGCGACACCACCTCGGCCACCGACACCGCGTGCACGTGGTCGCCCAAGCGAACCCGCACGGCCGACGACAGCCCGAACCAGCCGTAGGCGGGGTTGTCCAGCGTCCACGGATGCTCCGCCGTATCGACCGACCGATCGCCGTTGTGCAGCAACGCGAAACCGCGCCCGACGACGGCGTCACCGACCTCGCTGACCGGCATAGCGCCGGGCACCGGACACGGCCAGCGCAGCCGCAGCAGGCGGTCAGCGCCGGTGAACTCGTGCACTGTCGTACGGCAGTCCACCCGGGCAATTCCCTGCCACAAGGTCAGCACCTGGGTGTAGCGCAGCAGCGTGCCGATCCGGCCGCGCACGACCAGCCGCTGGCCGACGGGGCTGCGATACGCCTGCACGTCGGCCGAGGCTTCCGACGAGCACACCACCGGCCCCTTGGGCAGTAGGTGCCACGGGCCTTCGCCGCCGGTCGGATGAGCGGGGTATTCCTCGTAGACGGCAAGCTCGTTGCCCACCCGGCCGTCGGCGATCAGCTCCCGGCCGCCAACTCGTAGTGTCGACACCCCGCCGCCGCGTGCCGGGTCCACGGCCAGCCGGTAGTGGTCGTTGGCAATTTGGTTGCCGGCCAACGGCTCCCAGGCACCAGGCGAGCCGGCGGCCACTCGATACGCCCGCCACCCCAGTGACGGCACGTCGCGGGCCACGAACGTGACCGAGCCATTGTCGACAACCGACGGCACCTCTGCTCCGTCGGAAGTCATGATGCCGCTGCTGACAGGGACGGTGACTACGTCGGTCCGGTTGTGCGCCAACGGATTCCACACGACCACGTCGCCGTCAACCGCGCCGGACAGCACCGCCAGGGACCTGTCCCGGACAGCGCGGCCGAGTTCCCACGCGTCGCGCCAGCCGGTCAACAGGTCAAGGTAGACCTGGTCGGATTCCGAGCCCGTGATGGCGTCGTGGTGGGCACCGTATGCCAGCTGCACCCACGCCTTGGCCAGCGCCGCCTGCGGGTACTCGACACCGCCCAAAACACCTGCGAACACGGCAAATCGCTCGGCCTCCAGGACCGCGTGCTCGGCTGCCCGGTTGGCCTGCTTGGTGTCGATGAACGACACATCCTTGCCGGTGTAGATCGGGTTCATGTCCCGGGTCTGCGGCGACGGCGCCAGCCCGCGGCTATCCAGCTCGGAGCGGACGGCGGCAAAGAATTCCGATGGCAGCGCGCACACGAACCGCGGCCAGGTGTAGCGCGCAGCCCAGTCGCGGTGAATCTCGGTGACCCACTTGTTCGGTGGCGTGTAATCCGTGCCGACCGGCAGCAGCACGTTGCGGGTCAAGGCGACTTTGCGCAAATCCTCGAACAGCCGGTAGGTCGCTTGCTCGGCGTCGGCCAGCGACGTGGCTTCGTCCATCCACCAGCCGGCCGAATAATGCGCGGGCATGTAATGAGTGAGCAGGCCGCGCCCGGACGGGGCGATCCACTCGAACTCGCTGCAGAACTGCATGCCCGAAAGACCGCCGTCGCTGTGCATCGGACCCCACTGGTGGTGCGGCCCACGTGCCCACGAACTCGACGTCAGGCCGGCGTCGGCGGCCATCCCCGGGAACTGCGGGTCGTGGCCGAACACGTCGAGCTGCCAGGCGGTGGCCGGGTCGCTGCCCACCACATCACGCTGAAAACCCATGCCGTGCACCAGGTTCCGGATCGTCGTCTCGGGGCTGGTGAGGTTGGTGTTGGGCTCGTTGTAGGTGCCGCCCATGATCTCGACGCGGCCCTCGTCGATGAACCGCCGCAGGTCGGCGCGATCCTCCGGATGGGTGTCCCAGTACGGCTTGAGGTAATCCACCTCGGCCAGCACGAATTTGTACTCGGGCTCGCGACGGGCCATCTCCAGATGCGCGTGCACCAGCTCGAAGCCGTTGGCCTGCCGGCACCTGCCCGGCGGATCCTCGCGCCACTCGCTGGTGTAGGCACCCTGGGTGTTCCACCACACCGGGTCGTAGTGGAAGTGGCTGATCATGAACATCGTCCAGCCCGGCTCGGCCACGGTGAACGCGAACCCCAGCGAGCTGTCGTCGGCGTGCACCCGCGCGGTGCGCCGCTCACCGACCACCGGATTGTCAACCGCCACAGGCACTTCGACAATAGTTTGGCCGGCCTCGATCCGCGCTTCGCCGGCCAGTCCGGCGCCGTCGACCCATATCGGGATCGGCTCGGCGCAGCCGCTGACCATGATCCGGGCCAGTTGCAGCGGTGCGTCCGGCGGGCCGACGAACAGTTCCGTCGACTCTGCAGCGATGACCTGCACTCCCGCACCCTACGAGGTTGCGCTCGCCCTCGTCACGTCAACGACGACCGGTAGGTGATCCGAAATCGGCAACGGCGGCGTCGCACACGAATCGACGAGCAGGCGGGCGTCGTCGGTGAGGATGTGGTCGAGTTGCCGGTCGGGCGCATCGATCGGGAACGTCTTGGCGGCGGCCAGCGGGCGCATGCCAGTCCAGCGCTGAGGTGTGGGCGGGCTCATGTTGAGGTCGCCCATCAGCACCCGCGGGCCGGGGAAGCCGCGCAGGTCGCGGATCAGCCGCCGCAGCTGCACCCGATTCCAGCCAGGGACGAACGACAGGTGGGTGTTGGCGACGGTCAGCTCGCCCAGGTCGGTGTCGAGCCGGGCCAGCACCGCCGCCCGCGGCTCTTCGTCGACGATCTGCACCCGGCCCGGCCCGGGCAGATACATCGGGAACTTCAGCGGGATCCGCGGCAGCCGCAGCACCTGCCAGCTCAGCGCCGGATACCGGGACAGCAAGGCGATCCCGTAAGCGGCGGTGCCGGGCTGCTCGTCGCCGGTGGCGGCCATCCAGGTCGCCCCCGGCGTCCCGGCGATCGCCGCGACGAACCGGTGGCTGACCGCGCCCATCGCCTCGGCCGCGACGGCGGTGAGATCGGCCCTCGCCGAACGCGGCTGATCGCAGTCCACCTCCTGCAGCGCCAGCACGTCGGCGTCCAACCGCCGGACGCAGTCGGCGAGCCGGTTCACGTCGACGTCGCCGTCGTGCATGCTGCGGCCGTGCAAAATGTTGAACGTCGCCATCCGCATGGGTACTACCTACCCACCATGACCGTATTCGCATCCAATGACGAATTGCGGGAGGCACTGCGGCGCGCGGCCTCGGCGCTCAAGGCGCACGGACCGCAGTTCGCGCTGGCCGGCAGCTACGCGCTGTGGGTGTACGGCGCGCCCGAACCGGTGCACGACGTGGACCTGATTGTCGCCGAGTCCGACGTCGAAGTGGCCGTCAAGACACTCGCCGAGGCCGGCTTCACGATCGACCGCACGCCGGAGGACTGGCTGTTCAAAGCATGCGTGGACAACGCCGTCGTCGACGTGCTGCATCGGATCAACGGCGTTCCGGTCGATGCGGACCTGGTCGGTTCGGGCCAGGAGCGCGACGTGTTGGCCATCCGGATGCCGGTGCTGGCACCGACGCAGGTGGTGATCCAGAAGTTGTGCGCGCTGACCGAACACCATTGCGACTTCGCGTCGCTGCTGCCGTCGGTGCGCGCCGTCCGCGAGCAGGTGGATTGGTACCGGGTGCGCGCCGACACCGTAGGCAACGACTTCGCAGTGGCGTTTCTGGTACTCATCGAGCGGCTCGGGATCACGGCGTGATAAGCACTGACGCATGCCCGCTCTTGCCCCGCCCGTCGCCGACGAACGCAGCGCGCTGCGCGAGTACCTGGCCTATCACCAAAGCGCATACTTCGCGGTGTCCTACGGGCTCACCGACGAACAGGCCCGATCCACGCCGACGGTCAGCGCGCTGTCGATCGGCGGGCTGGTCAAGCACGCCACGGGCATGCAACGCACCTGGATGGCGCGGGTCGCGGCCGCGCCGGACGCGCCGCCCAAGGATCCCCGGCCCTTCGAGGAGATCGCCAAGGAGTACGGCGACCAGCACGTGATGCGGCCCGACGAGACGCTGACCGGGCTGCTGGACGCGTTCAGGGCGCAGAACGCAGAATCGCTGCGGCTGGTGGAGACCGCGGATCTGGATGCGAAAGTTCCTGTCCCCCAAGATATTCCGTGGTTCCCTGAAGGACTTGAGGCGTGGTCGGTGCGCTGGGTGATTCTGCATGTGATCAACGAGCTGGCCCGCCACGCCGGGCATGCCGACATCATCCGGGAAGCCATCGACGGCGCGACGATGTACGAGCTGATCGCCGGCCTGGAGAACTGGGAACCCCGGCCGTGGGTGACGCCCTGGCGCAAAAGTGCTGACGCGTAGCGGCCTCACACGAGGCGACGTCGAGCTGTACTACGAGGACCTCGGCGACCCGGCGGCTCCGCCGGTGCTGCTGATCATGGGCCTCGGCGCGCAGCTTCCGATGTGGCCCGACGGCTTCTGCGCGCGGCTGGTCGACGCCGGCTACCGGGTGATCCGGTTCGACCACCGCGACACCGGCCTGTCGGCCAAGCTGCACGGGCTGCGCGCCGAGGGCTCGGTCTACCGGCGGGCGTGGCGCTATGTCCTGGGCCGGACCAGCCCGGTGCCCTACACGCTGGTTGACATGACGCGCGACGTCGTCGCGCTGCTCGGTCACCTCGACATCGACCGCGCCCACGTCGTCGGCGCCTCGATGGGCGGCATGATCGCCCAGATCCTTGCCGCCACCGAGCCGCGGCGCGTCGCCTCGTTGGGCCTCGTGATGTCTGCCACCGGCAAGCCGTTCTCGGCGCTGCCGGCCTGGCGGGTCATCAAGCTGAGGTTCGACGCGCCGGGCAAGGACGCCTCCGACGAGGACAAGCTGGCCTACGAGGCACGCAACGTCGCGGTGTTCAACGGCCCCCACTTCCTGCCGCCGGCCGACGAGCTGCGCAAGCGCGTCGAGCAGCTCGCCGAGCGCTCTAACTATCCGCCCGGCCGGTTGCGCCAGGTCGACGCGTTGCTGGGCACCGGCAGCCTGCTGGCCTACACCAAGGCGATCACCGCGCCCACGGTGGTGATCCACGGCTCACACGACCCGATGGTGCGCCCGCGCAACGGCCGGGCGCTCGCCGCCGCCATCGGCGGCGCACGGTTCGTCGTGGTCGACGGCATGGGCCACGACCTGCCCGAACCGGTGTGGCGCCCGATCGTCGAGACGCTGCAGGAGAACTTCGCGCGCCGAGCCTCTTAGGCCGCGAACGTGCGCGTTTGCACGTCAAAACGCGGCAAAACACGTACAACTGCGCACGCTCGCGGCGAGTGGACCTGGCACATTTGGCACACTGCACTGATGAGTTCCAACAATCATCGCGAGCTCGCCAAGCTTGACCGGGTGCCGTTGCCGGTCGAAGCGGCCCGCATCGGCGCGACGGGTTGGCAGCTCACACGCACCGCCGCCCGCGTCGTCACGAAGCTCCCCGGCCGCGGCCCCTGGCAGCAGAAGGTGATCAAGCAGCTCCCCCAAACCTTCTCCGACCTGGGCCCCACCTACGTCAAGTTCGGGCAGATCATCGCCTCGAGCCCGGGCGCGTTCGGCGAAAACCTGTCGCGGGAATTCCGCGGGCTGCTCGACCGGGTGCCGCCGGCCGACCCGAAAGAGGTGCACAAACTCTTCGTCGAAGAACTCGGCGCGGACCCGAAAGAGCTGTTCGCCAGCTTTGAGGACGAGCCGTTCGCGTCGGCGTCCATCGCCCAGGTGCACTACGCGACCCTGCACAGCGGCGAGGAGGTCGTCGTCAAGATCCAGCGGCCCGGGATTCGCCGCCGGGTCGCCGCCGACCTGCAGATCCTCAAACGCTTCGCCCAAGCCGTCGAACTGGCCAAGCTGGGCCGGCGACTCTCCGCCCAGGACGTCGTCGCCGACTTCTCCGACAACCTCGCCGAGGAGCTGGACTTCCGCCTCGAGGCGCAGTCCATGGAGGCCTGGGTCTCGCACCTGCACCACTCCCCGCTCGGCCGCAACATCCGGGTGCCGCAGGTGTACTGGAACTTCACCACCGAGAAGGTGCTGACGATGGAGCGGGTGCACGGCATTCGCATCGACAACGTCGCCGAGCTCCGCAAGGCCGGGTTCGACGGTGTCGAGCTGGTCAAAGCGCTGATCTTCAGCCTGTTCGAGGGCGGGCTGCGGCACGGCCTGTTCCACGGCGACCTGCACGCCGGCAACCTCTACGTCGACGCTGACGGCAAGATCGTGTTCTTCGACTTCGGGATCATGGGCCGCATCGACCCGCGCACCCGCTGGCTGCTGCGCGAGCTGGTGTACGCGCTGCTGGTCAAAAAGGACCACGCGGCGGCGGGCAAGATCGTGGTCCTGATGGGCGCCGTGGGAACGGTCAAGCCCGAGGCGCAGGCCGCCAAGGACCTGGAGAAGTTCTCCACCCCGCTGACCATGCAGACGCTGGGTGAGATGTCGTACGCGGACATCGGCCGGCAGCTCTCCGCGCTGGCCGACGCCTACGACGTCAAGCTGCCCCGCGAGCTGGTGCTGATCGGCAAGCAGTTCCTCTACGTGGAGCGGTACATGAAGCTGCTGGCGCCGAAATGGCAGATGATGTCCGATCCGCAGCTCACCGGCTACTTCGCCAACTTCATGGTCGAGGTCAGCCGCGAACACCAAAGCGACGTGGAGGTCTAGTGCAGGTCCGCAAAGGCACCGCCCGGTCCGCCGATGTGGACCTCTACTACGAGGACATGGGCGACCCGAACGACCCGGCTGTCCTGCTGATCATGGGCCTGGGCGCGCAGCTGCTGCTGTGGCGCACGGCGTTCTGCGAGAAACTCGTCGCCGAGGGCTACCGCGTCATCCGCTACGACAACCGCGACGTCGGCCTGTCCACCAAGACCGAGCGCGTCAAGTCCGGCCCCAAGCTTCCCCGGATGATCCGGTTCTGGCTGGGCCTGCCCGGCAACGCGCCCTACCGGCTCGAGGACATGGCCGACGACGCCGTCGCCGTCCTCGACCACCTGGGCATCGAGCGCGCCCACGTCGTCGGCGCCTCGATGGGCGGGATGATCGCCCAGATCGTCGCCGCCCGATACAGCGCAAGAACCCGGTCACTGGCGGTGATCTTCTCCAGCAACAACCGCCGCTTCTTGCCGCCGCCGGCGCCGCGCGCGCTCTTCGCCGTCATCCAGGGCCCGCCGCCGAACTCGCCGCGCGACGTCATCGTCGACAACGCCGTGCGGGTCACCCGGATCATCGGTAGCCCCGCCTACCCGGCGCCCGAGCAGCGGATCCGCGAGGAAGCCATCGAAGGCTACGAGCGTAGCTACTTCCCGTGGGGGATCGCCCGGCATTTCAACGCAGTTCTGGCCAGCGGCAGCCTGGTCCGCTACGACCGGCAGATCACCGCGCCCACCGTGGTCATCCACGGCCTGGCCGACAAGCTGATGCGGCCTTCCGGCGGGCGCGCGGTGGCGCGGGCCATCCGCGGCGCGCGCTTGGTGACCTTCGACGGCATGGGCCACGAGCTGCCCGAGCAGCTGTGGGACCCGGTGATCGGCGAGCTCACGAAAACTTTCGCCGAGGGTTGAACCAAAGGCGCGCCGTATTCGTATTCAGTGAGTCAGTACTGATCGATTAGCATCTCTGGCGGGTATAGGGTCGTCGTCCCGCTCGGTCGATGCGGTGACGTGAGACCACCAGAGAGGCGCAACGTTTATGGCGCAAAAACTAAAACCCCATTTCAAAGACGTGCAGGCCCACTACGACCTGTCCGACGAGTTCTTCGCCCTGTTCTTGGACCCCAGTCGCACGTATAGCTGCGCCTACTTCGAGCGTGACGACATGACGCTGGAAGAGGCGCAGCTCGCCAAGATCGACCTGGCGCTGGGCAAGCTGGGGCTGCAGCCCGGGATGACGCTGCTCGACGTCGGCTGCGGCTGGGGCGCCACCATGCGCCGCGCGATCGAAAAATACGACGTCAACGTCGTCGGCCTGACCCTGTCGAAAAACCAGGTCGCCCACGTGCAGAAGACGTTCGACGAGATGGACACCTCACGCAGCCGGCGGGTGCTGCTGCAGGGCTGGGAACAGTGGGACGAGCCCGTCGACCGGATCGTGTCCATCGGCGCCTTCGAGCACTTCGGCCACGAACGCTACGACGACTTCTTCAAGATGGCCCACAACGTCCTGCCCGACGACGGGGTCATGTTGCTACACACCATCACCGGGCTGACCGGGCCGCAGTGCATCGAGCGCGGCGTCCCGCTGACCTTTGAGATGGCCCGCTTCATCAAGTTCATGGTCACCGAGATCTTCCCGGGCGGCCGGTTGCCGTCGATCGAGATGGTCGAGGAGCGCTCCGCCAAGGCCGGATTCACCCTGACCCGCCGCCAGTCGCTGCAGCCGCACTACGCCCGAACCCTCGATTTGTGGGCGGCGGCGCTGGAGGCCAACAAGGACAAAGCCATCGAGATCCAGTCCGAAGAGGTCTACGACCGATACATGCGCTACTTGACCGGCTGCGCCAACGGATTCCGGATCGGCTACATCGACGTCAACCAATTCACCCTGGCAAAGTAGGTGGGGAACACCAAGCGCGCCCTCCAAGCCGGGTATTGTGCTTTCACCAGTCGAAGATGTGCGGCAGGAAGGGCGACGAGACACTGATGCCTGACAAGCAGATCAGTCCCGTGAACACGCGGACGCGCTTCGAGGACATCCAGGCGCATTACGACCTGTCCGACGACTTCTTTGCGCTGTTCCAAGACCCCACCCGGACCTACAGCTGCGCCTACTTCGAGCCGCCCGACCTGACCCTCGAGGAAGCCCAGCTCGCCAAGGTCGACCTCAACCTGGACAAGCTGGACCTGCGGCCCGGCATGACGCTGCTGGACATCGGCTGCGGCTGGGGCACCACGCTGAAGCGCGCGGTCGAAAAATACGACGTCAACGTGATCGGCCTGACCCTGTCGAAGAACCAACACGCCCGCGCCCAGCAGGTGCTGGACAGCATCGATACCACTCGCTCGCGGCAGGTGTTGCTGCGCGGCTGGGAGGACTTCAGCGATCCCGTCGACCGGATCGTGTCGATCGAGGCGTTCGAGCACTTCGGCCACGAGAACTACGATCCGTTTTTCAAGAACTGCTTCAACATACTGCCCGACGACGGGCGGATGACCGTGCAGAGCAGCGTGAGCTACCACCCGTACGACCTCAATGCACGGGGCAAGAAGATCACCTTCGAGACGGCGCGATTCATCAAGTTCATCGTCACCGAGATCTTTCCCGGCGGGCGACTGCCGTCCACCGGCATGATGGTGGAGCACGGCGAGAAGGCCGGTTTCATTGTGCCCGAACCGCTTTCGCTGCGTCTGCACTACGTCAAGACGCTGCACCTGTGGGGCGACGCGCTCGAGGCCAACAAGGACAAGGCCATCGAGATCGCCTCCGAAGAGGTCTACGAGCGCTACATGAAGTACCTGCGCGGCTGCGAGCACTACTTCCGCGAGGACATGCTCGACTGCAGCCTGGTCACCTACCTCAAGCCGGGCGCCGTTTAGGTCCCGTGTCGGATTAGCGTCGCCTCGTTCGTCGGACAGGTAGAGAGTGGAGCACAGGGTTCCACTCACTACCGGAGGAGACCACGATGCAGTACTTGGCCCTGTTGATGAGCAAGGAGCGGCAGTACACGCCCGACGAGCAGGCCGCGATGATGACGGCGTTCGAGAACTTCCACGCCAAATCGGCCTCGGCAATCCGGGCGGGTGATGCGTTGACGCCGCAGGCGACCGGGGTGCGCATCAGCGGCGGCCCGGACGCCCCGGTTGTCACCGACGGCCCGTTCGCCGAAGGCGCCGAAGTCGCCTGCGGCTACTACGTGTTCGAAGCTGAGAACCTCGACGAGGCGCTGGCGCTCGCCCGCGACGTCCCGGTCGCTGCGCACGGCGCGATCGAAGTCCGGCCCACCTACCACACGTTCGACCCGGATTGGTCACTCTCCGGCGCGGGGTGGCTGGCGCTCCTCCTCGAGCCGCCGGGATCGGTCAACACACCCGGAACGCCCGAGTGGGAGGCCGAGGCGGCCCGACACGGCGAATTCGCTGCCAGCGCAGGCGATCACATCGTCGGCGGAGCCGCGCTGCATGAGCCGGCGACGGCGACGACGGTTCGGGTCCGCGACGGCGAGGTGCTGTTGACCGACGGTCCGTTCCCGGAAAGCGCCGAGATCGCCACCGGCTTCTACCTGCTTTCGGCCGCCGACCGCGACGAGGCCGTCAAGCTGGCGTCGATGATTCCCGCCTCGACCGTGGAGCTGCGCCAGCTGGCGGGAGTCTCCCACCTGTAGCGCATGGCCAACCTGGACGGCGTCTTCCGGCAGGAATGGGGCCCGACCGTGGCGGCGCTGGCCCGCTGGTCGGGCGACCTGACCGTCGCCGAAGACGCCGTCCAGGAAGCCTGCGCCGAGGCGCTGCGGGCCTGGCCCCGCGACGGCATGCCCGACAACCCGGGCGCCTGGCTGCTGACGGTGGCGCGCAACCGCGCCCGCGATCGGCTGCGCCGCGAATCCATCCGTCCCGGAAAAGAATTGGCTGCAGTGATGGACGAGATCGTGGCACGCACCGACCGCGCCGAACCTCACCCGGTTCGCGACGACGAGCTGCGGATGATGTTCACCTGCGCCCACCCTGCACTCGACCGGGTCTCGCAGCTGGCGCTGACGCTGCGGCTGGTGTCGGGGCTCACCGTCGCGGAGATCGCCCGCGCGCTCCTGCAGACCGAGGCCGCGGTCGGTCAGCGAATCACCCGCGCCAAGAACAAGGTTCGGCACGCCAACATTCCGCTGCGGGTGCCGCCGGCCGAGCTGCTGCCCCAGCGGGTGCCGCATGTGCTGGGCTGCATCTACTCGGTGTTCACCGAAGGATACTGGTCGACGGCGGGACCGTCGGCGATCCGTGACGAGCTGTGCGACGAGGGCGTCCGGCTGGCCGGCGAGCTGTGTGAGCTGATGCCTTCGGAGCGCGAAGCCCAAGCACTGGCAGCCCTTGTGCTGCTTCATGATTCGCGGCGGTCCACTCGCGTCGACGCTGCCGGGGCGCTGGTCCCGCTGGACGAGCAGGACCGCAGCCGGTGGGATCGCGGCCGCATTGCCCGCGGCCTGGACCGGCTGCGGCGGGCGGAGGGATCGAGCGGGCCGTATCTGCCTCAGGCGGTGATCGCGGCCGTGCATGCGACGGCGCCGAGCTGGGAGCAGACCGACTGGACGACGATCTGCACCGCCTACGACCGGCTGCTGGCCATCGCCGACTCGCCGGTAACACGTGCGAATCGTGCTCTGG
Source organism: Mycobacterium branderi (assembly GCF_010728725.1). NCBI lineage: Bacteria > Bacillati > Actinomycetota > Actinomycetes > Mycobacteriales > Mycobacteriaceae > Mycobacterium > Mycobacterium branderi. The sequence continues at coordinate 629,210 of NZ_AP022606.1, forward strand.
CCGTGGGCTTTCGCGACGGCTATGCTGCCGGCTTGGCCGCGCTGGACGCCGTGGCCGACGACCCGCGGCTGGCCCGAAGCGCGCTGGTGCCGTCGATCCGCGCGGATCTGTTGCGCCGTGACGGCCGGCCCGCCGAGGCGGCTACCTGGTATCGAAAGGCGTTGACCTACACCGGCTCCGAGCCGGCCCGGGCGTTCCTACAGCGCCGCATCGCCGAACTTTCTGCCCCGAGTGTGAACCTCACGACGCGACACGCCGGCCGGCCGTCGCCGGATTCACACTCGGCAGAGACTACTCAACAGTGAAGTTGCGGGTGATCGACGGGTCGACCGGAATGCCCGGTCCGGTGGTCGTCGAGACGGTGACCTTCTTCAGGTAGCGCCCCTTCGACGACGAGGGCTTGAGCCGCAGCACCTCGTCGATCGCCGCGCCGTAGTTCTCCGCCAGCTTCTTCTCGTCGAACGACGCCTTGCCGATGACGAAGTGCAGGTTGGCCTGCTTGTCCACCCGGAAGTTGATCTTGCCGCCCTTGATGTCGGAAACGGCCTTGGCGACGTCGGGGGTGACGGTGCCGGTCTTCGGGTTGGGCATCAGGCCACGCGGCCCGAGCACGCGGGCGATCCGACCGACCTTTGCCATCTGATCCGGCGTGGCGATCGCGGCGTCGAAGTCCAGGAAACCGCCCTGGATCTTCTCGATCAGGTCGTCGCTGCCGACGATGTCGGCGCCGGCGGCCTCGGCCTCCGCCGCCTTGTCGCCCACCGCGAACACCGCCACTCGGGCGGTCTTACCGGTGCCGTTCGGCAGGTTGACGGTGCCGCGGACCATCTGGTCCGCCTTGCGCGGGTCGACGCCCAGCCGGATGGCCACCTCGACCGTCGCGTCCTGCTTGGTCGACGACGTCTCCTTGGCCAGCTTGGCCGCCTCCAGCGGCGTGTACAGCCGCGACCGGTCCACCTTCTCGGCGGCGGCGCGATATGCCTTGCTGTTCTTGCTCATTGGATTTCCTATCTGTGGTTGTTAAAGCGGGCCGAAGCTAGCCCTCCCACTCGGTCGAATTACTCGACCGTGATACCCATCGATCGGGCGGTGCCGGCGATGATCTTGGCGCCGGCCTCGATGTCGTTGGCGTTCAGGTCGGCCTTCTTGGTCTCGGCGATCTCGCGGACCTGGTCCCAGGTGACCTTGGCGACCTTGTTCTTGTGCGGCTCGGAGGAGCCCTTGCCCACACCCGCGGCCTTCAAAAGCAGCTTGGCGGCCGGCGGCGTCTTCAGCGCGAACGTGAAGCTGCGGTCCTCGTAGACCGTGATCTCCACCGGGATCACGTTGCCGCGCTGGTTTTCCGTCGCCGCGTTGTAGGCCTTGCAGAACTCCATGATGTTGACGCCGTGCTGGCCGAGCGCCGGACCGACCGGCGGCGCGGGGTTGGCCTGCCCGGCCTCGATCTGGAGCTTGATCAGCCCGACGACCTTCTTCTTCGGGGCCATGAGGTGAAGGGTCCTTTCGTGTTAGATCTTGGAGACCTGGTTAAAGGTCAGTTCGACAGGTGTTTCGCGGCCGAAGATGGACACCAGCACCTTGAGCTTCTGTTGTTCGGCGTTGACCTCGCTGATCGAGGCCGGCAGCGTAGCGAACGGCCCGTCCATGACGGTGACCGATTCGCCGACTTCGTAGTCGACCTCGACCGGAGCCCGTTCCAGCCCGCCCTCGGCCGGAGCGGCCGCGGCCGCCGCACCCTTGGCGGGTTTCTTCGCCGCGCCCTGCGGCAGCAGGAACTTCACCACGTCGTCCAGCGACAGCGGCGACGGGCGCGACGTGGCTCCGACGAATCCGGTCACGCCCGGGGTGTTGCGCACCGCGGCCCACGACTCGTCGGTCAGGTCCATGCGCACCAGGATGTAGCCCGGCAGCACCTTGCGGTTGACCTGCTTGCGCTGGCCGTTCTTGATCTCGGTGACCTCTTCGGTGGGCACTTCCACCTGGAAGATGTAGTCGCCGACATCCAGGTTCTGCACACGGGTCTCGAGGTTGGCTTTGACCTTGTTCTCGTAGCCGGCGTAGGAGTGGATGACGTACCAGTCGCCGGGCTTGGTGCGCAGCTCCGCTTTCAGCGCAGCGGCGGGGTCGACCTCTTCGGCCGGCTCTTCAGGGGCAGCGGCCTCCGGGCTGGTCTCCTCTACGTCGACCGTTTCACCCGTGGGCGTATCGCCCTCGAAGGTAGTCACGGGTTCAGTCCTTCCTATAACTTCTGCTCGCTCAGCGATTGCCGAACGCGAGCATCACCAGCTTGGCCAGGCCGAAGTCGGTCAGCCCGATCAGCGCCACCATGAAAACCAGGAACGCCAGCACCACCGAGGTGTAGGTGATCATCTGCTTGCGGTTCGGCCAGATCACCTTGCGCAGCTCGGCGACGACCTGCTTCAGGTAGTTGTAGACGTAGACGAACGGGTTGGGGCCTCGCGACTCCCCGGCCTTCTTGGCCTTCTTCGCCTTCTTGGTCTTGTCGGCCTCGTCCCCGGTGAGCTCGATCGCCCCCGAGGTCTCCTCGGCCTCCGCACGCTGACGGGACCGCTTGCCGGTGGGGCGTTGCGGTCGCGTCACCACAGCCGTCCGCCCGCCGCGCTGTCCCTCGGTCTCGTTGGCGTCGGCTGCGTCGGCAACGTCGCGCTCGTCGCTCACCGCATGCTCCTTAAGTTCGACTAGGTGGTCGCCTTCCAGTGTCCACCATCTCCGGCTCCCTCAGCAGGGGCGACAGGACTTGAACCTGCAACCTGCGGTTTTGGAGACCGCTGCTCTGCCAATTGAGCTACGCCCCTTCGCCGGTTGGCAGGCCAACCCGCACGGGGCTTCACATGACGCGCGCATCCGCCTGGTCAAAGCCCGAAAGCGTGCTGATGATGGGAAAACCCCGAGGTCCGAGTGTACATCGGCGCCGCGGCTAGGTACTAATCACGCGGTCCTGACGACCTGCCCGGACTCCATGTCCCACTTGAGCGCAACCGAGTCGGTGGCCTCGGTGCCCATCATCGTGGTGTAGGCCTCCAACACCACCTCGCCGGCGTCGTTGGTACAGATGTTCCTGGTGACCACGATGTCGGCGCCGAACCGCTCGTCGACGGACTGGATCTCCATCCGGGCGTGCAGCACCTCGCCGTCCAGAATCGGCTTGTGATAGATGAACTTCTGGTCGACCTGGACAATGTTCATCGTCTCGTACCCGGTATCGACGCTGCGCATGAAGTCGCTCTGGACCAGCTTGGCGAAGATCGTCGCGAACGTCAGCGGCGCGACCAGTCCGCCATAGCCCAGTTCGGCGGCCGCCTTGTCGTCCAGGCAGGCCGGGTCGTCGGCCTTGATCGCTTTAGCGAATTCCCGGATCTTCTCTCGACTGACCACGTAGGTGTCGGGATACTCCCACACCATGCCGCGGATGTCGGTCTTGATCGCCATGACTAGGCCAACTTCGCTGACGCGATCGCGCGGCCGAAGATCTTCTTGCCGCCGGTAGTGGCCGTCAACGCGATCGTCACCGTCTTGCTGTCGGGATCGAGCGACTTCACCTTGCCGCCGAACACGATCTCGGCGCCCTTGCCGTCGTTGGGCACCGGCACCACGGCGGTGAACCGCACGTTGTACTCGGTCACCGCCCCGGGGTCGCCGACCCATGAGGTGACGTAGCCGCCGCCCAGGCCCATGGTCAGCATGCCGTGCGCAATAGCGGTGTCCAGACCCACCGCCTTGGCGATCTCGTCGTCCCAGTGAATCGGGTTGAGGTCGCCCGAGACGCCGGCATAGTTCACCAGATCCTGGCGGGTCAGCGGGTAGACCTTCTCGGGAAGCTGGTCACCCACCTTGACCGAATCGAACTCACGCAGTGGCATCGCTGAAACCCTCTTCTCCTTCGCCGGCACGACCCGCCAGGGTCGTGTAGGTCTCCTGTACTACTTCGCCTGCTTCGTTGGTGACGATGTTCTTGGTCACGATGATGTCGGTGCCGTGCGCCCGTCGCACCGAGTCCACGTGCACGTCGCAGTAGAGCTTGTCGCCGACCCGGATCGGTTTCAGGAACTTCAGCACCTGGTCGACCTGCACGATCTGCGCGTCGTTGGTCGCGATGTTGGCGTGCTCGAAGAATGCCGCCTGCGCGGTGTAGCCGAACACCGAGATGAACGTCAGTGGCGCCACCAGGCCGTCGTAGCCGAGTTCCAGGGCCGCCTTTTCCTCGAAGAACGCCGGGTGGTCGTTTTTGACGGCGACTGCGTACTCCCGGATCTTCTCCCGCTCGACTTCGTAATGGTCGGGGTAGCGGTAGTGCTTCCCGACGATCTTGTCGCCCAAGGACACTGCTGCCAGAACCTAACGGGTTTCGCGGTGCGCCTGATGCTTGCCGCAGTTGGGGCAGAATTTCTTCAGCTCCAGCCGGTCGGGGTCGTTGCGGCGGTTCTTCTTGGTGATGTAGTTGCGGTGCTTGCACACCTCGCACGCCAAAGTGATCTTCGGCCGTACGTCGGTACTGGAGGCCACGTCAGTTCTCTTTCAGGAGTCTCGATGTTGTCTTGTAGCGATGGCCGGACTCGAACCGGCGACCTAACGATTATGAGTCGTTCGCTCTAACCGACTGAGCTACATCGCCTCGGGGTGTCCGCCGAGCCCCCTAACGGAATCGAACCGTTGACCTTTTCCTTACCATGGAAACGCTCTGCCGACTGAGCTAAGGGGGCGCTCACCCGTAGCGACCAGGTCGGGTCGTGCCGCGGGCCTAAAAGAGGGTACAGCCCGCGCCGCGACGCGGCCAAACCGCGTGGCGGGCACGCGGGCGCGTCGCGCGACCAGGATCAGCCGGTGCGCCCGTATCGGCGGGGATCCAAGACACCGAGGTCGAACGGGTCTACCTCGTCCGCGGTGTCTGGCGAAGGTTCCGCGGGGTCAGAACCGTTGACGAGCATCCGAAGCGCAAGATTGACCGCTTCCCGGGCACTTCGAAGGTGATACCGATGTATCACCTCGTCGACCAGGGTCTGATCAACCTCGATCTCAACCGTGGCAAACGACATAATCCAACGATACCCAGTCGGACAGCACGTCAACCAGCAAAATCCGGGCCAAAGCCGCAGGCAGGCGCCGTGGGCCAGCACACCGCACGTCGTAGTCTGGGGGCGTGCCTGACTCGGACCGCTTGTACTTTCGGCAACTGCTTTCCGGTCGCGATTTCGCCCCCGGCGACATGTTCGCGACCCAGATGCGCAACTTCGCCTACCTGATCGGCGACCGCCAGACCGGCGACGCCGTCGTGGTCGACCCCGCCTACGCGGCCGGCGATCTGCTCGACGCGCTCGAGGCCGACGGCATGCACCTGTCCGGGGTGCTGGTCACCCATCACCACCCGGACCATGTCGGCGGCTCGATGATGGGCTTCGAGCTCAAAGGCCTGGCCGAGCTGCTGGAACGGACCAGCGTTCCCGTGCACGTGAATTCCCATGAGGCACAGTGGGTTTCACGAGTGACCGGGATCTCTATGGGAGACCTGACGGCACACCAGCACGGCGATGTGGTCAGCGTCGGCGACATCGACATCGAGCTGCTGCACACCCCCGGCCACACGCCGGGCAGCCAGTGCTTTTTGCTCGACGGCCGGCTGGTCGCCGGCGACACGCTGTTCCTGGAAGGCTGCGGGCGCACCGACTTTCCCGGCGGCGACTCCGACGAGATGTATCGCAGCCTGCAGCAGCTCGCGCAGCTTCCCGGTGACCCGACGGTGTTTCCCGGGCACTGGTATTCGGCCGAGCCCAGCGCGTCGCTCTCAGAGGTCAAACGCACCAACTACGTGTACCGGCCCGCGAACATCGACCAGTGGCGCATGCTGATGGGCGGCTGAGCGGGCCTTTAAGATCGCACCAACGTAGGACCACGGCGGCCAAGGCGGAGGGTGGATTCTCTTGAGCTGGATCCAGGACCGCTGGCATGAGCTGATCACGGCGGGGTCGACGACGTGGCTGGCGCTGGGCACGTGGGCCGTGCTGGCGGTCGGGGTGTTCGCGCTCTTCTGGGCCAATCGGCAGGTCCGGCGCAACCGCGAGCTGTCCATCGAAGAGACCCGCCCGCACGTCGGCATGTTCATGGAGCCGCACGCCGCGGATTGGCACGTGATGGAACTGGTGGTGCGCAACTTCGGCAAGACCGCCGCCTACCACATCCGCTTCGCGTTTCCGCACCCGCCCACCGTCGCCGCCTACGAACACACCTCCGACGGCTACGCGGACGTCGTCGAGCTGCACCTGCCCGACGAGCTGGCGACGCTGGCGCCCAACCAGGAGTGGCGCACGGTGTGGGATTCGGCGATCGAGCGCGCCGAGCTCGGCGACGAGATCGAGTCGCGTTTCACCGGCATGGTGACCTACTACGACCGCCCCGACGACCGGCCGCGCTGGAAGTTCTGGCGACCCGCCCGGCGCCGCTTCGAGACCGCGGTGGTGCTGGATTGGGGTGCGCTGCCGCCGGTTCAGCGGGTCGAGCTGATGTCCAGCCACGACTTGGCCAAGCGGGAAAAGCAGAAGCTGGAACTGCTGCGCGGTGTGCTGAGGTACTTCCACTACGCCAGCACCGAGCCCCGCCCCGATGTGTTCCGCAGCGAGATCGACCGGATCAACCGCGCGGCGGACGAAACCCAGGAACGGTGGCGCGCCCGCCAGCAGCTCGACGACCCGACCGACGTCCATCTGCGCTGGGGCCACACTGAGGAGACGGTCGGTAAGCACCGGGTCTGAGTCGCGCCGTGGTTCAATCGACTCCCATGGGCAGCCCGGTCAGCTATCGCCACGACGAATCCATCGCAGTCATCACGATGGACGACGGCAAGGTCAACGCGTTGGGCCCTGCCATGCAGCAGGCGCTGAACGAGGCGCTCGACAACGCCGACCGCGACGACGTCGGCGCCGTGGTGATCACCGGCAACGACCGGGTGTTTTCCGGCGGGTTCGACCTGAAGATCCTGACGTCCGGCGAAGCGCAGCCCGCGATCGACATGCTCAAGGGCGGATTCGAGCTGAGCCACCGGCTGCTGTCCTACCCCAAGCCGGTGGTGATGGCCTGCACGGGCCACGCGATCGCGATGGGCGCGTTCCTGTTGTCCAGCGGCGACCACCGGGTGGCCGCGCCGGCCTACAACATTCAGGCCAACGAGGTCGCGATCGGCATGACGATTCCCTACGCGGCGCTGGAGATCATGAAGCTGCGGCTCACCCCGTCGGCGTATCAGCAAGCCGCCGGGCTGGCCAAGACGTTCTTCGGCGAAACCGCCCTCGCCGCGGGCTTTATCGACGAGATCGTGTTGCCCGACATGGTGCGCGACCGCGCCGTGGAAGCCGCCCGCGAGTTCGCCGGTCTGAACCAGAAAGCCCACGCCGCGACGAAGTTGCGGACCAGGGCCGACGCATTGGCCGGCATCCGCGCCGGAATCGACGGCATGGCAGCCGAGTTCGGGTTGTAGGTCCATCGGCGACGACCCGCCGCGCCCGGCTACGTCGCGCTTGCGATCGTCGCGCGACGTTTCGGAATGCCCAGGTCGGGTACGCCTCGGGCATGGCCGCGCCGGATCCGATCGCACAGCCGTGGGGGCTGCGAACCCCGTATCAGCCCGGCCAGCCGTGGCCGCAGCGCGTCGACCACTTTCTTGCCGACGGCATCACGCCCGAGTCGGTGGACCGCTGGGCGCAGTCCGCGGCGGTGTTGCATTCCAACGGCGACGGCCTGGACATCGCGGTCAAGGACGGGCGCATCGTGGGGGTGCGCGGCCGCGGCGTCGACCGGGTCAACCACGGCCGGCTCGATCCCAAGGACATGTTCGGCTGGCAGGCCAACGCGTCGGCCGACCGGCTTACCACGCCGTTCGTGCGCGACGGCGGCCGGCTGCGCCCGTGTGATTGGGACACCGCGATGGACCGCATCGTGCGGCGCAGCCGCGAACTGCTCGACGGCCACGGCCCCAGTTCGATCGGCTTCTACACGTCGGGCCAGCTGTTCCTCGAGGAGTACTACACCCAGGGGGTCATCGCGCACGGCGCGATCGGCACCAACCACGTCGACGGCAACACCCGGCTGTGCACCGCGACGGCCGCCGAGGCGCTGAAGGAATCGTTCGGGTGCGACGGGCAGCCCGGCTCCTACACCGACGTCGACCACGCCGATGTCATCGCGTTGTTCGGGCACAACGTCGCCGAGACGCAGACGGTGTTGTGGATGCGCATGTTGGACCGGCTGGCCGGCGACGAGCCGCCGGCGATCGTCTGCGTCGACCCGCGGCGCACCCCGGTGGCTCTGCACGCCACCGTGCATCTGGCCCCGCTGCCGGGCACCAACGTGGCGTTGATGAACGGCCTGCTGCACGAGATCATCACGCACGACTGGGTCGACCATTCGTATATCGACGCGCACACAATCGGTTTCGACGAGCTCCGTAAGCGGGTGTGCGAGTTCCCGCCGGAGCGGGTCGCCGAGATCTGCGGAGTCGACATCGACGACATCCGCGAGGCCGCCCGGCTGATCGGCACCGCAAAGCGGCTGCTCTCGACGGTGCTGCAGGGTTTCTACCAGTCGCACCAGGCCACCGCGGCGGCGGTGCAGGTCAACAACATTCACCTGATCCGGGGCATGCTCGGCAAGCCGGGCTGCGGGGTGTTGCAGATGAACGGCCAGCCCACCGCGGAGAACACCCGGGAATGCGGCGCCGACGGGGACCTGGCCGGTTTCCGCAACTGGGCCAACGGTGACCACATCGCCGAGCTGGCACGGCTGTGGAACCTTGAGCCGCAACAGATTCCGCATTACGCGCCGCCCACCCACGCGATGCAGATCTTCCGCTTCGCCGAGGAGGGCACGCTGCGGATGCTGTGGGTGACGGCGACCAACCCGGCGGTGTCCATGCCGGAGCTGGCCCGCATCCGCGACATCCTGACGGACCGGCGGCTGTTCTTGGTCGTCGAGGACATCTTCATGACCGAGACCGCGGAGCTGGCCGACGTCGTGCTGCCCGCGGCGGCCTGGGGCGAGAAGACCGGCACCTTCACCAACGCCGACCGCACCGTGCACTTGTCCGAAAAGGCCGTCGAGCCACCGGGTTCGGCGCGGTCGGACCTCGATATCTTTCTGGACTACGCGCGGCGGATGGACTTCCGCGACAAGGACGGGCGGCCGTTCCCGCCGTGGACCGACCCCGAGTCGGCGTTCGAGGCGTGGAAGGAGTGCAGCGCCGGCCGGCCCTGCGACTATACTGGGCTGAGCTACGCGAAGTTGCGCGGCGGCAGCGGCGTCCAATGGCCCTGCAACGCAGAGAGTCCCGACGGCACCGAGCGGCTCTACGGCGACGCCGCATTCTGGGCGCATCCGGACTACTGCGAGTCCTACGGCAAGGACATGGTCACCGGCGCGCCGCTGGAGCCCAGCGAGTACCGGGCGATGAACCCCTCCGGCAAGGCGATCATTAAAGCGGCGCAATACCTTCCGCCGCATGAACCGCCGACGTCGACCCACCCGTTCACGCTGATCACCGGCCGCACCCTGTATCATTTCCACACCCGCACCAAAACGGCTCGGGCGCCGCAACTTCAGCGCGCCGCACCCGAGGTGTGGGTGGAGGTCGCGGAGCGCGACGCCCGACGGCTCGGCATCCAGGACGGCGACGTCGTCGAGGTGCGCACCCCGCGCGGCAGCGTCCGCTGTGCGGCCCGCATCGGCGGTATCCGAGACGGGGTGCTGTTCGTGCCGTTCCACTACGGCTATTGGGACGCTCGCGACCGTCGCGGGCACCACCGGGCCGGTAACGAGCTCACACTCACCGATTGGGATCCGGTGTCCAAGCAGCCGATCTTCAAAACCGCGGCAGCGCAACTGATGCCGGTCGCGGCGAAAGTCCTGGCAGGTCAATCGTGAAAATCAAGCTGGCGCTTCGGCAGCTGCACCGCTCGGAACGCAAACTGGCCCACGAGCTCAACGTGATGGCCGCGCGGCATCGCAGCGACCAGGACATCTTCCACCTCGCCCACGACCTGGCCGGCTGGTCGCAGAGTCATCTCGAGGAGTTGGCCACGCATGGCCGCCACTACGGTGTGCGGCTCAACAGCGATCCGCGCACCGGCGCGCTGACCGGTTTCCTGCAGTCCCGGATGAGCGGCATGTTGCGCAAGCGCCCCGAACCGGGCCTGATGCTGCTCGCGGAC